>JAKOMP010000023.1 GCA_022241785.1 Cyanocohniella sp. LLY | reverse complement strand
AAGACTATTTGGCGTGGATTGCGACGATTACATGATATCGCTGCTACTTGGAAATTAGTCCAGCAAACCCATTAGCCAAATCAACAAAATCCCCAAGGGTATGTCAACAACAATCCATCTCCCCCCACCCTACATATTTTTCTCGCTCTGTCAACCCCAGCTAGGAATTATCAACGTGAAATTACTCCTATAAATGGCTTTCGGCTTTGTTAAGAAAGATGTGACTAATGGATAGCCTACAAGGGAAGGGGGCTGGGGGGTTAGGTTTTTTTCCACATGACGTGAAAACTCAGATTGTTTTTGCAGCTGGGGAAGAAAGAATCTGATGATTGTCTTTGCTCTGACTCATTGGATAATTTAATTTCTGGAAGTCCCGATAATTATGTAATTGCTGCTTCAGATGGTGTACAGGCGTGTACTAAAGATAACAATGGGCCGATTTGTTCTTGACCATTAACTGCTAATTCACTGTGACACAAATACACTTTCTGGGATACGCGAGACAGTAAATCTAGCAAAATTCGGCGTAATCTTTCATCCTCTGACTGTTGTTCGTCTTCTGCTGTCCAGGGTTGTCCTAGTCTTTCTTGCAGGAAAAAAGGTGCGCCAAATAATGTGGCTGCTCCGCCTTTTGTCCATAAGGGGGAACCAGCATCTAACCAAAAATGCCAACGATGAGATTTTCTACTAGAGCGATATTGAAAAATTGTTGCTAAGGTGACAGCTTTTCTGGAAGGGCCGACGGGACGTAAGGGATAAGGGTTGGCTGTGATGGTACCACGGCGTAAAAGTTGAATGAATTCAGCAACGGTTGAGAATGGGGAGTTGGGAGTTGGGAGTTGGGAGTTGGGAATGGTTTGTTTTAGTCTGGTGTCGATTTCCCAGTAGTGTTGGGCTGTTTCTAGTAATTCCCGCAGTGCAGCCATTTGGTCGGATGGAGGGTTGCTATCTCTACATAAAAAGTGCTGAATTGCTAGATATAACAAAGAAATTGGACTGGGAATTAATCGCTGTTGTTGTTGCGATCGCACTTTTTCTAACCACTCTAAAATTTCACCATAAGCTTTGGTGGCTGCGTAGCCAATTCTATCCCAGCGCTCGAAGGCTGAAACTGGGAGCAATTTTGGTTCATCAGGATGGGGTACAAAGCAGTAATCTGCTATTAAGCCGGCGCGTACTGGATCTATGTGGGTGGGGAGTTGGGAGTAGGCTTGCCGTGAGCGTAGCCGAACGGGAGTTGGAAGTTGGGAAGAATTTTCTGAAGGTTCGGATTTTCTGCTGAGGACTACTAACATCTCGGCTACGGCATCTCGATCTACTAGGCGACCTAAACCGGGATAAACTAATGCCAGCATGGTGAGTAATGCCCGAATCACTGGTGAACTAATTAAGGAGCGTTGTTCGTTGAGTGATTCGACAGGGATGTTTTGTTTGGTGAGAATTTCTACTAAAGTGTAACGGGCGATCGCATCTAAACCTGGGGCAATAATCGCTACTTGTTCTGCTTCTACTTGTCCTGTTTTAATGGCTGTGACAATTTCTTCGGCGGTGTGTCGCAATAGTTGGGCGCGGGAGGTAGTTTGAATTGATTGGACTGTATCTGGTAAACTCAACAATGCCATCGGTTCTGTGACTAATTCCAGCATTGGGGTGTTGAGTGTCTCTGCTAAACACGGTAAGGGTGTTTGAGTTAATTTCTCTATTTGACAACGCCCGGCTAAACCTTCCATATAATTGGGATCTGCACCTAATCCCAGGCGGACTGCACCCTGAGGGTTGAAGCTGAACATCCCCACAGCATCGTGATCTAACAGAAAATCAAACAGTTGACGGGCTACCCCAGGATAATCATCAACATCATCTGCCAGTACAGCTTGATAGCGTTGCATGAGATATTGTTGGTATGTGCGATCGCTTAATAATTTCTGACTGTAAAGTTCTGTAATAATGCCATAAGTCAGCAATCCTCTGGATAAACAAAAGTCACGCCAATCTAATAACAAAGATGCCAATAATTCCGGCTCTAAATCTATGGATTCTTCCTGTAAGCTGGTTTGTAAAACTTGGGCAATATTTTCGCATGGTTGATAACTGTAAGCAGCTAATTGTAATAAGTCCAAAATCCGCCGCACTAAGCGATACTCATTCACTCCCGCACGCTGCAAAGTTGCTGCATCCAACTGGGAACGCCAAAGTTTAGTTGCCAGTTCCTGTTCGGTTTCTGGGCGTAATCGCACCGGAAATTGTGCTTTGAGATGCAACAATTGAATCAATAACGGCCAAAATAAGATAACTTCATCTTGAAAAAAGCCGAGGATTGTTTTGGCACGAACTGGATATTTACCCTGAGTTGTTGTGACAATTTTATCCCCCAATGCCCGACGATTCTCGCTATTGGCAGCTAAAATTAAAACTCCTGTCCCGCTTTTTTGGAGATAGGAGAGTTGTGGTATCATTCCACCTTTTGGCTGTTCTTGTTTTTTAGTATAAAATGATTCGGTGTCATAATTTTTACTAGATAACCAGCGATAAAAATGTTCTATCAAGCGAGTTGTCTTACCACTACGGCTATTGCCAACAATCCAAATAGAATGAGAAATCACAAACTCTCCCCTTATAGATTTGCTAGTATACTGCGTGCGTTAACTTAAAGTTAATAATCACTAATAAATGCTAGATGATTGCCTACAATGAGAATGCCTATTTTTAGCCAGAAGATTTACCCGTTTTTACTGTCTGCTTACAGATGGTACTTACTAACTCCAGAGCGTTCACTAGAAGAGGCTTACAAGGCAGCGACAACGATTAAAGCCATCGAAGACGAGTATTTCAACGGTCAAAAAATAGACTTAAACTCAGCCATCTACAGTAACAGTGTGATGGATTATTTTGAGTCCGACTTAAAGAAACAATTAAAAATTGTCCGGATGCGACTGACAGAGTTTCGAGCTAGTCGTTGGTTTGCTAACGAATCTAATCAAAAAGCCATCCAGAAAACGGGTATAGAATATTCTAATGCTACTTTAATCTTAGAAAATTTGAAGTTCATTGATGCAGTTACTTCAAAATATAATAACCTGGATTATGAAATAATTTCTTCAGACTTAGTAAAGAAACCGCAAATTCTCAAAGTTGATGCCTCCGCTACACAAATATCAACGCCACAATTACCGAATCAAAAGCAAGAACCGCCTAAAAAACCGCGTCGTAAAGCTGATAGTATGGGCATATTGCCCCGTTCTATTTTAAGTACTATAGGTCGTCTACAAGTAGAACTAGACCCCAATTCTGAACAAGATGTTGTTAAAAACTTTCGTCAGACTCAAAGAAGAACAATAATATCTATTCGATTTCTCTTACTATTAATTATAATACCTCTTTTAACGCATCAAATCTCCAAAGTCTTGATAGTAGGGCCCATAATTAACAACTTTAGAAGTCCCGATACAACGCAAATATTCCTTAATTTTGAAATGGAGGAAGAAGCGTTAGTTGAACTGCAAAGATTTGAAGAAAGAATTAAATTTGAAAATATGATTGGTATTGCTCCACCACTATCGTCAGAAGAGGTAGAAAAACAAATAGCAGCTAAGGCACGTAAAATTGCTGAAGAATTTCGATATGAAAGTGCTAATGCTATTAAAAATGTTTTTTCAGATATTTTTTCTGTTGGTGCTTTTATTTGTGTCTTGATTGCCAGTAAGCCTTCTATCCTAGTGTTAAAAGACTTTTTTGATCATGTGGTTTATGGTCTTAGTGACAGTGCCAAAGCCTTTATTATCATTCTATTTACCGATGTATTTGTAGGATTCCACTCTCCTCATGGCTGGGAAGTAATTTTAGAAGGTGTATCCCGCCATTGGGGGTTACCAGCCAATCGAAATTTTATCTTCTTATTTATTGCCACATTTCCCGTAATTTTAGATACTATATTTAAATATTGGATTTTCCGGTACTTAAACCGCATATCGCCTTCCGCAGTTGCCACTTACCGTAATATGAATGAGTAAATCAGAGTTAAAAATTTAGCTAAAATTTGCTAATCCACAGCATAACTCTTAAACATCCGAACTACTGGCAATATTTCACCATTTGGCAAAGGGATATCAAATTTCTCAATGACATGATAGCCAAACTTAGCATAGAGAAATTCACCAGCTAAAGTAGCTATAATCTCCAGTTTCTGAAATCCAGCATCACATGCGGCTGTCTCGCACTGTTGCATTATTTGGCTACCAATTCCTCTACGCGCCCAAGCGGGATCTACAAAAAATGCCCGAATTTTGGCAGCCTCAATTTTGGGATCTAGGAAGCTTTCTTCAGCAATACTTTTGCTTTGATCCCCTCCATAAAGAGTTTTTCGTTTGCTCCATCCGCCACAACCGATGATTTGGGTTTTGCTCTCAGCAACGAAATAAGTACCATCATCAATAAGTTGGCTATCGACACCAAAAACACTTCCCAAAGCGCCTTCAATCTGCTGAAAGGTGTAGTAATTAGCTTGAAGTTTCCTAGCAGATTTAGGAATTAGGCGGGTAAGCGCAGGTATATCTTTTAAGCAAGCTAGGCGAATATATACATCCATTACCAGAAATACTGATAGCGTTCGTTGCCTGTTCTCCTTTCCCTGTAAATCTTAGAGGTTTCAGGTACTTTACATCGGAATGTTATTGGTTTGGAACCATCATAAATAACTTTTCGTCATCTCAGGTAATCTTTAAGTCAGTACTAGCCTATATTCAAACGGGTTGATGTGATGTTCACGCCTGTTTTTATGGGGACAAAACTCTAATTTGGCAAAAATTTGACATGCTATCGGGAATCTTGCCACTACCGATTGTATTTATTGATGTCTATACCTAACTGAAATATTTTTTACGTATTTATGTTTATTTTTTAGTAATTTAAATCACAGTAGTACTGATTGGATTTAAAACGAGCAAGCGCTGAAAACTCTCAGTAGCAAAAATGCAAATTGAATGTGTGTTAGCTCAGTTGTGACGCTACAGTTATCGGAATATCCAGGGGATTGAAAGTGATCAAAATTTTATTTGATGCTGATTTAATATTAGAAGCTTTGATGCATCGTCAAGAATTTACAGGAGACATTAGTAAATTATTAGACAGCATAAATCCATTGATTCAGATGCATATTACAGAGGTTGGCTGGCAGAAAATTTACACTTATGCTAAGTGCTTACAAAACCATAAAATTGCTAAAATAGTGATTTATTGGTTACAAGCAAAAATTCAAGTTTGCCATGTTAACCAGCAAATTCTTCAGCAAGCACGCTCATTACCCTTAAAGGATTTTGAATCTGCTGTCGAGTTAGCTTGTATCGACTATTGGCACTTAGATGCAATTGTCACCCACAAAGCAGAAGATTTTACTGGGAATGTCAATAAATTATGGGTGTGGTCTATAGCTGACTTGTGTTTACGGGCTAATTTAGAAAGTCAGTTACAGGAAACTATTATCTAGTTAATTAAAACTAGCCCCTTGATGGAAAACTCAAGTATGATCAAGGAGAGGACAGGCTAAAGTTTGGATGAAAGTCTAAGTTGCGGCTCGTCTGTGATTACAGATGACCCACTGTCAGACGATGGTAGTATGGGGTGTTTTAAGGCATGTCCAATTAGTTACCACGTATTATTAATTTATGTAACCAAGCTCATCTAGGACTTACGCACTCGCCACGAAAATCAAGGCTTTGAGATTGCTAGAGCTCCGGCACGCTACGCGGTAAGCGCAGCCATGCCCGTTAGGGCTTTACCCTACGGTCGCAATGACGGAAATACGTTAGGTTACGTAAGTCCTGTCATCTTCAGCTATCTGTGATTGTGTTGATTAGTTAATTTTGAAAGCGCAATGCAGCACTAATCGTAAACTCATGAGAATATAAAGAAAATCTTAAGGAAGAGAAGACTCATGATAACTGCCAAAACAATACAACAAATCTGGTGTGTAATTGAGTCTACCCAAGTTAGCACCTTGCTTCAGTTTGACGATGCAGCCTTAGTACAACTACTTCTTCAGAAATTAAAAGCCCAGCAACCCTTGGAAAAACATACAGAAAAGAGTCTCAATACCTACATTGAATCCAAACTGCCCCTAATTCGCGATACGGCGGAAGGCCGGCAATTATTTGGGCAAGGCAATTAATAATTATATTCAACAGAATAATTACTCATTGTCAATCATCTTCTCAGAATTTAACCACTTCAATATTATGAATCACTGGCTAGGAATTGCCCTGGTAGCTTATCTAATTGGAGCGGCAATTGAAGGGGTGAGTACAGCCAGTCAACTATGTCATTCAACACGAGAGCTAGTTAAAGACCTTAAAGCTCAAGCTTCAGATTCAGAGACTCCGCCGTCAATGTCAAGTTGGCAAGTTATGGCTACTGTTGCTTCGGTAAGTATGTGTGGAGCTTTTTTCTGGCCTTGTCGATTGATCCATCGTTCAGTTAAAACAAATATTTCATCCAAAGAATAAATTTATATCTTGCGTCTACGCTCTAGTATCGCTGGGCGGAAATCAATGTGTAGATGCTTTTGAGCGGGTTGCTTCAGGCATCGCGTTCTATCAAAATGGATAAAGTCGAATTAAGAATCTCTACAAAAATATTCCCTTTGTTCGTTTGTCGATTTCAGCGAAGTTTGGTAAATAAAAGAAGTAGGCTACTAGTAAGTAATCTACAGAATCAGCTGTTATCCCACACGTGACACCAAGCATTGTGAGTGCTAAACGTCTGCCAGAAACCATTGCCCATGTCAGAATTATCCGCCAATCCTGGCAACATGGCTTCCTTGAAGGTGAAGTCAGCGCGGGTGCGTTTGAGTGGCATTTCCTGTGGCATTTCCGCCAGGGAGAATTGTCAGTTAAACCATCTCAAGGTCGCGCACTCATTAAAGAACCCCTCGGCCGCTTTTTGGAACAACAAGATTACCAGCTAGAGCCTGGAGGAGATTATGCTTTTACTATTCGGGCTGAACTTTAGTTATTGCTCATTGGTCATGAGTTCTTTTCCTTGATCTCACCCAGTCTCTACTCCCTACTAATTGTTAGGCGATTTAAGTATCTTTCAATTAAGAGGAGGGCAACAATATCATCTATGGGTCGTGGCGGCTGTCGCATACCCTGTGGTAATAGCTTTGTAAGTCCTTTGGGTGGGTACATTTGCCAATAGCGATCGCGTGCGTCTAAAGTGCTATAGCGTTCATCTACTAAAATAATGTTGAGCTGATCTGTCAATTCCTGCTGCAATTGCTGTTTCCATTTTTTAGCGGTGGTTTGGTCACCCATGACTAATAAGGAAACTGGAAATTGTTGGCGTAGTGTTTCAATGGTAGCGATCGCCTTTGGAGCAACTACGACTTGATGATAATATAGTTGTCGATCCAGCCCCATAATGGCTAAACCACACTTGTCTTTACCTGGGTCAAAGCCCAAAATAACTGGTTGTGTTGGCGAAAATTCACTAATAGTCATATCAAATACACTTAAATCCTATCAATAATTTTGGGTTAAATATTTTAATATCATGGCGTTTTTCATAATTTTAACGTGAGTTCGACAGAACTAAAAAATAACAGCATTACAGTAGCTCAGTCTTTGGTATAAATGTCAAGAGATGATTTTTGTGGTAGATACCTATAAGCAACTAAACTAGCCATCAAGTTGACTCAAAAATTGAACTTACTACTGTATCTAAAGTGTTCAATTTGACATATTAACGGGAAGGTGTAACAGGCTTGGAGTCTTTGGTTATCTGGGTTTGATGATCCGTTGATGCTCTAGGCTACTTGGCGAATGCCATAACTATTTGTTTAACTGTTCTTAACTGTCCTTGCATTTTTGCTAAGATGCTGAGAAAATTTCAAAGCGTGTATACATTGCATCACTCATAAAGTTATTTTTATCTAAGAAAAGATTCTATGCAACTAACACCTCAAGAAAAAGATAAATTATTGATTTTTACAGCTGCTTTGGTAGCAGAAAGACGAAAAGAAAAAGGGTTAAAGCTTAATTACCCTGAAGCAATGGCATACATCTCTGCTGCGATTATGGAAGGCGCAAGAGAAGGAAAAACTGTTAGTCAGTTAATGAGTGAAGGCACAAAACTTTTGCATCGGGATGATGTTATGGATGGCATTCCAGAAATGCTTCATGAAGTGCAAATTGAGGCGACCTTTCCTGATGGAACAAAATTAGTAACGGTACACAATCCGATTCAAGACTAATACTATTCCAGATTGGAGATGGAGAATTGATATTAAAAGGATATGTAAATGTATACGAGTAATAAAGTGACAATTTACGCTCATGCTAATTTTCAGGGAACCCAAAAAGAGCTAGATGAAGGCGAACATAACATTAACGATTTGGGCATTGGTCACAATCAACTGAGTTCGTTGACAGTACCAGCAGGGATGAAAGTTACCCTGTACGAATATGAAGATTTTCGGGGTCGTAGTAAAACCTTTACCGACAACGTTGCCAATTTAGAGGATATTAAAGTTGAGGGTGCGAACTTCAACAACTTGACCTCCTCAATTAAGGTCGCCAGAATAGCAATGACCCCAGGACAAATCATTATTACCAAATCAGAACCTCTGGAACTGAATGTTGGAAAAAACATTGTCAAACTTCGGGTTAGTAATATAGGCGATCGCCCCATCCAAGTGGGTTCTCATTTCCACTTTTATGAAGTGAATACTGGTCTGCAATTTGACCGCCATCAAACCAAAGGAATGCGTCTCAACATTCCCGCAGGTACAGCCATCAGATTTGAACCAGGGGATGAAAAAGAAGTTGAGTTAGTTCCATATGGTGGTACGCGTCAGATTTATGGCTTTAATGGATTAGTCAATGGGTATGTGGATCAGCAATAAAAGGGGAGATGCACCATGTCAAAGTCAGCAGCCCGGCTAGGAATTGGGGGGCCAGTGGGTAGTGGAAAAACAGCCTTGATTGAGTGTATCGTTCCCATATTGATGCATCAGGGCATTGAAATTGCTGTTGTGACCAACGACTTACTTACCACAGAAGATGCAGATCGGCTCAAAGGACGAGGCTTTTTATCTCCAGAAAGGATTATTGGTGTCGAGACGGGTAGCTGTCCGCACACAGCGATTCGGGAAGATCCTACAATGAATCTTCTCGCCGTTAAGGACTTTGAATTACAGTTTCCTCAATTAGACCTGATCCTCATTGAAAGTGGCGGTGACAATCTGGCTTCTACGTTTAGTTATGAGTTGGTGGATGCCTATATTTTTGTGATTGACGTGGGTGCAGGAGATGATATACCTCGCAAAAAAGGCCCAGGCTTTTTACAAGCTGATTTAGTGGTGGTGAATAAAATTGATATCGCTCCTTATGTGGGTGCAGATTTGGAATTAATTCGCCAACAAGCCCCCTTACACCGTCGAGGTAAACCCATAGCTTATACCAATTGCAAGACACAAGCAGGATTGGAAGAGGTAGTTAATTTTATTTTGGAGACAGTTTTGTTTCGCAGTCCTTCTGCAATTACATAATTGGCTGTGTAGCAGCTTAGTTGAGGTTCAATGTGTTATCTTTGCCAACTTTGGAAACTGTTAAACCCAGAAATAACTTAGAGTTAGAGCTGAAGTGCGATCGCTTTGGTCAAACTATTATTAGTCATCAATATGCAACTTATCCCTTAAGCGTCTCTCCCGTATTTCGTCTCGATGATGATGACGATTCCCATCGCGCCTATCTCTATATTGTGAGTACGTCTCCAGGTTTACTCGCTGGAGATGAATTGAATGTTTCTTTGCAACTCGCCGCTAATACTAGCCTTTACCTCACCGATCAGGCTGCTACTAAAGTTCATTCTATGCCCACAGCCAAAGCCACAACACATTATGAAATTGAAATTGGCCCAGGAGCAAGCTTAGAGTTGATCCCAGAACCCTTGATTTTGTACGCAGATGCAGCTTTAGAGCAAACAATAAATATCAAGATTCATGACACCGCAAAACTATGCTTAAGTGAAATCCTGATCCCAGGAAGGCTGGCTAGAGGAGAATTTTACCAGTTTCAACATTATTTTAGTCGCCTGCGCGTGACTTCTACTTTGGGAGAGCTATGGTTTAGTGATGCCATGCGCTTGGAAGGAAAGCTTAATCCCTTTATTCAAAGTCATCTTTTTTCCTGTGCGCCTGTCCTTGGTAGTTTAATTGTCATCTTACCCGAAACCAACTGGGAATTATTGAGTGCCAGTGTAGAAAATTTAGCAGCTGCAAATTGCTCTGATTTGACTGTAGCAAGTTCGATCTTGCCTGATCACAAAGGTCTGTTGATTAGGGCCATGGCCAGTAGAACTCACGAACTTAAAAACTACTGGAAATACGTTCTCAACTGCGTGCGCCGCAGTAGCTATCAATCTCCTTTACCTGATTCGTTATGACTGAATTAGCACAAATTTATCTAGGCAATTTAACCGATAATACTAGTCTCGCTTCACAGATAGAGCAAGCTCGTTGCTCGGAGCGTTGTTTAGAAGTTTCCATTAGTCAAAGTGATAGTCGCAAAGGAAGGATTCACGCTCACACTAGCTCTGGCATAGCTGTAGGAATTGTCAAAAGTCGTGATTGGTCACTGCAAGAAGGAGATGTTTTAGAAACCCAACAAGGTAACTTATTACTAATTCATCTACAAGAGCAAAAATTGATGGTATTAAGTTTTACCGAGCCAGTAGGCGATCGCGCTATCGAATTGGTTCATCTGGGCCATGTTCTAGGAAATCACCATTGGCCGATTATTGTGCAAAATCACAAGCTTTATCTCCAGCTAGCCGCAGATGTGGAAGTCATGGAATCAACTATCCGCAATTTCCAGATTCCTGGTTTAAAAATTGACTATGAATCGCCATCGCCAGCCACACAGATGGACTTTTATCACCACACACACCACCATCACGGCTGATGAATCAACCAATATCTGCGATCGCGCAACAACTTGCTCTGATGCAATTATCTGATTCGTTTTTTCCTTCTGGCTCCTTTACCCTGTCTCATGGGCTAGAATGTCTGGTTCAAGACGAACAACTACACGGCTGTGAAGACTTACTGATATTTCTGCGGCTGTTATTGCGTAATAAGGTGGGAACTACGGATTTAGTTGCATTAATTCATGCCTATGAAGGAAGTGTAGGTGGTGATTTAGCAGCTGTTCGACAAGCAGATGCCCAACTATTTGCTCAAACCTTAATAGAAAAAACTCGTGAAACCCAACGCAAAAGCGGACGAGCCTTGCTGATGGTTGCTAGTTCCACATGGGAAGATTCTCAATTAAACACCCTCAATCAAGACGCCGTTACAGGTAAAATTCACTGCTTACATCCGGTAATTTTTGCTGTCGTCGGTAGGGTAGCGGGTTTGAGCAAAGGGGATACTGTATTGGCTTTTTTACATAGCTTCATCGCCGGTTTATTGGGGGCTGCTATCCGCTTAAGTGTTGTCGGACATATTCAAGCACAACAAGTCTTGCTTCAGCTAGCGCCAGATATGGAAGCAACCTGCAAAGCTGCTGCATCAATCAGCTTAAATGAAATGTGGTCTTGTACGCCTTTTATCGATGTTGCCCAAATGCGACATCAAAAATTGTCTCACAGGTTATTTGCTAGTTAAAACTTAGGTAATTTTCAAGTTAATTCAGGAGCAAAAATGAGCTACCGCATGAACCGTCGAGAATACGCAGCCATGTTTGGCCCTACTATAGGCGATCGCGTCCGTCTTGCCGATACAGATTTATTCATTGAAGTAGAAGCAGACTACACCAGTTACGGGGGTACTCTCTATGGCGATGAGGTGAAATTCGGCGGTGGTAAGGTAATTCGTGATGGTATGGGACAATCCCCCCTCACCCAAGCCCAAGATCCCAAGGTAGTAGATTTGGTGATTACCAACGCCTTGATTCTTGACTGGTGGGGCATCGTTAAAGCCGATGTTGGCATTAAAAATGGGGAAATCGTCGAAATTGGCAAAGCAGGCAATCCCTACACTCAAGACAACATTGATATCATTATTGGCCCCGGTACGGAAGTCATAGCTGGAGAAGGTAAAATTTTGACGGCTGGAGCCATCGATAGCCACATTCACTTTATTTGTCCCCAGCAAATTGAAACAGCGTTGGCATCAGGTATAACTACTATGCTTGGCGGTGGTACTGGCCCGGCTACTGGTACTCTTGCCACTACTTGCACCCCTGGTACTTGGAATATTCACCGGATGCTCCAAGCTGCTGATGGCTTCCCCATGAATATAGGTTTGCTGGGCAAAGGCAATACCAGCCAACCCCAAGGATTAGTTGAACAAGTTGCTGCGGGAGTCATTGGTTTAAAGCTGCACGAAGACTGGGGATCTACTCCCGATGCCATTAACAATTGTCTTACCGTTGGCGATGAATATGATGTGCAAGTAGCAATTCATACCGATTCGCTCAACGAAGCCGGATTTGTAGAAAATACCATTGCGGCATTTCAAGGCCGTGTTATTCACACCTACCATACTGAAGGTGCCGGTGGAGGTCACGCGCCTGACATTCTGAAAGTTTGCAGTTTAACCAATGTGTTACCCGCTTCGACAAATCCCACTCGTCCTTACACCATCAACACCTTTGATGAACACAAAGATATGTTAATGGTGTGCCATCACCTCGATAAAAACATTCGAGAAGATGTCAAATTTGCTGAATCGAGGATTCGTAAGGAAACCATCGCGGCGGAAGATCTATTGCACGATATGGGTGCTATCAGCATCATGGCTTCAGATTCCCAAGCTATGGGAAGGGTAGGGGAAGTAATTATTCGTACTTGGCAAACTGCTCATAAGATGAAAGTACAAAAGGGATTATTGCCGTCACCGGGAAATCCTTATGAAACTCATGACAATTTTAGGGCCAAGCGTTATGTCGCTAAATACACCATTAACCCGGCCATCGCTCACGGAATTGCTAACTATGTGGGTTCCATTGAAAAAGGTAAAATTGCCGATTTATGTTTGTGGAAACCAGCTTTTTTTGGGGTAAAACCAGAGCTTGTCATTAAAGGAGGAATGATAGCTTGGGCGCAAATGGGTGATCCCAACGCCAGTATCTCAACTCCTGAGCCAGTTTATATGCGTCCAATGTTTGGCAGTTTTGGTGGAGCAATGACTCATACCTCTATTACCTTTGTTTCTCAAACCGCTTTGGATGGGGGTATACCTGCTCAACTTGGTTTAAAAAGTTGTACTTTAGCGGTTAGCAATACACGTAATCTGAGTAAGGCAGATTTGAAACTCAACGATGCGACTCCCCAGATTGAGGTTGATCCGGAAACCTTTTATGTGAGGGTGGATGGAAAATTATTGACTTGTGAACCGGCTACTTCTTTACCAATGGCACAGCGTTATTTCTTATTTTAAGGACTAGTACCACTATGCGGAAGTCAAAATTAAAATTTTCAGTCCGCCAAATCATCCATAATAAACAGTTTGTAGAAGCTGCTATGGGTCTACAGTCACTCAGTCCAGGACTAAAGTCCTGACTACGAGCCAACATTTTTTATTAAGTGCTAAACAGAATTTGTCCGTTGAAGATTGCCAACAGCTTGACTCTTAACGGCCCTGCTGTATAAGTATCCTCCGCTGCGATCGCTTTGATTTCCACCGTTTGTTCATACTGCCTTAATTGCGAGAAAAAGCGTAAAAAAGTATTGTCTAATTGGACATTTTCGACGATTCCCGCATTCCGGGCTCGAAATTGAGAAGCCGAAATTAGCAGATCCAGTCTTTGCCGCAGTTGATAGGTAGTCATATTTTTAGGATCAGCCGTAGTTGTGGCCAAAACCTCACTTCCGGAAAATACTAGTTGATTGCGCGCTGTATCTGCAAAAAATTCTATCTGGTCTTCTCCTCTGACGTAATTGCCAGCTGAGAAGATTCGCACGACGTATTCCCTACCATCGTTAATTTGCTGGGTTAGTTGCTCAATTCTTTCTGGAGTAACGCGCAATATATCTTCATTCGCAGGGATTGTACCAGGTTCTGAGAGTTCAATATTGGCATTGCGGTTAGCTTCCTGTAACAGCTGGATTACCACCTGACGCGCTAGGTCTACTTGGTTGATACCACGAATTACACCAGATGCCAAAACTTGTCCCCGAAATAAAGCTAGTTTGCCTAAACGCAAATCACGGTATGACTGGTAATATTTTTCTAGTCTGGCTACTTCTTGTTCTAAATAATTCTGTTGTCTTTCTAATTCTTTAAGGCGAGATTCCCTAATGGCAATTACTTGTTCTCGCGACGCAATTTCTTCATTGCGCTTTTTAATTAATCCATCTAGTTCGGCAATTTTGCGATCGCGCTGGTCAATAGCTGTTTTGGCTTCATCAATGGCTTTTTTTGCTTCGGCGTAAAGTCGTTGACGTTCTGACCGGAGTTCTTCAATGGCTGACTGCAATACTTCTCTTTGATCATAAACGCTTTGCAGTTCCGTTAGGGCTTGTTGATAGCGATTAGCTACTTGACTTAACTGACCTTGGGTGCGTTGAAGTTGTGTTTGGGTTTGGGCCTGTTGGCTGAGGGTGCGGTTTAGTTGGGCTTGAGTTTCCCGTTGTTTAGTATTTGCTGCTTGTAAGGACTTATTAATTACCTGTAACTCTTGTTGTGCTTGGGCTTGTTCAATCCTTGCTTGACTTAACTCACTTTCTACTTGACTTTTTTGAGTTTCGGCAACTTTTAGCTGTTCGCGCTTTTCTCTCAAGTCTCTTTGAATATCCTCTAGCTCAAAGACCCCTTGCCTTAATCCTTCATCAGCCACAAATAAGATTCCCAAAGTTGATGTGGCAATTAATGCACCAGTAAAAATAGTGACTAGTACCGCTGTGCTTTTGGGACGAAGCTTAAATAGTGAGAGGCGAGCCTTGCCAACACGTGTGCCAATGCGATCGCCCACAGTGGCAATTACGCCCCCCAAAATTAAAATTGCTGCTATAAGGATGTACCCGGTGGTCATCTTCAGCTACCGTTCACGTAGTGTGCCGGAGGCATAATGCTTCCAGATACAGCCTACTACTTTCAAACATTATCTGGTGGAGGATGGAATATTGGCAATAGCTGAAACTACTCACGATTTTAGATTTACCTCCAGCTATGGGTGTCATCTTGAAAAACACAACACTTGCCACTCCACCTCCTTCAATTGCTTTTAAGTGAACTGCCTACTTAACGTAACAGGTTTATGCACAGTAATCTTCTTTTTGTGGATGGAAATCATCTTTTTCTCACGCAAATCCCCTAATAACCTGGTGACAGTTACACGAGTTGAACCAATGGCCTCAGCGATCGCCTGATGAGATAACTTGAGATCAATCGTAATTCCATCTGCACAAGGAACGCCAAAATCACGACAAAGAATTAACAGAAAACTCACCAATCTCGAACCCATATCCCGGTGAGCTAAAGTTTCAATCATCATCTCTGTCTGTAAAATCCGCGAAGATAGTCCCCGCAGCATCAACATGGATAATTCTGGATTTTCCTTGAGTGCTTGCTCTACCTGTTCAATAGGAGCTGAAAGCAACTCTACAGAGGTAAATGCAACTGCATGGTAAAATCTATCTGACTTATTTCCCGTCAGCAATGACAACACACCAAAAACGCTATTTTCCCGCAGCAGTGCTACCGTTATTTCCTCACCTGCTTCGTACACCCTGGAAAGTTTAACAGCACCCTTTAAAAGAAAATAAACTCGTTCAGCAGGATCGCCGGGAAAAAAGATCGTTTTGTTGCGTTCAAACGTTTCCACAACCGGAGGAAAAGCTCCGGTCGCCATCTGACGAAATACATTTGCTAGGGCTTTATCTTGTGTCACGATCATCTCCCTTCCCCTACCCAATGCCGGAAAAACAAAAACTGATTACCTAAGAATACACCCGAAAAAAGAATAAAGCACCGTCAACCTTTCTGTGCATTCCTATACTCAAGCCCACAACTTCGCAGTTATTTGTTCATAATGATACATAATTTTTCATGTTTTTAGCTAGTAGTTGTTATAAGTACTTGCACAGTTGCAGTCATCAGGTTTTTTGCCAAAATTTTCATCATATCTTGAGAATATCTTAAGGATTATCTAGCAAAATTTTTCCGAAAACACATCACATAATCATCATTTTTGCAAATCATGTGTAAAACCAAGACAAACTCACCTCGGATTCTAGTATGCTCCTAATGATTGGTTGCATTTACAATTTCTATGCTGAATCTCACTGGAAAAAACGCCTTAGTTACAGGAATTGCCAATAACCGCTCCATCGCCTGGGGGATTGCTCAACAACTGCATCAAGCAGGAGCAAACTTAGGTATTACTTACTTGCCAGATGACCGAGGCAAGATGGAGAAAAAAGTTGCGGAATTAGTGGAACCTCTTAATCCCAGCTTATTTGTTCCCTGTAATGTCCAAAACGACGAACAAATTCAGTCTACCTTTGCAGCCATTCAAGAAAAATGGGGCAGATTAGACATACTTATTCACTGTTTAGCTTTCGCCAACAAAGACGATTTAACTGGTGGTTTTAGCCAAACCTCGCGTGCTGGATTTAAAACCGCTTTAGAAATTAGCACCTACTCCTTAGTGCAATTAAGCGGTGCAGCCAAACCACTAATGACAGAAGGCGGTAGTATTATCACCCTGACATATTTAGGCGGTGTCAGAGCTGTCCCCAACTACAACGTCATGGGAGTAGCTAAAGCAGGTTTAGAAGCTAGCGTACGTTATTTAGCGGCTGAACTAGGGCCACAAAACATTCGAGTCAACGCCATCTCCGCCGGGCCAATTCGCACTTTGGCATCATCAGCAGTAGGCGGAATCTTAGATATGATTCACCATGTAGAAGAAGTAGCCCCCCTCCGACGCACCGTCACCCAGCAAGAAGTAGGCAACACAGCTGCATTCTTATCCAGCGATTTAGCCAGTGGCATCACCGGGCAAGTTCTGTACGTAGATGCAGGATATGAAATCATGGGAATGTAACATTGAGGGAGTGGGGAATAGGGAGTGGGGAATAGGGAGTGGGGAGTGGAGATTGGAGTGTAGTGGCGTGGCAAAGCTAAAATGTTGCATTAAGCGCAGCACAACCCAACATTGATCTAAAATAATTACCACCAAAATTGATTGCCCCATTACCCTTTAATCCCTCCCTTATCCCCATAAAAGAACTCAAGTTCCCTACTCCCTACTCCCTACTCCCCACTCCCCACTCCCCACTCCCCTTTCTTTATGCAAACAAGCGAACGTCAAATTATCGAAACTCAAACTGCTCGCGTGGCCTCTGTTCACCGCACCACAGGTGAAACGGATGTGCAAGTTACCATTAACCTGGATGGTACAGGTATCTGCACCGCAGCCACCGGGATTCCGTTTTTGGATCACATGTTGCATCAAATTGCCTCCCACGGGCTGATTGACTTAAATGTCCAAGCCCAGGGAGACTGGGAAATTGATGACCACCACACCAATGAAGATGTGGGTATCACTTTAGGGCAAGCTTTTAGTCAAGCACTAGGTAACAGAAAAGGGATTGTGCGTTTTGGGAATTTTCTCGCACCCTTAGATGAAGCTTTAGTGCAAGTGGCGCTAGATTTTTCTGGTCGTCCCCACCTGAGTTATGGCTTGGATATTCCTACCCAGCGCGTGGGAACCTATGATACTCAACTAGTACGCGAGTTTTTTGTAGCTTTGGTCAACCATAGCCAAATGACACTACACATTCGCCAACTGGATGGGATTAATTCCCATCATATTATTGAGGCGACATTTAAAGCTTTTGCTAGGGCTACCCGGATGGCTGTGGAAATTGATCCTCGTCGCGGTGGGACTATTCCCAGTTCCAAGGGTTTTCTGTAAAAGTGACACAGAGGGTGTCAATTAGCTATTTGGTTTGTGATAATTGACAAACCTAGTGGTAATTGTGACTGTTAGACCATTGGGTACACTGCAATTAATACACGAAACTGAGATGAAGTCTGGTGCAGACACCCTTAATTCTCCGCTGAATATTACAGAAAATCCACCAGTAGTCCTAACTGCTGATTTGCGAAAAGTCTATCGCACGGGGTTTTGGCTGAATCAAAAGATTGTATCCCTGAAAGGTTGTTCGCTCACCGTATACCAAGGTGAAACTTTTGGGTTACTAGGGCCTAATGGTGCAGGTAAAACTACTCTGTTAAAACTGTTGTTGGGAATTATCCGCCCTACTTCGGGAAAGGGTTTATTATTAGGCCAGCCATTAGGCGATCGCCATGCTAAACAACGTATTGGTTATCTGCCAGAAAACCCTTATTTATATGACTATCTCACGGGCTGGGAATTTTTACAGCTAGCGGCTGGGTTATTCCAAATTCCTCAGAGTGTACAACGTCAACGTATTCCCCAACTATTGGAATTAGTGGGTTTATCCCTCACCGATGCCCGGAAAAAGCAGATGCGGCGCTATTCTAAAGGTATGTTACAGCGTGTGGGTATGGCCCAGGCACTGATAAATGATCCAGACTTGATATTTCTCGATGAACCAATGTCTGGTTTAGATCCTGTGGGACGCTACCAAATGCGGGAAATTATTTTGTCCCTCAAAGCCGCCGGGAAGACGATTTTCTTTAACAGTCATGTTCTTAGTGAAGTCGAACAAATTTGCGATCGCATAGCTATCCTCTCTCAAGGTAAAATAATTTGTTCTGGTTCTCTCCATGAACTTTTAGGAACTGGAAGCACATACTACGTAAAAGGTCAAGGTGGTGACGGAGAAATTTTGAAAAAATGGATACCGAGCCTAGTATTTTCCCATGATGGTTCTTGGCAAGGCACACTACAAGAAGATTATTATGATTTTCTTGCTAGTCTCCGTTTGATGGGGGGGCAAATCATTTCTATGAACTTATCTCGCCACTCCCTAGAAGATTTCTTTATTCAACAGTTACAAAAAAGGAAATCGGTTAATTAGTATTTCTGATTGGTCAAATTTTTTTAACGTACATCTTTCTATTACAGAATACACCGTATACGCAAGTGTCTGTTTCTAGAGAAGAGTAAGGGAAAATTTTCTAATACATCTGTCAAATTTATCCAATACCAGCAATTTCCGCCAAAATAACAGTTAAAATTCTCTCTTTGTTTATTGAGAATTTTGAGTTGATAAAGCCTCTAAAGTATAAACTGTGGCTGCTGTGGATGAATGTTATTAATGACAAAAGTAATTTTTTTAACTCAAATAAAATGATGATATTTTTGATGTCAATCAAATACCATACAAGCTAATTTATACTAGACTGAAACTCTAAGACATCTTTAAGTTAACTTTACTAAAAATTCAACATTAATAAATAAATATCCCTCCGGAAAATTACACTTTTCGAGGAAAATAAGTAATGTTGGGGAACTTGAATCGGGGAACATGAATAATTAAGTATAGTCAAAATTTAGATGTTTATAAAAAACTATGCCGATCACAGTCTCAGAGTCTAAGGTAAATATGCTTAACACAGGTTTGCTGAAATTCCTCACCCAACCAGTTATGGGTGTGGCTTTGTTAACGGCTGTCAGTGCGGCTGTACCGTCTGCGAGCCTAGCTCAGGGACAATTAGTACCACCAACACAACCAGCATCACCAACGGGACAACAAGTATTTCCCACAGGACAACAAGTAGCACCGGGTACACAACAAGTATTTCCCACAGGACAACAAGTAGCACCGGGTACACAACCAATATTTCCCACAGGACAACAAGTAGCGCCAAGTGTACCAATAGATACTAACTATTCTTTAGGTGGTGGCGATCTGATTCGCGTCAACGTATTTGAAGTACCAGAATATACAGGCGAATATCAAATTCCTCCAGGTGGATCAATTAACCTACCTTTAATTGGCAGTGTTTCCGTTTTGGGTCTGACAACCGAACAAGCTGCTGATGAAATTGCCAACAGATATTCTCGCTTTCTCAAACGTCCCCTAATTTCAGTTAACCTGTTATCACCTAGACCTATTAATATTTTGGTTGCGGGAGAAGTAACACGTCCTGGGTCTTATACTCTGAACTTACAAGGTGGCGCAGGTCAAAATCCAGGGGTACAATACCCAACTGTATTAGCTGCACTCACCACAGCCCAAGGCGTGACATTGGCAGCAGATGTAACTCAAGTGCAATTAAGACGGAGAATTGGACGTTCTTCAGAGCAAGTTGTTAATCTCAATTTAAAAGAACTAATTCAAACAGGTAGAATAGACCAGGATATTACCTTAAGAGATGGTGACACCATAGTTGTGCCAACTGCAACTACCTTCAACGTCGCAGAAGCACGAAATTTATTTTCAGCTAACTTTGCTGCTAGCCCCACAACACCACGCACTGTAGCCATCATTGGTGAAGTAAATCGTCCTGGCTCATATCTTGTTGGCCAGGGTGGTGGTGGCGGTGAAGAAGGCGCTGGTGGTTTACCCACTGTGATGCGAGCGCTGCAAGTAGCTGGGGGAATTACATCACAAGCTGATGTTCGTAATCTCCAACTCCGCCGACCCACAAGAACTGGTTCACAACAAAATATAAATATCGATCTCTGGCAATTATTACAAAGCGGTGATATTGATCAAGACATAATCGTGCAGGACGGAGATACAATTGTCATTCCTACTGCCACTGAGGTAAACACAGCAGAAGCTACTCAATTAGCTGCCACTACTTTATCTCCGGCGACAATTCAAGTTGGGGTAGTAGGTGAAGTTCAACGTCCAGGAGCCGTAGATATTAAGCCAAATAGCTCTTTAAATCAGGCCATACTAGCTGCGGGTGGATTCAATAATGCTAGAGCTAGAACAACCACAGTGGATTTAGTTCGTCTTAATCCTAATGGTTCTGTGACCAAGCGAGAAGTAAAAGTTGATTTCGCCCAAGGAATTAATGAAGAAACTAATCCCATACTCCGCAACAATGATGTTGTCATCGTCAACCGCTCTGGTTTAGCCTCGGTCGGCGATTCTGTGGGTACAGTAATTAACCCACTAGGCGGTTTGTTAGGAGTATTCAGAGCCTTATTCGGTCTGTTCTAAAAACTGTGGCTCCAGGATAATAAAAATAGTGGGTTTGAAGTTGTTTTATTTAACTAGCGATGGCAACTTCAAACCCATAATTGTAGTCAATAAGTTGACTGACATTTTCACTCCTCACATCGTATGTACTCTTGGCTAGGCAAAAATCTACCTCAAACATCCTTCATTAAAGGATTATTGTGCAGTTTAACTTTAGCTGTAAGTTGTGGTGTTGGCATTCCCACCGCTAAAGCAGCAGAAACGGTTACTATTCGCTTGGGCCCCTTTCAACAATCTTTAAATATCAGCGACATTGAAAGATTTGCCAAAACAGGTAACCTGCCAGAACACTTACAAATATATAGTGCTGTCTTAACACCCCAAGTAGGGGAATTACTGAACCGACAGTTACAAGTAGATCCAGGATTTGCCGATAAATTCATCGATGAGTTAGCGCGATCGCCCCAAGGCAGACAATTAATAACTTCCTTGGAAGCAGCAATACCAGGCAGTACGCCAGAAACCCTCCAGGCAGCACTCAACCTCTCTTTACGTCAAGTCAACGGTTTAAGTGCAGTTGGTTTCTTGCGAGCTTACCCACAGGAAAATATTACTGTAGACGCCTCTCAAGCAGCGCAAATTGCCTTAGCATTTAACGCCAATAACTTACAAAGTCAAGTTTTGGGTCGGTTGCTAGAACGAGAATTATTAGTAAAAAATAATACGCCTTTTCAGCCAACCTTTGACCCCGCAGCCACAGGTCAAGCCACAGTTCAACAGCAGACACTGACCTTCCAAGACAGTCAACGCAACCGCCGCATTCCTGTAGATATTTATTGGAGTCAGCAAAATACCCAAGCGCCATTGGTAGTGCTTTCCCACGGATTGGGAGCCAATCGCCAATTTTTTAGCTATTTGGCAAGTCATTTAGCTTCCCACGGAATCACCGTTGCCGCAATTGAGCATCCAGGAAGTAACTCTACGGCTATCAATAAAGTTTCTAGTCAAGTCAACTTGGCGCAATTACTACCAGCCAGGGAATTTGTTGACCGACCGCAAGATGTCAGCTTTTTACTCAACGAATTAGAAAAACTCAATACTCAAGCAGGACAACTGCAAGGAAAGCTTAACACAGAGAAAGTAACAGTTATCGGTCACTCCTTAGGTGGTCATACAGCATTAGCCTTAGTTGGTGGAGAAATAGATTTAAAGCCATTGCAAGAATTTTGTAAAACCTCTCTTTCCTTTGGCGAATCTCCTGGTGACTGGTTGCAATGTGCGGCTGCTAGTTTACAAGATAGCAAACCACAGGTAAAAGACGAGAGAGTTAAAAGTGCGATCGCTCTTAATCCTCTTGTGGGTAGACTTTTTGGTAACAACGGTTTGAGCAAAGTTACCAAACCCGTTTTAATTGTCAGCAGCACCGAAGATGCTTTGACTCCGGCCTTGAGTCATCAAATTAGACCTTTTCAGCAACTAGGGGGTGCTAAATATTTGTTAACTGCCATTGGTGCAACTCACTTGAGTATTACCGATCCAGCATATCCGGCCAGTGCAGCGACTACACTTGTCAGAGAAAAGCGGGGACAAGAAACCGATGCTTTGCGTGAACTGATTCGTGGTGTAACTTTAGCGTTTATTAAACAAGACACACCAGAAGCCGCGATTTACCAACCATTTCTGACACCAGCCTACGCCCAATCACTATCTACCCGAGAAATACCCTTAAGGTTCAATTCTGATTTGCCAAGAAATATTAAACCCTGGTTGGGTTTCGCTATCAAGTAAATGTAGGGAATAGGGAGTAGGGAGTTGGGAGTAGGGGATGGGGAGAAAATTACTCTATTCCCTAGCCCCTAACCTCTATTCCCTAACGTAAATTTAATAACATACCTCCTCCTTGCCAGCGTGTGATCTAGGTGCTTTAATAGCGATCGCATGATGCCAAAATGTCCTGTCTACACAATGCCTAGAACATCAGTAAGTTGTAATGAGATATCAATTTTAATGTTCATAAGATTACAGCCTCAAAACATTAAGCTGAAATTAGGACTAAGGTAGTACCATGTCTTTTAAACTGAAATTCGCCCAAAAGCTGAATAGGAGGATGTATGGAGCCACTTATTGCCATAGTCTTAGCGCTGATAGGCTATGCCTTAGGATCTGCCAAATTAATTAATCAAGGTAACGAAGCCTTAGTAGAAAGGTTGGGGCGATATCATCGTAAACTTTCACCTGGGCTGAACTTTATTGTGCCTCTGGTTGATCAGGTGGTGATGGAAGATACAACCCGCGAGCAGTTTCTCGATATCAAACCGCAAAATGTGATTACCAGAGATAACATTTATCTGGAAGTTGATGCTGTTCTGTTCTGGCGTATTAGAGATATGGTCAAGAGTTTTTACGAAATTGATGATCTCCAAGGTTCGTTAACACAGTTAGCCACAACCACACTTCGAGAAGTCATTGCCCAGAATACTGTAGAGGAAACCAACGTTTCCCGTGCCGAAATGGATACAGCCATTTTAAACCAGTTGAATCGGACCACAGAAGATTGGGGCGTTCAGATTCTACGGTTAGATATTCAAAGCCTGACACCTCCGGAAAGCGTGCGAAAGTCAATGGAAGAGGAACGGGCTGCGGAAATCAAAAAACGAGCATTGGCTTTTGAAGCAGAAGGGGAACGTGACGCTGCTATTAAAAAGGCCCAAGGAACTCAAACATCAATGCAGATAATTGCTGAAGCTTTACGTACCCATCCTGAAAGCAGAGAAATCTTACGATATCTTGTAGCTCAAGATTATGTAATGGCTAGTCAAAAACTAGGTGAAAGCAATAACGCCAAAATCGTCTTTGTAGACCCCAGCAAAAGTAATGAAGTTTATGACCAGTTGATTGCTGATACAGTAGCAAGAGAAGGCAACGGCAAAAATTCTGAAAATGGTAATCCTAACTCTTAGGTATGCTGTATTCTTCTCGGAACAGCGCATCAGCTACCTGTGACACATCACGCATTTCTAAAACATCGTGAACTCGGAGGATATCAGCACCATTAAAAATTGCAGCACAACAAGCCGCTGCTGTGCCCCAAACCCGTGCTTGCGGATCTGGTTGATCTAAAATGCGACCAATGAAACTTTTACGGGATGCTCCTACCAAAATAGGACAGTTTAACTCTTTCAATAAATGCAAGCGGCGAAAAATTTCTAAATTTTGCTCATAGTTCTTCGCAAAACCAATACCAGGATCAATAATAATTTTTTTTTGATCAACACCCACAGCAGTTGCCGCTAAAATTTGTTTTGCTAAAAAACTAGAAATCTCTCCTATTAAATCCTCATAATCAGTCATTTGTTGCATAGTCTGCGGTGTACCCCGAATGTGCATTAACACAATTGGCACATCTAAACTAGCTACTGTGGTGAACATTTCTGAATCAAAGGTGCCGCCAGAAATATCATTAATCATATCTGCTCCAGCTTCTACAGATGCTTTTGCTACAGCAGCCCTAGTTGTATCTACAGAAATTGGTACAGTAATTTCTTTTCTTAGCGCCTGCAACACTGGTATTACTCGATCCAGCTCTTCTGCTAAAGTTATTTGCGGCGCTCCCGGTCGAGTTGATTGACCACCCACATCAATAATGTCAGCACCAGCCGCTACCATTGCTTGCGCCTGTGCCAAAGCCGCAGAACTATTATTAAACACACCTCCATCGCTAAAGCTATCAGGTGTGACATTCAAAATACCCATAAGATAAGTGCGCTGTCCCCAATGGAAACAGCGTCCTCGAATTATCAACTTGCTTGACATAAATTTATATAACTTATCTTTTTCTGCCGATGCGGACAAGATATCCACACAAAAATTGTAATGAAAGCACTTTATTGTTTATTCGTTAGGACTTACGCACTCGCTACGAAAATCAAGGCTTTGAGATTGCTACTCTGCGAGAAGCCGCTCCGCGTCTACCCTACGGTCGCAATGACGGAAATAAGTTAGGGTTACGTAACTCGGCGTTCGCTCATTTTTGACCAGAAAATTTAATTAAGCCTTACAGGGCTTGTAATCTAGGCTCCACAGGCAATTCAGGCGTTTTTATCTAAAACAAGGTTTTAGCCATTTTTATGGTTTATGCCCCTCTGCGCCTTAAATAGATGCTTCTAGAAGCCGAATATAAAGGTAATAAATCTTACTTTSTATTGGCTGCTTACTTAAAAATAGCCCTTTCCCCTTTGAATTAAGGCTTTAATTCAATTTCGAGTTTAAAAATAAGCGAACGGACAGACGTAAGTCCTGATTCGTGAATAAAACGCATTCCCCGGACTGGCCAGGGAAAAAGCGTCGCACATAGGGTTACTTGTGGTTGACAATTCGCGCAAAACTTGCAGGTTCTAGGCTTGCTCCTCCCACAAGCGCACCATCAATTTCTGGTTGAGCCATAATTTCATCAATATTCTCTGGCTTGACTGAGCCACCGTATTGAATTGAAACATTGGGATTACTCAACTGACTGCGAATTAAGCCAATTACCCGATTAGCCTCTTTTGCTTCACAAGTGTCACCAGTACCGATTGCCCAAATTGGTTCATAGGCAATCACCAAGTTATCTTGATTCACATCTATGAGGTCTTTTTCTAGCTGGGTAGAAATCAGTGATTCAGTTTCTCCAGCATCTCGTTGTTGTTTCGTTTCACCAACACATAAAATTGGTGTCAGACCATATCTTTGAGCAGCTTTCAGACGCAGATTGACAGTTGCGTCCGTTTCACAAAAGTATTGTCGTCGTTCGCTATGACCGACAATTACAAAACGCACACCACTTTCCGTCAGCATAGGGCCAGAAATTTCACCCGTATAGGCTCCATTTTCCTCCCAGTGGATATTTTGTGCGCCCAACTGGATGCGGCTGCCATGTAAAGTTTTAGATAAAACGTTTAAGTTAGTAAAAGGAGGGCATAAAACCACTTCTCTTCCTTCGGGCGTTTCCTCCAAATTGGGCAGAAATCCTCGTAAAAACTCCTGGGTTTCTGCCTGGGTTTTGAACATTTTCCAGTTACCGGCAATTACTATTTTACGCACAGGTGATTTAGTCAAGATTCTAACGCTACTAGATGCATTTTTCAGTTTAGGACGTTTTGTTGGTCATTAGTCATTATTAGTAGGGAGTGGGGAGTGGGGAGTAGGGAGTAGGGACTGGGATGAAGAATTAATTCTCCTTCATCTCTCCACCTCTTTCTATGCGATACCTACGATAAGCGACGCTAATGCCCATCAAAATAACTAGGATAGGAATATAGGAAGAAAATCCTATATTGCAAATTTCAAATTGCTATGACTTCCACATTGCCATTGCCTGAACCTCATCACAGCGATTCTGTCAACACTGACGATAATTCTCTCAACTGGGAGGAGGAATTAGATAGTGCCATTTTCAGCTTTGAAGATATTCAAACAGAACTGAATTATAAACAAGCACAAACGGCGCTGCGGAATTTAGTAGCCAATCTTGACCTGTCATCCCAAGAAAAAAAAGGATTAGAGGCTGAACTGGCTGATTTAGAAACCATGTTGGGTAAATTAGACAGCATGGTGGTGCAAATTGCTGCGTTTGGGATGGTGGGACGTGGTAAATCTTCCCTATTAAATGCCTTGGTTGGGCAAACAGTGTTTGAAACTGGGCCTCTACATGGAGTTACCCGTGATGCCCAAACAGTGAACTGGAGTATTAGTGAGGAGGTTATTGGCGAATCTGAACGTACTTTACGGGTGACTTTACCTGGAACGGGTCAATCTCAGGTGGAATTAATTGACACTCCCGGTTTAGACGAGGTAGATGGTGACACTCGTGCAGCTTTAGCTGAACAGGTAGCCAAGCAAGCAGATTTAATTTTGTTTGTGATTTCTGGAGATATGACCAAGATAGAACATGAAGCACTATCTCAGTTACGGGAAGCAGGTAAACCCATCATCTTGGTATTTAACAAAGTAGACCAGTATCCTGAAGCCGACCGACGGGCAATTTACCAAAAAATCCGCGATGAGCGGGTAAAGGAATTACTCACGCCGCTAGAAATTGTCATGGCGGCCGCATCACCGTTGGTGAAAACAGCAGTACTGCGCCCGGATGGTAGTAGGGGGGTGCAGATGCGTACAGGTACAGCCCAAATTGAAGAACTGAAGCTGAAAATTTTGGAGATTCTGCACCGTGAGGGTAAAGCTTTGGTTGCTCTCAACACTATGCTTTATGCCGACAACGTGAATGAGCAATTAGTAGAGCGAAAATTAATTATTCGTGAACAGAATGCCAATCAGTTGATTTGGAAAGCCGTAATGACCAAAGCCATTGCGATCGCTCTCAATCCGGTTACTGTAGTAGATATACTCAGTAGTGTGGTGATTGATATTTCTCTGATTTTGGGTTTATCTAAACTCTATGGCATCCCCATGAGCGAAACTGGTGCTGTGCAATTGCTACAAAAAATTGCCTTGAGTATGGGGGGTATTGGTGTAAGTGAGTTGTTAGCTAACTTGGGCTTGAGTGGACTTAAAAGTTTACTGGGGATATCTGCATCAGCGACAGCTGGCGCTACCCTTGGCCCGTATATCTCAGTGGCATTAACTCAAGCTGGGGTATCTGGCGTTTCTTCTTATGGCATTGGACAAGTAACCAAAGTTTATTTAGCCAATGGAGCGACTTGGGGGCCAGAAGGGCCAAAGGCAGTCATCGGTCAGATTTTGTCCAACCTGGATGAAACATCAATTCTCAACCGCATTAAAGAAGAATTACTCCAAAAGGTAAAACTGAAAAAATAAAAATTAATGACCCAAAATTCAGCAAATACTTTGTTAGTTGCTCAAAAGGCATTTGAGTATTTTACTCACGGTTTAGCGACTGGTGAATGGGAAACATTTTTAGCTATGCTCACAGAAGATTTTACCTTTTGGTTTCCTATGGGCAAATTTCACGGATTAAATGCAGGTAAACATAGGGCTACAGAGTTTTTTAAATATGTATCTGCATCATTTAAACCCGGATTAAAACTGACTTCTTTAGACCAGATTACCAGTAATGAAACAACTGTAGTTTTTGAATTTCGTGATGAAGGACTTTTATTAGGACAACCTTATAAAAATCGAGTAGCAGTTTCTTTTGATGTGCGGGGAGATAAAATTTGTAGCTATAGAGAATACTTTGGTAGTGATGGTAAATCTTATTAAATCAGTGAAAAGTCAACTTTTTTAACTGATACCCGTTACTCCCTAACCAAACACTACTGTTCTATTCGCATATACCAAAACGCGATTTTGCAAATGTAACCGCACTGCTCTAGCTAATACCACTCGCTCTAAATCTTTACCTTTTCTAATCAAATCTTCCACTTCATCACGGTGACTTACGCGCACTACATCTTGTTCGATAATTGGCCCGGCATCTAAATCAGCAGTAGCATAATGAGCGGTAGCTCCAATAATTTTTACACCTCTTTCAAAGGCTCGATGATAGGGATTTGCTCCGACAAAAGCCGGCAGAAATGAATGATGAATGTTGATGATTTGGGGAAATTGATTAATAAAATCTTCACTGACAACTTGCATATATTTTGCCAATACAACTAAATCAATTTTGTACTGTTGTAATAATTTTAGTTGTTGGGCTTCTTGTTCAGCCTTGTTATCTTTATTAATGAGAATATGATGAAAATCAATGCCAAATTGGTCAGCTACCACCTTTAAATTAGAATGGTTACTAATTATCAAAGGAATTTCAGCAGCAAATTCTTTAGCACGGTGTCGCCAAATTAAATCAAATAAACAATGGTCTTGCCGACTTACCCAAATAGCAATCCGTGGGATAGTATCAGAAAAGTGTAATTCCCACTTAGCATTTAAAGGTTGCGCGATCGCATTAAAAGCAGGGGCAATAAATTCTCTCGGCAAATTAAATCCATCTAATTGCCATTCAATACGGGTGAGAAATAACCCAGCAGCAAAGTCCGTATGCTGGTCTGCATGGATAATGTTGCCACCATTAGCATAGATAAAATTAGCAAATTTTGCTACTAGTCCTCTTTGATCAGGGCAGGAAATGAGCAAAGTGGCGGTGGGATTTGTCATAACTGCGGACTATTGCTTTAGTTATATCTGATATCAATTTTTACTGCTCGGTTTCTGGAGTTGGTTCAGCCGCACTTGCATCTTCGGATTGTGTCCACTCAGAGATTTCTCGATTTACGGCATTTTCAAAATCTACAGATACTAACAGGACATCCATATTACCATTAGGTTGCACAGCAGAATCAGTTTGAGCATACAAGAATTGACGATTAAAGTCAGGATTACCTAAAATTAGCTGGTGAGTTTGTTGATCCTTCAGATTAATATTGATAGTCGCTTGGGGTTGATCTAAACCAAAGTCGGCTCGCTGATTAACTGAAGCTGATAAAGTGCGATCGCTTGTACCTTTTGCCAATAAATCCGTTAAATAAGCAACTATAGCGTCATTAGCTGGTTCTGATGTCGGAGATGTCAGCAACCACTTGGGATTATTGGTTTCAGGATTACGTTGTAGATTGAGGGTGATATCCTTGGTTTTAATGCTCAAAGACTGGATATCATCTTCTGTAAATGAGAATATTTGCTGCTGTTGTGCTTTGACTTCTTCTCGCTGAGTTTCACCGCGAATTTCATAGAAGTAAACAAAACCACCCAACCCCAGGGCTAGGAATATTAAAATTAAAGTTGTGCGTGGTATTTTCATCTTAGCCAAGTTTTGATTCTCATGAAAATAGATTCGCGATCGCCTGAGTAAAATGCTCGCTTTATGTTGTGAAGACTGTATTCAAAATATCGCGGTGCATTAATGCCCTATCCACTAAAGACTGAATTTGGTTAGGTGAAAGCGGCTCACCATTAGCATAATGTTCCATCCAGGTTTTACTAATTATGTTGGGGTCATCTGGTAACCTGACTAAATCCCAACCAGGCATTTCTAATTCTTCCATTAACCGATTTACTTTGGGATCGTAACTTAGAGCAAAACAGCGACAACCTTCAGCCGCAGCCATAATTAAACTGTGCAGGCGCATTCCAATGACCATTTCTACGCCTTTATACACACCTTTTAAAAGTTGGGGATCTTCTAAACACAAAATTTGGCTGACATCTTTTAATTGGGGTTGAATCGCTTCGGCAATTTCTAAATCTTCGCTTTTTTGAAATGGCAGCAATAATATAAATGCTTGGGTAGCTGTTTGAAAATCTATTAAGGCGCGAGTTAAGTTAGCCAAACGTGCTGCTGTAAGTTGGGGATGGTTTCTTAAAGTCACAGCAACCCTCGGCGCTGGTAAGTCCCAAAGCCCTGGAACTGGTTTACTATCTAACGCCCAAACAGGATCAGGTGCTAACAGACAAGGAATTTGCCACTGAGCTAATAAATCTGCACTGACGCGATCGCGTACACTAATTTTGGTACAACCTTGAAAATTTTGCCGTGCTAACCAGCGAGTGGGCGGACGCTTTAACGGGCCAATTCCTTGGGCCCAAGCAATGGTTTTCAAACCCATGATTTGAGCCAACGCCATCAGTCCACCGTAATAAAATGGACTAATGGTACTAGTAACATCTTGAATTAAACTCCCACCGCCCCAAATCAAAGCATCACAGTCACGTAAAGCCTGCAATACAGGTAACATAGCCATGCGATTATAACTTTCCACCCCATAGCGATCGCGCGTGGCTTCTGGATTACCAGAAAGCACCACAGGGGTGACATGAGGTGGTAGCATTTGCAAAAGCGTCGCCAATAAAGCTTCGTCACCACCATTACCTTTACCGTAATACCCAGACAATAACGCCCGCATCTTCCCCATGTTGAATTTTGAATTTTGAATTTTTAATTACTTATGCACGCTCTTTCGATTCCCACCTGGATTATTCACGTTTCTAGCGTTATTGAGTGGATTGTCGCCATCTGGTTAATCTGGACTTATGGAGAACTCACCGGTAACCGCAGTTGGTGGGGATTATCCTTAGCCATGTTACCAGCTTTAGTTAGTGCCATGTGTGCCTGTACTTGGCATTATTTCGACAATCCCACATCTCTAGAATGGCTGGTAACGCTACAAGCTACCATGACATTAGTTGGTAATTTTACCCTTTGGGCAGCAGCTGTGTGGATTTGGCGTTCCACTAAGTCTGTTGATCCGCAAACCAATACTGTTGAGGCCAAACCCCTTAAATCAGAATCATGATCTCTAAAGAAACCCTATTTGCCCTATCATTGTTTCCCTATTTGGGTTTCTTGTGGTTTATTAGCCGCAGTCAACAAATGCCACGTTTAGCGCTATATGGATTTTATGGGACGCTGGTGTTTGTCGGTGTTACCATCCCGGCGGGAATTTACGCCCAACTGCACTACGGTGAGTCTTTAGCTAATGTGGATTGGCTACACGGAGGGGCAGAAGTTTTTTTAACGCTGGCTAATATTTTAGTAGTGGTGGGTTTTGCTCAAGCCATTAGACAATTAAAAAATAAAAATGAAAACTCCCAATAATGAGGGATTGGTGATATGGATGTAATTCCTGCTATTGATTTACTAGAAGGTCGCTGTGTGCGACTGTATCAGGGAGACTATGAGCGATCGCAAGTTTTTAATGAAAATCCCGTTGATGTGGCCAAACAGTGGGTTGATCAGGGTGCAACACGATTACATCTAGTTGATTTAGATGGTGCGAAAGCAGGTAAAGTAGTTAACTTAAAAGCCATTGAAGCCATCGCTCAAGCAATATCAGTACCCATTGAAATAGGTGGCGGATTGCGCGATCGCACTAGCGTACAACAAGTATTTAATTTAGGCGTACAGTGGGCAATCTTAGGAACCGTCGCCGTCGAACAACCCCAGTTAGTCCAAGAACTTTGCCAAGAGTTTCCCGAACAAATTATCATCGGTATTGATGCCCGTAATGGATTAGTAGCCACGCGCGGTTGGTTAGAAACATCAGAAGTTTTAGCCACCCAACTAGCTGTACAAATGCAAGAATTTGGTGCAGCTGCCATTATTTATACTGATATTCACCGTGATGGTACTCTTTCTGGCCCCAATTTAGAAGCTTTACGAGAACTCGCTGGAGCAATTTCTATACCTATAATTGCCTCCGGTGGTGTGAGTTCTGTCACCGATTTATTGAGTTTATTGGGCTTAGAACACCAAGGTGTCAAAGGTGTCATTGTCGGTCGTGCCTTATATACTGGTGACATTTCTCTACGGGAAGCCCTACGAGCGATCGGGCCAGGACGGATTCAAGATATCCCACCAAATCTAGACTCTACCTTTGCGTAAAGAGGTTAGTACCGCTGTGCGGCGCGAAAGTCGAAAAGTAGGTTGGGTTAAGCGCAGCACAACCCAACAAAGCAAACCAAATGTTGGGTAAAGTTGGGTTTTGTTCCTTAACTTGATACCTATGCCATCCCCCTTTTTAAATTTCCGGAATACTAATTTACACTGTTGTAGTTCCAGTAAGAGAAATAAAGCAACCGTGAGGATATTTATATGACTCGTCGTCCCACACCTCCTAACAATGGCAAGCCTCGTAAAACTGAATCTGGTACCATCCGGTTGAAAAGTCAAAAAAATATCATTGATCAACAGCCCCGTCAAAAATCAGATGACCAGAAATAAGTGTTGATGTACCAATATTAATTAATTAAACTCAGTAAAGTCACTATTAAAATTAAGTATTTTTGCAAAATTTACAGGACTTACGTAACCCTAATGTATTTTCGTCATTGCGACCGTAGGGAAGCAATCTCAAAGCATTGATTTTCGTAGCGAGTGAGTAAGTCCTAAATTTAATTAAGAATGGGTTTCCTAATTGATAGAGACGTGAACATTGTAGCGGCTCTATTTTTTTATATTTATATGTAACTTTTTTAACTTATGACCGGAATTACTTATATCTTAGTTGTATATAAAGGTGTAGTTAATATTACCATTGAGTCCTATGTCTAATCCACAACCTAATTCCAGCCAACCAGCTAACAAAAGAATAGATGAAACAACTAAGAATAGAAAACAACCCCTGAACAACGGTAAACCAGAAAAAACAGACCACTAGTACCGCGTGAAGTCAATCTAGAGGCTACGGTACGCGAAAATAAGTATAAAAAATCAACAGTGAATTAGCAACGAAAATCCCGGTATGATTAAAATATCGGGATTATTTGACGTGTCAGTAATTCTGACTTGCTTAGCTTTAATTCTCTTATGCAGGATTAATCGTGTCCTCTTAATTCATAATCAATGTAATTTGCAGTTGTCAATGCAGAATCGCCACCATAGAGGAATCGAAAATGCTAGATAGTCAAAAATACTCTTAGCTGCTTGCAATTACAGCAATTTATCCTGTAGTGTTATATATATTACTTTTTGCAAAAGAATTCACTGCGGTAAGAAAATATATCCACTGAAATCAGACAATTAATTGCATCAGCGTAATTGATACAAGCACAAACTAGATTTTTCTGTTATCAATGTATACCAGTGAATCAATTAAGTATTCTACTAGAGCAGAAATCGGACAAACTAGTCGGATTCTGGTGGTAGAAGATGAAGAATTAATCCAAGAAATGCTAGCTGTAGCATTGGAAGAAGAAGGTTTTGGTGTCATAACAGCCCCTGATGGGCGGTCTGCTGTCGAATATCTCAAAAGTTTTGAACCCAACTCAGGAGAACCGCCTTTTGACTTAATTGTTCTTGACTTGATGCTACCTCATATTAACGGGCTAGATATCTGTCGGTTGCTGCGTCACCAAGGAAACCCAGTACCAATTTTGATTCTGAGTGCGAAAGGTAGTGAGACTGATCGCGTTTTGGGGTTAGAAGTAGGTGCAGATGACTACCTAACTAAACCCTTTAGCATGAGGGAATTAGTCGCTCGTTGTCGGGCGCTACTCCGGCGTCAACGCTTAAGCACTTTGCCACAACTACCAGTCCTCAAACATAAAGATGTCACCTTGAATGCCCAAGAGTGTCGAGTGCTGGTTCGTGGTCATGAGGTGAATCTTTCTCCCAAAGAGTTCCGTTTGTTGGAACTTTTTATGAGTTATGCTCGCCGAGTCTGGTCACGGGAGCAATTGCTAGATCAGGTTTGGGGGCCAGATTTTGTGGGCGACAGTAAAACTGTCGATGTCCACATCCGCTGGTTACGCGAGAAATTAGAACAAGACCCAAGTCACCCTGAATACATTGTGACTGTCAGAGGTTTTGGCTATCGTTTCGGATAATGTGTGAGATAGTTGTTAGTTTTGATTAATCACCAACCAACTAGCAACTCATACTCAAATGCTTTTATTGGGATTTTTTCTGGGTTTAGCGGTAGGCATTGGGTTGTGGATTTGGCAACAGATTCAATTGAACCGCTATTTGGGGCGAGTACTCTCACCTTTAACCGCGAATACTTCTGAGGTGTCGCTACCGCTAATTCCCCGTTTGCAGCGGAAAATAGCAACTATTAAGCAGCAACGACAGGATTCGCAGCACTCGTTGCAAATCTACAAAGATTTGTTGGATTTTGCACCACTGGGATATTTACAGGTAGATGAAGAAAACCAACTGTTGTGGTGTAATCAACAAGCACGGGAAATGCTTTACCTGCAAAATTGGCAACCAGAACAAGTGCGGTTGTTGTTGGAGTTGGTGCGGTCTTATGACCTTGACCATTTAATTGAACAAACGCGTGATTGGCAAAAAGCGCAGACGCAAGAGTGGGTATTTCACCCAGCTTGTGATAATGCGGCAGCAATGCCTACCATTAAATCATTGACTTTGCGGTCGTTCAGCTTGCCTTTACCTCATGGACAAGTGGGAGTTTTTCTAGAAAATCGCCAACCATTGCTAGATATGAATCAAGAACGCGATCGCTCTTTTTCTGATCTAGCCCACGAACTGAGAACCCCACTGACTTCAATCCGTCTGGTTGTGGAAACTTTACAAAATCGCCTAGATCCGCCGTTAAATCGTTGGGTTAACCGCTTGATGCAAGAAGTTGATCGGCTGATTAACTTGGTGCAAAGCTGGTTAGAACTCACCCAAATGGAAGCCAACCCCACGATGCAATTGCATCTAGAAGTTCTGGAACTGCGATCGCTAATTTTATCGGTTTGGGAAACATTAGAACCATTAACCCAAAAGCAACATCTGTCTCTTTCCTATACTGGCCCAGAAAATCTCTGGATTAAGGCAGATCCCGCCAAAATTTATCAAGTTTTTCTCAACTTGCTGGATAACAGCATCAAATATAGTCCTCCTTGTACCAGCATTCAAATTCAAGCGAAAATCATCTCCACAGAAGATAGCGATCGCCCAAACCCAATTTTAGAAATAAATCTTATTGATGCGGGAATAGGTTTTTCACCAGCAGATTTACCACATATTTTTGAGAGATTTTACAGAGGAGATAAAGCACGCACTCATTCTCCATTGCCAGAAAGTAACAGTATGGGGGCAATTGTGGGTAATGGTTTAGGTTTAGCCATCGTCTGGCAAATTCTTGCAGCTCATGGTGCTTCTATCAAAGCCATGAACCATCCAGAAACTGGTGGCGCTTGGATGCAACTTCAACTTCCTGAAGTTATGGCAAACTCTCAAAGCCAAGATTATAGTTAAGAATATCTTCACCTTTGAGACAACAAGTGTGAACGCCGTCTTGTATGACCCTAATTCCAACCCCAAAAGTCCCCAGTTGACACGTGCCATTAGGCGCTTAGAACGAGATGTATTACGTATGGGAGCCTTGGTAGAACAATCGTTCCGCCTCAGCCACCAAGCGCTATTTTCTCGTAATTTAACCGCAGCTGAGGAACTTCCCCAACTAGATAAAAAAATAGATCGTTTTTATAGACAAATAGAATCAGATTGTACGGCGATTATGACGCTGCAAGCACCCACAGCCCAAGATTTGCGCTGCTTGAGTGCGTTTATGCAATTGGTGCGAGACTTAGAGCGTATTGGCGATTATGCTGAGGATTTAGCGGAAATTGCCATTAAAATTTTTCCTTATGCGCCTCATGAGACTTTACCAGAGATTGAAAATATGTCCCACCATGCACAAGCAATGCTGGCCACTAGCTTAAAAGCTTTGGCAGATTTGGATGAAGTGGGTGGAAGAGGTTTAAAGCATTTAGATGATGCTGTAGATAATGCCTATGATCGTGTTTATCAAACCTTGTCCCAGCAGCGGGATGTGCCAGGGGTAGTTGAACCGATTCTGTTGCTAGCATTGGCAATTCGTTGTCTGGAACGGATGGCAGATCATGCTACTAATATTGGTCAAAGAGTAGCATACATTGTTACCGGTCAACGTCATTAATTTAGTTTTAGGGATGAGGAATTGAGGCTTGGTAAGTTACCCATTTACCAATCCTTTTTTTTCAGGACTTACGTAACCAACCACGTATTTTCGTCATTGCGACCGTAGAGAAGCAATCTCAAAGCCTTTATTTTCATAACGAGTGCGTAAGTCCTATTTTTCTAATCCCTAATGCCTAAAATAAAAACTTGGTTAACCAACAGACAATTTACCAAACGATTACTTTTTCTTAACCTGGCCCAATTACATTAGCTACAACAAGCATCAAAACTGTTGTTTATATCACTAGCTGATGGATCTGGTGTAATTAATCAAACCCATGAGTATCACACGCCGGGATTTTTTGTTGTTAATTGGGGGCAGTACAAGTGCATTGGCACTGAGTTATTTGACAGGTTGTGATCAAAAGATTACAAATGCTGAATTACCATTTTCTTTTCAATCCATAAAGGGCCCTATTCCCTTAGCAACAGCAGGTTTGACACCAGAACAACAGCAAGCAGAATACAGCACCTATGAAGTAGTAGATGATTTGGTGCTACCAAAAGGTTTTCAATATCAAGTGATTGCGGCTTGGGGTGATGCGGTAGGTGATTCTCGTTTTGGTTACAACAACGATTACCTATCGTTTTTACCAACAGCAGAAAATGAAGGATATCTTTCAGTTAATTTTGAATATGTCAGTACTATCCCCTGGATACAAACTTATGAGCAGGTAATTGGAAAATCGCTGCCTTTTGAGTCTGTAAAAACTGCCCTCAAAGCGCAATCATCAGGGGAAACGGAAATTAATGCTTATGCTTTGCCAGATAGCGATCGCATCAAAGCCCAAATCCGAGAAATTTGTACAGAAGCACTGTTAGATCAAGGATTGGGTGTCATATCAATTCGCCAGGGAAATAATGGCCAGTGGGAAAGAACTAATTCTGTAGCTGATAGACGCATAAGTGGCATTTCTGGCTTAGAAGATGGGCGATATCTGCAAGCAACTGGCCCCGCAGTGGCAGTATTTCGCAAACTCCAGGGAAAAGGGTATATTGATCAATTAGGCGATCGCATCATTGGGACTTTTGCTAATTGTGCTGGCGGAACAACCCCGTGGGGTACAGTTCTCAGTGCGGAAGAAAATTTTCAAATACAAGTTACAGAAGCTGTATATGCTGACGGTACTGCTTTTGACCCTAGCCAACGACCATTTGCTTTAGGCGATGAAGAACTGTACGGACAAGGTAATGTTTTTGGTTTAGCTGGAAATAAATATGGCTGGATTGTAGAAATTGACCCAGCCAACCCCAAGGACTACGGGACAAAACATACCTGGTTAGGACGTTACCGCCATGAAGCTGTGGGAGTCAGGGTAGAGAAAGGTAAACCCATTGCATTTTATTCGGGATGCGATCGCCGGGGCGGACATGTTTACAAATTTATCAGCCGCGATCGTGTAACTGACCCTAAAGACAAGGCCAATTCTCAGTTACTACAACAGGGAATGCTTTATGCTGCCAAATTTAACGCTGATGGTACAGGTCATTGGCTACCACTCAAAGCAGAGACACCAATTAATCCCGATATTCCGCAAATTATCGCCGGTAATGTCATCAGGCTACCCATTGGCCCCAAACTTCAGCCATCCGCAGCCATCAACGATGGTTATTTGTTAGTGACAAAAGACAAGGAAATCGCTCAGATTAAACAAACATATCAACAACTAGGTGAACTTTACATCGGTACCCCCGAAGAAAAGCAAGGTGCCATTTTAATTGATGCCCACTATGCCGCTAATGCTATCGGTGCTACCTGCACAGCACGTCCAGAAGATACAGTCATTGCGGCTAATGGTGACCTGTACATTGCCTTTACCTCTGGTTCTCCAGATCAACAAGGAGGTGCTGATATGCGGATCTTCAAAAGTCCTACAGGTGAAACACCTTATGAATATGGTTGGCTAATGCGCTTAAGTGAAGATCACAATGATTTATCTGCAAATACTTTTCGCTGGCAAATCCTAGCCACGGGAGGGGAACCAGCAGCCGGCGGTATGGGTTTTGCTAACCCCGATAATTTATTGCTAGATCCTCAAGACAATTTATGGATGGTGACAGATATTTCCACAAATAAACTCAATAATTCCGTAAAAAATCGGATTAATGACCAAGGTAAACCCGTAAGTTTATCTGGATTATTTGGTAACAATGCCATTTGGTTTCTGCCCACCCACGATGAAGATGTTGGTAAAGCTTTCTTGTTTGGTATGGGGCCGATGGAGTGTGAAACCACTGGGCCTTGCTTTACTCCAGATCACAAAACTATGTTTTTATCGATACAACACCCAGGAGAATTTCATGGCATACGTAAAGACCAAGCATCTGAAACTAGAGAATTTGTAATTACCAATACTTTAGGTGAAGAATTTTTACAAACTCGTCGAGTTCCTATTGGTTCTAATTGGCCTAATAAGACTTCCAATTCTCCGCCTAAGCCAGCAGTTGTTGCTGTGATCAAAGTTTGATATTTATGTCAAGTAAATATGTGCCATTCATACATATATAATTATCCCAGAGAAAATATTAGTTAGAGAAATTGATTCTTTACCCATGTTACCCACATTAAGATATTCATCAATTAAGTTTTCTCTTGAATAAATTAATAGAAGAATTCCCATAGTCTGCAATTAATCCAGTTCATACTCCTACCAGTACTTGCATAATGTCTTCCACAAGTTTGACTCCCAACTTACCCGATGTCTCACATGAATCTAGCCTCGTTGAACACTTACCACAAAAGTTGTTTAGTCGGAGGGAAATAATTCCACCTGGTAACGACGTACTTTGGCGCATTGAGCGCGGAGCAGTTCGTACCTTAACCTGGAGTGAAGACGGATTATTTATTACCCTGGGTTACTGGGGCGCTGGGGATTTAATTGGTTATTCTTTATCTAAAGTCCAACCTTATCAAATTGAATGTTTGACAAGTGTAGAAGTCAGCATCATACCGCCTCACCTTTGGTATATAAATATCGATGCTTTTTTGTCCCACATTCAACATTCAGAAGAGCTTTTAAGTATTGTGCATTCCAAGCCCATATCTTTACGATTATGGAAATTTTTGCTGTGGTTAAGTGAAAAATTTGGACGTGATGTAGAACAAGGCAAATTGATTGATTTAAACATCACACACCAGGAAATATCTGAAGTTTTAAACACAACTCGCGTGACAGTAACACGGCTATTACAGCAGTTTGAAACTCAAGGAGCATTGTTACGCTACAAACGGCGGATTATTCTATGCTCACTAAATAAATAAATCCAAAAGATTAGTCAAAAAAAAGACAATTGTCTTGTATTCAGTCTGGAAAATCTGGTATATTACCTACTGAGTGTGTGAGTAAATCCCCTGAACACAGGGAGTTTTTTTCATAGCTAGAATTTCGTTAGGTGTGAGTGAAATTAACTAATATGACAAAACTATTTTGGAATGTGCTGAAGGTCAGCCCAGTTGTTGCGGCGACATTTTTAGCTGCTAACAGTGCCTTAGCCGTTGAAGTTAATGAACAGGTAACAACCGTTGCTCAGTTGTCTCAAGAAGCTGATAGCATCGGTCAGGTAACATCTGTGTCTCAGTTTGCTGATGTACAGCCTACAGATTGGGCATTCCAGGCGTTGCAATCTTTAGTTGAGCGCTACGGTTGTATTGCTGGTTATCCTGATAGCACCTACCGTGGTAATCGGGCCTTGACTCGCTACGAATTTGCGGCTGGTTTGAATGCTTGTTTAGACCGAGTTAATGAACTGATTGCTACAGCAACTGCTGATGTAGTCACCAGACAAGACCTAGAAACCTTGCAACGCTTGCAAGAAGAATTTTCTGCCGAATTAGCAACTTTACGCGGCCGTGTAGATTCTTTAGAAGCTCGGACTTCTGAACTCGAAGCCAATCAATTCTCCACCACCACCAAGCTGTCTGGGGAAGCAATTTTTGCTGTATCTGATGTTTTTGGTGATGGCAGAGCAATTCCCGTTGGTGAATCAACTCAAGGATTAAACAGCAACACTACTTTTTCTAATCGGGTACGTCTAACTCTCAACACTAGCTTTACAGGTCAAGATAGACTACAAACCCGTTTAAACTCCGGTAACATTGTTTCCACTCGTGGTAATGATGCATTGGGTACTGGTACTGGTACCAATATGACCCGCTTGGGTTTTGATGGTGATAACGGTAACAACGTTGAAATCGATAAAGTTAACTATAGATTCAACTTCAGTGATGCCTTGCGTGTGCAAATCGATGCAACTGGTGCTGAATTAAACGAAAACGTCAACGTCTTCAACCCCGACTTTTCTAGTTCCGGTAGAGGCGCTATTTCCCGGTTTGGGCGCTATAGTCCTATCTATCGTCAAGGTGCTGGCGGTTCTGGTTTGACAGTAACCTTTAATCCTGGTGGTGCTTTGAGTTTATCTGGTGCTTACTTAGCCCCAAGAGGTAATAACCCTGATCCTGATAACGGAGTTCTTGAAGGTGCTAATACCGTTTTCGGTCAGCTATCCTTTCAACCCAGTACAGCATTAAACTTAGGTTTGGCTTACGCTCGTACATATCAAAATAGCGCTCCTACTGGTAGTGGCATCAACAACTTTGCTAGCATCGGCAGTACTTTTGCTAACAATCCCTTTAATGGTAACGCCACAGTAGCTAACCACTACGGTCTGCAAGCTTCCTTCCAACCAAGCCCTAGTCTAGCTTTGAGCGGTTGGGTAGGTTATACCACAGCTGATGAACAAGTAGGTGCTGGTAGAGATGCAGATATTTGGAACTGGGCTACTACTCTAGCTGTGAGAGACTTGGGTAGAGAAGGTAACGTTTTAGGTCTTGTGTTTGGTCAACCTCCCAAAGTAACTGGTGGTAGTGTAGACAGAGCAGGTAGAGACAACGATACTTCCTATCATTTAGAAGGACTTTACAAAATTAGAGTCAGCAGCAATGTTCAGGTGACACCTGGTTTGTTGGTTATCTTCAACCCTGAACACAACAGCAACAACGACACTATATATGTAGGTACGCTCCGGACTACATTCAGTTTCTAAAACTAATTTTTGGTTAGAAGTTAAACTATTTACAACCCGCTTAAAGCGGGTTTTTTATTGAGCTTTTGCTAAAAATTACTCATGCAAAAAGGCTCTTAACCATCTAATCGCCTCACTTGTTGTTTGTTCATTGGCAATTTGGAGGCATTGCTGCACAATTTCTCTGACGTTAGCAAAATAGCTGCTTTCGGCAATTATATAATTTTCGCCCTGCAATCTATATCCCAATATCTTGACAATTGTGCCAGGTGATAACTCGATTTTTTCTGATGTAATTACAGTGTGCATATGCGCTTTTGCAGCTAGACGTTGGTGCAGAACTGCACAGCAGATAAGATAATCTGCTCACAAAACGTTGCTGAATAAGAAAAAGCAATTATTGGTCACAATCTTGTTGATGAAGTAAATTTGTAGGTGGCCGATCGCTGCTCCACGCCCACCAAACATAACCACACTGGCAATTATAGAACTCCTGCCATTTGCGACGATGGTTTTCTGTCATTACAGGCGATCGCCTATTAATCCAAACTTCCATAGCTTCCAGACTACTGGCTCGACAACTAGGACAGCAAAACTCGTAAGCGTGAATTGCCTCATTTGTCCATTTAGGTGGGATGGGAGCAAAAGCGTCCATGTAATATTCCGGGGAAAGAGGCTAGAAACTAGTGGCTAGAGGCTAGAATTGTTTTATCTACTACACTTCATCATAATAGAATATACTCAAAGCTTGGGATAAATTGATATTGTATTTGCAAACGCAGAGTCACGCTAAGTCTGTGTACGGAGTTTGCGGGATGAAATAAATGTATATTCTAATTAAGAATTACAAATTATTCTTATGGAGCCTAGGAGCGAAATTCGCCGTTTATTAGATGTCATACCTGCTTCTAGTCGCATGACGGTGAAAATTGTCAGCAAGCCGGAGCAGATAAAGGTGATTGATGCTGCTTTTCCCTTACCGTGGCACCATGATCGACCAATATATATTAATTTCGATCTATGGTTTCGTCTGACTAAACCACAACGGGATTTATTAACCTTACAGAAGGTTAGCTGGTTAATGGGGGTGAAGTGGTATCAACCGGATATCTATCAAGGTGTGGTGTTGTTGGGACTTTTGGCAGGATTAATAGAATCAGCACAGTCAGATGTGGTGGGTATGGCTGTCGCTGGAGCATTAAGTATAATTGCTTTGACTCGCATTTGGCGCATCAACCAATCTCCAGAATCAGAGTTAAACGCCGATGCAGCAGCAATTTTGATAGCCCAACGCCGGGGTTACTTAGAAACAGAAGCGGCCCAGCATTTATTATTTGCTATTGAGGCGATCGCTAATATCGAAGGACGTGGCAGCTTCAATTTTAGCGCCTTGCTTCGTTGTCAAAACTTACGGGCGATTGCTGGTTTATCACCAGTGGGTATCCCAAAAAGTTATGCAAATAAACCATGACTACTGACAATGATAAATTTCATACTCATAGCCATTGATTCCTGGTAAATTTTGTTTGTCAGCATTACATGTTTTAACTGTTTTTCCTACAGGGGCGTGAAAATTCACTAACCATAAATCAAAGGGTCGAGGAAACTCCTTTAAGGTATTATCCAGCACGACAGTAGAAGTTTTTGGATCTTCTTCTTGATGAGCGAGAAGAAATTGGGTATCAACTTGTGAGCCAGAGAATTTTAATTCCCAGGCGATGCCCATCATTTCTCCAGTTTGTACTAAGCTTCGGTGGGTTGTAGCCATAAGGACTGGCTGTGAGGAATATTGTTTAATTAAGGGAACTAATAAGTCAGGGCGGTAATACTTGCGGTAACCCAGATTATGAGTCACTGTGATGGCGCTAATTAATCCCATCAACCAAATAACAGTGACAGCTTTTTTTCCAGTGTTCCCCCATCTACCGATATCTGGATTTTGATAACAAACTGCGAGACTAGCCGCTATAAGGATAACCACCGCTGGAAAATAGACAAAACTATAGCGAGCGCCCCGTGTTAAGTCAATCCCCAATACATAAGTAAAAAAGAAAAAGAAAGCTATCGCTCCTAATATTACCCCAGCTAATACTTGAATCATCAAACGATTTGGTGGTGACTGTAGCTGCACCTGGAAACCACGAACTACAATTGGTGTTGCCCAAATAAAGAAAATTAACATGACAAATCCAGAGGCAATCACAACTGTTAACTGTGGTGATTCCACTGGGAGCAAGGAAATCATGGTAATCCATGTTGCTAAAACTTGAAAAACTGGGTTGATCCAATCTAGTCCGACGCGGCTACCTTGAATCCACTCTGTTAAACTACTGCGATAGCGATTCTGTAAAAAGCTAGGTAACCAAACTATACCCGCCACAGACGTACCAGCGGCAATTACATAAATGCGCCCCCACAGAGGAGAGAGAAACAGTAAGTTTTTTGACTGGGTGTGTTGTTTCCCCGCGACAAAAATCAATACCAAGGCTTCAGCTGCGAGAGTCAAAACAAAAAAGTAATGAGTAGCAAGGCCTAAGGCATTAATTACTACCCAAGCAATGATCATCCAAACTGGTAACAATATTCGGTTTTGCAAATGACGGATTGCAATGACTAAGCACATCAGGGATGCCATCACCCAAATTACAGCCAAACTATAGTGGCGTGCTTCTTGTGCTAAAAAAATACCATAGGGAGAGACTGCCATCATGGCCGCCGATATTTGCCCGACTAATCGAGAACGAAAGGCTAATTTACCTAAAACATAAGCACAGGGAATGGAGACTGCGCCTAGTAAAGCAGGTAGAGAACGCGCACCCCACAGCGACACCAAACCTTCCGGATGCGGAAATAATTTCACCCATAGATGAGCCATCACAAAATACAGTGGTGGATGAGTATCTTGTGTAACTATGAGATGAATAACATCTTTTACGCCAGCTACAGGATTTGGTTGCAGTGGTTGTAATAAAATATCAGGTGCGATCGCTTGATCTAGGGGTACTGGTAAAAAACTATTCCCCAAGCTAAACACCAAAGTAGCAAATTCATCAATCCAAGGAGGCTTGGCTGTCAAATTAGCTAAACGTAAGCTGATGCCGATAATGAACCAAATCAGCAATAGTAAAGCATGAAACCAGCGAGCAGAAACGGTAGAGCGCCAATTATTATACAAGTTCATCTATTTTAAGTAGAATTTTTGCTGGCTCAAGGTATAAAATAAGTGACAAATTATCAGCAGCCCCAGGAGTGACTTTCATCGCCATACCAGCAACAAGTCAATTTTTATATATTAGACTCACATTTGTGATTTAAGTTCAATTAAATTGTGGCTATTTTACATCAGTGATGCGCCAACTGAGTTTTAAGTTAACCCAAAAATTCCAGATAGTGGCCACTGCGATCGCAACTAAATTAGCGATGTATCTATTCGGAATGATAAAATTAAACACCAAATTCAACACCAAAACATTTAATAATAATCCTGCCAGGCAAATTAAGTTAAATTTCCCAAATCGCTTCAGACGTTGATGCCATTCCTGTTGATTACTACTGACATCAGCAAACGTCCAAGCATCATTCCATATGAAATTATTGAAAATGGCAATTTCCCCAGCAATGATTTTACTCCGCGTTAAAGGTAAAGCCAAAGTTGTTGGATCACTAAGCAAATAAAGTATTCCCATATCCACAAACACCCCACTTAGTCCCACCAACCCAAAGCGGAGGAACTTACCAATGGGAAAACCGACTTGCTGATTCACTTTTCCTAATACTCCTCTGGATAAACGTAAGCGCCATAAGTGATGTAAATATTCCACATATTGTTTCCATGTCACCTTACTTTCTCCCTGTTGGCGCTCACAAAATACATAACCAACTTCGGCAATATCACCCACTTTGCCCCTACCAATAATCTCCAAAAGAATTTTATACCCTACAGGATTAAGTGTGACATCTGCTATGCAAGCACGACGCACCATAAAATAACCACTCATGGGGTCAGAAACTCTCCCGAGTACCCCTGGTAGCAAAATCAATCCTAATACCTGAGCGCCACGGGATAAAAAACGCCTAACAATACTCCAACTACTAACGCCACCTCCTTCTACATGACGGCTAGCTACTGCTAAATCTGCTCCCTGTTCAATTGCTGCCAATAGTTGTGTCAATATTTCTGGTGGATGCTGCAAATCTCCATCAATTACACCTAAAACAGTACCCCTAGCCACCTGCCATCCCCGAATGACAGCAGAAGACAATCCTCGTTCATGTTGGCGGCGCATCACTCGTAAATGCGGGTATTCAACCATCAAAGATTGTGCCACTTCCCAAGTGCGGTCTGGACTGTTATCATCTACCACAATCAATTCATAATGTCCTGGGATATGTTCATCAAGTAACTGGCTCAATATCTTGACAACATTGTGGATATTGGCGCTCTCTTGATAGGTGGGGATTACAAGTGAAAGATAGATAGATTTACCATCCACACCTACACTAGTGGTGGACAGTTGCGAAATTTGTAACGGGCCTGTTGGTTCTGTCAATAATGAATTATCTGTTTCGCTCATGCTCGTGTATAATAATTACACAAAACTCATTTTTCATACATATCAATTGGGTTAGGTAAAATCATAATCCAAACATATTTATTTAAAAAAATAATTATTTTTTATTTAAGAAGATAAAGATAATTTTATCTAAAAAATACTGCAATTAACGACAAATATAATGACAAAAATCATCAAAATAATCAATGTGCTTAGTTAGTAAATATAGAGAAATAGCTGTCAAAATAGTAAGAGTAACTTGGTTGCCATTAATGCCCTGTGATGCATAAAACCGCTGAAGCTATTCTGGATCGTGCCTTGATGGGATACGATATATCTCCCACAGAGGGAGTGGTATTGTTAAAACAAACTGACCCAGAGGCGATCGCTGCCATTCGCACTACAGCCGATAAACTCCGCTACACCCAAGCAGGCGATACAGTTACCTATGTAATTAACCGTAATATTAACTTTACTAACATCTGTGAACAGCACTGTAGTTTTTGTGCATTCCGCCGGGATGACGGTGATGCTGGTGCTTACTGGTTAGATTGGACACAAATTGTCGAAAAATCCACAGATGCAGTGCAAAGAGGTGCTACAGAAATTTGTATGCAGGGAGGATTAAACCCTCAAGCGCAAATCAACGGCAAATCTTTGTCTTATTACCTCAAATTAGTAGAAGTTATTAAACAAAAATTTCCCCAGATACATCTACACGCCTTTTCTCCCCAGGAAATTGAATTTATCGCCAGACTTGATGGTATTACATACGCTGATGTCATTGCTGCTTTGTGGGATGCTGGTGTAGGCTCAATGCCAGGAACAGCAGCTGAAGTATTAGATGATGAAGTGCGGCGGATACTGTGTCCAGAGAAGATTGACACCGCAACTTGGCTAGAAATTGTTGGGACAGCGCATCAATTAGGTTTACCCACCACTAGCACCATCTTATCTGGGCATATTGAAACCCCAGAACAACAAATTGGGCATTTAGAAAAATTGCGATCGCTCCAAAAAACCGCCATTAATCAAGAATATCCGGCTCGTATTACCGAGTTTATTGCTTTACCATTTGTCGGACAAGAAGCACCTAAATCATTACGCCGTCGTGTTGGACGCGATCAACCAGTCTTAAATGATGCACTATTACTGACAGCTGTCGCCCGCATTTATTTAGGAAATTGGATTCCCAACCATCAACCAAGTTGGGTAAAACTAGGACTAGCTGGTGCAACTGAAGCCTTATTGTGGGGCTGTAACGACATTGGTGGCACCTTAATGGAGGAGCATATTACCACAATGGCAGGAGCAGTAGGCGGTACTTGTATGGAAGTCGAAACTCTGCAAACTGCGATCGCCTCCCTAAGTAGACCCTATCAACAACGGGATACTTTATATAACTTAGTCATTAGTCATTAGTTACTCTGACTTTTCACGTCATGTGGAAAAGGTAACGCAAAAACTAACCCCCCAGCCCCCTTCCCTACGAGGGAATGGGGAGAAGTCAAAGTCTCTCTCCTGGGAGGAGAGAGATTTAGAGAGAGGTTTTCCAGATCCCGTGAAAAGTTAGATTAGTTACTCCCCATCTCCCCACCCAAATTGATCCCCCAGATACCAATCCAGGATACGATAGACGTTGATTTACGTATTATTCACTGAACACATATGAAGCGCTATTGGTCGCGTCTACTTGCTTTAGTTTTGGTTCTCACCATTGGCCTCATGGGCTGTTCTGGCAGTCCAGACAGTTTGACAGGGGATTATCGTCAAGACACCTTGGCTGTTGTCAATATTATGAAAGAAGCTCTGGATTTAACAGAAGATTCACCCAACAGAGCAGCCATTCAAGCAGAAGCACGTCAAAAAATCAACGATTTTTCAGCTCGCTATCAACGAGTTAAGTCTGTTTCCAATCTGAGTTCCTTTACAACCATGCGAACAGCTCTCAATTCCCTAGCTGGACACTACAGTTCTTACCCAAATCGTCCTTTGCCCCAAAAGCTCAAAAATCGTTTGGAACAGGAGTTAGATAGGGTAGAATCCGCGCTAAAACGTGACGCTTAACTATGGGATAATTTATTGTCCAAAGTCTACAAAATTGCTGAGGGGTGAAGAGCCACAGGTGCAGGGTGTAGGGTAAAAAACTCTTTACTGTACCAAAATCTTTCCCCTATTCATCTCTTTAATACTCAATGTCCTGAGCAAACGAATATACTCAATTTTTTCTGGCAATTTAATGGATTGCTACTCTCCCAGCTTTTAGGTCTTGTTGGCTAAACAAAATTTAAACAACCCCAGTAAAAATTAAATCCCCCCCACTCAGCAGGCTTGACCTGCTTTTTGTATAAAATTTATACATTTTAGTTAAAGGTTTTTCCCAAAAATCAGGCAACAGAAATATAATTTTGGCAGTCTTGAACAGATAAGCTGCAAAACTTTTAGTTCGCAAGTAGAACTTTTAGTATATGTAACTGCCAATAAATTTAATTAGGGTTGATCACAGATCTGTGCTTCTACTTTTAGGTATGTCTAACCGCCCCTTGAACCTTACAAGATCGAAGTTGTTTTGGCGACGCCTGTTCGCTGCCGCTTTCACCAGTAGTTTATTGATTCCCTACTTTGGTGGCCAACCGGCAAAGGCTCAAGTCACAGAGTATTGCCAATTATCCACAGCAGCAGCGCAAACAAAAGAAGATTTACGTTTGTCAGCGCTAAAAGGCAATCAAGATGCCCAAACCCGCTACCAACAATTGGTGCAACAACAGGCAAAGGAATTACAGGATTGCCGCAATCGTACTTGGCCACAAATTCAAGCGATCTGGTTACGCTTATATCCTTGTGACATTCAGCCAGGAGCGATTGACCAAATTATGGATCGCATCGTTAACCGTGGCTACAACCAAGTTTATGTCGAAGTTTTCTCCGACGGTCAGGTATTATTACCAGCAGTCAATAATCCTACTGTTTGGCCATCAGTAATTCGGACTCCAGGCGCTGAAAATATTGATTTACTATCTATTGCCATTCAAAAAGGACGGCAACGTGGTTTAAAAGTTTATGCTTGGATGTTTACCAACAACTTCGGCTATACTTACGCTCAACGTCGGGATAGAGAAGAAGCGATCGCTCGTAATGGTCAAGGACAAACTAGCTTATATCTTCCAGATAATAGTTCTCAACTATATATAGATCCTTATCACCCACAGGCAAAACGTGACTACTATCAATTGGTACAGGAAGTAGTCCGCCGTCGCCCTGATGGAGTGTTATTTGATTATGTACGCTATCCACGACAGCCAGGAAGTAATTCCATTGCCACCAAAGTTTCAGATTTATGGCTATTTAGTAAAGCCACCCAAGAAGCTTTATTTCGACGCGCACAAAATTACAAAGGGTTGGAATTAATTCGGCGATTTCTTAGTAAAGGATATGTCACCGCCGGAGATATATCTGAAATAGATAAATTGCATCCCCAAGAAGGCGAACCGATGTGGCAAGGTCGAGTTCTCCAACCAGAACAAAAATCACTTTTGTCTGCAACCGACAGACAACCAATATTGCAAACACAATTGTGGCAACTAGCAGTGGCCCACGCTATGCAAGGTATTCTAGACTTTGTAGCTTTAGCTAGTTACCCAGCACAACAACAAGGTATTCCATCTGGAGCAGTATTTTTTCCTGATGGTAACCAAGCCGTTGGACAAGGATATGATTCCCGCTTACAACCTTGGGATAGGTTTCCTAGTTCCTTAGAATGGCATCCCATGTCTTATGCAACTTGCGGTACTGCTAATTGCATTGTGCAGCAAGTACAACAAGTTCTCAATTCTGCACAACCAGGTACAAAAGTAATCCCTGCGTTAGCCGGCACTTGGGGAAAATCAGTCAGTAATCGTCCATCCTTAGAAGCCCAAATGCAAGCACTGCGGCAATTTGCTCCCCAAATAACGGGAGTGAGTCATTTTGCTTATTCTTGGCAATACCCTGAACATGATAGCGATCGCAAGTTCTGTCGTGTGCGGTAAAAGTAGAGAAACAGGAAGTTTAGGGGAAGATTGTTTCTTCCTCTGAATATTTCAAGTTGTTGCTGAAATTTGTTGCAACCAAGTTTCTAAATCTTCTACTGAGGAAAAATCCAGCAGCGCCACTGCTAAATCTTCCAACTGAGTCAGCGATAACCGCTGAACTCGTTCTTCTAACTTAGGAGTCAGCTGACCAACCCGCCGAGGAAGTTGGCGCAGAACTAAGGATAGTGTTGCTTGTTGCTTTCCTTGTTCAATTCCTTGTTCAATCCAACTTGTAACTATTTGCATAACTACCTCCTGTTCTTTTGGTTCTATCCTAGCAATATCATTTTGCAACAGTATTTGCTCTTGTGGACTTAAGCGTAAATAGGTGTCAATAAAACCAGAAATTAACCGCATCCGTGCTGGATCTAATCGTAATGTTGCCAACAGCCGCAAGCATTCAAATTTGACTTGTCGGCGTTCTGCTGGTGCAATTTTCATTTTTGCCATTAATGCAGTAGCTACTGGATTTTTCTGGCGCAGAAAATCTCGCCAATTCAGTTGATTTAATTGGATGACATCATAGTTAAACTGTAAAATAACTTTATGAGGAAATGCTATTTGATGTACATTTGTTTCTGGCGTTTGTGGAGAATCGTAAGATAATATAACCACCGGATAAATAGGTATGTCGAATTTTTCATATAAGCGGGAGAAGTAGCGAAACATCCGCTTATCAAAGTTAGGTTGCTTATAAGATTGGTTTTCTACGTGAATCACAAAGCAAGACTCTTGTCCTAGAAATTTAACTTTGACAATCCAGTCAGCTTCGTAACGTTCTCCAGCCGTGACATCAGTGAAAACTTCCTTATCTAAAAACTGTATAGAATCTCGTTCTAGATAACTTAGTACTTCGGGTAAGAACAATTCTAGGAACTCCACAAAAAATGTAGTTAGAAGTTCCTTAAATAAACGGTCATGATCAATCATGTAATCATCTAAATTTAGTTGTAATTATTTTGTTTCCATCCAATTATTCCCAGCACGCACATCCACAATTAACGGCACACTCAAAGAAACAGCATCTTCCATCACTGACTTAATTTGTGGTCGTAATTCTTCCCATTCTGAAGGGGGAACTTCAAACACCAATTCATCGTGGACTTGCAATAAAAGACGCGCTTGATACTTAGGCAAAATATCATGTATTCGCACCATGGCAATTTTGATAATATCGGCGCTGGAACCTTGAATTGGCGCATTAGCGGCCGAACGCAGTAAACCTGCATCATAAGCACCCAGATTTTTCAATTTACTCAAGTCAATGTCTTCAAGATTGCTGCCGTGTAATTTGCGTAGACTATTATTAGTAAACTCAACATAGCGACGACGACCAAGAATCGTTTCTACATAACCTTGAGCGATCGCCTGTTTTTTCACTCCTTCTAAATATGCAAAAACCTTGGGATAACGTTCGTTAAACCGCTTAATAAACTCGTTAGCAATTCCTTTATCTATCCCCGTTGAACGAGAAAACTTCAGCGAACCCATGCCATAAATTACACCAAAATTAATAGTCTTAGCTAATCTGCGTTCATCTGAGGTAATATCTTCTTTTTCAAAAATTAATCGCGCCGTGACTGTGTGAATATCTTCATTTTGCTGATATGCTTGTACCAAAACTGGCTCTTGACTTAAATGAGCCAAAATTCTTAACTCTATTTGTGAGTAATCAGCCGCCGCCATTAACCATCCTGGTTCTGGTAAAAACGCCTTGCGAATTTGACGACTAAAAGCTGTGCGAATAGGAATATTTTGCAAGTTGGGATTGGATGAAGATAACCTGCCAGTTGATGTTGCTGTTTGATTAAAATTAGTATGTACGCGTTGGGTATCTGGACGCACCAAGGCTGGTAAGGCATCTACATAAGTAGACTTTAATTTAGATAAAGTGCGGTATTCAATGATGGCATCAACAAACCCAGTTTGATCAACTTCTTGGAGTCTTTCTAAAGTCGCTGCATCTGTAGAATAACCTGTTTGAATTTTTCGGGAATAGTTTGTACTTAAACCCAGTTTTTCAAACAATATTTGACTTAATTGTTTAGGAGAACCCAAATTAAACTTTTCTCCAGCAATTTCTGTGGCTGTCTCTTCTAATTTGGCTAAATCTATCTCTAACTGCTGTGAAAGTTCCCGCAAATAAGCTGAATCAATGGAAACACCGATATATTCCATCTCAGCTAAAACTGCTTCTAGCGGTTGTTCTACTTCTAGTAATAACTTATGCAAGGCTGGAACTTTATTTAGTTCCTCCCGTAATTGTGGTACAAGTTGATAAGTAGCGTAAACTTGCAAACAACAATAATTAGCTACATGATTAATATCTATATCCGCAATAGTTTTACCTTTGGGGACTAAATCTGGATAATTTTGCAAAGTTATTCCCAAGGATCGCAGCGCCAAATCAGTTAAGTTGTGGCTAGTATCTGGATTGAGAATATAACTAGCCAGCATAGTATCAAATACAACTCCCGCCAATTTAATTCCTTGACAACGGAAAACTAAGCGGTCAAATTTGCTGTTTTGAAAAGTTTTTGGATAACTACTACTTTCAAGAATGGGCTTTAGTGCTGCTAAAACTACATCTTGACTAAGATTTTTCCCTATTTTGTGAGCTAAGGGAATATATGCTGATTCATCTGGTTTTGTTCCCCAACAGCAGCCAATTCCTACTAGTACAGCATCCCGTGGTTCTAAATCACTAGTTTCTGTATCCCAAGCAACGGGGATTTCTGGGTTAGTGAATGTTTTGAGTACCTCCACCAATTCAGTAAGTTTGGCTTCGGTGTTAATGATTATTGGTTGAATTGGTGAAGTCGATGGCTGGGGAATTGCTGCTGTATCAGCCGCACTGAAAAACCACACATCATCATCTTCATCATCACTGGGGACTGTTGTGGTTTCTACAACTTCACCGCCAAATCGTTCTTGAAGTTGGTTAACTTTGGCTAAAAAGGTCTTAAATTCTAACTTTTCTAAAATTGGGATGAGAAAGCTGGTATCAAACCCTGTTAATTTGCAATCTTCTAAATTAACTTCTAAAGGTACATCTATAACTATGCTGGCCAAATAGCGAGATTTTTGAGCATCTTCTTGACCTGTTGCCAATTTTTTATGAGTCGCACCGGGAATTTTATCTAGTGCTGCATAAATTTTTTCCAGAGAACCGTAGGTATTAAGTAGCTGGACTGCGGTTTTTTCCCCAATACCTTTGACTCCGGGAATATTATCTGATTTATCACCGCAGAGGGCTTTAAAATCGACTATCTGTGTAGGTAATACGCCTAATTTCTCTTTAACTTCTGCTGTACTAAACTCCGTAATGCTATTTGTAGAGCGCTTTAATGCATCAGGACTAAAGTTTAAAACAGTAATTTCTTTTTCGGGGTCGATGAGTTGAAATAAATCGCGATCGCCTGTGAGGATTTTCACTTTATATCCGGCGGCGGTTGCTTTTTGTGCTAAGGTTCCCAACACATCATCGGCTTCATAACCAGGTGCAGTGAAGATTGGCAGATTCAACCCTGTCAGCAATTCCTGGAGATTTTTTAAATCAGGTACAAAGTCCTCTGGTGTACCTGGACGATCCGCCTTATAAGTATCGTCGGCTTCGTGACGAAAAGTTGGTAAGCCTAAATCAAATGCGATCGCCATTGCTTGTGGCTGTTGTGTGGCTATGACTTCCAGTAAGCACTTGAGAAAGCCAAAACATACACTAGTAGGAATCCCCGACTTTGTACGCAGTCCACCATCGCGTCCTTTAGCAAAAGCGAAGTATGAACGAAAAGCCAGAGAGTGTCCGTCTACAAGGATGAACGTCGGACGTGTTGTATTTACAGAATCAGAAGTTAGAGACATAGCCTTATTTTAGCTGTAGCATACTGACATCATTCGCAAGTAATGAGAATGCCTGTATCTAGTAGATATAGGCATTCTGAGACTGGCTATTTTCCTTAATCCAGCTACATGTATAAAAAATATCATACTTGTAGAGTTAATACGTGAGTCTAGTTGAACTAGGTTTTCAGTAAATTGGCAAGATATCTTAATTTCCCTAAAAACTTGGATAAATCAACAAAAATTAGCACTATATTTGAGTTATTAACTATCAATATTATAGCCTTTTGGATCAACAAAACTTTATATAAAAGTTCTCGAAAGTATAGTTGTCGAACTAAGTTTCTTATGGAAGCTTTACATAAAATTACGTATATTTATCAAGCCGATAAGACCAATATCAGAGTTAGAAATAGATGAGTAATCATGCAATCGTTCGTTTGAAAAACTCATTTCCCATGACAACAAAACTATTCAACTCTCTAGCCGCCGCTACAACCTTAGCAGGTGTTTTAGCAACAGCCGGTGCCGCAAGTGCAGCTTCTTTGAGCTACACCGAAAGTGCTTCTGTCGGTATGCAGAACACAAATATTGTCAACGCACCTTTGAGCATTCAAAAGTTTAATTCATCTCTTGGCACTCTCCAGAGCGTCATAGTAAATTTCTCTACTGATGTCACTGGAAGCGCAGGATTTGAACATACAGGTCAAGGCAAAATTGATGTCACAGTTAATTTAGGTGCATTAATCACGTTAGCGAGCAATAATGGATTAGACCTATTCGGTCTGACTCCCCTAACACCAAGTGTGGCTCAAAGCTATACAGTTGGTTCCTTTGATGGCACAGTTGATTTTACTGGAACCTCTGGAAAAACAATTACTGGACTAGTAGCAGCAGATTCCTCCACCAAGACATTTACCGATTCCAACGACTTGGCGAAATTTATTGGTGCTGGTAATTTGGACTTTTTATTCTCAGCTAACGCTACCTCAAATGTTACAGGTTCCGGTAACATGGCTTCTTTTATCACTACTCTTGCTGGTGCAAATATCTCAGTTACATATAACTACGACACAGCTCAAGCAGTTCCCGAACCCGCTGCTGCCCTTGGTTTAGGTTTATTTGCAGGGGTTGGTCTTTTGTCACAACGCAAAAAAAGCTGGCTGAAGATTTCCAATTCCTAGACCTTCTTCAATGGGTGGACTGTTTCCCGCCCTTTTGCATACTGACAAAATTCAATTTATAGACAGGTGTTAGTTTTTGGTTCGACGATCATACGTGCAGAAATAAATTTAAAAAACCCGGATACTGATCTGGGTTTTTTTATGGTGATGATTAAACCAAATAAATTGCTAAGTGAACAGAATTTGTTAATCTCAATACTGGAAGTTTAAACCTGGATGGGGAATTTATGCACCAAGCATCTGCCTCTGAGTTGGCATCCATTGATCATCACGCCGCAGCTGCAAAAGAGATTAAATTACTGGTATTAGATATAGATGGCACGATTTCTGGAGAGTCTAACACTTTGAGCGAACCTGTAAAGCAAGCGATCGCCGCAGTACAAGCTAAAGGGATTCAAGTGGCTATCGCTACTGGGCGCATGTATTGTTCAGCTTTACGCTTCCATCAGGAAATTAACTCTGTTTTACCATTAATGGCTTATCAGGGCGCTTGGATTCAAGACCCAGCTACGCAAAAAATGCATCGACATTTAGCAGTTTCGCGGGAAATTGCTGGGCAATTACTAGACTATTTTGAACAACCGCAGCTGCGATCGCTCTTATCTGTCCACTTTTATATCAATGACCAGCTTTATGTGCGGGAGTTAACCCCAGAAACTCAAACTTATGCTGCACGTTCTGGAATTACACCAATTCCTGTGGGCGATTTGCGCCAAGCCTTGACGAATGAACCGACAAAAGTCCTGGCTTTATGCCACGACACAAAAGTGATCCAAGATTTATTGGGAAATTTACGTCGTCAATACACACCCGCTGAACTCTATCTAACAACATCTGTGGCTACCTTCTTTGAAGCAACTAATGCCTTTGTTAATAAAGGCACTGCTGTACGTTACCTAGCAGAAGAAATGTTGGGATTACAAAGTAATAACGTGATGACCATTGGTGATAATTTCAACGATTTGGAAATGCTAGAATACGCTGGCATCGGTGTAGCAATGGGTAATGCACCGGATGGCGTGCAAGCGATCGCTCAGTGGGTAGCTCCTAATGTAGAGGAAGACGGTGCTGCTACTGCTATGGAAAAATTTCTACTATCCTAAGGGGTATTTTTTCTATTTACCCTGTATAAAATAAATGAAATCAGAAAGGACACCGACGACTGGCCGTGTTTCGTCTCGGTGCCCTTGCTGGTTCGCTCCTCACACACCTGATAATATAGCCGAGGTGATTACATGAGTCAATAGTTACTATAAAAGTTTTGTTTTTTCTCAGAGACACTACTGTCTTTTGGCACTTTTATTCAGTACCAAATTGGTCGGCATTCTTTTTTTGGAAGTCCTAGTTAAATCAGAAATCTTTAGGGTAGCTTTTTTGGAGAATCAGCAAGGGCAGAGATTAGCAAATCATAACTCCAGAGGAGCAAGAATTCCCAGTTTGTTTACCAGCAAAAACTTTAAAACAGACTGGGTAGCCATCATCAATCCGACTCTGGCTTGAGCTAGCTCTGGCGAAGAAATTTTGACATTTCCCCAAATGCGACACTTGCACCAAAAAACTTCAAAAGCTTGACTTAAATCTAGTGCTGCTTTTTCCCAATTTACAAAACCATTTACATGAGGGAACTCTAAGTTATCTACAACTTTGACTAACTCCGCAATCAAATGCCCCTCCGCTGGATGACTGAGGCGCATCTGGTAATTATGGTTAAGCCAAGGTATCTGTTCTTGGGAATTTTCGCTAGTGTCTGCCAGTAGATTTTTTATATTTTTTAATTTAATCAATCCTTCTCTGTGAGCTAGTAGCACTAATGAGCAGCAGCGTGCATGGGCATATTGAACAGCGAATAATCGCTCAGAATTGTCAAGCGAAATTTTTCTTTTTGCTATTTCCTCTATTTGTCCCTGCTCCCCAGATGGAAACCCAATTTCCTCTTCGTTCCCTAAACTCTTAATGGCAATACTTTGTAACCAAGCTGCTAACAACAGGGGCTTTAATTCTACATAAATCGAACCAGGGGGAACAATTTGGATGCTGAAAACTTCGCCACAGGTTGCTGACAAGTGAGACGCGATACCACTGGCTATCTCCATTGGTGTTCGATTATGAGATTTTGATAGCTTGATGGCTATATCAGAGATATACAAAACTCGATTATTATCTCTACCTTTATATAGAGGAATTTTTTGTTCATCTATGCATGAGTCATGATGATTAGAAGTATAAATACTGAGCGATTGAATTAAATAGCTATGTATTAGCTGCTTAATTGCCGTATATTTGCTCACTAGTAGCCTTTAATGCATAGATTATAATCTTCGTGCAGCATTTCATTGTTATTTAGCTATTTCCTTCATCTATCTGAAGATGGATGTTGACTTTAGATAAAGAAAAATGAGAGTAGGATAAAATTTGATGAATATTCGATGAATAGTAAGTAAACTTTACTACCATCATTGTACAGTAGGAAGTATAACAAAAGAGTAGAGTGTAAATTCAACGCTTTCTACTCTTTGTATGGCTGGCGCTGTTAGGCGTTAAGCCTACCCTGCCAACACAAAGACACTCCTTGCACCTTTTTATGATCGTCTTTGTCTTCAGCCGAACGCTCTTTGTTACCTATGCAATCTCCATCCTCCTTTTCTGAGGCATCACGGCCTTTCTTGACTTGGCAACGGATTCTTGACTGGGCTCAAGAACACTACCGCTGCCGCACCTTTAGCAAAGATGAACGCATTCCAGCCCGACCTGGTTTGCTGTATTTGGTGCAAAGGGGCGCAATCCGTATGGTAGGAACCGCACAAGTTAGTGCTACTGCCAGTCAGCTCACGTCTCGAAGAATTAACAGAACTCCAGAAGAAGCTTTCTTGGGTTTTGTTGGTGCGGGACAACCGTTTGAAATTGTTGCTCAGTCACCATTCACGCTCCAAGCATACGCCCACGTTGACCAAACTGCGGTGCTGTGGATGTACTGGCACGACTTAGACAACTGGCCTCACTTCCGCCGTGAAGTCATGGATGCCTTTAGGTATCAGCACCAGCGCAAACTCTTGTGGCTGAGTGCCTTGGGACAACGCCGCACCATTGACCGACTCTTAGGATTTCTCACATTGTTGATTGAGGAATATGGAGAGCCGGCCATGAGCGAGACTGATCCTGATGTGATTCGTGGCTATTGTCTGCCCTTTCCCCTCACCCATGCCCAAATTGGTAGCGCCATTGGTTCAACTCGTGTTACCGTTACTCGCTTGATGGGTAAGTTGCGCCAACGCGGCTTAATTCTCACCCAAGGGGATAATCTCATTTGCTTACCAGCAGAGTCGATTAATCGAGTCAGCTAAAGCGAAGTTTAGATTTTCGATGAGAAGCCCCAGTAAGCTAACGTCAGCAACACCACCTTACTGCTAGGCTTAACCAATCTGTTTGACCACCACAAACAGATGGCTCTTAACCGGGTAATTTACTAAGTGCAAAAATCTCAATGTTCAATTTGTTCCGTTTACCAGGGCATTTAAAAGGGAGAATAAATGGTCTGGTAGGGAACATTAGAGACAGTCTATTGCCAACATTAGAGACAGTCTATTGCCCTTGTATCCGCCCCAACGGCAAGGGCCAATAGAATATTGAGGAAGCACTTTTGGGACATCAGCGTATGAGATGTCAGCAGGACTATCAGCTAATTGTCGAAAGGCTTGGGTGGTCGTGGAAATCGATTATAGGGGAGACCTAAAATTTGACCACCCACAATGCCTGAGACTCATTTGTCACTCATAATTCGCAATCAGTAACCTGACGCGAATAAATCAAACTATGTTAAGTAACGTAAAAAAAAATGAACTAGGCTTGTAGTGGCAAGTAGCGTGAACCGCAATGGCTCCCTATGAGTGCGCTAGCTCGCCATAAGCCTTCAATTACAGCATATTTGGTGTCGATGTGGTACATAATGGCAGGCAAGACTTCCCTGCGGGACGCTACGCGAACGGCGTGAGCGCTCAGTCGATAGCTTGCGTGGCGTAGCCATACGCTGCCTACCCTACAAGATTTACAATATGTAAGTTTTTACTTCATTTATTTGCAAAACGCTGTATGCATGTCTTCCGAACTTAGAACTTCTAAGATATTCTGCAAAAGATGCTGAATTAACTAACAGATTCTTGTACCTCGTAGTGTAATCTGGTAGCTATACGGAATAATTCTTGCCCTGTATGTAAATGACGCTCGTCGTAGCTCAAAGGGAAATAAGCCAATTCTTCTATACCATCTGCTACTTGACTAAGACTATGGTAAATGTAAGCAGCTGTTTTTGCTAAACTTGGTGGATTTGGCAGGGAACGAAAAGCTAATTGGGCTTGCTTGAGGTCATCTCGACAGGCGTTTAAGTATTCCTGGAATTCCTCTAATAATTCATCATCAAAAGGATCAGCGGCTAGTTGCTCAATTTGATCCTCTAGAGAATTGAGAATGTTATCTAGCAAGTCATTGACTGGTTGATAAACTAGGCGCAACCAAGCTTCAACATGTTCATCTGCATCTCGTCCTGTTGGCCTGGTTGTCTGGTAACGTTTTTGAGCTGATGCTGTCCGCTGTTGATAATTGCTCTGAAATTTTTGGGAATCTTCTTGCAGTTTTTGGTCATAGTTGAGTCGATTTTGACTGTCCCCTAAGACTTCATAAGCTGCATTGATACGAATAATTTGTTCTTTATCTGCTGTTTGTTGGTTGCTGTCAGGATGGAACAACTTCACCAAGCGGCGATAAGATTGCTTAATCTCCGCTTGGCTAGCATTAGGATTAACTTTGAGAGTTTCGTAGTGATTAGAAACGTTTTGAGAATCGACCATTTATCTAATTTAACGTTAGCTAATGCTAGTGGCCAACCTAGCTTCTAAGTCTTGGAACAACGGTGTACTTAAATATCTTTCTCCAAAACTGGGCTGAATCATCACGATTAAGCGTCCCTCATTTTCTGGACGTTGGGCAACACGGATAGCTGCACATAAGGCTGCACCACTAGAAATCCCAGATAGTAGACCCTCTTCTCTAGCTAAACGCCGACCATAAGCTATCGCTTCGTCATCTGTCACACTAATCACTTCATCAATCAATTCTGTCTTCAGTACTTGAGGGACAAACCCAGCACCAATTCCCTGAATTTTGTGGGGGCCTGGTCGTCCTCCCGCTAAAACTGGGCTATTGGCTGGTTCCACTGCGATCGCTTGAAAACTAGGTTTACGAGCTTTAATAATTTCTGCTACCCCAGTGATTGTACCACCTGTACCTACCCCTGCCACGATCATGTCTACCTGTCCATCGGTATCTGACCAAATTTCCTCAGCTGTAGTTTCTCGATGTATCTTCGCATTGGCTGGATTGCGGAACTGCTGCAACATATAGGTATGTGCGGTAGTATCAACTATCTCTTGGGCCCGCCGAATTGCCCCACTCATCCCTTCAATACCTGGTGTTAATTCTAATTCTGCCCCATATGCCCGCAACATCGCCCGGCGTTCCCCACTCATAGTTTCTGGCATGGTCAAAATTAACCGATAACCCTTGGCTGCTGCGGCCATTGCCAGGGCAATTCCCGTGTTTCCCGATGTGGGTTCTACCAATAAAGTCTTGCCAGGAGTAATCAACCCTTCCGCTTCTGCGGCATTAATCATACTTACCCCAATCCGGTCTTTGACTGATGCCGATGGGTTCATACTTTCGAGTTTCACAACTATTTGCGCCACACATCCTTCAGCTTGAGGGATGCGGTTTAACTGTACTAGAGGTGTCCGACCAATAAGTTCTGTAATGTTACGCGCAATCTTCATTATTGTTCCTTATCTATATAGTTAGTAATCAAAAGTCAATAGCCAAAGCAACTGTGGACTAAATGTAATACATAATATCCAACTGTCGCCGAGAATCTCGCTTTTCACAAAGATCCTGAAGTGTATAGTTTTGTAAAACTGAGTTGGCGGCTTGACGTGCTTCTTGCCAGATTTCTTTGATCACAGCAGTATCTATACTTTTGGGGTTAGTATCGTCTTCACATACCCGCACGTCTGACCCTTCCAGACATTCTAAAACATCGAAGAGTGTAATTTTCCAAGGTTCTTTTGTCAAAAAATAGCCACCTTTTGACCCGCGTTGACTTTTTACTATACCCCCACGTCTTAAAGTCGCCAATAGTTGTTCTAAATAGCGATCAGGTATGCTTTGTTGCGCGGCAATTTGTCGAATTTGCATCGGTTCGCCGCTTTCATAATGAGTTGCCATCTCTATTAAGGCGAGAATGGCATATTCCGATTTACATGATAGTTCCACAGGCATGAATACTAGTAAGGGATCAGGCAATACTTCAGAAGAGTTTTTTAGTCTTCACCTTTTCTAGTATACTCCGGTTCTCCACTGGGGTTTGTTATTTCATTCGTTATTCGTTACTTTCCCATCTCCCTCATCTTCCCAAATAAAAAACCCCACCTAACGGCAGGGCGTAATAGAGTCTCAAATTTTTAGCCGATTTACAAAACTCTAGAAGGTGAATGTAGTTCTGAGAGTACCAATCACTGCATCAGAGTTGTCACTGTTTTGACCAGGATTGGTCAACCAAATAACGCCAGGAGTAACTGAAACGTTATCGGAAACTTGGTATCTATAAAAGCCTTCAACTTGGTATGGCACTCTGTTAAAGCCAGCTGTTACGCCACGTGCATAGGGTTGAGCGCCTGCAAAAATACCTAAAACGTTACCCCTCTTACCAAAGTCAGGTAATGCTACACCAACACCGTAAGTCCAAACTTCTTTGTCATCCCCTATACCGAATCCTGTGACATCGGTGTAAGAAACGAAGCCACTAACTGAAAGTCTGTCGCTGGGTCTAAATGCAGCCGATAAACCATAGGAATTAGTTGAAGATGGGTTTTCCAGGAAATTGGCTATACTAGTACCAACTATGGGGCTATCTACTGAACCTGCATCAAATAGACTACTACCTGCACCATGATAGCCATGAACGTAGGTTGCAGCTAAAGCTATGCGATCGCCTACACTAAAGTTCAGTTGTCCTAAAGCAGCATAGTTGCCGTTGAACACACCTTCACCTAGTCCTGGACTGTTAGGTTCCGATCCCAAGTAACCGACAGTTAGTGAACTAGGTCTGAGAATACCGCCACCTTGACCAAAAGGTAAGGTTAAGGCAAGACCAGCACCACCACCAATCCGATAAATGGGATTTTCCGAAGCAAAGGTTGTTAAAGCACCATTACCACCATCGAAGTCTTCAAAGTAAGGGTTGTTGGTGGCGGCGTAATCGCTATGAATACCTCCAGTGGCCGCAATATACACTTGTGCAGGGCCAATAGGAACATAGTACGCCAACCAGTCTATGTTGACATTATTATTACCGGTGCTACCGACGTTAAAAGTTTGAAGACCTTCACCACTGGGAAGACCACCCACTTCAGTACCCAAATTAAAGTTTTGGGCGTTACCAGATGAAAGACGGGTGTGCAAAATATCTCGGCCAGTGAAGCTGGTTTGCAGGTCTAGACGGACTCTATTTTGGAATACAGTATTATTATTGTCGCCAACTGTATCACCGAAAGCATCTGTAACAGCAAATATGGCTTCACCAACTAGCTTGGTGGTGGTGGAGAACTGATTGGCTTCTAATTCAGCTGTCCGCGCTTCTAGAGAATCTACACGACCACGTAGGGTTGCCAATTCTGCGGAAAATTCTTCTTGTAAACGCTGTAAGGTAGCTAAATCTTCTCTGGTTACCGCATCAGCTGTGGCTGTGGCGATCAATTCGTTGACTCTATCCAAACAAGCGTTTAAACCAGCTGCAAATTCGTAACGAGTTAATGCACGGTTCCCGCGATATGTCGCATTTGGGTAACCTGCAATACAACCGTAACGCTCTACCAAGGATTGCAACGCTTGGAATGCCCAGTCTGTCGGTTGTACGTCCGAAAACTGTGARACCGATGTTACTTGGGATAGGGTAGTATTTTGTCTACCTTCGTTGCTATAGCTATTAACTTGGTTAATTACGTTGTCGTTAGCTGCTTGAGCCAATMTTTCTGGCTGTKGMGCTACTTCAATAACAGTTTGTTCTGTTGCCGAAACTTCAGTGGTAGTGCTKGGGGCGGCTATTGCTGCTCCTGAAACCAACAAGGTTGCTCCCAAAACTGCGGGGCTAACCACCAGGGATTTCCACAATATGTTTGACATTTTCACTTTCCTCACACCTTGTATAGATAATTGTGTTCGTTGAACTTACTCTCTAAAACTCAACATATTCTTATGCTGAAGTTTTGGATAATGCATCGTTGCCACTACTACAATTTTAGGTTTTTGCCGGGCTAATAACTGATTAATTAAAAATGTTAAAAATCAATGTAATTAACTTGTGCAAAAACATAGCTTCCTAACATAGCATTATAAAGCATTTGAAGTATATGGCAAGCTACAAGCGATCGCCTGATTAACTGTCACATGTAATGGTCTGTAAGTCTGAAGTAAGGGTAAGGTTTTTGCCATATTTTTCCTCTATCTCTAGTCTTAAAAGCTCATTTAATTGGCAATTTTCCCCTGAGCCTTTTTAAGTGATTTGAGAAATTTTTGCAGCTACTTCAAAGTCTTTTTGGGTTAACCCACCTGCATCATGTGTCGTCAGTGCAATATTGACTTTGTTATAAGAAATTTCTATATCAGGATGATGTCCTGATGTTTCCGCAGGTTCCACCAGTTTATTTACAAATTCAATGGCTGCGACAAAATCTTTAAATTTGCGTGTAGTCTGCAACTTAGATCCCTCAACTGTCCAATCTGACAAACTGCTTGCCTCTGCTTGAATTTCTGTATCAGTCAGTAGTTTCGCCATATCCAAAAATTCCTGCTTACATCTTGGCAATATCTTGCATTGCATTATTTTGGCGTTTCATTTACATTGCACCCTTTAAGTTCATATAGAGAAATTCCGCTGGAACTCTCTTCAGGGTTAAATGCCATGAATACGCAAGATATTATATTTAGGACTTAATAAAAACTTTAACGCAATTCCTATCTGAATTTGCTACGGCAATCATTAATCAATCGAAAGTCACCCCTAAAAAACTATCCGCTCTGATTTAGATCAGATGACCTAATACCAGAGCGGTGTAGCGGGTCTTCAGGTTGCAACCAGACTGCCGGAAGGAACTCCGATCTTTAGCCTAGCTACTTGAGCTAACTTAGTCTCACAAGGAAACTAAGGCTAACTTTTAGAGAACAGCCCCGGCGCGCAGCCGGCTAACTGCAACCTGATGACCCATGCGTATACTACTTTCTATCATGGGCATCACCTCCTTGTTGCCTAAGCGGACTTAGTTTCAAAAGGGCAGAGTGTTTACTCTGGGTTATTAACCTGGAATCAATATAACACAGAAATTTGAGAGAGGTTAACTCTAAATAAAAAACCCCCGCCAAAAGGCGGAGGATGATGAAAAAATGGCAATTAAACCATTCTTACAGTGCGTTACCGCGAGGTAGAACTTCCTCAGGGAATACAAATTGTTCGTGAGGCTGATCTTGAGGAGCCATCCAAGCGCGGATACCCTCGTTCAGCAAAATGTTTTTGGTATAGAAGGTTTCAAATTCGGGGTCTTCAGCCGCGCGCAATTCCTGGGATACGAAGTCATATGCCCGGAGGTTGAGTGCTAAACCGACAATCCCAATGGAAGCCATCCACAAGCCTGTGACTG
>JAKOMP010000022.1 GCA_022241785.1 Cyanocohniella sp. LLY | reverse complement strand
TCATATCGGGGAGATTCAAGATTTGCTCTACAGGAAACTTCATCGTAAATACCTGAAAACTAACAATTTTATAATATAAATTATAATTTTGGTATTTTTACATAATGCTTAATATCTCTTAAATACTTGCCAAATCTAAATCGTAGGCATTATTGTCTTTAAATCATAGCCCTTATAATTCATTTAATTTTCATAATCACCATAAAAGTAACCGAAGAACCAAAAATATCCTTACACAAATCAAACTCGAATTATCACCGCTTTGTTGTTAACAGGTGTATTGTCTGTTGGTAGTGGGTTAACACTGATAAGAAACGCCACTGCTAATTCTGCAAACTTGACACCAGAAATCAGTAACCTTGTAGCAAACCGCCAATCAAACCGCTTACCACGTCCAGTAGCTAACGCCGTACGGCGAGATTTAGCCCGCAGACAAAGAATTCCTATCAGAGAACTGAAAATTAGTGATTATAGTCAACAGACTTGGCGTAATGGTTGTTTGGAACTGCCTCAACCCAACGAACTCTGCACCCAAGCATTAGTTCCTGGTTGGCGGGTTGTGGTAACTAATGGTAAACAAAACTGGACTTATCATACCAATAACAACGGACGTTCTTTAAGGTTAGCTACGGCAAATGCTCCCACGAACCCATCAGCTAATTTACCGCCATCTGTGAGAAATGCAGTTTTACAAGCTGCCTCTCAACGTTTGCAACAGCCAATTTCACGCCTCAATATTATGCAATTTCAACAGCAAACTTGGACTAATGGCTGTCTGAATTTACCTGGTGTTGATGAGAACTGTAGTGAGGCTCTAGTAGGTGGTTGGCGCGTAATTGTCGGCGCTGTTGATCAAACCTTGGTTTACCACACCAATCATACAGGTTCTGTTGTTAGGCTAAATGAACAGGCTAGTGAAATTACTGCCCAACAACCGCCCCAAAATGTGAGAAATGCAGTGTTGCAAGCAGCCTCTAAGCGTTTGCAACAGCCAATTGCCCGTCTCAATATTATGCAATCTCAACAGCAAACTTGGACTAATGGCTGTCTGGATTTGGCTGGTGCTGATGAATTTTGTACCCAAGCTTTGGTTCCAGGTTGGCGCGTAATTGTCGGCGCTGTTGATCAAACCTTAATTTATCACACTAATCAAACGGGTTCTGCCATTAGGCTAAATGAACAGGCTAGTGAAATTACTGGACAACAACTGCCCCAAAATATCAGAAATGCAGTGTTGCAAGCAGCCTCTAGACATTTGCAACAACCAATTTCCCGCCTCAGCATTATGCAAGCTCAACAACAGACTTGGAGAGATGGCTGTTTGGAATTGGGAAATATCAATGAATTATGTCTTGCTGCGTTGGTTCCAGGTTGGCGCGTAATTGTCGGTGCTGCTGACCAAAACTTAATTTATCACACCAATGAAACGGGTTCTGTAGTTAAGCTCAATGAAAAGGCTAACCAAGTCACAAATATCCAATTACCTCAAAATGTGAAAAATGCTGTTTTGCAAGCAGCCTCAAACCGTGTGCAACAGCCAGTTTCTCGGTTAACTATTACTCAAGCTCAACAGCGCAATTGGAGTGGTGGCTGTTTGGAATTGGCTAATCCTGGTGAAGGTTGTACCCGCAATATAGTAGCTGGTTGGCGAGTGGTTGTTAATGCTATGGACTCTACTTTGGTTTATCACACCAATCAAACAGGTTCTGCCATTAGACTCAATGAACAGGCTAGCAAAATCAGTAACAATCAATAGAATTTACTAATAGGAATAGGTGAAGCAATTTAAACTACACTTCATCTATCGGAATAATGTTGTATGTTTTAGCTTTTGATGCTAATATTTTCGTTATACGAATATATAATTACTTCCAAGGATAGATGAGTAACCAAAGTCGATACTCACACCACAGTTGGGTGCAATCTCATAATCCTGCCAAATCAGAGTTAAAACTGCAACAACAGCGACAAAAAGAGCCGATGTTTCATTATTTTGCTTATGGCTCTTGTATGTGTCCAGTGGATTTAAAGCGATCGCTTGGTGAAAATACCCATCCTTACATCATTGGCCCGGGAATTTTAAAGGGTTATCGACTGGGGTTTTATTCTTATTCTCAGACTCGCAAATGCGGCGTTTTGGATGTGGTGAAAGATGCCCAAGCCAGCGTTAAAGGTGTACTTTATCACTTACCCTGGCGCTTAAGTGAATACTTAGACATCCGCGAAGGTGTATCCCAAAGTTTGTATCGTCATGAAACAGTAGAGATTCACTGTCACCATAAGGTATATACAAATGCGCGCACTTACGTAGTTGTTAATAAGCTCATAGAAGAAATGGCACCCAACGATTGGTACTTTAATGTTGTATTGCGCGGTGCTGTTACCTGTGGACTACCAGAGGAATATTGCTGGCATTTGTTTAATCATATGTATCAATTACAACAAAATCATCAAAAACAGGCAACCAGGCGATCTGCTTAGTCAACAATTACGAAGAAAGTGTAAAGATATCACTCTCAGGTCATGGCTAGCGATCGCCTAACATGCAACAATTCAAAGTAATTAAATTTATTTTTACAACTTCTTAAAGGAGTCTTGGCAGAATTGCAGTCAGAACTACTGACTGAGCCTAAAAATTGTGTCTTTTGCGACGTTGGGGTTAAGAATCTAAATCTAGCGATCGCATTCCTTGGCGTTGGGCGAAACTTAACATACTGCCTAGTTGTAACCACACAAGTAAGCAAGTCAAAAGACTAAGTGGTAAGCCAACTCCTAAAGCTAATACAGAGGGAAAGCCAAATATTTCTAACCCTGAGGAAAGAAACAGACAAACACCAGCAGTTATTCCTAAAAATGGGACAAGCAATTGTCTGAGTAAAGAAGGAGGTGGAGAATTTTCGGCACTATCTGTTGACCATTGCTGCACTATTACTTTTAGGGTGCCAGATAAGGCCAACCCAGAAGTTAATGCCATTAAAAAACCAATAAGTATCAATAAATAAGGCGGTTCGGCAGGAAAATAGTACATGAAAACTCCGGATTTATCTTGAGAACTCCATAAAAAGTCACCGATACAAGTAATACATCCAGAAAAATGATGTTTTTACTTGTTACTGTGGGGCTGAACATCGCCAAAAGCAGAGAAGAAAGAAGAATTGGGAATAATAGCAGCTACACTTTCTCTAGATAAGTCTGCCAACATCCCGATAGCTACGTCAAATAAACGAGTCGGTTTGATGTCATCTTTAACTAAATCCCAAAGACGCTGGACTTCTTCGGTATGCAGACGGTCATCTTCGGTGAGTGCTAATACCAACTGTCGCCGGAGAAATTTACCTTCATCAGACAGCAAAAATTGTAGTCCCATTCGGGCTGTGGGTAAAACATCAAAGTTGCTATCAGTACGGGCAATCTCAATTAAATTCTCTAAACGCTGCCACTGGAATTTACCATCTTTAAACAACACGTTTAGTAATCGTCGCCGTAATTCTGTTGATTCCCCAGTTAGCAATCTTCGTGCTATGTAGGGATAACCCACTTCTATAATTTTGAAATTAGGGTTGAGACTTAGGGCTATTCCTTCTTGAGTTACCAAAGAGCGAATAATTAAGGCAAAATTGGCGGGAACTCGGAAAGGATATTCATACATCAGTTCCGAAAACTCCTCGGTGACGGTTCTGAAGTTAAATTCCCCGACATTTTTACCAATGGCATTTCCTAGCACTGATTCTAACGCCGGCACAATGGGACAAATATTAGTATCTGGAGTCAGAAAACCTAATTTGACAAAATCCGAGGCTAAATCAGTGTAGTCTTTGTTAACCAAATGTACTAGCGCATCAACCAAACTTTCTTTGGTGTTTTCCTCCAACTGATCCATCATGCCAAAATCAATGTATGCCATTCGGCCATCAGGCATGGCAAACAAATTTCCTGGATGGGGGTCAGCATGGAAGAAACCATGTTCCAATAACTGTTGTAAACCGGAATTCACAGCAATTTGGATAATCACTTCTGGATCTAAACCTGCTGCTGCGATACTTTTGTTATCTGTCAGCTTGAAGCCATTAATCCATTCCAGAGTTAAAACACGAGTATTGGTGTAACCCCAGTAAATAACTGGAACTTTGACTTGGGGGTCGTCGCGAAAATTAGTCGCAAATTTTTCCGCATTGCGGCCTTCATTGATGTAATCGATTTCCTCAAATAACTTGATGCCAAACTCGTCCACAATTAAAGTCAAGTCGTGACCGAGATTCAAGGGTAGAAAGGGGGCTAGCCAACCGGCCACCCAACGCATCAAATACAAATCGAGTGTAATTACTGGACGTAAGTGGGGGCGTTGCACCTTGACTGCAACTTCTTCGCCACTGAGTAAACGACCACGGTAAACTTGACCCAAGCTAGCTGCGGCCACTGGACTTGGTGACAACTCACTATAAACTTCGGTAATGGGCCGGTCTAACTCTTTTTCGATAATTTGATAAGCCAGTGCATTATCAAAAGCTGGTAGTTGGTCTTGCAGCTTAATGAGTTCTTCTAAGAAATCTTTGCGTACCAAGTCCGGCCGAGTGGATAGGGCTTGACCAACTTTAATAAAAGTCGGGCCAAGTCTGGTAAGCAATTCTCGTAACTGGATGGCACGTTTACCCTTGTTCAGCTCGATTTGGTCTTGCCATTCGTCCCACTTGAGACTCAAAATAAATCCGGCGAAATACCAAATTATTTTTAGCATTCGTCCCCAAGCTAACCAGGGACGATAACGGTAATGACGAGCGATCGCGTCTGGATTGTAGCGCCTTAGCTGAGCAGGTTGATACTGACCCACGCCTTTATTTGCCTCTTCAACTGAGAAATCTACACTGTTGTTTGTTCCTCAACTCACAAACTAGTTGCTAGTCGAGGATATTAGTAGTTTTATCAAAAACTATTAAACTTAAAATGTTTCTGGAGAGTATTTTCGGCAGTTTGAGCCTACCTTACTACCCAGGATTTTTTATCTTTTTCTTAATTATACTTTATAAAAGTACAACTATTTCCGAGATTAGAGGCTAAGGTGAAAAAACACGCCCTAGGGTCTATTTTTTCCCTAACCAATAAGTAAAAACCCACCTGAGCCACTGCTATTAATTACGATGCCAACGAGTACCATCACGACTGTCAATTAATGTAATTCCCTGTGCTTGTAATTGATCCCGGATGCGATCGCTTGCGGCAAAATCCTTGGCTTTCCGGGCTGTTTGGCGTTGTTGAATCAAATCTTCAATTTCGGTATCACTTAAACCTTCAACAGTAGAAGTTACTGCTTCTGGTTTAGCTTCTAAACCCAAAACATCTGCCAAAGTTACAAGTGTTCGCCACTGTTTTTGTAACTCCTCTATTGGCGTGTCAGTTTTCCCTTGATGGACAATAATATTACCTTCACGGCGCAGTTCCTTAGCTAACTCAAATAGCACAGCTAACCCCCCAGGAAAATTAAAGTCATCATTCACCGCCTCTTGGAAACGCTCAACATAAGTAGTTAAACACTCCCCACTCCCCACTCCCCACTCCCTACTCCCAAACAATAAACCCTCTTTGAGGGTATGCCAGCCGTTGGTAGCTGCGGCGATGGCTTCGTCAGTAAAATCAATGGGTTTACGATATTGGGCCATGAGGACAAATAACCTCACAGCCATCGGTTCAACGCCTCGATTGAGTAAATCCCGAATGGTGGTAAAGTTGCCCAAAGATTTGGACATTTTTTCCCCGTCAACCTTTACCATGCCGTTATGCAGCCAGTAAGTAGCTAGGGGTTTACCTGTGACTGCTTCTGATTGGGCAATTTCGTTTTCATGGTGGGGGAAAATTAAATCAGCACCACCGGCATGAATATCTATTGTCTCACCCAGGCGATCGCGTACCATTGCCGAGCATTCAATATGCCATCCCGGACGACCTGCACCCCAAGGTGATTTCCACGCTGGTTCTCCTGGTTTCGCCGCCTTCCACAAGGCAAAATCAAAGGGGTCTTTTTTCTTTTGATATTCTAGATCGTTTACCTGCACGCGGTCGCTAGCACCTGCTTGCATATCATCTAACTTGCGTCCAGATAGCTTGCCATATTCATCGAATTTGCGGACAGCGTAATAAACATCACCGTTAGATGGGTAAGCAAAGCCTTTATTTTCCAACTCATGAATTAACCGCTGAATGCCATTCATGGTGTGGGTAGCACGGGGATACTCATCGGCTTCTTTAACTCCCAGCCGCGCCATATCCTCAAAATAAGCTTGGATATAGCGTTCAGCCACCGCTTCCATTGACGAATGTTCTTCGCGCGATCGCTTGAGGATTTTGTCATCAATATCGGTAAAATTCTGGATGTAGCGCACCTCATAGCCGATAAACTGGAGATATCGCCTGACTACATCCCAAACAATACAAGCTCTGGCATGACCCAAATGACAGTAATCGTACACCGTCATGCCGCAACAGTACATTTTCACCTTGCCTGGTTCTACTGTGGCAAATGGTTCTTGACGACGGGTGAGAGTATTGTAAACAGTCAGGGTCATAACAGAGTAATTATGAAATAGAGATACGCAATAATAGAAGAAAGCAGCTGAAAAAAGTCCAGCATCCCTATGCTAGTACGACAAGGTGGAAATAAACTATTATATTCCCAGAGTCATTACGAATTATGTACATTGGTGCTAGTCTTGTCTGGACTCTCTGCGCTACATTCATCATATTTGCTATTTTTTTGATACCAGCGCCATGCAATCAGTAGTTTCTTCCGAATCCTCAGCGATGGATGCACCCAAACAAGGAATGCCAGTCACGATTATTACTGGTTTTCTTGGTAGTGGCAAGACAACTTTATTGAATCATATTCTCAGCAATCAACAAGGATTAAAAACAGCAGTTTTAGTCAATGAATTTGGCGAAATTGGCATTGATAACGAGTTAATTGTCTCCACAGACGAAAATATGGTGGAGTTAAACAACGGTTGTATTTGCTGCACGATTAATAATGATTTAGTAGATGCCGTTTATAAGGTTTTAGAACGCCAAGAAAATCTAGATTATTTAGTGGTAGAAACAACTGGACTTGCAGACCCTTTACCAGTTGCGTTGACATTTCTAGGGACAGAATTGCGAGACTTAACTCGTCTAGATTCAATAATTACCGTAGTAGATGCAGCTAACTATAGTTTGGATTTATTTAACTCCCAGGCGGCATATAGTCAAATTGCCTACGGGGATGTAATTATTCTCAACAAAACAGACTTAGTTGAGCCATCTGCACTTGATGAATTAGAAAGCAAAATTAATGAAGTCAAAGAAGGTGCGCGAATTATCCGCACCAAGCGATCGCAAGTACCACTTCCTTTAATTCTCAGTGTCGGTTTGTTTGAATCTGACAAGTATTTTGAGAGTGAACATAAACATGATCATGACCATGAACACCATGATCACGATCATTCCCAATGTGAACATGACCATCACGATCATGATCATCACCACCATGATCATTCTCACCATTTAGAAAATGACGGTTTTACATCTATCTCTTTTCAAAGTGATAAGCCTTTGGCTATCAGAAAATTCCAATATTTCTTAGATAATCAATTACCCTCAACTATTTTCCGAGCCAAGGGTATAATCTGGTTTGATGAAAGTCCCAAGCGTCATATTTTCCACCTTTGCGGTAAACGCTTCACCCTAGATGATGAAGAGTGGAAAGGCGAACCCAAAAACCAATTAGTGCTAATCGGTCAAAATTTGGATCGTGAAACTCTTCTCACGCAGCTAGAAAACTGTATTTGTCTTCCTTCTACTAGCAAAGGCCAAGGCTTTGGTAAATAGCTATAAGCACTCAGTGCATAGTAGTGACACCCACTGGTTAAAAGTCAATCAATAGCTTAGTGGACTGACACGCCTAAAATTCTGCATTAATTAAATTTATCTTGTAGGATGGCGTCTCGCCGTCAGGTTCAGGCAAGACTTCCCTGCGGGACGCTACGCGGTAAGCGCAGCTATGCCCTTCAGGGCTTTACGGCGTGAGCGCTCAGTCGATAGCTTGCGTGGCGTAGCCATACGCTGCCTGCACTACAAGAGTTATATCCATAACACCATTTTAGGCTTGTCACGCTAGTAGATAAAGAAAAATGCGCGTTATTATCCAGCGAGTCAAATCATCTCAAGTCACCGTTAACGGTGCAATTGTTGGCAAAATTGGACGGGGGCTAAATTTGCTCGTTGGGATTGCCAATACTGATACTGTTACTGAAATTGACTGGATGGTACGTAAATGTTTAGATTTGCGACTGTTCCCAGACCAAGGAGGCGGTGACAGGTGGCAAAAATCAGTGCAAGAAATTGGCGGCGAGTTACTGGTAGTTAGTCAATTTACTCTTTATGGCGATTGTCGCAAAGGCCGTCGTCCCTCTTTTGACCAATCAGCTAATCCCCAAGTAGCCGCAGATTTGTATGAACGCTTTGTGAACAAGTTACGAAGCAGTGGTTTACAGGTCGCTACCGGCCAATTTGGTGCCATGATGCAAGTTGCTATCGAGAATGATGGCCCAGTTACTTTATTACTGGAAAAGGACGCGATTTGAAATTCTTATCGTCAAGTTGATGCTGTGGAAGCAGATTCTCAGTTCATGTTGCACATCCTTCCCCTTCCCATAAAGCCCTTATATGGCTGTAGAGAGAAGTTATGCATAGTAGAGGTAGAGAATTAACTTCTCGCAGAGTATTAAATCTGTATAAAGATTTGCAAGAAATTTGCTCAACCCTCGATGTTTGCGATATTCTAAATAACGTTTAAATATGCGCCGTGAATTTTTTTGACCGTTGTGCAAAAACCTTTAAAAAATCCCAGGTTCTATGGTTTTTTAACAACTGCACAGATTCTGGTGACTATCAAACCAATAAAATTTTACAAGTTGTCCCCACTCGTGATTTCTATGTAATTTTCCGGACGACTAACTTTTTCGTTTAGCATCAACTATAGATGCTTGGAGGGATTTTCGTTTTGTGGTGGTAATTACCGTACCAAACCGAATTTTCTCACAAATTAGTAGAGTTTGTTATGCTATAGTTAGAATGTTAAGACTAGCTTTGCCAATCACAATACTCTACGCATCGAAGAAAATTGCCAAACGGAAAGCAGTTTTGATTAAGCATTTACCAAACAAAATCTGAATTGAATTGAGGCTATGACTCAGCAAGTGATTCACCCAATGGTGAAATTGCAACGTAACGTGCAATCACTAGTAGAATCCAATATTATCAAGCCAACTGATAGCATTTGGAAAATTGCATTGCTCTATGGTAATGAATGGCAGCACTGGAAACAGGAACTGCTAGATTTTGGGTTTAGTATGCAAGACCCAATTGGCGAATTTTTAGCAGTAGAAGCTTGGGACGAAGAGTAGGCAAAAGAGTATAGGGAGTAAGTCTTTTTCTATAATCACCCTCCCTACTCATTAATTCCCCCTTTCTATCCTTGACAATTGGCCAATGCTACAGCCAGTTCCTTGGCGCTTTGATAGCGATCGCGTGGCAATTGCTCCGTAACGCGTTCGATAATCTCTCTTAACTGGGGAGTAATTGTAGGCATATTGGTCAAATCAAATCGAGAATTTAGTCCTCGGTGACGATAAAATTTGAAAGGATTTTCGCCTGTGAGGAGGAAAATTAACGTTGGCCCAATGGCATACAAATCGGATTGAGTCAGAGGTTGTCCCCGTTCTTGTTCCGGGGCGCAGTAACCCTCTGCACCAATGCGAGTGCCTGGTGTTGTACCAATCTCCTTAACAGCGCCAAAATCCAGCACAACTATATGATTATCAGCATTCCGTACCATCAAGTTAGCGGGTTTAATATCACGGTGTATTAGTGGTGGCTCTTGGCTATGGAGATAGTCTAGGATATTGCAAGTTTGAATCATCCAAGCGATCGCTTGGCGGGGTGTGACTGGGCCAGTGGCATAAACTCTTTTTTCCAAATCTTGCCCATGAATCAATTCCATAGCCAAGTATTTTTTACCACCAACTACAAAAAAGTCATAATACTGGGGAATACCAGAATGGTTGAGAGATTTGAGAGCATATGCTTCCCGTTCAAATAATTCTTGGGCTTTGGCAATTTTAGCCATATCAGCATTCATTTGCTTTAACACCAACAATTGAGGTTTGCCGGTGATTGAACCTACTGCATCCCAAGCAAGATAAGTAGTTCCCATACCTCCCTGTCCTAGAGTTCGCAACACCTGATATTGACGAATTTGGTGTTGAACCGACAAAGGTTGACCACAGTGAATACAAAATAGATTACTCGGCGAGTTGCCTTCATGCTTGCAAGTGTAAGATAAACTTGCAGAACTGCTAGCCGAAGACACTTGTGCAGGATTATTTTCATTGACTTCGCCATTCTCTGGCGATCGCATCCAAGTATCTGGTATCTTTTGAACTTGAAATTGTAATAATGGCCCGCCCTGTGCCAGTTGCAGTAAAGAATTATCTGGCAATGAACTTTGAATTACCAGCACGCCATTCAAAAAAGTGCCATTTGTGCCTTGACTAATTACCTGCCAAGAGCCAACATTTTTGGCAGAAGTTACTTTTCTTAGCTCTAGATGATACCGCGAAACCAAACTATCAGATAAAACAACATCATTATCTGAGGCCCGTCCAATGCGAATCACGGAAGAGTCCTCAAAGCACCACTGTTTGAGTGGCGTTTTTTGTTGCGGTTCCAACAAAGTCAGAATAACCACAATACAACCTGCATAAGCTAAAAAAGAAATTAGAAGTCAGAGGCTAGAAGTAAGAGGCTAGAGGTTAAATAAAAATTTCACTAGTACCTAATCCCCAATCCCCCATTCCTCAACTTTGCATATTTGGGCGCACTTTTGCCCGAATAAGTATAGCAGTAATATTGTCATGCCCATTATGTTGATTAGCTAAATCAATTAGTTCTGTAACGCCCTGTTCTAAGTGAGTGCCAGAACTCAGAAAGGGTATAAGATGAGTTTGCCCATAAATTTCTAGTAAATCATTATCTGATAAACCATCTGACACCAGAATGAAGAGGCTATCTTCAGTAATCTCGAAAAACTGGATATCAGGATTGATAGATTTTTGATCACGCGGCCCCAAAGCTTGAGTTAGTTGATAAGCATCAGGACGAGCGTAAGCTATGTTTGCTTCTACACCTCTAGAAATTTCTCTTTGACCTACTTCATGATCTACGGTAATTTGTTCTAGTCCCCGCTTGCGTGTCAAGCGGTAAAGACGACTATCTCCCACATGAGCAACGGCAGCTTGAGTATCGTGAATTAAGAGCATGACTAAGGTAGTACCCATGCGCTTGATACCAGAACGGGCTTCTTGTTGATTGATTTCATAAATTGCCTGATTAGCTAAATACACTGCCTCACGGATGTTATCTTCTGTGGGGATTTGATTAGTAATCCAGCATTCATCAAAATATTGGCGTAGAGTCTTCACTGCCAACTCACTGGCTATTTCACCACCCGCATGGCCACCCATCCCATCGCAAAGAATATACAAACCACAGGCGTGTAAAACTCGGCTTTTGGGTAATTCTATCTTGTCGATTTTGGTATTAATACCAAAGCAGTCTTCATTATGATTACGTTGACGCCCTACATCAGTGCGTCCTGCATCTTCTAAACTGCTTAGTTGCATGGACAGCACAAATGTTGGTAAGTCATCAGATCTAGTAGCAAAATCTTCTGGCTCTTCTAGTTGCAAAATGGTGGGTGCAATAGTGCCTTTTTCTTTAATTGGGGCAACAGCTGCGGTTATGGGTGTTTCTAGTTCAGCAGCAATTTCTTCTAAACGCGATCGCAACTGCTCAACTGTCTGAATTTTATTGAGTTCCAAATCTTCTAAAATTTGCACCACAGCACCAAATTGAGTGCGTTGCGACTGTCGAAATAGTGCTTGCCACACTTGCCCCAAAGCTTGGATAGTTAACGGTTGCGCCGGAATCGCCAGTGTTTCCATGTCTTCATCTGTCGATGATGCGATCGCAGATTGACCATTCAGTGGTTCCACATACAAACGTTGTAGCGCTAGAGTCTGGTCTTCATCCAACCGGAGATTCGATAAATTCAACAAACTTTGACAACAATTTACTGGTTCCAAAACAGACCAGAGTTGAGTCATCTGGTAAAACCAATGTAAAATTTGTAACGAACTTGTTGAATCTTCCTGCCACAATTCGATTAAATATTGCCAATTCGAGCGATCTTCAATTAGGAGAATCTGTGTATTATTTTGCTGCCAAGCATCGTGAATTGGTGGTATTGCTGAATCACCTGGGGATTGTAAGGCAATATAAGCTTTAGCAAGGTGAGAAATTCCATTAGCCTCCACTGACGGCATTACCAACCCCTGTTGCTGATGGGCAATTACTGCCTCAACAGGTGATATTTGATACGGTTGGCAATCTAACACTCTCACGCATACTTCATTGGGGGCAAAGTTGCTCTCTGGGGCAGATAGCGGTTCTAATAACTGATAACGCTGCTCTGGATCTAAAAATGAGCCTGTTGTGAGTTGTGATAGGTCAATAGAGGAAGAAGGTGAAATTTCTTGATCATCTTGTCCGACTTGTCCGACAGTCGTATCTTCTGTTTCTTCACTAGTTTCTCCTCCAGGCGATACCTCCGGCACATCTTCGACTAGTATCGGTTGCTTATGGGAAAAATCCCCAAGCTCACTTTGATTTACTAGTTCGAGTTGTACCTGCTCCCCAAGGGATTCCTCACGTTCCCCAATTTCACTCCCCATAAGAATTGCTTGCCAAACTGTTCCGCATTCTGCACCACAGTTTTGACAAAGTTGTGCATTTACAGGTACTTCGGCACTGCATTCAGGACATACCTTGTGGGTCAAGGACGCACCACAGTTTTGGCAAAATTTGTTAGTGTGAGGGTTTTCAAATGTACACTGAGGGCAAATCAGCATAGTGGAAGTTCCTTAATTCCCGTTCCAAGGTGCTTCTAGCCACTAAAATATCCAAAGTGCCACAATTGCCTGCTTTTGCCTATATTAGACGTACAAAAAATTGTGGTTTTACCAGTGAATCTTGGTGGCCGTATTAATTGTGACGCATCTTAGCTAAATATTTCATATATTGGTAGCCCATTCTTCATATTCGGTTAGAAAATAGGACACAGAACAGTCATAGGGCAAGACTTTGGGCTGTTCTATAATTCTTCTTCCTCGTTTCCCTTATCCCTGATTCTTCAGACCTAATTGAATAGTAAAACAGGTAAGGTTCGACCCACTTTCCACCTCTATTGTTCCTCCTAAGTGCTTAATCAGTTTTTGCACTAGTGCCAATCCTAACCCTGTACCACCCTGCTTCCACGGCTCATTGCTAGGAATACGGTAAAATTTGTCAAAAATCCGTGGTAGTTCAGAGTGAGGAATTTCTACACCGGAATTTATCACTTGGAATTGGATATTATCAGGTATCAATTTGGCAGAAACAGTAATTTCGGCATCTGGTGGACTAAATTTACAAGCATTAGTCAGTAGTTCTACAAAGATACGTTCTAGACTAAATGGATCGCACGCTAATGGGGGTAAGTTAGGAGCTATGTTAAGGTGCAAGTTTTGCCTACAAGCATGATGATTGCGCGATTTAAATAACTCTACAACACGCCACAGCCATTGTTTCACCTGAATTGTTTCTAATACCCAAGGCTTGGCGTTGGTATCCAAGCGTTGCAAATCTAGAAAATTATTAATTAAGTTGATTTCTCGTTCACACTCGTTATCTAAAATTTCAAAATAGCGAGATGCTTTTGAGCGTTCTGCTTGAGGCTTGGCCATTCCCGACAGAAAATTTTGCTCTCTATGCAAGGTAATTCCCAGCATTTGAATCGCCATTTTCATGTTAGCCAATGGCGTGAGTAGTTCGTGAGAAACGGTGTTAAGAAATTCTTCTTTGAGATGATTAAGCCCTGCCATTTCTTCTAAATGAGTCTGCACCACGGCTTGAATTTGTTGGACGGCTAATGCTGTTAATTCTTGTGCCTTTACTTCTGCTTGCTTATAAGCAGTAATATCTTCACACACCATCAGAATTAACGAATTTTTTTGAGGCGGCTGTGCTGTAGAAATTCGCTCATTTATAGCCACTAACCCTTGATTTATCGGCGAAACAAAGTTTTTATCTCCACTGGGTAACAACCGCATAATCACTTTTACCCAAACAACTTTACTAGCAGGACAATTTAAACGAAATTCCCAACTAGCAGTTTGCCTGTGAGGCGCAGCTGTTAATGTCCTCATAAAGACGTTAGATAGCTGTTGTTGGTCTGACTCCTCAAACAAGTCAAATACAGACTTATGAGTTAATTGTTCTGGGGTATAACCCAGACAAGTTGCACCAAACTGGTTTACAGACAAAATGATGCCAGTTGCATCCAAACTGAAATATACAGCAGGAGTTTGCTCATAAAGCTGGCGATACCACTGAAGTTCCTCTTGGGTACGACGCAGCGTTTCTGCTGTACCAAGTTCTAAATCGGAGACTCGTTCCGGCGCCAGTTCCAAGTACACAGGCGTTGTCGGCGATATATCTTTTGGTTGGTGAGTTTGATGCCAGAGCGATCGCCTCTGGCGCTGCGCTCCGCGCAATCGCTGATTCAGGCTCATAAAACTTAAACTTGTACCCAAGGACTGATGTTAACTAGGCAGTCATAAAAAAAGAACATTGTAGTCTTTTTAAACATTTTTAGGCTAAATTTAGGAAATAAAAATCAAATAATCTTCATAGCTCCGAATTACATAGCTTTACATCCAATTCATTGAGCTTGTAAATATAGAGTGGGGAATAACAAGTGGGGAAATATATTTTCATCATCCCGGTATGTAACTTATTACACACGTAACTAGCTAATAAGTCTTTTTATCCCTTCGTCTTAGAAACTCTTCTGTAGTTTTTAGACAAATTATGCAAAAGTTGCACCTCAGGTGACGTGAGGTCGCGCCACTGGCCTAGCTGTAGACCATCTAAATTGAGACTGGCGATACTCACCCTGACTAGTCGCAATGTCGGAAACCCCACAGCCGCCGTCATTCGTCGCACTTGGCGGTTTTTTCCCTCAGTCAACGTCATTTCCAACCAAGCTGTTGGGACATTTTTGCGAAATCTAATTGGCGGATGGCGTTCTGGTAAATGCGGTGCTTCTAACAACAGCCTAACTTGGGCTGGTTGAGTGCGGTAATCTTGAATATCCACACCTGTTTGTAACTTGTTTATAGCATCTACATCAGGAATGCGCTCTACCTGCACCCAGTAAGTACGTTGATGTCCAAACCGAGGATGAGCGAGACGATGCTGTAACTGTCCATCATTCGTTAATAGTAATAAACCTTCGCTATCCCAGTCCAAACGCCCTACAGGATAAACATCAGGAACTTGGATATATTCTTTCAAGGTGATATGTTTGGGACTTTCCTGTGTAAATTGGCTAAGGACTCCATAGGGTTTATAAAAAATAATATACTTATAGGACTTACGCATTGACAGGAAAAACCAAATATAAGGAGTATATCGGTGAGAGTTCAAGGTTTTCTGCTGTTGTTGGTGTGTTTCTGCTCGGTCTATCACCCAACCAGTTGCCTTACCATGACAGCCACTCGCACGCTATTGTATTCGGTTGTCTCGATGATTTTCCAACCAAGATTCTGTGTCAATCCTCTCCAATCGGGTTATTAGCTGGCTGGTTGCATCGAACTTATTTGCCCTAACTCAACACTCACAGTATCAAAACGGTCGTCCCCAGGGCGGTAGGACAAAACCTCTAACCCAATTGGCTCACCACTTGCCCCATCTTTTATCAAGATCACACCATCTCCCATCTCAGTAGTAATTTGATTTTTTCTGGGAATTTGCCAAAATATGCTTAATAGTTCTGTCTCCGGCTCGTAAAACACCTTTATTTGAGCCATACTGTTTCTCCCTCCTTAATCGCATCAGTTTGGTAAGCTGTGATGAGAAATCCATTTCCATTTAAGCGCCGTGCAACCGCAACAACCCAACGTTCTTCTCCTCGTACCCGATAAAACAATAATACTTCTGCATCTCGAGTACTGCGTCGAACTTCGTCCGGCGTGGCTAGAGCTAATCGAACTAGTTCCTCTAACTCCTCACTATCAGGATGCTTGATGATCAAGCGTTGCCAATACTCTTCGGATGTTCTAACCGTAAATCCGAGAGGCGTAAAAATTTCAAACTTCATGAAGATGCGGTAAATGCTGCTATTGCTTCAAGCATTGCTTTTGGCATAATCTTTGCCTGAATCCACGAACTAGAAGTGCGTAGAGTGGCTCACTTCATAAATTGTAAACACCTTCTCCGCATTCATAACCAAGGTGGTACAATTTACATTCATGCTAGGGGTGCCTGAAAATACAGGCTGAGATCAGACCCTTAACACCTGAGTCTGGCTAATACCAGCGGAGGGAAGCTGTTTATCGAGGAATTTAATATGCGGACAGAATGGGTTGCCAAGCGTCGTGGACAGAGTAATGTTACTCAAATGCACTACGCGCGTCAGGGTGTTATTACTGAAGAAATGCACTATGTCGCCAAGCGGGAAAATCTTCCTGCTGATCTCATTCGTGATGAAGTGGCGCGGGGACGGATGATTATTCCTGCAAACATTAATCACACTAATCTAGAACCGATGGCGATCGGCATCGCGTCCAGATGTAAAGTTAATGCTAATATCGGGGCTTCTCCCAATTCTTCTAATCTGCAAGAAGAAGTAGATAAATTAAACCTAGCTGTGAAGTACGGTGCTGATACCGTAATGGACTTGTCCACAGGTGGCGGTAACTTAGATGAAATTCGTACCGCTATTATTAATGCTTCACCTGTTCCCATTGGGACTGTACCAGTTTACCAAGCTTTAGAAAGTGTCCACGGCACAATTGAAAATCTCACCGCAGATGACTTTCTTCACATTATAGAAAAACACGCCCAACAAGGTGTAGATTATCAAACCATCCACGCCGGGATTTTAATTGAACATTTACCCTTGGTAAGAGACCGCATCACAGGTATTGTTTCCCGTGGTGGTGGGATTCTGGCGCGGTGGATGCTGCATCACCACAAACAAAATCCCTTGTATACCCATTTCAAAGACATTATTGAGATTTTCAAAAGATACGATGTTTCCTTCAGTTTGGGTGATTCCCTGCGTCCTGGCTGTACTCATGATGCCTCAGATGCTGCACAATTAGCAGAACTCAAAACCCTCGGACAGCTAACCCGCAGAGCTTGGGAAGATGACATCCAAGTAATGGTAGAAGGGCCTGGACACGTACCAATGGATCAAATTGAGTTCAATGTCCGTAAGCAAATGGAAGAGTGTTCTGAAGCACCTTTCTATGTATTGGGGCCATTGGTAACAGATATTGCTCCTGGTTATGACCACATTACCTCGGCAATTGGGGCTGCAATGGCTGGGTGGTACGGTACAGCAATGCTGTGTTATGTGACACCTAAAGAACATTTAGGCTTACCCGATGCTGAAGATGTCCGCAATGGTTTGATTGCTTATAAAATAGCGGCTCACGCAGCGGATATTGCTAGACATCGCCCAGGGGCCAGAGATAGAGATGATGAACTCTCAGCGGCCCGTTATAACTTTGATTGGAACCGTCAGTTTGAATTATCTTTAGACCCAGAAAGAGCTAAGGAATATCACGACGAAACTCTGCCAGCAGATATTTATAAAACTGCTGAATTTTGTTCTATGTGTGGGCCTAAATTCTGCCCCATGCAAACCAAAGTTGATGCTGATGCGTTGACTGAACTTGAGAAGTTCTTGGCGAAGGAACCTGTAGCACAAGGTTAAGTAAGATAGTTCTCTTGCGTTAAATATCGTTACTGGGGTTAACCTGGTAACGATATTAATTTCGAGAGTAACTGTGCATCCATCCAAACAATGTTTGAATATCGAAATTAAGACCTGAAAATCAATGAGTGAAACAATTAAATGGACTGCTGAAGCTGAAACTAAACTTAAAGAAATCCCTTTTTTTGTCCGTCCTTTTGCCCGCAAAAAGATTGAAGCCTATGCTCAAGACAATAGTATATCTCTAATCACTCTTGAAATTTATGAGCAGGTTAAACAACAATTTAATTAAGATTTGAATTAACATATCCACTTAAATCTTCATGAGTACACAGATTTTATTGCTTAATTCATATTTGAGAAAAATGCGCGATGGGCAAAGCCCCGCCTCCGGCGATCGCCTATCATGAAAGTACCAACAAAGTGCGATCGCTCGTACAGAGTATGGCGATCGCTTTGAGATAAAATTAATTACCTAATTCTCGATACCGTTCCTGAATATCCTTAATTGTGAACACCGCCTGAAAGTTTAACCCTACTGACTGATAAAATTCAGAGCCACCTTGTAGTCGGTCTACTAGTGAAATTACTGTATCAACTGTATAGCCAGCATCTCGAAGACGCTCAACGGCTTTCATGGCAGATTGTCCGGTAGTAACGACATCTTCCAAAACAATGACTTTTGCACCTGTCGGCAAATTTGGCCCTTCAATATAAGCCTTGGTTCCATGTCCCTTGGCTTCTTTACGAATAATTAGCGCTGGTATGGGGCGATTTTCATACGCAGAAACTACACTCACTGCTGACACAATAGGATCAGCACCCAATGTTAAACCAGCAACAGCTTGGGTATCTCTAGGTAACAGGGATAAAATAATGCGCCCAATAGCTAAAGCTCCTTGGGGATGAAGAGTTACCTGCTTACCATTGATGTAGTAAGAACTACTTTGACCAGAAGAGAGAACAAAATCACCTTCTTGATAAGCGAGTTGACAAAATAAGTTTAGTAGCTTGTGGCGCAGGGTTTCTAAATCAGTAGTAGCTGCACAAATATCTGATTGGGTAAAGGTTTCAGTAGTATACGTCATTACAAAACATGCAAACTTGTGTTACACCAAAGGTTGAACTTATGAGAGTTCTGAATTTAAGCATAAATGAAGATTTGCCTAAAAACTGAGGAGTACAGAAGATGGGTATAAAATTTCCAGCCTTTGGTGGTTTATTAGTTTTGCTAGCTGCTAGTGTAGCTTTTCCTTCTGTTGTAGTTGCTCAAACAGAAACACCCAATTATGAAACCACAAATGATGTCTTTGAGCGAGCTTTTTTTCGACACGATCGCAACTTCTATGAAAATACTACGCCCAAGCGTCAACTAGACTCAATACTAGGTTCTGGTTCTGGTTTCCGTAATTCCTTTCCAGAAAATGAAATTGCCCGCGATGCTGAGTTGGTTAACACTCTTTATCGTGATGTCTTGCAACAGCAGGTAGGCAATGACCCTTATCTTCGCACTCCAGATTTACCAAATCCTTACGGTACATCTTTACTGATGTCTCCCCGCTTGAATGCCAATCAACTAAGAGTTGGGACTGAGTTCAGATTTGAAAATATGTCACAACGATGAAAAAGTGGCTGGGCGTTGGGGAACAGGGACTAGTACCAAAAGGCGGAAGTCAAGATTTGTCCACGGATTAATCAGGACAAGTATTTTGTCCTCAGCTTTCAGCACTCAAATAATCCAGGGTGCAGGAGTTGAACCTGCCTTGGGCGAATTATGAGTTCGCTGCCTCAACCGCTCGGCCAACCCTGGTCGAATATAAACTATAGCGTAAATTTACAGTCTTGTGTAGACTCAAATAAATTTTATGAGATTTTATACAACATGTTTTTTGGGAAATGGTGCAGACTAGTATTAATTAAGTTCTTTTAAAGATTGAGGTACAAAGCCTCAATGCTTTTAATATTCAATACGCTTAAAATAGACCAGCATTTTTTTGCAATAGCTTAATCAGCGATGAAAATAAATTCCACTGTACTTCTGACTTTAATTTTGTTAGTCCTGATGCTGGGAGCAGGCTCTGTGAGTGCGTTGTTGGGTTTCGAGATGGGGAGTGCAGCACTCAAAGGTGTAACCACACCAGATGGTCGCCCTACCAGCAAATTTCCTAGCAGTCGGACAAATGGCTCTCAACAGTTAGGGGTGGCATTATTGAAAGAAGACGAAATATTAAAAATTGTTAAGGCTCGGATTGAAGGCAAAACCAAGGCTGCTAAATCAGAGAGGCTAGAGGAAGATGATGAAGAAACTAATAGCAGTAGGCAAAAGCCCCAAGAACAACCTCCAGTCGTAGTGCCAGAAAAACTCTCACCTGGTTTTCCTGTGACTGCTGAAAGTGAGGGCGTAACTTTTGCAGTGCAATCTGTTCGTTACTCTGGTGGTGATTTACTCATGAGAGTGAATATGCAGAATCAAGGTGCTGATTCTGTGCGTTTCTTGTATAGTTTTTTGGATGTTAGCGACGAAAAAGGACGAACCTTGAGTGCCAGTACAGAGGGTTTACCGGCTGAATTACCTGCAAATGGGCCAGTAGTTTCTGGCACAGTGATCATTCCCACAGCTTTACTGGATGACGTGAATAAGATATCCCTGTCTTTGACAGATTATCCCGCTCAAAAACTGAAGCTAGAGGTGTTGGATGTTCCTGTAGAAAGGTAGATAGTTTGGGGATGGGAAGATGAGGAAGAAACGCCTGCTTCTTTTCTAGAGGTTTCTTCTAAACCCCACTCCCCTTCGGGTTCGCCAGTCCCTCTTTGTTGGGACAACAAGACCGGGCTGGCTCACCTACACCCCTGCCTTTTTTCCATGCCCAAAATAGGAGCGTGAGTTTTACACGAACTTTGGCTGTGAGTGGTTTTTCTAATTTAATTTGGACGGATGTGGGGCTGCGATTGTTATCAGTGCTGTTGCTGATTGCGATCAATGCTTTTTTTGTGACGGCAGAGTTTTCCATGGTGAATGTCAGGCGATCGCGCATCCATCAGCTGGTGCAAGCGGGTGATATTCCGGCGATCGCTGTTGAAGGACTACAACGTAGTATCGAAAGACTATTATCTACAACTCAGTTGGGTATTACCCTTTCTAGTTTGGCCCTGGGATGGATTGGCGAAAGTTCCATTGCCGTACTGGTGGAGCTATGGCTAAAATCTTGGCCTTTACCTACGGGGATGAGTAATTTAATCGCTCATTCCCTATCAATACCCATCGCCTTTTTCTTGATTACCTATCTACAAATTGTTTTAGGTGAACTATGTCCTAAATCAGTAGCGATGCTTTACTCAGAGGATCTGGCAAGATTTTTGGGGCCCTCGGTAAAAGCAATCATGCGCTTTTTCAGCCCCTTCATCTGGGTTCTCAACCAATCAACCAGTTTTCTGTTGCGGCTTTTTGGCATCGAATACACTGGACAAAGTTGGCGATCGCCTGTGACTCCTGAAGAATTGCAACTAATTATTTCTACGGAACGGGAATCTACTGGTTTACAACTTTCAGAGCGAGAATTGCTCAACAATGTGTTTGAGTTTGGGGATGTGATGGCCCAAGATGTGATGATTTCCCGTACAGGCATTGTAGCTTTGTCCAAAGATGCCACTTTCCAGACCTTACTTCAGGAAATGATTACTGCTGGTCACTCACGTTATCCCATCATTGGCGAATCTTTAGACGATATTCGCGGTATAGTGTATTTTCGAGACTTGGCACAACCATTGGCCATGGGAAAACTGACTCCAGAAGCACATATCCAACCTTGGATGCGTCCTGCCCGGTTTGTGCCAGAACACACGCCTTTGAGTGAACTCTTACCAATGATGCAGCAAGAGAAACCCGCAATGGTGATAGTAGTTAACGAATTTGGTGGCACTGTGGGATTGGTAACCATCCAGGATGTGATTGCAGAAATTATCGGCAATGCTGGCGAACCTGATAGCAGTGATGACTTGCTGATTGAGATGTTAGATAAGCAAAATTTTTTGGTGCAAGCCCAAATTAACCTAGAAGACCTCAATGAAGTTTTGCATCTCAATTTGCCTTTAACCAAGGAATATCAGACCTTAGGAGGTTTTGTGCTGTACCAACTACAGAAAATCCCCACCAAAGGTGAAATATTTCACTATGAAAATCTCGAATTTACCATAACATCAGCCGTCGGCCCACGCCTGCATCAAATTCAGGTGCGACGCTTGGAGGCGGAGTGATCAGGAATATGGGAGAAATGAGGGAGATGGCGAGAAAAGTATGTATTATTTGTGATTAATTATTAGTTGTTAGCCTCTTGACATTGACTAATGACCATTGATTTACCCTGAGCGTAGCCGAAGGGCTAATGACTAATGACTAATAGAACTATTTTTATACTTGTGTTTGCTAATGTGAGTTTTTTAGGTGGCTGTGTTGGCTATCCCCGCCTAATTAATTATCCTTTTGATCCTGGTGGTCGCGGTCTTAACAGTCTGGCTTCAGAACTCAATCCCCAAATTTCTGGGAGGTATATTGTATTTACGAGCGATCGCCGAGGCAGCCAAGATGTTTATATGTTTGATACGCTGACACGGACTTTGGTTGATTTACCAGGTTTAAATTCTTTAGATACCATCGCCTCTCATCCTAGTGTGGCTGAAAACGGTCGTTATGTTGTTTTTACCGCTAGTCGTCAAGGCCGTTCAACTATTTTTCTCTATGACCGAGAAACACGCCAATCCAGAAATTTAACCGGTAACCTGCAAGCGGAAGTTCGCCACCCTACTATTAACGCTGATGGTAGCAGGATTGCTTTTGAGTATAGTAACAATGGGCAATGGGATGTTTTAGTTTATGAGGGTTCTGGGCAACCATTGAATATTCCCCAAGATCCGCGTTAGGGGAAAGAGGCAGGGGGCAGGGGGCAGGAGGCAGGGGGGAAATTTCTTCGCTACTCCCTACTCCCTACTCCCCACTTCCTACTCCCTCAATCTCCTCAGCCTGCACAGATTCAATGAGCGATCGCACTTGTTGAGTTCCTGGGGACGATTCAAAGGATAATGGGAATTTACCCCGGGCTATCATCCGCAAGCCCAGGGGTGCAAGACTGAGTAATCCTTGCAAGTCTCGAAAGTAGTTACCCACTACTTGGATGCCAAATTTACGTTCATCAATCCAACCACCTTCTTTGACTAACTCTATTAATACTTTGCGGTGGCGAATTGAGCGACTATCGTTGGCTTGTTTACGGTCGAGAATTTCTTGTTTAATTTTAGTGATTTGCTCTAATGGTGCTACTTCCATTGGACAAACTGAATCACAGTAAAAACAACGGGTACAACCCCACACTCCTTTCGTACCTTCGTTGTAATTTTCTAAGCGATTTTCAGTTTCACTATCACGAGAGTCGGCGACCATGCGATAAGCCTTGGCTAAGGCGTGAGGCCCGACAAAATCGGAATTAACTTCACGGGCATTGCATTCAGAGTAGCAAGCACCACACATGATACAATTGCCAGTCTGATCGAGGCGCGATCGCTCTAATGGTGTTTGTAAAAACTCTCTTTCTGGGACTTGTCGTGCTGCCGTACTCACATAAGGAGCTACGGCTTCTAAATTATCCCAAAAACTACTCATATCTACGACTAAATCTTTAATCACAGGCATATTACCTAGAGGAGCTACTGTAATTTCCGAAATAGTCTTGGACTGATTTGCCGTAGCAGATATTTGTGCCAATCTGGCAAGTTCACTGCCAACATTTTCTTTACAAGCTAAAGCCGAGCGCCCATTGATTCGCATAGCACAGCTACCACAAATGGTATTTCGACAATTTTTGCGAAATGCCAGCGTTCCATCTTGTTCCCACTTAATTTGATTGAGGCAGTCCAAGATTGTATTGCCAGGTTCTGCATCTAACAGATAAGTTTTTACAACAGGAGCGGAATTTTGTTGCTGCCGAATGATCTTAAATAGAATTTCCATTACCACCAACCAAAGACTTAAAATTGCATCACCAGCCTAAGAAACCTTGAGTTAAGGCTGATGATTGCAAAAATTGTACTAAATATACTGTTGTTGCCCTTAATTCAGAACCAGGTATTAATAGGCTGATGATAAAAGAGCAACCGATTCTAGTTTAAGGATAACCATTAAAATTTGTTTTGAAGAAGCCCAGTAGCAGAGATTAGTCTGAATATTCAAACCCCAACGCCAAAAAAGGTAATTGTGGCTGCGTGTTCAATTTACCTGTTTAGAGGTAGCAAGGACAAGTAAGTGGATCACAAGAAAACAACTAAGGTTGATCTCCTGCTTAGTGAATATATCTAAACTAACTAACTACACCAATGCTTCTCAATAAATCTTGATGTCATTAGCATTTAGTGCTATTGCTAGGAAAATCCCTCATATAGTCATAAAAGCAGATTTTTGGTTCTGGTAGGACTCCTATTTGATTTTTCTTAGCGTAGCCTGTACTTTGGGTTTATGAGACTCAGTACACATCTATCCTTTTTCATCCCTAACACGCAAATAAATTTAGGAATCAAACCGCATTACTATATAGATGATAAATATCTGGTCATGGCAATAAAGTATTTGCAAGATGTGGATAAATTTATTCTTCCCCAAGACAGACGTTTAAAATACCTTACCGCTTTTTGTCTGTTGACAATCAGCCGCGAAGTCAATCCTTGCTACTTTTTGTCTGTGTTCAATCACGAAAATCTGGGATTTAACTCAATTGTCAAAACTGCTCGTCTAATTTTAGATTAATTTTTATAAAAGTCATGCGGCAATATTCTCTATGGTAATAAAGCAAAAGGAAAATCCTCAGCGCTTTTTGCCTCCCTAAGTCCAGAGATTTAGATAAAACTTTACTCGCAAGTTAATTTTAAAACTAAACAATAATTTTGCTATTATTAGTCCATGCTAGTATTTAATATAAAATTACGAAGTAACAAATCCAGTATCAATAGCCGTATAAGCGCGGCTAATGCTGCTTTGTTGATTCGTAATGTAGAGACAATAAATTTCATGTCTCTACAGGCAGGATAAAAGGTGGATATCCGTCAGACCCTGTGCAAATACTAAGCTGTCCTAAGCTTAGGAGGGAGAGTAAGGAAAGCCTTACAACTCAAGGGCAATAAAGACAAGCACTGGAAGTAGAAAGCCCACAATTTATTGGGTCTACGACTTATTTGTAGTAGAACTCTAACAAGTTGTAAAAGTGGCTATAATTCACCCTGCTACAGTAGCGCCAAAAGAAAAAAAAATTATTTCTGATGGCGAATAATCGTTAAAAGTGCCGTAAAATCACCGAAATTAATGCCTATGACAACCATGACGTTTAATATGTTGTGGCTAACCATAATATAGGCATTTTTCGCCCATCCTATCAGTAGGAATTTACTTCTCACCCTAGGGGTGTGAGTATCTCTGTGCAGATGATAAAAAATCAAATACTGCCATGAGACAACATTGTTTATCAGTTTGGAGAGAGTAAGGAAAACTTGAGCATAATGACTGAAACTGCAACCGCACCATTAACTGGAAAAGCACTGCTTGCTAAGGTAAAAGAACTTTCTAATTTACCACGTCGAGAAAGAGCCAAGCAATGCGGCTATTACACTGTTACTAAAAATAATCAGGTTCGCGTCAACCTCACAGATTTTTATGATGCTTTGCTATCGGCTAGAGGCATTCCTCTCAGTCCAGAAGCACCAAAAGATGGCCGTGGTCGTGAACCGACATATAGAGTTAGCGTTCATCAAAATGGTCAAATTGTGATTGGTGCTACCTACACCAAGGCCATGAACTTAAAACCTGGAGATGAGTTTGAAATCAGACTGGGATATAAGCACATTCACTTGATTCAACTCGGTGAAACTGATAAAAAATTAACCCCAGATGATGTAGACATTGACGAATCAGACGAAGATTTGGAAGACGAAGAGTAAATTTACTGCGCGTCGGAATAAGTTAACAAGAAATAATTTAGGATTCAGCCGCGAGAATTGAGCATCAGTTCTGTGCAACTGATAGGCGAATAGATGATTTCAAGACACCACTAGATCTATGATTTGGTGGTCTGAATCGTCTGCCTATTGCATTCCATATTTGAGATTTTTCTACAAAACTTATTCTGGCTCTGATGTAAATTAGCAATTCTATTAAAGAATTGTGTTACGTATAAATGCGATTAGACCGCTTGCAAAAATTACAGACTCTAGTAGAGTCTTGAATAATAAGCAAGAAGTCTATCGTGTTTTTTTATGTCTATTTTGATAAATTACTTGGAACCATCAATCAACTCCCTACGAGCATTGATGACAGATGCATCAGGATTAGTTGTAGTGGCGGCATTTTTTGTGAGCTGGATAGGATGCTGGTTACCAATAGCAATAATAATAGCGATAGCACTTCATTGGCGACCCGGTAAACCTTTACAGTCAGAGCAGAAATTACCCTTATTAGTGTCACTTTACTTTTTAGCTCCCCTAGTTCTCTGGGGAGTTATTTGGCTAACGGATCAATCTTTCTCAGATTACGGCTTTGCAGGGAATCTTTCAATGCTGGGTTCCTTAGTACTGGGTTTTGGGTTGGGAGTAATGAGTCTAGCTATGATGTTTACCTGCCAATTCTGGCTGGGCTGGTGCCATTTAGAAAAGTCTAATATCAAGTTAATACCATCCATCTTGCCAAGCATTTTATTAATAGCGTTATTAGTTGGCGGCATAGAAGAGTTAGTTTTTCGTGGTTTTTTGTTAACTGAATTAGAGCGTGACTATCCTCTTTGGGCAGCCGCAGCACTTTCTAGCTTAATTTTTGCTCTACTGCACCTGGTTTGGGAACAGCGCGAAACCATACCCCAAATCCCTGGACTATGGCTAATGGGAATCATGCTGGTGTTAGCCAGGATTGCCGATGGCGGTAGTTTGGGTATAGCGTGGGGACTACATGCAGCATTGATCTGGGCGATCGCTACTGTAGATACCGCAGAACTAATTACTTATACTGGTAAAACGTCGGAGTGGTTCACGGGCAAAAATAAAAAACCCCTAGCTGGGGCGGCGGGAATTATTTGTGTTTTGGGAACTGGATTAATTCTGTGGTTGTTGTCTGAATATTAATTTTGTAATCAGAGGCTCTAGTGCTTGGAACCCTTTGAATGCACGCTAAAGCATTTACTACCAACCTATATTTTCTTAAAACTTTTTATGTTAAGTGCGATCGCGCTATTAAACCAACGCGATCGCCAGATGATCCATTTAGCTAATAAAATGCAGCTGGCTGATTACCGCACTAATCAGACTATGGGTAATGGGGAGGCTATCAATTACCATACCCAGGCACAACAGCATCATGTAAGAAATGGAATACAGAAATAATTCTCTGGCTACAGTGCGATCTTCTGGGTTTTGCAACAAGCGCCAAGACTTATGGATAAATAATCCACCCAAACTGACTGCGATCACCGCATAGACAAATCCACTGGCGTGTAAAGGATAAACCAGTAACAGAGTCGCACCGACTGTCACCAGTGTGTAGTACCAAATTTGCCTTACTGTTGCCGTATCACCTGCAACCACAGGCAGCATAGGTATGCCCACTTTGGCGTAGTCATCCCGAATCATCAGCGCTAGCGCCCAGAAATGAGGCGGTGTCCACAAAAAGACAATGGCAAAAATTAACCATGCTGCCCAGCTTAAAGTATCTGTCACCGCAGCCCAACCCACTAAAGCAGGAATTGCTCCAGCTGCCCCACCAATAACAATGTTTTGGGTGCTGTGGCGTTTCAGCCAGTGGGTGTAGACCAAGATATAAAAGATGATGCCAGAAAATGCTAGACACGCAGCCAGTAAATTTGCGAATACTGTCAGTAATGTAAAAGACATTACAGCTAAGGCGATCGCAAAAATTAGTGCATCTCGTGGCTGTACCTTACCGGAAGGTAGAGGACGATGGCGCGTCCGCTCCATATCATAATCAATATCCCGGTCATAGATACAGTTAATGGTTTGGGCGCTAGCAGCAGCCAAAGTGCCACCAGTGAGAGTTACTAGCAATAACAATGGGTCTACTTGTCCCTGAGCAGCAATCCACATACTGCCAGCCGTGGTAATCAACAGCAACGGAATAATCCGGGGCTTTGTTAGCTGATAGTAGCTGTGGATAACTTGGAGAAATGTTTGGTGGTGGCGAGAGACATTAGTCTCAATCATGTTGACTCTAGTTCCTTATTTTTCAACAACTTCTATGCAGCCCCGGCTGATACTGAGTTGACATTAAAGTATAGTTACTGAGGCTCAGGGAAGATGAGGAAGATGAGGAGGATAGGGAAGATGAGAAAGATTTTACTCTCTGATCTCCCCCTACTCCCCCATTTTCCCAGCTCAGACTGACTCAGAAAGTCGAGACTTTTTTAGGGGCGCAGGCAATTTTGGTTTGTCGGGTTCCACCACTTCTAGTTGCTAGGGATTGTTGCTAGATGTGATATTGAGTTACTTTCATCACTAAATGGCTAACGGCTAATTGCCATTAGTTATAAGTAATCATGGTGATTACAGCAATGGAGAAATGCAGCTAGCTGAGTTAACTTACAAATTCGTTCCATTTGCTTGTGTACTCGTCACAGTTGCTGTTAAACCCACAGGATAAGCGTTGATTTCCCGGGCCGAGCTACAGTCCCGTAGTGCTAGCACTGTAAAAGCCACTAACGTACCCAGCAGAGTAGCTCCTATAGCTTGGTGAGCAACTGTCAGAGGCTCGGCTTGGAGATGTAATTGGAAAGTAGCAACTCCCAACAAAATTTGTAACAGCAACAACATACCAGACATATTTGCTAGCCTGCGTAAAGCTGGGTGTAGTGCTGGTGTGCGCCAGGAGATAAATACCACTGCCAAGGTAGCCACGGTTGGTGGTACCAAGCCAAAGATATGGCTATACATCACACTGCAAAGCTGAGAATCGCCAAAACATTGGTGTAATGCCCAACGAGAACCGACTAAGGCACCTAGTAAACTTTGTAGGTAAACCAATATAGCAGCAGTTAAACCCACCCAAGGTAACTTACCCACGGTTCCCGTTCCTTGATAGGGAGTTAGGGTTATACCAACAATCAGTAAGGTGGTGAAAAACAACAACGCTGTTCCCAAATGAGCAGTCACAATATCAAACCGCAACAATTCAGTCACAGTCAGTCCTCCCAAAATACCTTGGAAGACAATTAAAAACAGGGCAAATGTCGATGCCCAAGGGAGCCAATTAGGTAGAAAACGACGATGCCACCAGGATAAACCAGCGAGGGCGATGGCGCTTAACCCAATCAACCCTGCATCTAGTCTGTGGAACCATTCCAAAAACACTTGGAGATTCATTTGTTTTGCCGGCACCAGTTCCCCATAGCATAATGGCCAGTCTGGGCAAGCAAGTCCAGCATTCATCACGCGGGTGGCACTGCCTATGGCCATCAAAATCAAGGTGGCTATGCACATTTTCCACACCAAGCGACGAATCACTTCCTTAGGCTGTCGCTGCTCAGTTGCCGCTTCATTTTGTTGTTCTAGGACAAATTCGTTCATCATGAACAGTACCTTCCGCCCGCTCTGGGTTGAGCTTCTCTTAAAATTTGCAATTTTCTACCGACTTATATACACCCTAGCGTATGAACCAGAGTTGAAAAGATTGGCTTGCACTTATACTTTGGATCACTCTAGCTACTTTTAGCTTGAGCTTTAGGTATTTTTTAAGTTGTCAGCAATTGATCAATAACCATTAATTTTGCTAATCTAAATTCTTTATTAAATTTTCCCCCTGATTTTTACTGATTTATATCTGCTATTGGCAGTATCGAATAAACCTCTTGTACTCAAAATTAGTAAATTAGCGGCAAAAATTAATAAAAATTTCAGACCATGAGACTTTATCTTTCATCACCTGCACTACCTTAGTAAGTGAGTAGCATAGAGATAACGTAGTAAATTCATTTAAGTAAACCGTGAAGATTCCAAGTTCCGTCTGGACACTACTAATTGGCATCGTACTAACGCTTTTCAGCTTTTGGTACGGTCAAAATCACGGTCTGTTACCCACAGCCGCCACAGATGAAGCCCTGTTAGTGGATGGTCTGTTTAACACAATGATGATCGTTTCCACAGGTATATTTCTACTTGTCGAAGGTATTTTAATTTACTCTGCAATTAAATATCGGCGACGGGCAGATGACAATGACGACGGGCCAGCAATTGAAGGTAATGTGCCTTTAGAAATACTCTGGACAGCGATCCCCGCAATTATCGTTATCGGTATTTCTGTTTATAGCTTTGAGGTATACAACGACATCGGTGGCTTTGATCCCCATGCTGTGCATGAAGCCCCAATTACTCAAGAATCGATGACAATGCCAGGGGCTGCCATTGCTGCCACTTTGAGTGATACGCCTCCCAGCACAGGGCCAAACCTCAATCAAGAAAAATCTGATGAGGCTATGCAAGACCCAGCCACAGCCGCAGTGCGTAATGCTGACCAAATTCCCCAAAAACGAGATGCTCCCGGCGTAGGTAGTGTTGCTCCCACCATTGGGGGTAGTCCCGAAAAAGCAGGTCTACCACCAGAATTACGGGTCAACGTCACTGGTCTACAATATGCATGGCTGTTTACCTATCCTGATACAGGCATTACTACAGGTGAACTACACGTTCCCGTTGGTCGGGAAGTCCAAATCAATATGACAGCCAACGACGTGATCCACGCTTTTTGGGTACCAGAGTTTCGCTTGAAACAGGATGCTATTCCTGGTAGACAAAGCGAGATTCGTTTTACACCCAGAATAGCTGGTACTTACGACTTAATTTGCGCTGAACTTTGTGGACCTTACCACGGTGCCATGAAAACTCAAGTAGTAGTAGAAGCAACCCAAGAAGCTTATGAAGCTTGGATGCAAGAGCAATTAGTTGCCAGCAACGAAACCCTAAATCAAGCCGTGGCCGTTAACCCTGCGGATCTATCCCCAGATGAATTTCTCGCTCCTTACACCAAGGACATGGGAATACAGCCAGAAATGCTAAATCATGTTCACACTGCTCATCACCACTAGTCAGCGACTCAGTGAGCAGGTTGCTAACTGATAATTAATTTCTATGACACAAACTCAGTTGCAAGAAACTGCCAATATCCCGGTTCATGAAGAACCAGAGGCAAGACATTGGCGAGACTTCTTTGGTTTCAGTACCGACCATAAGGTGATTGGGATTCAATATCTAGTCACTTCGTTTGTTTTTTACTGCATTGGCGGTGTGATGGCTGATTTGGTGCGGACGGAACTACGTACCCCAGAAGTAGATTTTGTCACTCCAGAAGTTTACAACAGCCTCTTTACACTGCACGCCACAATCATGATTTTTTTGTGGATTGTGCCAGCAGGGGCAGGATTTGCTAACTATCTGATTCCCCTGATGATTGGGGCGAGAGATATGGCTTTTCCCCGCCTCAACGCTGTAGCTTTTTGGATGATTCCTCCTGCGGGTGTATTACTAATCGCTAGTTTAGCGGTGGGTGATGCGCCCGATGCTGGTTGGACATCTTACCCACCCTTGAGCTTGGTTACAGGTCAAGTGGGTGAAGCCATTTGGATTATGAGTGTGCTGCTATTGGGTACATCTTCGATTTTGGGATCGATTAACTTTATCGTTACCCTGTTGAAGATGCGTGTCCCCAGTATGGGAGTGCATCAAATGCCCTTGTTTTGTTGGTCGATGTTGGCCACTTCGGCGCTTGTACTCATATCTACACCAGTACTAGCAGGGGCGCTGATTCTCCTTGCCTTTGATTTATTGGCAGGAACAACATTTTTTAATCCCACTGGCGGGGGCGACCCGGTAGTTTACCAGCATATGTTCTGGTTTTACTCCCACCCAGCCGTTTATATTATGATTTTGCCGTTTTTTGGGGCAATTTCGGAGATTCTGCCCGTTCATGCCCGTAAACCGATATTTGGCTATAAGGCGATCGCCTATTCATCTTTAGCCATTAGTTTCTTAGGGCTAATTGTCTGGGCGCATCACATGTTTACTAGTGGTATCCCTGGTTGGTTGCGGATGTTCTTTATGATCACCACCATGATCATTGCTGTACCCACGGGAATTAAAATTTTTGGTTGGTTAGCAACTATTTGGGGTGGCAAAATTAGCCTAAATTCTCCCATGATATTTGCGATGGGTTTCTTGGGAACCTTCGTCATTGGCGGGATCAGTGGTGTAATGTTAGCCGCAGTTCCTTTTGATATTCACGTTCATGATACTTACTTCGTAGTGGCGCACTTACACTACGTTTTATTTGGTGGTAGCGTCTTAGGAATTTTTGCCGCTATTTACCACTGGTTCCCGAAAATGACGGGACGGATGATGAATGAATTTTGGGGTAAAGTTCACGCTGTTTTAACAATTGTCGGTCTGAATATGACCTTCTTACCCATGCACAAGCTGGGAATGATGGGGATGAACCGCCGGATTGCTCAATATGATCCCAAATTCACCTCATTAAATGAAATCTGCACCTACGGGTCTTATATTCTGGCGATTTCTACATTACCCTTTATCATCAACGCGGTTTGGAGTTGGTTGTATGGGCCAAAAGCCCCCAACAATCCTTGGCGGGCACTCACCCTAGAGTGGATGACTACTTCCCCACCAGCCATAGAGAATTTTGAAAAACTGCCAGTATTAACTACAGGGCCTTACGACTATGGCGTAAGTCACAAAGAAGTTGATACTGAAGCGGTATTACGCACTAAACCTGATGAACCGTACCCGACTATTGAGTCTGGTGTCTGAGAAGAAGCAGGGGAGCATACTTCGACTGCGCTCAGTAACCGGGGGAGCAGGCTTCGCCGTGAGCGTCAGCCGTTAGCGTAGCTTCCCGAAGGGTACGGGAGCAGGGGGGAAAGACTTCTGGCTCTAACCAAAATCTTACCTATTGCCTAATCCCTAATCCCCAATCCCCAGTCCCCAGTCCCCATTACATTTTAAAGATTCATGCAAAGTCAAATAATTGACCCAGCGAAAACTGAACTAAATCATCATCCCGCAACAACAGATGCTCATCATGAAGCACATCCAGATCATCGCCTGTTTGGGTTAGTGGTGTTTCTGATTGCTGAAGGAATGATTTTTTTGGGGATGTTCGGAGCTTATTTAGCTTTCCGTTCTACCTTACCTGTGTGGCCCCCAGAAGGTACACCAGAATTAGAACTTTTGCTACCCGGTGTTAATACTGTCAATCTGATTGCTAGCAGTTTTGTGATGCATAATGCTGATACCGCCATCAAAAAGAATGATGTCAAGGGTATGCGTATTTGGTTGGCTATTACAGCCTTGATGGGTGCTATTTTCTTATTTGGTCAGGTTTATGAATACGCCCATTTGGAATTTGGTTTGACTACCAATTTGTTTGCCAGTGCATTTTATGTTTTAACTGGGTTTCACGGACTACACGTTACCATTGGCGTTTTAGCGATCGCATCGGTGTTGTGGCGATCGCGCGTTCCGGGTCACTACAGTAACGAAAAGCACTTTGGCATTGAAGCTGCGGAAATCTACTGGCACTTTGTGGACGTGATTTGGATTATTTTGTTCGGATTACTGTATTTACTTTAAGTATTTATTATTAGTTGTTCACTCCACGCGAATAACTAAATAAGCCCCCCAACGGGGGTTTTTTTATGGCTTATAAATCAGCCATTAGTGTTACACGTCTGATCTCAAAAGATAGATTTTTATACCTATCTTATAGGTGATAAATATTTTGCTATCGCTGGATTATCTTTTTAAAAGCTGACGCAGAGCCGGAATTATTTATTTCCATCAACAACAAAGAAGGTTCTATTTAAACCTTGCAAAAATGGGTAAAGATGTATTAAGCTATGCGGGAACCAATGTAGATGATGTTTTCAGGCTCCTAATAAAACGGTAAAGGGAAGTATTTGCTATCACATTCATTGTTTGATGCATGTTCGAGGAAAAATTCAATAAGCTTGATTTCTTGAAAAACATTTTCCTTGTTAATGCAGAACGAGTAATATTCACGGAGGAAATAATTATGTTAAAGCAACTTTTGAAAGGTAGCTCTGTTTTAATTTTTTTGCTCGCAGGCAATCTTTCGGCTCTAGCACAAGCACAAGAAGCACAACCTCAACCTCAAGGTACGCCAGCGCCAGCAGCACCAGCACCTCAAACTCAACAATCTCCTGAACAAGCTGTTAGTCCAGAAGAACTACAACAACTTGCCAACGTGATTCCGAAATTGCAGGAAATTGGTCAAACAGCTCAACAGAAATTTGCACAAGTGATTGAAAAATCTCCTCTCAGCGTAGAGCGATTTCAAGAGCTTGCTCAAGCACAGCAGTCACCAGAGGCTCAACCGTCTACACCAGTGACTCCAGAGGAGCAGCAGTCCTTTAAGCAAGTAGTCACTCAAATCGAGTCAATTCAACGGGAAACCTTTTCTGAACAAGAGCAAGTAGTTCGGGCTGAGGGCATAGAACCAGCGCGATTCGATCAGATAGTAGCTGCTATTCAACGAAACCCAGCTTTACAACAGCAGGTACAACAGATGCTGCAAAATAATCAGAAGAATTAATTACAGCCGTTGGCTATCTTAGTCATTGGTCACTGATACTAGGGGCCAATGACTTTACGAATTACGAATTAATGTAAAAACCGCCTGCACTAACTCTTCTGGAGCTACAGGCTTAGGTAAATGTATTTGAAATCCAGCGGCTAAGGCTTGCTGTTGGTTGATTTCTCCGGCATAAGCAGTAAGTGCGATGGCCTTCGGCATAGCTTCGCTTACCGCAGGGATATTTCCTCCCTCTGGGGACGATAATTTTCTAATGTGGCGAATTAAGGAATAGCCATCCATTTCTGGCATCCCGATGTCACACAATAATCAAGGTAGGAAGAGACTGATTCAATATTACCAATGCTTGGGCAGCTGAAGCGGCTGTGGTTAATTGAGCGCCTGATTGGGTGAGAATAAATTCTGCTAACTCTCGCATATCCGCATCATCATCCACAACCAATATCTGCACACCTGCCAAATCTGTCTCAGTTTCTTCTACATGGCTCACAACAGCCGATGCTCTGGCTCAACTAGGTTTAACGGTAGCTGGACAGTAAATGTTGTCCCCAAATTTTGACCTAGACTCCTTGCTTCAACAGTTCCACCATGTAATTCTGTAAAATGGCGCACGATCGCCAACCCCAATCCCAAGCCGCCAAATTTTCTAGTAGTTGTACCATCTTCCTGGCGAAAGTATTCAAATACATAAGGTAAAAACTCCGGACTGATGCCTTTACCTGTATCTTTGACTTGAATTTGAGCATACGTCCCAACTTGCTGTAATTGCACCTCAACTCGCCCTCCAGATGGCGTGAACTTCACAGCATTAGACAAGAGATTCCACATAACCTGTTGTAAGCGGTTTTGATCACCTAAGACGTTTCCGGAAACTGGGTTGATCATGGTCTGGATGTCAATGCTTTTAGCTTCTGCTGCGAGTCTTACTGTTTCTTGGGCTGCTTCAATTGTGGAAATCAGATTCACCGGTGCAACGTTTAAAGACATTTTGCCTTGGAGAATGCGGGAGACATCCAATAAATCTTCAATTAGTTGCGCTTGCAGTTTGGCGTTACGTTCAATGGTTTCTAGGGCTTGCTCCGCTTTGGTGGCATTTAAACGCTTAGTGCGAAGCATTTTTGTCCAACCTAAGATGGGATTGAGGGGCGATCGCAACTCATGGGATAGTACAGCTAGAAACTCATCTTTAACTCGGTTAGCGGCTTCGGCTTTGGTACGAGCCAGTTGAGCTACCCGATACAACTGAGCATTATCAATGGCTAAGGAAGCACGGAAAGCTAGTTCTTCTGCTAGTTGCAAGTTCATCTGGCTATATCGTTGCCCAGACTCGGCTGAGATAAAAGAAATCACCCCAAAAATTCGTGATTGGGTGCGTAATGGCACGGTCATGACCGATTTGAAACCAACTTGCCGCAAAATTTCTAAATGTTCGGGATCACGGGCTGCTTGGACAAGCAATTCATCGGGAATTTCTGGTAAGATATCAGACTGCCCTGTTCGTAACGTAAAGGCCGCACCGCGAGGCTCATCTGGGTTTAGAGGATATTTCTCTCTGATTTGTTGCGCCCATTGTAGTTTAGCCAGGTCGATATGAGCTACAGCAATCTGCTCAATGGAACCATCTTCTGCCACTATATGCACTGTACACCAATCAGCTAACTCCGGTACTGCTAGATGTGCTACTCGTTCTAGGGTTATTTGATAATCGAGGGAAGATGCTAAAACTGCGCTGGCTTCGGAAAGAAAGTGTTGACCGCGCTCTAATCGGACTTGCTCAGTTACATCGACGACATAAACTAAAACCTCTTCTACCTGATTATTTAAGTTCTTTGTTGGCAAGTAGTAAACATTGTAGTATCCGGGTTGGCGATCGCTACGTCCAGGAGTTTTGACAGCAAAGTTAGGTGAAACAAAAGGCTGCCCTGTGGTGTAAATGTCGTCAAATATTTCGACTAAATTGGCATCATATTGACTAAAAATTTCCCCAATGGAATGCCCTAAGTGTTGTTCGCGGGTAAGTCCGTTAATTTCCGCTAACGCTTTATTAATAGCCACAAATTGCTGCTGGGCATTTAATAAACCAATTCCCACAGGGGATGTTTCAAAAATAGTTGCCAGTTGGCGTTGTGCTGTTTCTGCTTGAGTCCGGGCAATTTGTTCGCGTTCTAGCAGTTGTTCCCGTTCCTCTCCGGCTTGCTGATGTTCAGTGATGTCAACCACAGCGCCGATGGAATGTAGAGGATTTCCTTGAGAATCGTAACTAAATTGCCCTCTCACTTCTACCCAGCGAATAGAGCCATCTAACCAAAGCAGACGATATTTGTGATGATATTCTTTCTGTTCGCGTTTGGCTTGCTGAAGTTTGGCCTTCGTTTCCACTAAATCATCGGGATGCACCCGACTTGCCCAAACTTGATAGCTAGGTTCGCATTCATACGGTTGCAGACCTAAGACGTTAAAGTGACCTGCCGACCAGACTATTTTCTTAGTTTGTAAATCCCAGTCCCATGTTCCTATACGTCCGACTTTAAGGGCAAGTTGCAGGCGCTCTTCACTGTTGCGTAATGCCTGCTCCATCTGTTTATAATCGGTAACATCACGGGCGATATTAATTATGGTTTTCACAGAACCATCACTAGCAAATTCCGGAACGATGCGCGACTGATACCAGCGTAAGCCTGTGGGAGTTGGAAAACTAAATTCAAAAGTTTTTTCCTGACCTGTGGCGAAAACCTGCTGCAAATTTTTATACCAACCACTATAAATTTCTTCTGGCATTCCTAATTCAGCGTTGGTCTTACCAATAAATTGCTCTGCGGGAATACCTGTGGCTAGTTCTATAGAACGGCTGACATAAAGATGGCGAAAGTGAATATCAAGACGGCTAATAATATCTGGAGCATTATCCAGTATGGCAGTTAATTCTTGTCGTTGACGCTCTAAGGTAGCGATCGCCTGTTGCTGCTCTACGATGCGTTGTTGTGACTCCGTATTTCCATCACTACCGTCAGTATCATTTCCCAGACTACGAGCAATTTGTTCAATTACTTCTGAGCGAGAAATTCCGCGTTTTTGAGCTTCCTCATCCAGCAATCGCCACGCTGTACTGGTAAGAGATACACTAACGCGTTGTTTTGTTTCTGAGTCCCAATTGCTAACAAACTTACCAGTGATATCGCGTTTCATGAAGATTCACCCGTATACGTACACGGTTTCTTCTATTCAACTGGAGTTACCATATAATCAGGATCTGCCTGAGGACAGAGGTTTGGGGTCAATATTTATTTAGGAATACGTATTTAATAAGATATAGAACCTCACCCCCAACAGCTCTGCGGGAGCAACGCGTTCATCGTGAAATCATCTCTTTATTGCTCTGTGATCATGTTTGGCTGTAATCCCCAGATATTTACTCTGCCATCAAATCCACCACTGGCGAGAATTTGCCCATCAGGACTAAAGACGACGGTACTTACCCAGTCGGCATGTCCCCGCAGTGTATTTAATAACTCACCTGTAGATAAATTCCACATTTTAATGCCATCTCTACCCGCACTTGCTAAAGTTTGTCCATCGGGGTTGATGGCGATGGCATTTACCCAATTATTGTGTGCTGTTAGGGTGCGGACTGGTGCATCAGAGTTCAAAGGCCAAATTTTAATTGTGCGATCGCGGCTGGCACTAACTAAGCTGTCCCCATCTGGTGTAAAAGATATATCTGTAACTGTCTGAGAATGTCCAGTAAATTCACGGATTAATTCACCAGTTGCCAAATTCCATAACTTAATTGCACCTTTGCTGTCACCACTAGCCAAAGTCTGACCATCCGGACTCATGGAGAGTGTATGAATGGAATTATTAAACCGGACTAAAGTAGCTAGTGGGCGCTGTTGTAGCAAATCCCACATACGTATTCCGTCTAAAGCACCACTGACAAGAACGCGACTATCTGGAGATACGGCTAAAGACATCACATGGCTGCTATGTCCGACAAAAGAGCGACTAAATTTATTATTTCTGAGATTCCACAAATTAATGGTGTTGTCGGTGCTACAGCTAACTAGGGTTTGGCCATCGGGCGAAATTACCAAAGACTCAATACTAGTTTTGTGCGCTTTGTTAATATTCGCCACCCTTTTGCCTGTGGCGGGATTCCACAATCGAATTACGCCTTCGTTATCACCACCACCACTGACAAGAATTTGACTATCAGGACTAAAGGCTAGAGATTTGACGCTACCTCTGTGTCCGGGAAAGGTGTGAAGCAGTTGTGGATTGGCAATTGTGTTTCTCAGTGGGGAGTTGGGGATGATTTCCACCGCAGCATCAGCCGCATAAATGGAAAATCCTTGCCAGATAGTTATCGGTATGGCGATCGCTGCCATCAATGCCAAAATAACAGACGGGTGCCGCCTTATAGAATTGCTCCTGCTTTTACCCTCACTCCTCACTAGCTTTCCTCTCTTATCGAATAGTTACACCAATTAAATTGACCTGCTACCTTAACGGCACTTGGCCGGATTTATCGCGGTGGTTTTTTCTTAGAAATCGACAGCATGGGCAGCGTCGGACTAGATGATTGAGAAGGCAAGTAATGTTGGACTACAGGCTCATCTGGCAGGGGTTGCCGTTGTTGGATACGCCACAACTTAAAGCCCAGGCTGATTCCAGCTATGCTCAAGCCAAAGGCAAATAATGTCCAACTATCATCGAGTCCCCCAATCAGCGCATCTACCACACCCATCGTCATTAACACGCTGATTATGGGGTCTTTTCTATAAGCTGACTTCAAAAAACGAGGTAATACAGCATTCATCACAGATTGGTTTGTCCAGATTACCTGATGTTTAACTTGATCGAGAATACCTTACACATTAACTACCCTGCTGATGATCACCAGCTAAAAAATATGCGATTTTTTCAGTAGGGGCAGTTGTATTTAACCTGCTTGCAGGTATGATGTGCAAGTTTAAGTTAACAGTAGCACTGTTTTGCTATTAGGTATGGATACGGTTAAAACCAGCTAGTTGTTCCAGCTGGTTCAAACACTTCTAATTAATAGCTTACAATGTCCAGCCTGATGCTTTCTAGCATGGCTATTTTAGACCGAGCCATGATAACACACCTTGATCGGTGAAGTACTCAATTACCACCGTTAATAAAAAACCAATCATGGCAGCTCGACCATTCAAGCGTTCAGCATATTCATTAAAGCCAAACTTAGGCTCTTCTAATTTAGGCGTAATCGTTGGTTGTGTTTGTGTCATTTTCTCAAAACCTTTACTCGGCAAACAGGACTTGATTAGTGAAAAGTTATGATTGGAGAGTGTCTTTACTCATAACTTCGGTAACTTTTAGGTTGATGCTAGTGCGGGAATGCCAGGATATCTGACAGGCGCTTTCCCTAAGAAAGCTATCCCCACACTTTTTAACATTTTGTAATTATTCTTTATATATTGTAGAAAGACTAGGGGAATAGTCAAGGGTAAGAGTTTACAACTTCAACAATGGAGTTAATACAGATGGCTTGGTAGTTAGCTATCCCTAATACGGAAGTGCAAGCTGAAGACTGGCAGGCTAAAGTTGAACAAAAAAATCATCAGAGGCGATACATGGAAATCGGCGTTCCTCGGGAGACTAAGGATCAAGAGTTTCGGGTAGGGTTGAGTCCTTCTAGCGTGCGGGTGCTGCGAGAGAATGGTCATGTGATATTTGTGCAGACCCAAGCAGGTAGTGGTGCGGGATTTACAGATGAAGACTACAAAGAAGCTGGGGCAGAAATTGTTACTACACCAGAAGCTGTTTGGCATCGGGAGTTAGTTGTTAAAGTCAAAGAACCCTTAATTAATGAGTATAAATTTTTACAAAAAGGGCAAATATTATTTACTTATCTGCATTTAGCCGCCGATCGCAATTTAACCGAGCATTTGATTGATTGTGGCACTTGTGCGATCGCCTACGAAACTGTAGAACAACCTGGTGCTAACAAACTACCCTTGTTGACTCCCATGAGTATTATTGCTGGTCGGCTAGCAGTACAATTTGGAGCGAGATTTTTAGAACGTCAGCAAGGTGGTAGAGGCGTGCTGTTAGGCGGTGTCCCTGGTGTCAAAGCAGGCAAAGTCGTAATTTTAGGCGGCGGTGTTGTGGGTACAGAAGCAGCTAAAATTGCCGTAGGCATGGGTGCGATGGTGCAAATTTTAGATGTGAATGTCGAGCGTTTATCCTATTTAGAAACCTTATTTGGCTCTAGAGTGGAACTGCTTTACAGCAACTCTGCCCATATCGAAGCTGCCATCAAAGAAGCCGATTTACTCATTGGTGCTGTTTTAGTCCCAGGACGGAGAGCGCCCATACTAGTATCCCGTGAATTGGTCAAACAAATGCATCCTGGTTCAGTAATTGTGGATGTTGCAGTTGATCAGGGCGGTTGTGTGGAAACTTTACACGTGACATCCCACACTAATCCTGTATACATCGAAGAGGGTGTGGTGCATTATGGTGTGCCGAATATGCCCGGTGCAGTTCCTTGGACAGCTACCCAAGCACTTAATAACAGTACTTTACCTTATGTTGTGCAGTTGGCAAATTTAGGAATCAAGGCACTGGATATTAACCCCGCATTAGCTAAAGGCTTGAATGTGCAGAATCATCGCTTGGTACATCCAGCTGTGCAAGAGGTATTTCCTGATTTGGTTAGTTAATCAACAAAAATCTGTAGTAAGCGTTTTACAGCTAAAGCGCTTACTTTGAAATACTTTATTTTAAGTAGGACGGCGTAAATAATTAAAGGTTTGTAGTGAGGACTTTAGTCCTCAAATCAGGGCTAGAGCCGCTGACTACGAAATGAATTTTAATTATTTTACATTGCTTAACATAGTTTGAGTTTTTCTCGCCGACTTACTTATCGGCCGCGATCGCGTTCTAAATCATCGATGACTTTTTGCAAATACCACTCATCTGTCATCCCCGGATGATATTCTTGTTTTTGGTCAATTAATCGTTGGGCAATTTCCCAATATCCTCCTACCATCCGTAAAAGTCGCTGACGCAGCAACTTATAGGTTTGCTGTTTTGACTCAGGGCTAAATGTCTGGATTTTTTGCAAGCTTTCTAATACTTGGTTGTAATTTTCCCAGTCTTCTTGTTCACAGAAAATACTCGCCGCTTGCTGATAGTCTATGATAGCGTTTTGCATTTCTTCCAACCACGCATAAGCAATGCCACGATTGTAGTAAGCTTGAGCATAATCTGGATGAATTTGCAATGCTTGACTGTAATCTTGAATGGCATCTAAATAATTGCCAGATGTGCGATAGGCATTACCTCTAGCAACGTATACTAAAGCATCCTGGGGTTGAATTTTCAGTGCTTGATTAAAATCAGCCATCGCCCCTTGATGATCTCCCAAAAGAGAACGGGCTTTACCTCGGTTGCGATAGACTACAGCATCGGGAAAATTTAATAATATAGCTTGATTAAAATCCGCGATCGCTTCTCGATATTTTCCCATTTTGCAGCGTACCACTCCCCGACAGCAGTAAGCTTGGGCATCTTGGGGATCAGCTTGTAATAACCAGTTTAAATCTGCGATCGCCTCTCGTGTATCTCCCTTTTCGGCTTTTTCTAATAACTGTGTAAAATATGCGTTTGTAGATAATATCGGCGCACTAGTAGTATTCACTGTTTGCGCTCCAGGTTTTGGTAGCGGTTGTAGCTGTTTAATTTTTTCCAAACACAGACGACAATTTTCCGTATCCTGTTGTTCTAAATATAATTCTGCCGCCTTTTTAAAACTAGCGATCGCATCTTGAATAAATCCTTGTTTACGTCGTACTATCCCCCGCAGACTATGAGCAGCAGCATAATGGTAATTCAGGCGAATTGCATTATCTACATCATCTAACGCCCCTGGTAAATTTTTTAGCGCCACCCTAGCCAACCCCCGACAATAATACGCTTCTGTACTTTGGGGATTTAATCTCAAAGCTTCAGTATAATCTGTAACAGCTTGATGAATTGCACCTGAGTCATAATAAGCCAAACCCCGGTGTAAAAAAGCCTCAGGAAAATAAGGAGTCAGTTGTAAACAACGGTTAAAATCCTCAATAGCGCCGGCATAGTCTTTTTCCTTAGCCTTAGCCAATCCCCGATGATAAAATTCATCACTCATAATTAATTCCCCGAACTCTAGCCGAGTAGCCAATTTTATATACTACTTATTACATATTAAAGATTTATAGGACTTACGCACCTTGTACGAATTCTTGGCGTCCTTGGCGTCTTGGCGGTTCAACAAATCAAGCTTTTTAGCAATTTTGGCGTAAGTCCTGATTTATATAGAATTGGTATCGGGTGCATCCCAGCTTTTATTTTGCAACATGTGTAAAGCCTTCTCCTAACAAAGATGCTGCGCTTAGACTTTTCAGCCCAAATTGCCGGAAATAATCAATATTTTATCTCAATACCAGAAATATTAAATTTCATTTTATATACATAATAAGCTACCAGTAGAGTTGAATTTTTAATCACCAATGTCAGATTGTAAGTCTTGTTCTAATTGCAATGCTTCATCTAATATGACATTGGTAAAATTTATACTTTTCAAGTAAGTATAGTAAGCTGCTACTGGCACTGTCAATACATCACTCCAGGCTTTTTCTGCTTCATGAAAATCTTGAATTTTTGAATTATTTGTAGAGTATAAGCTCTCAGATGTGAACCCTAATGACTGGGTTTCTATTGTTGCTGGTAGTTGATCAATCAACCCATGATGATAATCTCTGACTGTCAGTAGATAGTCATAAATTTGGCGGGACAGTCGTTTACCAACTGGCTGTATTAAGTTACAAACCAACGCCGGAATAATATGCCAAGTCTCTGCCAATAAATCTTGCTCTAAGCCTGATATATTGGCAGGAATCAGTAAATCCATATTATTAATAAAATTTGTTTCTCCCGATAGCAACATTACATAAATAATCAACCACTGCTCCTCTAATTTTTCAGATAATTCAGGTTCTTTAACAATCATTACATAGCGCGGTGGTAAGTTACCAGTCAAAAAACTTAGTGCTAAAGAAGAATATAAAGTATGTTGTTCTTGTCTAACAAAAGTTAGAGGACTTTGTACTAAGTAATTCACTTGCCAAATTTCTCCAGGTTGTGGTATTGAGATACTACAACTCTGCTGATTTAAAAAAATGAATTTATCTGAATTTACATACATATAGTTTTATTTCGATTCAATAACAATTGATGAAAAAATATTTACCCATATATTCTTTAACGATTGAACAATTGTAAATATGCTGATTTATTTTCATTTTGATATCAGGCTGTCAAACAATATTTTGTATTGGATTACCACTGCTGTATTGAGCGATTATTTCCTCTATTATGTTGTCGAGCTTTTTTCAGGTTATCCTTCATATCTTTAATTTCTAATAGTCCTAATAACTCAGCAATACGCCCTAATAGTTCTTGCCATCGCTTAGAGACTTCACCCTGACTAATTCTTAATTCGGTGGCAAGTTGAGTTTGTGTTTTACCATCAACTTTTCCTTGCCATAATTTAAGATAATTCCGGTGTGGATAGTATTTTTCAAGTTCATAAATAGACTCTAATGCTTTGAGAATTAAATCTGCACGCTCTATTGCCTCCGATGTATTAAACTCATCAGGAATTGTGTCTAATAAAAAAATATCTGTACCTGGGATTTTATCATCTAAACTCTGGTATTTACGCAGGCTTTCTTTACGAACAGAATCAATAATTACACATCTAGCTACAGTAACAGCCCAGTAATAAAACTGTTCTATACTTCCTTGCTTAAATTTTCCTGCTTGAAAAGCCATTAAGACTTTTAAATGGGCAATTTGAAAAGCATCTTCCCAATATAAACCTGTTCCGTTAGTATATTTGCGGGCAATCTTTTCTAATCTCTGGCGATAGTCTAATCTGACCAGTATTTCTTGATAATAAGACAATGATTCCTGTTGTAATAGCATACTCTATTAAGTCAAGTTAATAGTAAAAAAGTTAATCTTACTAAAATAAATTTTATGGCAAAACAACAAGATGATAATCTTTCAAAATAGACAATAATACATATGTTATTACTTTTATTGTTTGAAAAGAGACATAAAAAAATGATAAAAACTACTATTGATTAGGATGAAATATTTTATGAATTTGGTTACAGTTAAATTGTCAACGACTTAATAAAAATTATTCAATGTCTAAAAAATATTTATAAGACAATATTTAAGGTATTTAGTTCATGATATTTCAACAAAAAATTAATTTATAAAATTTTATACCTGTTTTTTTCTAGTATATTTGATCCAAAAATTACTGCCATTAATACTAAAAGCTAAGACAAAAAAAAGAATTTTTGTCCTATTAATATTTCATTGTTTATGTTTAATACATAGCCTTTTACATATAATAGTCAGGGGAAACAGTTCATTAATACAATCAAGTAAAAATCAATTTTACTTACTTTGAGGAGCTAACATCATGACTAAAATTGTAATTTCTGCCTTACATCCTAATTCCGTAAAAACAGTTATCCACATTTTAACTCCAGAGCAAGCTGAAAATATATTGGGAGGTGGTTATCCTTATAGTTTTCATATAATGAATGTTACTGACAGCATAACAATCAATCCTTCAGGAGGAGATAATACGTATGAAGCTGTTAACCATTCGACCAGCTACCATGATAATAAAATTCATACAGTAGATTATTCAAGGTCAATCTACAATACCGTCATTTATTAGTTTTTGATAATTGTTGTAACTGTGGCGCAAAAAATTCTTTATCAAGTTTTTGATAATGACCCGGATTTATTACAAACAATAAATCCGGGTTTGTTTTTCCTAAATTTAAAAAGTAAGCGTTTCACACACTACTGCTGTGTCAATTGACCTGACTCTACTTAGTGGAGTATTTAGAATTTACCAAAGTTTTATAGTAGAGTCTTCCATAACGTCTTAAGTCAGTCAAATTCTGCACCCAGGGGAGGAGTAATATTTTTATATAAACTTTACATATTGAGGCTTTTGAGAGTTAAGTGACGACAAATTATAGATTAACTGCTCTGGCTTAATTTGGCATAAATATATTTTTTTGGAATATTTTGTATCGAGTATTCGTTAAAGAGAATAGGAACGATTCACTATTAAGTTCATAACAAAAATAAACAAGGAAGTTTGATGATCAGCAAATAACTTACTTGGATATTTACCTTGATGTGATCTGTGACTGGAAACCATGTGCATCCTTTTTCGCTATGAAAAAGTGTCACTTTATTCTTTAACGGATGCTGTTAATTATATGCTGCAAATTATTGATCTCGAAAATAACGAACTGTTCACCCAAGTATCTCCCAAAGAATCTACTACTGTTAGTGGTGGTCAAATTAGTAACGGTCAAGTCGCATCCTATGCTTTCGGAGCAGCTGCTCTAACCGCCGGACTTTTTGCTGGGTTACTCGCGTTTGCAGTTAGCTCTCTTGGGTCAGAGTTTCGGAACCCAATTGCTTGAAAATCAACAGTTTCCTCAAACAATTTACTTGGATATTGGCTTTGATATTACAGCATATTTGGTGTCGATGAGGTACATAATAGCAGGTAAGACTTGTACTGAGCAGTTCGGCAAGCTCACCGTAACACTTGTCGTAAAGCCCTGAAGGGCATAGCTGCGCTTACCGCGTAGCGTCTCGTAGAGAAGTATGCCTACTCTACAAGGTTTACAATATGTAAGTCTGTACTTCATTTATCTGCAAAAAGCTGTATCTGTGACTGGATATGATGTGCGTATCTTTTCGCTATGAAAAATGCCCCTTCACTTTTGACCCTAATACTTTTAATTACACACTATGCTGCAAATCATTGATCTCGAAAATAACGAACTGTGTATCCACGTCTCTTTTGAAGAATCTACTATTTTATTAGGAGGTATTGCTGGTGTTAATTTGGCTAACGTTCAAGATGGTATAAATAACGTTTCAAATAGGATTAGCCTGTTTTCTATGGATAGCAACAAGCTTTTTACGATTGATCTTTCAAGGCTAACTATTAATATGGTATATGTCTTACCTATAGGAGCGCCACAGGTTTTTCGGTGGACTAACGGAACTTAAACATTTGTGAGGGGGAATACAAGCAAATTTTAATTTTTAATTGGGGAACTGGAATAATGGCTAAAATTGTAATTTCTTACTTCCATCCTACTGATGTAGGGATATTTTTGCATAATTTGAATTTATCCGAATGTGATACTGTACTAGGCGGTTATATGTCTGTTAATTTAATCAATGTCAGTGATGGCATAAACAGTATTGAGCATGTCTACTACACTGGTGCTTATTCGCTCAACTTCCACGATAACAAAATTTACACAATAGATTATTCAAGGTCTATTTACAACTGGTTTTATCTTTAGTTATTGGAAGTGATACGCTGAGATTTGATGACTGTTTTTCATGAAAGCGATCGCATTAATTTAAAGATGCAAATTACCTTTCAGCTATTTATATTAAATTAGCTGCAAGTAAGATTTTTTAACATGTTTTAATAGTAGTATCCAATATTACAGAAGAGGGCATACCCAATGTGCAAATATAACAGGACTTACGTAACCAAACACGTATTTTCGTCATTGCGACCGTAGGGAAGCAATCTCAAAGCCTTGATTTTCGTAGCGAGTGCGTAAGTCCTATATAATTTACTTTTGTTATAATGCCTCAACTTCAATTTTTTTGATTTCTCTGCGTCCTTGGCGACTAAAGCCTTCAAGGGTATGCTTTGCGAGAAGGCGGTTTAATAAAAATGAAAATTAGAACCATAACCACAGGAATATCACTTTCATCCCCTAAAGCCACAGATAAAATTAAACAAGCCCATGAATTTAACCAGCAAGCAAAAATAATCTTTGAACAACAAGGATACGCAGTTCAAACTACCAGAATCACTACTAGCTCTTGGCAAGAATATCTATCAGACTTCTCAAAAACTGAAATTATCCAAGAAATTCAAAATTTAGAACAAATCTGCCAAAATCTAGATATCAACTTTTTCAATATCGGTCATGCTAACCAACCTGAAACCATCGCTTTAATTCCCGATATTAACAAACATACATCAATTATTTATTGTTCCAGTCAAATTGGTGACCAACAAACAGGCATTAACTGGGAAAATGCATGGGAATCAGCCAAAACTATCAAACGCATTGCCCAAGAAAGCGAAAATGGCTATGGTAACTTTCGTTATTGTGCATGGGCAAATTGCCAACCAGATATTCCCTTTTTTCCCACTTCATCCCATTGCGGTGAAACATCCTTTGCCATCGGGTTAGAATTGGGCGAATTAGTAACTCAAGCATTTACCCAAACCGATAACATCCAGGATGCCGAACAAAAACTACAATCAATATTAGGAGTTGAACTAGAAAAAATTGCCAATATTGCCGCAGAAATATCCTCAAAATTTGCAATCAATTATCTTGGCATTGATACATCTCTCGCACCATCTTTAGATAAAGAAAATAGTATCGCCTTTGCTTATGAACAATTAATGAACGGTAAATTTGGACATCCAGGAACCTTAGCTATTTCGGGAATGTTAACGCGTGTATTAAAAAACGTGTCTGTAAAAACTTGCGGCTACTCTGGTTTGATGCTTCCAGTATGCGAGGATGTTGGGTTAGCCACCAGAGCAAATGAAAAAACCTATAATCTGACTAACTTATTATTATATTCAGCAGTATGTGGCTGTGGACTAGATACAGTTCCCATTCCTGGTGATATTACAATTGACAAAATTGCTGACATATTGATAGATTTAGCAACTTTAGCTATTAAACTCAATAAACCCTTATCAGCAAGATTATTTCCCATTCCTAATAAAAAAGCTGGGGAAATGACTACATTCAATTCCCCATATCTTGTAGATTGTCAAATTTTTGCTGTAGATTAACTTAATAGTCAATCAGTAAACTAGGAGAAGTCAGCACAAAAACATCTCTAGTTCCCTGTCCCTCTACTTGTGGTTTTATGGGAGTAGTAAAGTGAAAAAATTCATGGTCATTAACTAATAAAAGTTCTCCTGGATGTAAAATCTTACTAAATACAGGCTTTTCTTTTTTAGTAGTATATAAGTGAGTTTCTCCGCCTTGAATATTTTCACGATTCACCGAGAAAATGCCAATAAAATCAGTACCATCTTGATGGATACCTTCAGGTGCAGGATTACCTAAATTCTGAGGAGAACAGATAGTTCTAATTTGATGAACTCCAATTTCAGCTTCAGGATGTAGTTTGCAAGAATCACTAAAGGCTAAAACCAGATGTTTAAAACTCTCAAGTTCTATAAGTGCATCATCTAATTCAGAAAACTCTCGTTTAATATCACCTAGTAAGGGATTGTAATCTTTACCTTGAAATAAGTAGCCATGAGGTAGTTTAATTAACTTATCTCCTGAAGCTATAAATCGAGATAATCTTCGCAAACGATAATTACCTTTGATGTAAGGATCAACAGGTAGATTATGAAAAAAAGACTTGAAATTTTCTGGATTTAAAGAATTGACCTTTCGTAGAGTAAACAAAAAGGCATATTCTAATTCCGTTGATTCCCATACTTGTTGCATAGGATTTACCTACTTCCAAATTTCAATTCTCGTCCAAGTATCTGGATGAGAGGCTTATATCACCGAGTATATGCGACTTTTTATTAAATTGTCGTCAAATTGACTACAGAAATTGACAAATTGTGATATGTGAGTTAGTCGCCTGGAGAAAGATATTTGCAGATGGGGGCAAATGGGTGAACAATCAACGTATATTTACTCACAGTAAACAACCTTGATCATGACTGACTGGCTTTACCGCTACCCGCCCTTATATTCGGGAATCCTTCTGAAGCGCTACAAGCGCTTTTTTGCTGATATTCAACTTGATTCTGGCGAAATAGTCACAGCACACTGTCCTAATACCGGCCCCATGACAGGCGTTTCCACTCTGGGGAGTGCAGTACAGGTTTCCAAAAGTGATAATCTCCAGCGCAAATTAGCCTACACCCTAGAATTAATTCAGGTACACGACAACGAACCAACCTGGGTAGGTATAAATACAGTTTTACCTAACAAAATAGTCAAACTAGCTTTAGCTAAATACCTCTTCCCCGAATTAGGAGACTATAGCCAAATTAAAAGCGAAGTTGTATATGGACAAGATAAAAAAAGCCGCGTGGACTTTTACCTCACAGATAGTACAGAACAACCGCCAATTTATCTAGAAGTCAAAAATACAACTTGGGCCCAAGGAACCTTAGCAGTATTTCCCGACACAGAAACCACCAGAGGGCAAAAACACCTACGCGAACTCACAGCCCTTCTACCCCAAACACGGGCTGTCATGTTGTACTTCATTAACCGAGGTGATTGTACTGAGTTTGCTCCTGGTGATATTACAGATCCAGTATATGGTAAACTTTTAAGAAGTGCGATCGCCCTGGGATTAGAAGTCCTACCATGCCGTTTTCACGTCTCTCCAGAAGGCATACGCTACATAGGTTTAGCAAAACTCAAAATATAATCTACACTTTTTGCGTACCTCTGCGTTAAAAACAATGATAATTCTCATTATGGGTGTCTCCGGTTCCGGAAAAACCACCGTCGGGCAACTACTAGCCGATACATTAAACTGGGAATTTAAAGACGCTGACGATTTTCACTCAGTAGATAACATCGAAAAAATGCGCCTGGGTATCCCCCTCAATGATGCTGACAGAAAACCCTGGCTCAAAGACTTGCAAACTGCGATCGCCTTATGGTTAAAAGAAAATCAAAATGTAATTTTAGCCTGTTCTGCCCTCAAAGCCAATTATCGCCAATACCTGCTACTAGATAGCGAAGGCATCCAGATAGTCTATCTCCAAGGTAGTTTAGACATCCTGCAAAAACGACTGTTAAAGCGCCAAAATCACTTCATGTCAGAAAAACTCCTCAACAGCCAATTAGATACCCTTGAGGAGCCTGAAGATGCTATATGTGTAGATGTTTCTCAACCACCCCAGTTAATCGTACAAAACATTAGAAAAGCCCTAGAAGTTTAATCCCCATTACCCCTTTTACCCCTTATCTCCAATGGGGCCACGAGTTCCCCACTCCCCACTCCCTACTCCCTACTCCCTTCCTATTGATGTGAAGCCAAAAAAGCATCCATTTCCGCAGCCGTGGGTTGAGAAGCGATCGCACCTGGTTTAATAGTAGTCAGTGCCCCCACAGCATTAGCGTAAGCAACAACAGTTTTGGCTATTTCTGCATCCTGTAAGCCTTGAATCCCATGTTGACTTAGCTGATGGATAAATCCTGCTAAAAAGCTATCTCCAGCGCCAGTAGTATCTACAACCTCTATGGGATAAGAAGGTAAATTACCTTCGTTTTCACCTAAACAATAAGCACAACCATGTTCCCCATCTGTCACCAGCACCCCATCAATAGAATCCATGCGGTAAGTAATAGCTCCAGGATCTGTGGTATCAAATAGCCATTTTGCTTCTTCTGTGGAAAGTTTGAGAAAATCAACTCGCTTCAAGATGGCTTGGATTTTTTCCCGCGCAATATTGGCATCTTGCCAAAACACAGGACGCCAGTTGACATCCAAAATAATCTTCAAGTCGTATTGTTCTGCTAATTCTAAGGCGCGATAAATAGCTTTTTCGCTTTCTGGATAGGCTAATTCCAAAGTACCCAAAACCAAAAAATCTGCCTCTTGAAATAGTGAAGGGGGTAATTTATGAGCTTGCAAACGGGTATCGGCAAATTCAGAGGTGTCATACTCACCAAATCCGGCAAAATTGCGATCGCCTGCTAGATCTCGCACCACATAAACTTGTCTTGTTGGTGCTGTAGGATGACGTTGCACCCCTGTCGTATCTACACCAACATCTTCTAATAGCTTGACTAATGTATTACCTGGTTCATCTTCACCAACGGCCCCGATAAAACCTGAAGATGTTCCCAACTTTACCAAAGCACAGGCTACGTTAGCTGGCGCACCCCCTGGATAGGGAGTCCAGGACTTCACTTCTTCTAGCTTTAGTCCCAATTGATCAGCTAAACAATCGAACAAAATTTCACCAAGGCATAAAACACGGGGATTACTCATTTCATTTCAGAATCTGATATTTTCGCTTTTGAGTTAGTAATTCTAGTATAAAATCTACAACAATCTTGACTTATCTGTCGCCAGTCTTAGATACAAAAAACTGGCACTTTTTGCTACTATCGTCAGACACATCTTGAGTTTATATATAGTAATTAAACGTAAATTATTTAATTTAAAGTAATAAAAAAGACTAGATTTTGTATGTATTGTGCATGGCAGTGCAAATATAAAGAAAATATTGTCAATCGCATTACTGTTATTACTGGAAACCCGCTCAACAAAAGAATCTTCTAGAATTAAAAAGAGCGATTAAGTACATATACCAACGGAGGATAGAAAAGTCATGGCTGGTGGCGAGTCTCAGACCCCTGTTAGTCTGTCAGACAGAGAACTGCAAATTATCGACTTAGTGGCCACTGGCTTAACTAACCAAGAGATTGCAGTCAAACTGGAAATTAGTAAACGAACAGTTGATAACCATATCAGCAATATTCTCACGAAAACCCAAACGGAAAACCGAGTAGCTCTTGTCCGTTGGGCTTTGCAGTGGGGTAAAGTCTGCTTGAATGACGTCAATTGCTGTCTTCTACCCAACCAAATCGATTAGACAATTGGTTGTCGATAGCGTTTAGCAAACAATATCGATATTGTCTAGTAACACGATTAGTTTTACTCGTTTCTTTTCTGATCACGCCTTTATTTTCATGTGAATCTTTAGCGTAAGTTCTCATTGGCGTCTAAATCAAGCAAAACAGATTATCACCTGTTGGTTATCGTGCAAGGCTGCTCTCCGCCTCTAGTACAGTTAACATGACTGTACTAGGGGTTCAGCTGTTGACACTACTTTAACTACTTCACCTCAAGGGGGTAATGGTACTTCAGAAACAGGCGCAAACATTACAGATGCAGGCTCTGCTCCATAAAAATTTGTGATCACTGACCCATTTGATACACTCAGCAACTCTTTGTGTAAGTATCAAGTGGGTTGATGATGAAGAAAAATTCTGGAATTGTTGCAATACATTAACGGTATTCAAGTTTGGTAAACATACTTTCCACTTGAATAGACGAATGCTACATTAAGAACAAGGTACGAAAAGGTTAAAAGTTACTTAACTTTAACCCAACACCTAAAGATTAGAGCCTGTACCTCCCGCTCTAGTATGCTCGCAATCATAATTAATTTATAGCATCCTCTGAAGTTGTTTCACCTTGAGTTTATTGATTATTTGGAGGTTTTTGAACTTACAGCGAGAAATACATGTCTATTGGAATCAAGGATGCTTTATTTTGACACCAAAGATTGCGAATATTGTCCACCTTAGTTGAGCCATTTTCCTCTGTTTTCTCAATTTTCTCGAACGATTGCACGTTTAATAAGCCGCCATTAAGTTACTGATACTTTTCCATCGTAACTTGTGGCGGTTTATAGTTAGTATTTAAGCAAATTTTACCGAAATAACTAATAACTATTAATTAATTAAAGTAATTACAGTAACTTCAGGGGGGCAAAATAAGCGCCCTGGACGATAAGTTCCTAAACCGCGATTCACATATAACTGATTATGAGAAACTTGGTGAAAACCTTTTGCCCACTCCCAATAGCGCACTACTTTAGAACAATCTCCCAGTAAAAAGGGTACCCAACGCCGCAGTTTTTTAGGAAGTTGTTTGAGGAGCTTTTTATAATAAAGAACTACAGGGCCAATTCCTGGGATCACAATATGACCTCCGTGGGTATGTCCAGATAGTTGCAAATCTACTCGCCATTTTTCCAATATCTTGGCAGTATCTGGGTTGTGAGATAGAACAATCCGGGGTGTACCAGAATAGAGTTGGTTCATCACGGGTGCGGGGTTGAATTCCTGTGACCAATAATCAGCTAATCCTACTATTGGTAACTCTTGTCCTAGAGGATAGGCGATTTCATTCCACAGGACGTGAACGCCAATGCTAGTTAAAGCCGACGTAACTTCGGCTTGTGAGTGTTTGTAATGTATATCATGGTTGCCAAGTACGGCATAAATACCACAACGACTTTGTAAATGTTTAAGTCGCAATGCTAGTTGGTGAATGGGTGTGGGATCATCAGTGACATAATCGCCGGTTAAGACAATTAAATCAGGTTCTGCTTCATTAGTAGCTGCGATCGCCTGTGCTAATAATTCTTCCGATAGCCGCAACCCATCGTAGTGGAAATCTGACAATTGCACTAGTTTTGTCCCTTGCAAAGATTGTGGCAGATCCGCAATCTTAACCGTTAGTTCATCTATACTTAAACGTCCCGTAAACAACCAATGCATAGTGCAACAGAGACTCCTCATACCAGCGTTTACAGCTTACCAAAAATCAAAATACATCTTGAGTCAAAACCAAAATTTCCGGTTAATTTATTCACCTTGGAGGGTAATTAGTGTAACTTCGGGTGGACAAAATAAGCGTCCAGGCAGATAAGTTCCCAAACCCCGATTGACATATAATTGATTATTTCCTACTTTATGTAGACCTTGGGCCCATTCCCAATGGGAGATGACAAGGGATTTTCTTCGCAGACAAGGAAAGCGACGGCGCACTTTTGTAGGAATATTTTGCATAATTTTTTTATGACAAAGTAGCATCGGCCCGAATCCGGGAAAGATAATTTGACCCCCGTGAGTATGACCAGATAATTGCAAATCTATCCGCCATGCTTGTAAAAACTCCGCAGTATCAGGGTTGTGAGATAAAACTATTCTGGGTGTGTCAGGATCGAGTTGATTCATCACTGATGCAGGATGATATTCTCGTGAGTAACGATCTGCTAGTCCTACCAATGGTAATTCTTTTCCTAAAGGATAAGCAATTTCATTCCACAGGACGTGAATGCCGATGCTATTTAGGACATTAGTAATTTCGCTTTTTGAGTGTCTGTAATAGAGATCATGATTACCCAGTACCGCATAAATACCAGCCTGACTTTGTAGCTGTTTGAGTCGTAACGCTAGGGTGTGAATCGGTTTTGGGTCTGTGGTCACATAATCACCAGTCAACAAAACTAAATCTGGGTTTAATTTGTTGCTAGCTGCGATCGCCTTTGCTAACATTGCTTCCGACAGTCGCAAACCATCATAGTGAAAGTCCGACATCTGCACCAATTTCTTACCTTGTAATGATGCAGGCAAACCCGCAATCTTAACCGTTAATTTCTCTATACTCAACGGCCCAGATAACAACGAATGCATAACGTGTTTAGAAACTTCAATTGTAGAGCTTATAGCTTAACGAAAAATCATTCTCATAGCCGTTGCTAATTAACTAACTTCTTGAAAAGTTTATGTAAATCTGTGAAAATTCCCGTATTTCTACAGTTTTACCGGAATTTGATAAGCGACAGGCGATCGCTTGTAAAAATCATCCAGGCGATCGCATAGGTGTAAACTATTACTTTAGACGCCAAACTTGTTTTAGCTTTTCAATCAGAGTTTTCTGCCGTCGTTTTATTACATCAGGTGTCCATTCCTTTTCTGTTAACACTTGAGTGGTCAGTGCAAAATTACAAATACCTGCCTTGGTAGTGAAATACTTCTGCTTTTTAATTTCAAAGTCATAGTTCTTTGCCTGACTATTTTTCCGAGAAGATAGTAAAACTAAGTTACCTATACGTTGGACATATTTCTCCCGTTCTTCTTTGCTGGGAAAACAATGCATCCACTCACTTTGAGGCGCTGGATTTTGTGGTAATACATGCTCAACAGTAATATTAGAAAAATGATATTCAGCTTTACCTTCTGACAAGGCAGAGTCTAGACGTAGTAAAACATAAAGTCGTATTTTACTAATTAAATAAATATCTTCGTTGAGAATATTGATGATATTTGTTTGCTCTTGAGGTTGCAATTGCAGTGGTGAATTTTGTTGATATAAATCTTCCTTTTTTTCAATGGCGTGTAGTAATTTGCTATAACGTTCTATTCGTTCATTAATATTGCTGCGTTGAATCATTAACCCTGAAGCTAGACGATCTAAATCCGCAAAAAATCTTAATAATATTTCCGGCTGATTATAATTTTGTGATAAATAAAAAATAGCTGGTGGTATCCAATCAGAATTATCGATATATTTCAACCATTTAAATATTTTGTTTATTTCTACTGTTAACTTATCACTTTGATATGCATAATTCTGAATATCGTAAAAAGCATCAGCGAGAGGAGTCAAAGTTTTATCAATAAATTGCTGGGGAAAACTAGTAGGTTTAACATCTTTAATAAATTCCTTGAGTATACTCTCACGTGGTTTACATTTACCATAAATCATTCTGATGTGTGAAAATAGACTTTTAAATATATCACGTCCTAATTTTTCTTCTATTTCTTCCCATTTATGGCTATATTGTTCTTGCTGAATCATTGGGATTTTACCGATAATTTCGGCTTTTAAAATATCAGCATGAGATAAATCCATACCTCGATTATTGAGTACAGAAAATATTCTATACGCAGAATCAATATCTGGCGTACCCACTACTACTAGAAAACATCTATTTAGGATATACTGAGTAAGGCGAATAAGCTGAATTTTAGTAAATTTACGTAAATTATCTACAACAAATTCTGCATTTTCTTTAATATTTTTGCAAGTATCAGATAGTTTAGCAGTATGAACTTCTTTGATTTTTTCAATACCATTTGCATCTTGAATATATTTCTGAAAAAAATGTGCATCTCGCTCACGTATTGTCAAACGATAAACATTATTATCTGAATCAAAATCATCTTCTTGGTAGAGATATTTGGTTAATCTATGCGTAAATTCTTTAGGCACTAATGCCCGTAAAGCTGCTAAAAATATAGTGAGTGTGGTTAGACGCTGTTGACCATCTACAACTTGAGCATCTGGTTTATCTCCTTTGATAAGTACAATACTTCCTAAAAAATATGGATTGATCTCATCAATTTTATCGTCTCCATCTCCTAAGGCAATAATTAAATCTTCCAAGAGTTCTCCTGTTTGCTCAGTTGTCCAGGCGTAGGGACGTTGATATAAAGGTATAGTAAAAATAAAATCATTGCTAAAAACTTTACAAATAGGATTTTCAGTAGCCTGGATTTTGATACTCATAGATCACCTTTAGTGGATTAGTAGATTACACTTTCACTAAAGTTAGCTTTCCCATAATCAATCGCAAAATTTAAAATTTTACAGCAAAATTTCTACAGCTAATGCTCAGGGCTAAATTTTTCATAGTCTGTTTAAAAAAAGTAATAAACTGACAGAAAAAATACGTAAGTAATAGTATGTAGAGCCAGCTTAATTAAATGAAATTTTCTTACTCAAGAAAATACATATAAATACTATTAAAAAAGCCACTTCAGCTAACAAAAATGCGCCTACCGAGGATATACCAATTTGCTTCATTAACAAAGAAACCATCGCAGTACCACCCGCACTACCACCAAAATATAGTCCAGTGCCTAAACCTGCCTGGAGGGGATGTATTTTACTCAATACTAAAGGAATGATACTAATCAAAACTATACTTAAGCTGACACCAAAAGCCAGTATCAATCCGACAACTATAATATTGTGATCATTTAACAAAGTCAGCCCCATCAACCCTGTCATTGTCCCTACACCCAGTAACATGGACTTATTTGCACCCAGTTCCGCCGTCCATTCACTCACAGGAATAGAAGCGATCGCAGACACCAAAAGTATTTCGGCAGTAATAAAGTCTACTTTTAGTCCCGGTAGTTGAGTTTGTAATTCTTGGGGAAATATGGATAGTAGTAGATTAACTTCAAAGCCTGTAGCCAAACCAATGACAAAAATCAAAATTAACAGCACCGTGGGAGTTTTAGCTACTGGATCTTGATTTAAAGTCAAGACATTAAAAGATGACTGGGGAGTGAATAACCGCAACATATATGCGCCCAAAATTAAGGCGATCGCTCCCACCAGAAAAGTAATCGAAGCCCCCATGCTGTAGAGTAACGTATCCCACATCACACCAATGGCCCCCACTAATCCCAACACAAAAACTAGGATGGCATTAGCTTGTGGTAATTCCGTCAGCGGTGCGAATTGGGTTAACAGTGCGATCGCCGGGCCACGAAAAATAATTGTGGCCATTACCCAAGCCGTCATTAACACTGGGAAGATCCAACGTATACCTACAGGTAAATTCCTTTCTACTAACAGCGAGACAGTGACAAAAATCAAACCTGCTAACACCACCCCCAGACTAATCATGGGTAAGCGGCTGCCTAAACGCTGTTGCAGGCGATCAGAAAGTCTGCCAATCAAAGGTTCAATAATTGCTACAAGTAAGCCCTGCACGATTCCCAGCCAACCCGCTAATTCAACAAAATCTAGTTCCTGTAAAATTATCGGCTGATAAAAACAGTATGCCATCCAAGTGAGGATAATTGCTGCCAATAAAGCAGCTAATCCCCAAACTTGTCGCCATAAGATTTCAGGACGAGTATTGAAAGAGTTCACCATGATTTGCCTTACTCTCTTTGATCGGTGAAGTTATTGTATGACAAATGCTAAGAGTCAAATCGCATTAAAAACTGCATAATTTTTAAATTTAGCCAACAGTACTTTATAGACAATAAAACAACATTAACAAAATTATACTAATGAAGTATGAGTATGATTTCTGTTGGTATTATTCAAAACATCTAAACCTTGATCAATACTACAAAATACTGGTTTTATCATATTCTGGCATTTAAGGGTATGAACTGGAAATAGTTCATATTTAGTCGCCTCAATTTAAGTAAGCGATCGCCACTACAGTAAATTGCAATTTCCTGGCAATTACGACCTATTTTATATGGTAGTTAATGAACTGATATGCAAATTAGATATTTATTCCCTATGAGAGATTACATCTGATCAACTGTTCATAATCAACTAATTTTATATATTAAGTTTGGTCAGCAAAACGCAGAAAATTATCAAAAAACAATATCCCATCACTTGTAGGCAAAGTGGACAAAAAGACATCCTGAAATAAGTCTTTTAGTTTAATTTTGACCTTTAAATCTGTTTTTGGTAAAAAAGACTGATTTTATCCACTTTTTACAGTATAATGCTCTCTTTAAACTCGGATTCAGTCTTTAGGACAATTAAATTAGCTATAACTTATCAAACACTCTGATGTAACTGATTAAATAATATTCAGGTCAAATTATGTAACATATATAACTTTTTATTTTATACACAATGCCCTAAAATAGGATTTCAATTAGTTTGAAAATCGCTATAAAGCAATCTATATATGAAATCTGCTGTATTTTTGTCTGCAAAAATGCACTTGCTTATACTGTGTAGTTTCAAGACTATCAATTTACATCTAACATAGGGGATCGCTATCTTGAATACTAACAATCAATAAGTTAATGGAATACTATTTTTATATTTTCTTTGTTATTTTGTATTTAACGGGACAATTATTTTGTATTGAGTGAGTTTTAATATTAAATAAGCGGACTATTTACCAGCAATTTCTATGCAAATTACTCACTTGGTGCTTGCCTTTTTTGCATTTCTAAGCACAATACAAATTCCCAACATAGATTGCATGGTAATACTCAAGATTTGCGAAAGTTGATCAATACAAGGTAAGCCTTGCTTAGAACTATGCTCAAAACAGATAAACAGCATATTATTCTACCTGCTTTTGTGAAAACTTTAGAAGTAGGAAATAACCATTCAATAGGCAGTAAAAGCCAGTTAGTTAAACCTAGATTTGATTTTTTGCAACCCTTACGAAACAGGCTCGACAAAATCGAAATTCCAAATCGTAAGTTCGCTCACTTTATTGCTAAATTAATTCCGGCTCAGTGTCCCTTTGAGCGAGATGTAATACTATTTGGTCGCAAAATAGCTCACATTCCACCCATGTGTAAGCTCAATCCACTTTACGATCAATTTGTCGGCTTGCGTTTTCGCGCTTTGTGTTATTTAGTAGATCAGTGTGGAGAGGATATTCAATCCTACTGCTAAATATCAACTGAGAAAACACGGCATGGAAATTACAATTGAGCATCAACCCAGTCAAGAACGTCTTAGCCAGTTAGGTGTTTTGAAATGGGATATTTGGCAAAAAGAAGTCTCCAAATTCCCCTGGACGTATGATACTCAAGAAATCTGCTATTTTTTACTCGGTAATGTCATTGTTACTCCTGATGGTGGACAACCAGTGAAAATGGGTAAAGGTGATTTAGTAACTTTTCCCGCTGGACTGTCTTGTACATGGGAGATTACAAGCGACGTCAAAAAACATTATTGCTTTGGTTAGTTATTTCAGATCTTGCACCTAGAAATGTGGAATGTTAAAACCATAACTAAGTGTAAGAGGAATCATCTGTTCGAGATAAAAACCAAAACCAATAGCGTTGTCTTGCTCAAACAATGTTAGTTAATAGAGCATACTTTTGGTTGACTCATGGGCTGTCTGCGGTTGGTAAGAGACTATGAGTTAACGTATGATAAAAATGTAGATGTAAATATGTAAGTAAAACTGACTATCTCAACGTGTTTCCAGTAAAATTTTTTCAGGTGGCTGGACGAACTACACGAATTAGTTTTCCTTTCAACGATTCTTCTGCTGTTACAGCCTCATTTATTCGTGCTGCAAACTGCTCCCAATTACGATTATTAGTACAAACAATAATGCCCAAGTGATTATCATCATGACGATGTAAGCGGATGAAATCATATCTATTGATAGTTAAAACTGACCGTTCTAGACTGATGGCAAATGCCAGCACTTCTTCATCAGGTATACCTTGTTCTGCCTTTCCTGCTTCTTGAACCGTCAAAATATCATGCCCCAAAGTACGTAATAATTCCACAACTGGAAATGGAAATTGCTCATCTGCGTAAAACCGTGCCATCGACTAGGCTACCTCATTACGCTTAATTGCCAATTCGATTTCATCAGAATGAGCTTCTGCATACACCCAAGCATTGGCTAAGTCCGTTGCTGTAATACTAGGATAGCTTGTCAACAGGTCAGCATCACTGTATCCAATATTACGAGCTTCTACAAGTACCCACACGGGAATACGAGTTTTCGCCATGCGAGCTTCTCCGCCGCAGATTCCCGGAGTTTTCTCAATTCCTTGCCAGCTGCTACCGAGACTTTGAGCAAGTAACTGTATAGCCTGCACTTTTTCACTAGGACTAAGGGCAAGAAGTTGTTGTTCTAACTCTTTGAGTGTCACAGATATCATCCTGTCAGGCTACATTTACAATTTTATATTTAACCCAAGAGTTAACCGCAATTCTTGACCAAATTGCTAATGCTGAAGAAACCTAAAATAATATGCAAACTTTAGGATAGTTATGGGGGTATACAACCCAGCATTTACTAATTTAAGCTTGGTTGAAAAACTAAAAATCTCTCAAAAGTAAGCCTTACAGGGGTTTTAACAAAAAAGCGGGCGGCGGGAATCGAACCCGCATTAATAGCTTGGAAGGCTATAGTTTTACCACTAAACTACGCCCGCAAAACAGTAACTATATTTAATTACTATATTAATCCACACACACATCTTACACAAATTGGTGCAATTACTTTTTTTAAAAGCTTTATTTTGTATGGACTTTAACAAGTATAGCAAATAAAGTATCGGGACTACAACCCCTACTGAAAAATCTTTTAGGAGAGACCTGACAATTTAGTCCTGCAAGGGCAGACTGGGGTGGAAATTTAGAGTTATGCACAAACTTGCAGTGATAACCCTTGTTTGAAAGCCCTGTTGGTATAGCTTTGCTTATGGTTTAGTGTCTCAAAGAGAGGAAAACTAAAGTCCTCACTACAAACCTTTAAAAACTCATTCATCTCATCTTGGGTGCATTCAAATAAGCTTGCGGATTTTCTGGGTCAAATTCTAACCCATTAAAAAATTTTTCTATACCACGAGATGTACTGGCTGGAATAGCGGCTTCTTGACCAATGAATTTAGCCGCTTCTCGCCATAAATCTTCACGGTTAACCGCATCAATTAAGGGTTTTGTTTCAAAATCAGGGGAACGATTACCCCAACGCATATCTTCAATTAAAAACCATAAGTCGTGACTTTTGAAAGGGTAGGAAGCATTTTCCCGCCAGTACTTGATGGCATGAGGGCTATTTTTTACCACACGTCCATTGCCGTAATCTATTGTGCCTAACAAGCGATCGCGGATCAAATCACTTTTTACACCTATCCACTGCCGTTGTGACATGATCTCAAACAGTTCTGCTTTATTTTCTAGCTGATCACACCAAATTTGCGCCTCCATCACAGCCGCCAGAAGTGCCTTTGCTGCCTTAGGGTACTTATCCACCCATTCAGCCCGCACTGTCAAGGCTTTTTCCGGGTGATTATTCCACAATTCCCCACTTGTGACAGTTGAATAACCCAGCCCTTGTTTAATTAATCGATGATGCCAAGGATCAACCACACAAAAAGCTTCCATACTTCCACTCCGCATACTTGCAACCATCTGAGGTGGAGGAACCACAATTACTGATGTATCTCGGTCAGGATCAATACCACCGTAAGCTAACCACCAGCGCATAAAAAAATCGCCTGTCACCCGACGATAGGGAACTGCACAACGTACAGTTTCTCCGGCTAGTGTTTTTTGAGCATAAATCGATTTTAAAGGCGAACTATCGAGACTTAAATTTAAATCTTTATAGGTATTAGCAACAGATATCCCCTGTCCATTTACATTCAGTCTTGCCAAGATGTACATGGGGATTTTTCGCCCATAGCTAATTTCTCCTGTAGCCATGAGATAAGTCATGGGAAACAGCAAATGACCACCATCTAAACCATCATTAGCAGCGCCTAACATCAATTTGTCACGCATAACCGCCCAGGAAGGCTGCTTGACAACGCGAACATCAGGCATCCCATATTTAGCAAAAAATCCCTTCACTTTGGCAATAATCACAGGACAACAACTCGTTACGGGAATAAAGCCTAAGGTTGCGGTGGTGACTTCAGGTGTATCGACGTGACTCGCATAAATACTGTGATGCAACTGACTAGTCATAACATGATAAGTCAAACGACTTGTGCAGCTATGAGTTAAAGCAGCTGCACTAGCAGTGGCAATGAATTTGCGTCTGTGAAATTTTGCCATGTCAGATTTTCACACGTTTAGCTTGTTCTTGGTTCTGCAAGATATGCATCAGTTCATGGCGTAGCAGATGATATTCCGAACAATCCTTGATTTCTAGAGAACGCGGGTGTTTAAAAGGTACATCTAAAATTTGACCAATGGTTGCAGCCGGGCCATTTTTCAACATGACAATCTGATCAGAAAGTAACAACGCTTCATCTACATCATGAGTCACCATTATTGTTGTGATATGATGTGCTTCACAAATTCGCATCAACTCTACTTGTAAAGAACCACGAGTTAATGCATCTAATGCTCCAAATGGCTCATCTAATAGCAGTAATTTGGGCTGAATTGCTAAAGCCCTTGCCAATGCAACTCGCTGTTTCATCCCTCCAGAAAGTTGCCTTGGTTTCTTCGATGCAGCGTCTTGCAAGCCCACCATTTCTAAATGAGAAGCAATAATTTCCTGGCGTTCATATTTCGATTTATGAGGCATGGCTTTGTTGACAAATAACGCCACATTCTCCCAAGCAGTCAGCCAAGGTAAGAGAGAATAATTCTGAAAAACCACCATGCGATCGCGGGTAGGTTTTTTAACTAATTGACCATCAACTTTTACCCGTCCTCTCGTTGGTTTTTCTAAACCTGCAACTATATTTAGTAAGGTAGATTTGCCACAACCAGAATGACCAATAAGAGAAACAAATTTTCCCTGTTTAATGTCCAAATTAATTTCTTGGAGAACAATATTATACGTTCCATTCTTGAGAGTAAATTCTTTGTCTATACCCCTGATTTCTACAAAACTAGACACAATATTTCCTTTATGTTTGACGTGTATGTTTCCCGCGGATTATTTAAACAAAAATTATTCTTGAGCAGTTACTTTGGTAGAAATATAAGCCATAATTTTATCTAAAACTAAACCAACTCCACCGAGATAAACAATCGCCAAGATAATTTCATGGATATTGGCATTGTTGTAAGCATCAACAATAAAAAAGCCAATTCCATCATCAGAAAGTAGCATTTCGGCTGCTACAACAGCTAGCCAAGATAAACCAATAGCGATTCTTAGCCCTGTAAATATATAAGGCAGAGTTGCAGGTAATAAAATTTGCCAGAAATTTTCAAATATTGATAAACCTAATATTTTAGAGACATTAATATAATCTTTTGGTACAAGCTGTACACCCAAGGCAGTATTGAGAATTATTGGCCAAATAGCAGTAATAAAAATTACAAAAATAGCTGAAGGATTTGGTTTCAGGAATACTGCTTGCGCCATAGGTAGCCAAGCTAATGGAGCTACAGGGCGCAGCAATTGGATAATCGGATCAATGGCTTTTCTACAAAAGCTGTTGAGACTAATAATAAAACCAATGGGAATACCCACAATTACCGCGAAAAAATAGCCTATAACAACTCTTTTTAAACTAGCTAAAATTAACCAAAAAAAACCTTTATTATGTCCTCCATGATTAAAAAATGGATTTTTAATTAAATCTCCAGTGTTAATCACAACTTCGATGGGAGAAGGTAATAAGGTATTAGGACTTAAACTTAATAAATGCCAAATACTTAATAAAAATAAAATCCCAGCAATAGATGGAATAAAATTTCCTATTTTTTGGGATATTTCTTTAATAATTTGTCTAGATAAATTGTGGTTGTTTCTGTTTATTTTCATTAACAATTAACCTTAAATCAAGCATATATTTATAAATAATGAACAAAGGTATATTTAACATAAAAAATGACCTCTGCAAAATTAATTTCAAAGGAAACTATGCAGATGATAAATTTAGTATATTTTGAGAAACACTATAATAACTATAGCCAGGGATTTTTAGATGTCAAGATAAATTTTTACATAACTTGCTATACCATCTTTGCGAAGATGCAATTTCTGTGAATTTCTGTGCTATATCCTAAATATTTCATAATATTTCCTATCCTATAACCTCAGATTTTTTTTGTTAATATATCCCTGGAATATCGTAGAGATTACTGAAAACTTAGTAATTATTTATTTTTCCTAGAAAAACTGGTTCTTCGGTTACTTTTATGGTGATTATGAAAATTAACTGAATTATAAGGGCTATGATTTAAAGACAATAATGCCTACGATTTAGATTTGGCAAGTATTTAAGAGATATTAAGCATTATGTAAAAATACCAAAATTATAATTTATATTATAAAATTGTTAGTTTTC
>JAKOMP010000021.1 GCA_022241785.1 Cyanocohniella sp. LLY | reverse complement strand
AATCTAACACTTTCATATCGGGGAGATTCAAGATTTGCTCTACAGGAAACTTCATCGTAAATACCTGAAAACTAACAATTTTATAATATAAATTATAATTTTGGTATTTTTACATAATGCTTAATATCTCTTAAATACTTGCCAAATCTAAATCGTAGGCATTATTGTCTTTAAATCATAGCCCTTATAATTCAGTTAATTTTCATAATCACCATAAAAGTAACCGAAGAACCATTATTTTTAAGACATAACTTTCTATGGCTGACAACTTTTTCATAAAATTAACGATTGAAATTGCAAAAATTCCTCGTGTCTTATTAGAAGCGAGGGACATAGATATTTATTTGGTATTAAGACTTTAAAAACTATAAGAGTATATCTTTTCTATTGAGATACCCTGATCATTTTGTTTAATCTGAGTAATGTATTGATCGCCATCGATAATGTCCATTAAATAACGCCCATAACTACTTTTAACCAAGGGTTTAGCAAGTCGGTATAATTGGTCTGTATCAATGTATCCTAAACGATAAGCTATTTCTTCAATACAAGCTATTTTCAATCCCTGTCGTTGTTCCAGAGTTTGAATAAAGCTAGCAGCTTGGTGAAGGGATTCATGAGTACCTGTGTCAAACCAAGCATAGCCTCGACCTAAAAGCTCGACTTTCAGTCGCTGCTGATTGAGATAAACTTGAGTCAATTCAGTAATTTCTAGTTCCTTTCGGGCAGATGGTTTAATTTTTTCTGCTATCTTTGAAACTTGAGAATCGAAGAAATAAATACCTGGTACAGCATAATTAGACTTGGGAATCAGAGGTTTTTCCTCTATACTTACCACTTGGCCTGCTGCATCAAATCCAAGCACACCGTAATGTTCAGGTTCAGATACTCTATAACCAAAAACTAATGCGCCTTCTTGCAATTGAGCAACGTGAGTTAGAATGCTAGATAGACCATATCCAAAGAAAATATTATCACCTAAAATCAAACATACAGGGTCATTTTTAATAAAACTTTTGCCTATAACAAAAGCCTGTGCTAAACCTTCAGGCCGTGGTTGTTCAGCATAACTAAATTTAAGACCCCATTGACTACCATCTTGTAAAAGTTGCTGAAATAAAGGCAAGTAAGCTGGTGTAGAGATAATCAAAATTTCCCTAATCCCTGCCAACATCAGAGTAGACAAGGGATAGTAAATCATTGGCTTATCATAAACGGGCATTAAATGTTTGTTTACTACTGTTGTAAGAGGATAAAGTCTCGTACCAGAACCACCAGCCAGTATAATACCTTTCATAATTAAGACGCCAAATAGGTTGCTATTTTATTAACGTAAATTTGCTTTTTTTCTGCCTTTATAGTTTTGCTGAATCCAAGTTTGGTAATCTTTAGATTGAATTTTCTCAACCCAGCTTTTATTGCTCAGATACCATTGAATAGTTTTTAACAAACCACTTTCAAAATTTTCTTTTGGCTGCCAACCTAAATCTCTTTTAATTTTGCCGCAGTCAATTGCATACCGTTGGTCATGACCAGGACGATCCTCGACAAAGGTAATTAGAGATGAATAACGGAAGTTTGGTTTAGGTATTAACTCATCAAGAATAGAACAAATTTGCTCAACAACTGTTAGATTTGTTTGCTCGTTATTACCACCAATGTTATATGTTTCTCCTACCTGACTGTTTTGTAAAACTAAATAGATAGCTTCACAATGATCCTCAACATATAGCCAATCCCGTACATTCTTTCCATCACCATAAACTGGTAAAGGCTGACCATCCAAAGCATTAAGAGTTATTAGTGGAATTAATTTTTCAGGAAACTGGCGTGGGCCGTAGTTGTTGGAGCAATTAGTGGTTAAAGTGGGTAAACCATAGGTGTGATAGTAGGCTCTGACAAAATGGTCTGATGCAGCTTTTGATGCAGCATAAGGGCTATTGGGTGCATAAGGTGTATCTTCTCGAAAAGCTGGATCTGTTGTAGCTAATGAGCCGTAAACTTCATCAGTTGAAATATGCAAGAAACGAAATTGCTCTTGCTTTTGTGGGGATAATTTTTTCCAGTAGTCTCTACTAGCTTCTAAAAGTTGAAATGTACCTAATACGTTAGTTTCAATAAAATCTTGAGGGCTGAAAATTGAGCGGTCTACATGGCTCTCAGCAGCAAAGTTAATTACTGCATCTACCTGATATTCTTTTAAAAGATGAAGAAGTAATTCAAGATTAGCAATATCTCCATATACGAAATTGTATCCAGTATCATTATCTAATTCGGATAAATTTTTAAGATTGCTAGCATAAGTTAATTTATCAATATTGATAATATTAGCCCAATTTTCTCGCCTACATTTTAATATAAAGTTACAACCAATAAAGCCAAGACCACCAGTTATTAAAAATGTCTGCATTTTGTATATCAACTTAATAATGATAATTTTTAAAATAATCAATGATCATGACTTAATAATTTTAGTTTCGCACGCTGTTCAACAATTTTCATTTCATCACGCCGAATAGTTTTAGATACAGAACTGTCGGGGCTGTCGGGCAAAAATATTTCGAGTGGTTAGTGAAGGAATTAGTTTGTTCCCGTATTGTTACTGATATTTTAGCCTGATTCAACCTTTATTCTTCCGTTTTTTTACCTAAGGTAATTGCTTGACAGCCATCTTCTCTTAAACTACTCTGTTTTTTTATTTGCTTGAGCCAATTGAATATAATTTTGAGATGTAACTAAGAAACCTTTTTCCACCAAATCATTTAAGGTTTCCAGTCTGCAAGCTGTGTCCCTTTTAAGGCTAAGTTCTGGATTTTGTATTATTTTGTTCCAGTACATTTTATATTCATGACTTGCAGAACTTGCATATCTATCACTTTCTACAGCTTCCATAACTTTATGATAAAAATAACTGGTAAAAGGATAGTGTAAAAGAATACAGGTAAAGTCTGCTATCTTAGCATTTTTCGTATGATGATGACCAACAAATAGTTCTATTTTGGGATTTACAAACACCAAAGCGGCTTTAGTCAAGCCATTGTCCGAGCCAAAAAAAGTTTTTCGGATACCACCAAAATGCATTTTTATCTCTTCTAACGGTGGCACATCTTCAGATGGATATTCGTCCCTAATAACATTGCTAATATCATAATAATTGTAAATTCTTTTTATATCGTCATTTTTTGTGCTTTTGAGTCTAGCCAAACTTTTGCTTGAAAACATATCCAGCATTTGTACAACAACTGAAGTATATGAGTTTTTATTTAAATAGTTTAATAATGAACTTACACTTAATGTATCAGAAAATGGATAATCAAAAAGCTCATCAATATCGACAAACAAATTCCACCTATTTTTTGAAAACCGCTTAACTAAATATTTTTTCATTGCTTTTTCATATTTGCGATAGGGACAACTAGAATGAAGGATAGTTACATTATCGTAACGTTTCGCAATTTTGATGGTTTCATCTGTTGAACCGTTATCTAAAAATACTATATGTTTAATCCCTAATGAACAATGATGCTCAATAAATGATTTCATATAAAGCTCTCCATTTCTGACAAGACAAGTAACTATTAACTCATCTAGTTCATAATTTATTTTTTTTAATCCATAAATATGTTTAATACTTAGTTTAACAATCAATGGTTCAATAAAAGCTACGTCAAATTTACACCAAAGAGTTATTCTAAGTCGATTTAATTTCTTAATAAGTTTGAATAAAGTTGGAGTATAAATTTGAATAGCAAACAAAGCCACAGTTTTTAATGAAGTCTTACTTAATATGGACGAAAATAAATAATTATTCGTGTATTTTATAGCATTTTTCCTATCCCTAATTTCTTCAAAATGAATTATGGCTAATTTTCTATACAACTCAGCTAGTAATAATTTTATTCTGTCCTGATATTTAAAGTCTAGATATTTGTCTAGGGAATAAAACCAATTGACAATTTCTAAAAGACCTTGAACTTGGCTCTTTCGAGACCAATTTCCTTGGGAATGAACTCTATACATACTCATATTCTCATCTATATATCCAATCTTTCCATGTTGAGCGGCAAAAATTTGTATTATTCTATCTAGAAAGTCTATATCATAAATCCATTCAGGAAATTCATGTATACAGTCCTGCCGAAACATTATTGAAGCAGTTGGCATCAGATTACCAAGTGAAAGTAAATCTTCTAAATTTAAAACCTTTTGAGGCAGTACTTTATGATATTCAGTTTTACTGCCATCCTGATAAAGATAGAAGGCATTATGAAAACAGATTGTATAATCAGTGTGTGTATCCAAAAAATCTACTTGTTTTTGTAGTTTATATGGAGAAGTCCAATAATCATCTCCTTCAAGGAGCGCGATGTAATCACCTCGACAAGCATTTAAAACTTGAATCACATTATCATGCATCCCCAGATTTTTATCGGGAAGTAGTAAGCGAATTTTTTCTGGATATTCTTTTTGATAGCGAATGAGAATATCTCGCGTATTATCTGTGGAGCAATCTTCACCAATGACAATTTCATAGTCAAAATTAACTTGCTGCATCAGGACACTTTCTAGTGACTGGGCAATAAATTGCTCGTGATTGTATGTAATCATTGCCACGCTTACTTTCATAGTAATACCTTCTAATAATGTTGACTCAAATGGCTCAAAACCTATTTTCCTAATCATTAATGTGCCAGTACCGACTCGTCAGACGGGTACAGGAGTTTTTGCTTCACTTCATGACTATGCTGCACTAAAAACCGAATAATTTGGCAGATTTGACTGATTTCCTCTATACCAACAGCTGTACCTGTGGGGAGAACTAACACCCGTTTGCCTAAACGTTCAGTTTCCGGAAGCAGCAGTCCTGCATGAGGAAAGTAAGAGCGATAGGGTTCCATGCGATGGCATCCAGGATAAAAGTAGCGTCGAGCTAAGATATTTTCAGCCCAGAGAATTTTTACCAGTTGATCTCGACTGAATTCGGTAATTTCCTGGTCAATTTCCAGCACAATGTACTGATAGTTGCACTTTTCAGCTTCATTGTACGTTAATAATTTAACACCTGGGATATCTCTCAGTTCGCGCTGATATTGCTTATGGTTGCGATAGTTGACTGCCACAAATTCGTCTAAACTTTCTAAACCAGTCAGCCCCATTGCAGCAGAAACTTCGCTCATTTTGCCATTGGTGCCGATGTAGTTAACATTCTCGAACCCAGCAAAGCCAAAGTTTTTCATCAGACGAATTTTGGCAGCGAGTTCATCATTATTGGTGGCGACAGATCCCCCCTCAAAGGTATTGAAAAATTTAGTCCCATGAAAGCTGAATACCTCAGCATCGCCAAAGTTACCGATCATTTCTCCTTGATGAGAACAGCCAAAAGCATGGGCAGCGTCAAACATCAGCTTGAGGTTATGCTTCTGGGCAATTTCTGTAAGAGCTTCCACATTACAAGTTTGTCCCCACAGATGAACGCCGATGATTCCGGTCGTGCGGGGCGTAATCATAGCTTCTACCCGCCAAGGATTAATGGTGCATGTGTGAGGTTCTATATCACAGAAGACAGGGGTGATCTCTTGCCACTGTAATGCGTGAGCAGTAGCGATAAAGGTAAACGAAGGCAGGATGACCTCGCCAGTTAGTCCTGCTGCTCTAATGGCAATTTCTAGGGCAACAGTCCCGTTACACATAGGAATGCAGTGCTTGACCCCAAGCATATCAGCCATGCGCTGTTCAAGCTCTTGAACGTAGGGGCCGTTATTGGTCAACCATCTTCTATCTAGCAGGTCATTAATTCGCTCAAACAGGCGATCGCGGTTGCCAATATTAGGTCTTCCTACGTGTAGCTTTTCGTTAAAAGCAGGAGTCCCATTGAATATTGCTAAGTCTTTTAGTTGAGTTTTGTTAATCATTTTGTGTAGTCTTATAGTGTTACTTTTTGATAGTTTATTTTTCAGATAATCTTACTTAGATATTTTTATTTTTAAATGTTATCAACGCAATTACCCATAACTAATACATCCTGAAACTTCCCATCCTTAAAGATATGCCGAGATAATTTACCTTCTGTAATAAATCCACATTTTTCGTAGGTTTTTATCGCTGGAATGTTACTAGCCATAACATATAAATACACGCGGAGTAGCCCTAAATTTTGGAAAGCATAATTTAACAGTAAATTTATTGCTGCCTTTCCATATCCTTTAGAACGTTCTTCAGGTTCACCTATAAATATATTCAGTTCACCATTACGTGATGTCCAATCAATATTCCGCAAGTATATATTGCCAATGTGTTGCAAATCACTTGTTAAGCAAATAGCTAAGTTAATTTCGTTGGATAAATATGACTGTTTATTGCATAACCAATCTTCAACAACAGCTAAACTCACCCATCGGAATGGATTTAGTAAAGAAGTATATAGTTCAGGACTATTGTGCCATTTATGAATTTTTTCTGCATCTTTAGTCTCAAGGGATCTTAAGAATATTAATTGCGTTTCCATGAATTTATAATATTTTTAATTTGGCATTAAAATAACTATCCAAACTCACCTTTTCTATAAGCAGGAAAATAATCAGTGCCAGGTATATCTTTTATATCTACTAATTCTTTATATTTTTGTTCATCAAAGATATGACCACAAAAGTAAGCTGTTTTCGTTCCAGTAGCCCAACCTTGTTTGAAGCGGGTTAAGCCATCTGTTTCATCACTTTGAATACCAGCACCAGCACCCAAACTAAGCCAAGGAAGTTGATAGCTTGAAAAGTATTCAATTGCTGACCAAAATAAAGCAAATGAGGCACGGAGTTGATATCCTACGTCACTGTAGGCTCCTAGATGGTAGTAACCGACATCGGAGTGGATATACCATAAAGTTATACCCACAGTTATTTCTTGATGCACCGCTCTAAACATAAGAATTCCAGGAACTTGTAGCTGTCTAATAAAAGATTGCTCTGAAAAAGCCGATATTCCCTGAATATTATGTCTTTGAACTAAAACATCATAAAGCTTTATCCAATCATGAATAAATTTCATTGGTTCTTGACATTTCTCTACTTGAATATTTTGTAGAGCTTTATGAGCATAGCGGCGATGATGGTTAGCGACAAAACTATCTAAAGGACGACTAGTATCAACAACAAAATGCTCCTTAAAAGGAATTACTTTATAGTTAAAGTATTTATGGAGATGTTTGATATCATAATTTCCGAAAGGATCAGTCACAACTGATAAAGTGACTAGTTCGTTTTCTTTTAAACTTTCTAAGTCTTCACCAATTTCTGACCAATTCTTACAGCTAAATAGCGGATAACAATTAATCGCATCTCTATAAGCGGAACCAGCTATTTCTCTGTCTAAAATCCATCCTTGGCTTTTAGATAAAAGGTATGGGTAACCAAACTCTTCTAATGATTTTGCGTATTCTGCGTGTAAGTAACCAGTCATGTTTTATGTTTAAGTGGTAAAACCATTTATTTAAATAGCAAAAAATGAATTAATTACTTGCAATTAAAAAACTGAACTATTTACTTCAGATTTAAACTCTAGTTCCCATTTTAAATTGGGTCTAACAGCCCCAACCCACTTCCCATGCCAAGCACCTTCTCTAGGAAGATCGTTAACATCAAATGTTAAAACATTATCTTGACCAAAAAGAACAACAGAAGTTTCTTTAACAATTAATAACTTTATTTTATAGGTTCCATCATTCAACAAGTGGCCTGGGATATAACATACCCCGCGAATCAATCCCAAGGGTGTTTTTCTCATAGGTGAGATACTGTTAAAAATACAAATATCTTGAATATCATATAAGGTAAAACTAAAATTTAATTGGGCATCTGGAGAAAAGTTCCAGTATTCAAACTCTACTCTTATTGGAGTATCAACTTTAATTACATCTGAGATGCCATCCTCTGGAATTACAGCCACCCGATGTAATCTTACTTGATCATTACCTGGTGCTTTAGAGATATCATCCCAAATTTCTTCATTTGAACTAGAAGAATAATCATTTAAATAATTAGATATAACTGTTTTAGGATGTCCATCTTTAATTAGACTGCCACTGTTAAGCCAAATGACGCGATCACACAGACTTTGTACTGCCGTCATGTTATGGCTCACAAAAAATACGGTCTTGTCACTTTTATCAGAGACCTCACTCATTTTTCCTAAACATTTCTTTTGAAATTGAGCATCCCCAACTGCCAAAACTTCATCTACAATCAAAATTTCTGGTTCTAGATGTGCGGCCACTGCAAATGCCAAGCGCACATACATCCCTGATGAATAGCGTTTTACTGGTGTATCTAAAAACCTTTCAACTTCTGCAAAGGCAACAATTTCATCAAACTTATTTTTTATCTCAGTTTTGCTCATCCCCAAAATGGCACCATTGAGATAAATATTCTCTCTTCCTGTTAATTCTGGGTGAAAGCCTGTGCCTACTTCTAATAAGCTGGCTACTCTTCCTTTAATAGAAATACTACCAGTGGATGGTTCGGTGATCCGGCTGAGTATTTTCAGCAGAGTTGATTTTCCTGCGCCATTGCGACCAATAATCCCAACGCGATCGCCCTGCTTAATCTCAAACGAAATATCCTTCAATGCCCAAAAATCTTCGTGTTTTGGATTATATATTTCTTTGGCAGAAGGCTTAAGCAACTTTTTCCCTAATGACTTGACTCCATCACTGAGAGTGTCTCGCAAAGACTTATATCTGCTTTGATGTTCTTGATTATGTTTTATGAGGTACTTTTTACTCAAGTTTTCAACTTGAATCACAATTTCGGGCATCAGTCTTCTATTCTCCTCACTAAAATCTATTTCTTTCTATTACGGAATAAATACAAATTTATCAGCATCAAATCTCTTGACAAACTTCATCTTGCCAGTTTTCATATCTACAGTGTATAAAGAATTAGTTTCTTGATAATCAATATTAGCCAGCGCATACAATTGATCTGCTGCTGAGAAAGCTAAATCAAGCACATCATTCCCTAAAGGTTTATCGTTAAAGCTTAATTCCACTAAATTAATAATCCTTCCTTTACCAGTAATGCGTGACTTATTAAACAAGTCGATTTTAGCCAATTTTACAGAGCTTTCTGCACCAATCCTGGTAGCATAAATTGTACCATCAGAAGATGCGGTAAGATTCGCTATTCTTTGATCCGGTGGAATTTCCGGTAAAGGTGAATTATTAATACTTTGAAAGGGATTTATATCAGAAATTACTTCACCTTTTTGATAGTCGATGGTTCCTAATTCAAATGGTGGTACACCCGCTGAACTAATGGCTCCGATAAGTGTACCGTCTTTAGTAGCTACCACACTTTCTAATACGTCATTATTCTTTTTGAAATTTGTAATTTTAAGAGCCTTTTTTAGCTTAGATTTAGCATTTGACTTGCTATCAACAAACATGAAACGAGTCACATCGCCTCTTCTTGAACTTGATACAGAAGAAATAATTAATGTACCATCCGGTAAAGCAGTACAAGCGGTTATTCGTTCACGAGGGGATAGAGATAAAGCTTTATTTTTTCTTTCACTACGTTTACCAGAGTTTTCTACTAAAGCACCAGGAATATCCAAAACTAAATTTATTAAATTACTGATTAAATTTGCAGACGTAACTATTATGCCTGGAGTAGTATTTTCTACGTCAACCGACTGATTGTTATTCTTTTTAACTTTAACCCCATAAATGTTGCCAATCCTAGTTTGTTGCGCCAGAGCTTTGCCTGTAAGATTGCTTAATAAAGTAGCTGTAGCACTAGCGATCGCTATATGTCCAAATCTCCGCCGTCTAATTATGAAACTCATAATTTGCAACTCCTGTAGTTATGTAGAGCAAGGCTTAAATCAGCTAAATAATTGATGACGTTGCATAAATGAGGGATGAATTAAGATTTTAGACTAAAGTTAAGGATTTATTGTTTAAGCAAAACAAAATTCATCCCTTCAATCAGCAACATCAAATCGGTTTTAGGTGTGATATCTGCAAACAGTAAGAATCGTATTTAAGGCACAACGATATTAGCACCTGGAGTCGTAGGTCTAGCATCCATAGACGCTAAGACATTGACCGCAACTTGCTGGGCTTTAATATCTGTACGTGGTGAAGGAACATTATAGCTGTCTAGACCCCACATCCACTGAATTGAGCCTGTTGAAAAAACCTTAGCACCACTAGGAGCAGTATAGCGAACAGCATGAGATATTTGTGTATTAGTTCCAGGAGGAAGATCTGGTGCTACACTTTCTGGAATTACCAATGATTCTGACAAAATAACTAAGTTGTTAGGTGTGAAACCGTTATTAACAACTGCATCCCATTCAAAGCCTACCAATAATGGTAGTTTATCACCATCCTGGAGACCAGTGTTGGCATAGTAAGGATCTGTACTATTTTTCACTACAAAGTCATATCCTGCGGAGTACACAAGACGTTCACCAGTGTATAACACTCCTAATAATGAGTTTTCTGGATTGCTGTTTGGTACAGCGCGGAATCTAGTTGTGGGGGCTACAGAGTCTAGTGACCAATCATCTTTGTAGCAGGCCATGATCCGATTGGCTTCTCCTGTACTGGAGTTTTCAAAGCGCACTCGCCAATAACAGCTATTAGCAGAAAAGAATGTTAAGTTAACTCCACCATCACGAGCCTGCTGTACATGGTTGCGTGCTTCCTGCGACCAGTATTCATCATGCCCCACTGACATAAATAAGTTATGCGATTGGAGTAATCCCGAATTTGTATGAACATCCATGTTAGTAGCGTAGGATACGTCATATCCCTGCGATTCTAACCACCGCAGCATATTATACTCCCAAGTCAGCAAGCTATTGTTATTCTGCCAAGCTGGGCTAGTAGGGCTAGGTGGCGAAATCGATGCTGCTGCAAATGGTCTGTCATAAGAAGCCTTGAATGCTCTTTGACCATCGATAGAATTATGAGGATACAAAGAGTAGCCACCAGAGTTGTTATAAGCTGAAAATGTCGTAAAGCTGCTCTGGAATAAAATATCAGAGTTGCTGCTATCATCACGCACCACAAACCAAACCAAGGATTGTTTACCAGTGCTTTGGTCTGTTAACCTGGCAATGTACACACCGCTTATCCAATCTCCACCTACTGCTAGTGTGTAAGAGGTTGACCAGTTACACGCAAATAATCTGGTGGAAGAATTGAGTGTATCATCAGGTTGCGTAATCCCACTGAGAGAGCCACTATTAAGAACTAGTCGCGCTCCTGCGCCGTTATAGTAGCCTAAACGGTAAACTGCGATTGTAAACTGTCCCGGCTGTGCCAAGGAAACTCTGATGGGTAAACTTCCACCTTTATTTACGCTAGTTGCCGTCGCATAGCCAACAATTTCTGGTGCGCTGGGAGTGACCCAGTTCATTTGTGACCATTCTGGATTACCAGTTTTTAGATTTTCCAGCGTAATAGGATTCGGGTTCTCTGGAGCAGTCATGAAACTGAAAGTGACGCTGCCAATACCAGAAGCTGTAGCAGTCACAGTGTTGGTTGTACCAGGCGTTGTGCCTAAAGTTAACTGTGTGCTGGCTTGACCATTTGCATCACTTACCGCACTAGTTGGCGAAACTGAATCACCACTACTAGTTATGGCGAAGTTAACGGTGACTCCTGCTTGAGGATTACCATTCTGACCTGTGACTTGTACAACTAGCGGGTTGGCTAAAGTAGAACCGGCTGTACCAATCTGATTATCGCCGCTCACCTTAGTAATACTACTGCCAGCGACAAATATTATGTCACGGAAATAGTTGCTATTGTTATAAGACTGAGTTGGGAAAGAATGAACTGAACTACTGAACACGCCATTGTTACCGTCAGCTACTGACCTGAGGTCGCCATTCAAAATTGGGCTGGCTAGTTCTCCCATTGTCAGAGAACTAGTGTTATTGCAGTTAACACTGACTACATAGGTTGTGTTGGGTAGAATGCTCAACGGAGTACTCAGAGCCGCCTGTTGCCAACCAGAACCTGTCTCGTTGGTAAAAGTGGCTTGTGCCAGTTGAGTACCTGTTACTGTCCAGATTTTGCCAATATGGGTTCCAGGTTCATTAGTGGATCTCCAGTAGCGAATATGCGTAATTTGTCCAGCTTTTGCACTTTGGAATTTCATTCCTAGTTCATAGGGTGTGCCATCACTCCACTCGAAGCTAGGCACTTGATTTGCCAATAGTTTTTGGGAAGTAGGTTGCTGAGATTGCTCTGTAGCACTGAAATTGACACTACCAATACCAGAAGCGGTAGCCGTCACAGTGTTTGTTGCACCAAGTGTTGCGCCTAAGGTTAACTGTGTGCTGGCTTGACCATTTGCATCACTTACCGCACTAGTTGGCGAAACTGAACCACCACCATTAGTTACGGCGAAGTTAACTGTGACTCCTGCTTGAGGATCACCATTCTGACCTGTGACTTGTAAAACTAGCGGGCCGGGTAAAGTAGAACCTGCTGTGCCAGACTGATTATCGCCGCTTACCTTAGTAATACTACTGCCAGCGACAAATACTATGTCACGGAAATAGTTACTATTGTTATAAGACTGAGTTGGGAAAGTATTAAGGGAATTAATAAATACGCCATTGTTACCGTCGGCCACCGATTGGAGGTCGGCATTTACAATTTGGCTTGCTAATCCTCCGATTATCAGAGAACTGGTGCTATTGCAGGTAACGGTAACTATATAGATTGTGTTGGCTAGGATGCTCAACGGGGTACTCAGAGCCTGCTGCTGCCAACCGGAAGTTGTTTCGTTGGTAAAAGTGACTTGTGCTAGTTGAGTACCTGTAGCTGTCCAGATTCTGCCAATATGGGTTCCAGGTTCATTAATGGATCTCCAATAGCGAATTGCCGTAATTTGTCCAGCTTTTGCACTTTGGAATTTCATTCCTAATTCATAGGGTGTGCCATCACTCCACTCGAAGTTAGGCACTTGATTTGTAAAAAGATTTGTCATCATGAAACAAATTTATAATATTTTTTTTAAATTTTATCTAGGAGTTAAAAACCCTAAGTAAGGGATATGATTTCGACAAAAAATTACACAAAGTATACGAAGAAGAAAAAAGAGAAGAAATTGACCCAGCAGAATTAATGCGATAGACCACTAGATTACATCAGCAAATGTTCGTTCCGTTTTGCGGAAGTACCAAATGCCACTGAGTAATAAAAATAAAACTAACGCTATGGATAGAATGAATCCAGTCCAGTAGATTTTTGCATCTCCACCTAAAATTGCCCAACGAAAGCCATCAATTACCCCTACCATCGGATTTAAATAGTAAAGCAAGCGCCACTGTTCTGGTACAACATTGCTACTAAAACCAACAGGTGATACATATAAGCCAAACTGGACAATAAACGGCACAATATAGCGAAAGTCTCTGTATTCAACATTTAATGCGGCTAGCCATAGACCTGCTCCTATGGAAGCAGCAAAAGCAATGCCAATGAATAAGGGCAAGGTCAAAATGTACCAGTTAGGAACATAGTTATACCAAGCCATCAGCGCCAACAAAATTATTCCAGAAATCATAAAGTCTACAAAACTGACTATTACGGCGCTGATGGGTACAATCAAACGCGGAAAGTAAATTTTAGAAATTAAGTTGGCATTAGTAATTAGACTATTGCTGCACTCACTCAAGGCAGTAGAAAAGAACTGCCAAGGCAACATAGCAGAAAAAACTAGAATTGGATATGGCACTCCTCCTGAAGGTAAGTTAGCAATTTTGCCAAAAACCACGGTAAATACCACCATTGTCAAAAATGGTCGAATTAGCGCCCAAATAACACCAATAGCCGTTTGTTTGTAGCGTACTAAAATGTCCCGCCAAGCAAGAAAATAGAACAGTTCTCGATAGCGCCATAAATCTTGCCAATATTGCTGCTCAGTGCGTCCGGCTTCAATGACTAACTCCTGTTTGGAGACGATATCTCGACTGTTCATATTTCTTGATGCTTAAACCACAAATTTAAAATCTTTGATGCTATGGTTGCTAACCATTCGTGAATGTCGGCGGGTAAACTCTCCCACAGTAGGATTACCCCCGGGGTCAGTTACGCCTGTTACCTGTTGCCAAAGCTCTTGTGGTGCTGGTGTTAGTTCATAGGCGCGATCGCCTGACTTCCGCACATGATACCATTTTGTTTCCTGGCATTCTTCACACCAAAAAGCTTCTAACCATTCACCTTCTATGAGAACTGCTGTATGAGTCTGGACTAGCATCAATGCACTACGCCGACTCATCCCCCGTTGTTGTAACTGTCCTGCTTGGTCAGCAAACATCGGATATTTCTGACTAACACTATCTAGATAACATTTATGAATTGGGCAATAAATAGCCCGTCTTTTAGAACGTTTTCGATTTCGGTCACACCTTCTCTGCAATTCGACCTCCCATGTCAATCTACATACACAACAAATCGGGAAGGTTACGCTGGAGGGACTGAGATCACAAGACCGTCAAAGCCCAACTCCTGAGAGAACACACATTTTTTAATGGAAACTAATGCAAGTTTTTATTTTTTAGCTGATTTCGGATTTCATCTATTTGGAACTCTTAATTCAGAGCAAAAATTGATTTTTGGATATCAAGAATTGTAATCTCTACAATTCATCTTGCAATGATAAACTTATACCATGATGTGTAGTGTTTTTTCACACATTGACTCATGCTTTACATGAAATTCATCAAAGTTTCTATACCTTCATAATGTTTACTTTTTAACCTTTTGAGGCATATTTATTACCCTACCAGGGGCAATAGCTTGTTGTAAAACTTCAAAGTATTTTTGCGATATTACCTTAGGTGTAAAGTGCGATCGCAAATACTCTCTCCCTGCAAGTCCCATTTTTTCTCCTAGTTGTTGATCACGACTAAGTAAACGAATAAATTGAGCAAGTCCATGACTATCTCCATTATCAAATGTACTGCCGCATTGAGATTCGGAAATTAATTCCCGTAAATATGATTTAGGTGAACATATCACTGCCAAAGGTCTTCCCGCTGCTAAAGCCGAGTAAAGCTTACTAGGAGCAACTAAATTTTCTGTACAAGCGTCTACACTAACTAGTGAAAGATCACAAGCAGTCAGTGAATAGGGCAGATCTTTCTTATCTTGGTATGGTAAAAATGTAAAGTTTTTTAACCCTAATTGCTCAACTTCTTCTACTAATTCATCACGCTTTGCCCCACCACCAATAAATACAAACTGAATTGGTTCGTTTTGCAGTTCCTTAGCAGCGGCGAACATGGTGTCGATGTCATGGCAGCGGCCCATATTACCAGAGTAAAGAACAGTAAACTTATTTACTAAGTTATGCTTCCACGCAAACCAGTTTTCTAGTTTTGCAAGAGGTTTAATTAAATCAGGGTTAGCCCAACTGTGGATTACAGAAATTTTATCAGCCACTTGTGGACAATTCGCCACTACCTGCTCCTTCATGGCTGGACTTAGCACTATGATTCCCTTGGCATTTAGCCAAACCTGTCTGTTGATGGCGCGCCACATTCGCGCTAACCAACTACTTGGAGAAACTACTCCCAAGGCGATCGCAATATCTGGGTAAAGGTCATAAAGTATGCATACATAGGGCAATCGGAACAAGACATAAGCCAAATACCCTATTAAGGGTAAAAATGGGGGAGCCGTAGTCACTAGCATTAAATTATTGCGCCGCCAAGCTCTGAGTAAATGCAATGCAGCCCGCACAGTATATAAAACACCATTTACAGCTTTACCACGAATCCTACCCGGCCAAAGTTGAGCAGTGCGCGATCGCTGAATTTTGATTCCACCAGAGTATTCAAATGTTGCCGCACTATCAGACCTAAAGGCATATCCAGGTTGACTTGTAAAAACCTCTACATCAACCCCTTGCTGCTCTAACTGTCTTACGAGTTCTTCTATTAACTGGCCTGTAGCTGCGTAGTCTGGAGGAAAAAATTGAGTAACTACAGACAATTTGATCGCTTTGTACGGTTCTCTATAATGCTCATTTTTGGTTTTTGTCCGAGTAGAAATGGATTGCAATAATTTGTGATTAATCCATTCATCAAGTCTCATCGGCTTTCATCCTAATCTTGGAAAATTCAAAAATTTTAATTGCAAATATTATTACTGTATTGCCCAAGCCATTAATTTGTACAATTTGCAATGGAACACTAATAATTCTATTAGCTTTTGTTATAGCTACTAATTAGATCAACTTAAACAAGTGTACAGAGAATTACATAATTTGCAGCACACTCTATAGATAAAACAAAAATTAAATTATCTATAAGAATAAATGTGTTACATCCATCTAAAAATTCTCTATCTAACTTAAAACTAATCTTAATCAGAGGAAACACAAAAAAGTGAAGATAAAATTTAGATAGATTACTAACTACGGTTTTTTTATCTGCGTAGTGTGCTAGGAGCAAACAATAGAATTAATTCTAAATGTACAAGTATGAGCTACCAAATATACAATCATTAAACATTGTCTATTTATTGGATATAGGCAGAATTTCCTAATTATTTATAACAACGTATGTGTCAATGTGCTTTATTTTACATTATTGTGTATAAAAGCACGTACTGCTTTTTCTTCAGCGAACTTAGATTATCATGTTTCTATGTTACCAAAATTACTTTAAGATTACTTTACAATAAATTTATATTGGGTTGTGATTTTTTTCATTTAAGCTCTAAAATCCTTCATCAAATCAACATAACAATGTAATACAATCTTAATTTTCTGATAATCTTCTTCAACCGTGGTATAAACTATATAAATAAGTTACTCCTAGATACATTGACTTATGTAATAATAGTCAAATAAGTTAATTTAATACTTTATGCAATGCCCATTCAATTAGGTCAACCACGTAAGTATTATAATTAGACTCAACTGAATTTGCGTAAACAGAAAAATATAAGTAATTCTAGTCACTTAACTTATTCCTTTTTATTAAAAAATTGGTGTCAATATCATGTTAATGCCTTGATTTTTAACTTTAATATTCCTTCACCTCTGATTAAAAGTTCTTATTACTGAATCCTGCGTGAAACACTACCAAGTATTAATAGATGAAGAATCATTCTTCTCAATTCTCAACTTCTAATGATGATAGTCAATTTATACATGTATTTCCTCAGTCCCAGCCTTTGCCAATGGCTGATGGAGAAGGAGAGGACGGAAATTTTTCAGGATTATTGGATGTTGTCAGGCGACGAGCGCTAGTCATAGCAGGAGTAAGTGTTGCTGTGATGGCTGCTGTAATTGGCAACTTAATACTGAATCCGCAGCAACCCGAATATGAAAGTTCTTTTGAGATGTTGGTAGAACCTTTGGATGATGAAGTCGTAAACATTGTGGAAAATCCTAATAGGAATAATTCTGCTTTAGATTATGACAGTCAAATTCAAGTTCTTCAAAGCCCTGAGATGCTGGGAAGGATTGTTCAACAGCTACAAATAGACTATCCAGAACTCACATACGCTTCGCTGATCAATTCTCTAAGTATTGCTCAATTGGGTGAAAGTAAAATTATCAGAGTCACCTATCGAACTCAAGATGCGAATAAAACTCAAGTAGTACTAAGTAAAATTGCTCAAGAGTTTTTAGACTATAGCCAAGAGAAACGACAAACCAAATTGCGTCAGGGTACTCAGTTTATTAACAAAGAACTGCCAGACATGCAAACTCGTGTTAATAATCTGCAACGAGAACTGCAACTTTTTCGGCAAAGATATGACTTAAGCAATCCAGAAAGTGAGGCTGCATCACTTGCGACTCAAACCACAGAATTGTTTGAACAAAGAGCAGCTATTGATATTCAATTATCACAAACCCGTGCCAGTCTTGATTTTCTACAAGAGGCAAGTGGCCGAGAGACAGTGTTAAATAGTTCTCCGTTGTATCAGCAATTACTCACCCAAATCCAGCAACTTGATATCCAGATAGCTACAGAGTCAGTTCGTTTACAAGATGCAAACCCAAGTCTCCAAAAATTGAGAGAAACACGAAGTCGCTTGTTGTCTGTACTACAGGAAGAATCACAGCGCGCCTTAAATACAAGGTCGGCAGAATTATTGACTCAGCTGCAAAATCTAGAAGTGCAAAGTCGAGAAATTGCCAAATTAGAACAAAGTTTGGAACAACGACGCCAGCAACTACCAGTTTTGTCTAGGCAATATACTGAAATACAACGCCAGTTACAAGTAGCAACTGACAGCTTAAATCGGTTTTTATCTACCCGCGAAAATCTCCAAATTCAGAGATCCCAGACAGAACTGGGCTGGCAATTGATACAATCACCTGAGAAACCCGTGATCCCTGTGAACTCTGCAAATATGGGACGTAGTTTGTTGACAGGATTGGTTGCCAGTGTGGTCATAGGCCTTGGTGTTGCTTTTTTGATGGAAAAATTAGACAGTACTTACCATACAGTTAATGCTCTCAAAGAAAAGGTCAGACTGCCAGTCTTAGGTAGTATTCCATTTGAAAAGCAATTGGAAAACAACCGTGATCACACTACGAGCCAAAAAAATGCTTGGGTGAAAGTACCTATTTCTGTAGCTAGCAGTATTCCTGGTTTACCTTTCTTCTTTACCAAAGAAGAACACAGCGGTTACTTTTCAGAAAAATTCCTAGAAGCTGTACGGGTACTTTATACAAATATTCAATTGCTTAGTTCCGATCGCCAGATTAGTTCTATTGTCATTAGTTCAGCACTACCTGGTGATGGTAAATCTACCATTGCTTTTTATCTAGCTCAAGTAGCTGCTGTTATGGGACAACGAGTCCTGCTGGTAGATGCTGATCTTCGCCAACCTGTCATTCATACTCTATCAAATGTCAATAACCTATGGGGATTGAGTAATTTAATTTCTACGAACTTACCCCTGGAAGAAGTGATTAAAGAACTGCCCTCAATGAACAACTTATCCGTGATCACTGCTGGACCGATACCACCCGATCCGACAAAGTTGCTTTCATCGGAAAAAATGAAGAGATTGATGGTAGATTTTCACAGCAATTTTGATTTAGTAATTTATGATGTTCCCCCAGTCTTGGAACTTGCTGATGCTAACTTGTTAGCACCTCACACAGATGGCATTTTGATGGTAGTAAAAATGGACAAAACAGATTCCTCCATACTGAAACAAGCTTTGGATAGCCTCAAAACTTCCCGTTTGGATGTATTGGGTATAGTTGGTAACGGTGAAAAACGTAACTATAAGAATTATTCTTAGCTCTCACCGCTGTTGTAAGCAAAGTGCCTAAATTGAATAAAGTCGAGCTTAAAAGAAATTCGAGTAATAGAAGATTAATAAGTAAAAAAAAATACAAATATTAGCAACCTGCTTCTGACTGTTCACAAGCACCAATACTTACCCAACTACTAGAACCATCAGCCCAATGTTCCTTTTTCCAAATTGGGGCATTATGCTTGAGAGTATCAATAGTATAGCGACAAGCGGCAAATGCTTCACTACGATGGGGGCAACCAACCGCTACTAATACGCTGATTTCTCCCACAGACAACCGCCCAATGCGATGATGAATCACCACCCGATTGACATCAGGCCACAAGGAACGAATATCAGCTGCTATTTGATAAAAAACTTGCAATGCCATTGGTTCATAGGCTTGATATTCTAAAGCAACCACAGGTTCTCCATCAGTATGATTGCGAACCATCCCACTCATCACCACCACAGCACCGTTTGCTGGGTCGTTAGCTCTAGCGTAAACATCCTCAAGAGACAATGGCGCAAAGGTAATAACAAAGCTATCTTCAGCTTTTGATTTAATTGCAGAAATAAATGTATTTGTCATCATCAAGTTCGTATTAATCCACTTTGTGCTTATGATGGCGTTGAAACCCTAGCACATTACTTCCAGCATCAAGATAAAATTAGTGTAGTAATTATCGATTATGGTAATGCCCAATGTAGATGGTAAAACAACCATTATTACATTACCAAATTATGAATCCACAACTACGCATGATTAGTGCCAGTGGCTTGACAACAAGCAAACACATACCGTTAGCTTATATATCCCAGTACCACACAGTACAAGCATTATTATCAGTCTTAAATACAATTCTTCATCAATAGTCAAAACTATTTTGCACTAATGACCAAGAAAGATTCTGTCCTGATTTTGGTTGTAGATGATGATTCTTTTACACGCACACATCTGTGCCATTTGATCAAACAAGCTGGATATCAGATAGCAGAAGCAAGTAATGGTTTAGAGGCTCTTGCTAGCTATACTCGCATCCGCCCAGATATCATATTGCTCGATGCGGTCATGCCAGAAATGGATGGTTTTGCCTGCTGCGCTCAATTGCAAACTCTTCCTGATGCAGAAGATACAATTATATTAATGGTTACGGCTCTTGATGATCAAGCATCTGTAGAGCAAGCTTTTGCTGTAGGTGCCACCGATTTTGTTACCAAGCCAATTCAATGGACAGTATTGTCTCAACGTTTACACCGACTTTTGGCAGCTAATCGTGCCATCCGAGAATTACGCCAGCAAACGGAGGCTGCACAATTGCGAGAGGCGCAGCTGAGAATGGCTTTGGAGGCAGCTCGCATGGGTATTTGGAACTGGAACCTTTTGAATAACCAAATTACTTGGTCAGATACCCTGCACGCTCTTTATGGATGGGAAAAAGACACTTTTGATGGCAGTTATGAGACTTTTCTTAATTGTGTTCATCCTGAAGATCAGAATTTAGTCAAGTGCATGGAGCAGCAGGCGATCGCCAAAGGGGTAGACTATGAAATTGAATTTCGCATCGTGTGGCCTGATGGTAGTATCCACTGGCTAGCTAGCAAAGGTATGGTCTTTCGTGACGCTTCTGGGGCAGCTGTGGGGATGTCTGGTGTAGAGACAGATATCACGAAACGAAAGCAAGCAGAGTCAGCGTTGGAAATTCGTGCTAGTCAACAAGCTGTGGTTGCTGAACTCAGTCAAAAAGCCCTAGCTGGTCTAGATTTAACTACACTGATGAACTTATGCGTGACGCTTGTTGCTCAATGCCTCAAGGTGGAATATTGTAAAGTTTTGGAACTGTTAGCAGATAGTGACGCCTTACTACTGCGAGCGGGAATCGGTTGGCAGCCTGGGTTAGTGGGACAAGCTAGTGTCAGCACCGATATCAATTCCCAAGCTGGCTATACTTTGCTTGCCCAAGAACCAGTCACTGTTAGTAATCTACACCAAGAAACACGATTTAGCGGACCAGCACTGTTGCATGACCATCAAGTGGTGGGTGGTATCAGTGTCGTCATACATGGCAGAGAATGCCCTTTTGGTGTCTTGGGCGCACATACAACTCAAGAGCGTACCTTTACCAAAGATGATATTTATTTTCTCCAAGCTGTTGCTGATGTCTTAGCTATAGCCATTGAGCGTCAACGAGTCGAAGATGCCCTCAAAGCCAGTGAAGAACGTTGGCAATTAGCTATACAGGGTAACAATGATGGCATTTGGGATTGGAATCTGAAAACTAATGAAGTATTTTTTTCCCGGCGCTGGAAGGAAATACTGGGTTATGAAGACCACGAAATTGCTCATAATTTAGATGAATGGATGACCAGGATACATCCAGATCATCTTTATGCAGTTAGACACGCTATTGCTCAACATAATGCTCAGGAAACCCCATTTTATACTAGTGAGCATTTAGTCCGTTGTAAAAATGGCTCTTACAAGTGGATTTTAGATCGCGGTCAGGCGGTGAGGGATAAAAATGGTCAAGTCATCCGGATGATTGGCGGCATGATGGATATTAACGAACGCCGAGCCGCACTATGCGAACTCAAAAAAGTACAAGCAGAACTACAACGCCAAAACTTGCGATCGCAATTGTTCGCTGATATTACCCTGAAAATTCGCCAATCTTTACAAATCGATACAATTTTGCAAACCAGTGTGACAGAGGTACAAAAACTCCTTCATGCAGACCGGGTATTAATCTTGCGGTTACGCGCCGATGGTTCTTATATTGTGCTGCAAGAATCGGTAGTTCCTGGATTACCTGTGGTTCTGGGTCAGCAGATTACTGACGCTTCTTTAGCACAAAGTTACATTGAGCAATACCGTCAAGGACGAATTAGTGCCATCACTGACATCGAGCAAGCTCAACTTCAACATAGCTATGTCAAATGGTTACAACAATTTAATGTCAAAGCCAATTTGATCGTCCCTGTTTTTCGGGAACATCAGCTTTGGGGTTTACTCATTGCCCATCAGTGTACACATCCCCGTCAGTGGACAAAATGGGAAATTGAACTGTTGCGACAACTGGCAGATCAAATAGGTATTGCCTTGGATCAAAGTTTAATCCTGGACAAAGAAACTCGTCAACGCCAAGAACTCGCCCGTTCTAATCAAGAATTACAACAGTTTGCTTTTATTGCTTCCCACGATTTACAAGAGCCATTACGTAAAATTATTACATTTGGCGATCGCCTCAAAACTACTCTGGAAAATGACTTAAGTGAACCAGGACGCGATTATTTAGCACGAATGCAAAATGCAGCCTTGAGGATGCAAACTTTAATTAAAGATTTATTGATACTTTCACGAGTTACCACTCAGGCACAACCTTTTGTCTGGGTAAATTTAGCACAAATAGCACAAGATGTATTGTCAGATTTAGAAGTGAGAATCCAGCAAACTGGTGGAAGTATTGAGGTTGGTGATTTACCCACAATTAAAGCTGATCCCTTACAAATGCGCCAATTGCTGCAAAATCTCATTGGCAATGCTTTAAAATTTTACCATCCGCAAACACCACCCGCTGTCAAAATTTATAGCCAAATTTTCTCCGACCAATCTGAGCAAGTTTGCCTTTGTGCAGAAACTTGCCAAATTATTGTCGAAGATAATGGCATTGGTTTTGCCCAAAAGTATGTTGATCGTATTTTCAATGTTTTTCAACGTTTACATGGTCGTCAGGAATATCAAGGAACAGGAATGGGTTTAGCCATTTGCCGGAAAATTGCTGAACGTCATCATGGGAAAATTACAGCCCAAAGTGTACTCGGAGAAGGATCAAGATTTATTGTTACATTACCTATTAATTGCCAATTCTAGTTTTTATTCCTGGAGAGGGATTATTAAAATCCTGTAAAATGAGATCTTCTAATGTAACCAATATCCCAGAAATCTATGGCAATTTAATATTTAAGTAAAATTACAGTAATTAGCAAAAATAAAGTACATCAGATTATATTCAGTTAATGTAAAAATAATACACTTAAGTACCTGTTCTGCCAACTTATATGAATGTATTTAGGCAACACCAAAAAATAAATTATCCCCTCTCGGGGGATTGCATCCCGAGGGTTATTGGTGATTAGGGAACATGCCCGCTCTACGCTGTTATGGTGAGTCACGAATTTTTAGGAGAGAACGCAGAGTGAAGGATGGGCAAATAACCATCACAATATTAATAGCTGACGATGACGAAGATGACAGCATGTTAATTCGTGAGGCATTGGCAGAAAGTGGATTACCAATGGATTTATACTTTGTCAGTAATGGTGAAGAATTACTGAATTATTTGTATAATCGCGGCCAATTTACTAACAAAAATCAGGCTCCACGTCCAGGGTTAATTTTGTTAGATTTAAACATGCCTAAAAAAAACGGTCTAGAAGTGCTTCAAGATATTAAACAAGACCCATCTCTGCGGCATATTCCCGTTGTTGTACTGACAACTTCGGAGTCAAAAGAAGATATATATCATACCTATGATTTAGGTGCAAATTCTTTTATTGTCAAACCAGTGACATTTGCCTCTTTAGTGGAAGTCATGAAAAATATAGGAAAATATTGGTTTGAAATAGTGCAACTGCCACTAGAAGCCGTGGGAGGCAGAAATGAAAGAAACTCCAATCAGAGTTCTCTTGGTTGATGATGACGAAGATGATTATGTTTTAACTCGGGATTGGTTTAGAGAATTTCAAGCGGCTGGCTGCGAGTTGTCATGGGTAGATAGTTATGCAGCAGCAAAGGAGGCGATCGCGCAGCACAATCATGATGTTTATCTTGTAGACTATCGCTTAGGCATACACAGCGGATTAGAATTACTGCGCGAAGCCATAGCTAACGGCTGTTCATCCCCAATCATTTTACTCACTGGTCAAGGAGACTGGGAAATCGACCTTGAAGCTATGAAAGCCGGTGCAGCAGATTATTTAGAAAAAAGCCAGTTAACTGCACCCTTGTTAGAGCGTTCTATCCGTTACGCTATGGAACGCAAACAAACAGAACAAAAAATCCGCCAACAAGCTGCTTTACTCGATATTGCTACCGATGCTATTTTTGTCCATGATTTAGATGATCCCATTTTATTTTGGAACAAAGCAGCCGAAAGTTTATACGGTTGGCAAAAAGAAGAAGCCATTGGTAAAAAAACACAAGAGCTTTGGCAAGAAAAAAACGAATTTCTGTTACAAACAGCACTAAAACATCTCATCCAACATGGTTCTTGGCAGGGAGAATTATATCAAAGAACCAAATTAGGCCAAGATATTATTGTCCAAAGTCGTTGGACATTAGTTAAAGACTTCGGTAACAGACCCCAATCTATTCTGGTTGTGAACACTGATATTAGCCAAAAAAAACAACTAGAAGCCCAGTTTCTTCGGGCCCAAAGATTAGAAAGCATTGGCACTCTAGCCAGTGGTATTGCCCACGACCTCAACAATGTTCTGGCTCCCATTATGATGACAGCACAACTGCTGGAGTCACATATACATGATGAGCGTTCTCGGCGCTTGCTCCCCATTTTGCTCTCCAATGCTAAACGTGGTGCCGATTTAGTTAACCAAGTCTTATCATTTACTCGTGGTCTTGAAGGAGAGCGTACCCTTTTACAGCTAAAGCACCTAATTATAGAAATTCAGCAAATTATTAAAGAAACATTTCCCAAATTTATAGACTGTACTACCCAAATTCCCCCAAACCTGTGGAATGTAGCTGGTGATGCCACACAATTACACCAAGTACTGATGAATCTGTGTGTCAATGCTCGTGATGCTATGCCTAATAGCGGAAGATTAAAAATATTAGCGGAAAATCTGGTAATTGACGAAAATTACGCCAAAATGAATATTGATGCTCAAGTAGGTTCCTATGTAGTGCTTACCGTTAGTGATACGGGAATTGGCATTCCATCAGAAATACTAGATCGGATATTTGAACCCTTTTTTACCACGAAAGAAGTTGGCAAAGGCACTGGGCTTGGTCTTTCCACTGTATTAGGCATTATTAAAAGCCACGGTGGTTTTGTGAATGTTTGCAGCGAACCTGGAAGAGGCACTCAATTTAAGGTTTATTTACCAGCACAACAGACAACAGAAACCATAGAAGAAGCAGAACAGAGTTTACCCCAAGGTAACAGAGAATTAATTTTGGTGGTAGATGATGAAGTTGCCATTCGGGATGTTACCAAAACTTCTTTAGAAAGCCATAATTACCAAGCAATTACAGCCAGTGACGGCATTGAAGCCATAGCCTTATATGCGGAACATCGAGATGAAATATCTCTGGTTTTAACAGATATGGCTATGCCTGTGATGGATGGTATGACAACCATCAGGACATTGCAAAAAATTAACCCGAAAGTCAAAATCATCGCCATCAGTGGACTAGCTACAACTGATAAGGTAGATGCGGCTTATGAGATCGGTATCAAAGCATTTTTAGCTAAACCCTATACAGCTAATCAGTTATTGCAAACTATTAGTGTTGTTAAAAATGGGGATTAGTACCGCAAAGCGAAAGTCAAAATTTAACAAAATGTAGGGGTCTAAATCCACGTTACAACACGTAATGGCGTACAGCCTAGCGGCATCCGTAGGCTCTATTGCGAATTGCGAATTGCGAATTGCGAATTGCGAATTGGTTTAATCACTCATCAACTCCACGGCATCTCTATTATCCCAATCTTGTAAGTAAACTTTCACCACCTCTTCTTTAGCGGTTGGTAGTTGCTTGCCAATAAAATCTGGGTGAATGGGTAATTCTCGATGGCCCCTGTCTACTAAAACAGCTAAACGAATTACTTCTGGTCTACCATACTCGGTGACAGCATTCAACGCCGCCCGAATTGTCCGACCTTTGAAAATTACATCATCAACTAATACCACTGTTTTCCCTGTCAGGTCAAAAGGAATAGTGCTTTTCGCTGGAGTTCGTAACCCAATTTTGTCAAGATCATCTCGATAGAATGTAATATCTAATGCTCCCACCGCTACATTTACACCTTCGAGTGTTTCAATCTGACGTGCCAACAATTCAGCTAATAAGGCTCCTCTAGTATAAATGCCGATAAGTACCAGTTGGGATAAATCACGTGTCCTTTCCACAATCTGAGAAGCCAGACGGGTTAAGGTACGACGTAGGTCTTCTGATGAGAGAATTTCAACTACTTTGGCAGACATAGTTTTAGATGGGGGGATGGGGGGATGGGGAGCAGGGGGCAGGGGAGAAAAACCACCCACAATTCCACTCGGCTTTAAACTTTATCTTTTGGTAAATGGGGGGATATTAATGGGGATATTAATTAGGAAGTATTTTTGTTCCTGTCTCCTTCTCCCCCTGTCTCCCTAACTTTTCGATTACTTAATGCCTTATTTTATTATCTGTTAAGAATTAAAAGTATAGCGATCGCTATCCCTAACCACAATAAAAAACAATATCGAGTTAATCGCAAGGCAGTTTGAATACAATTCGGGGTGATGGGATAAATTGCATCTCCTAACAGTGGTTTTTGTTTAGCTACCCCGCGATACCAATTTGTACCACCCATTTGCACACCTAAAATAGCAGCATAAGCACACTCACTCCAGCCAGAGTTAGGACTAGGGTCGGTAACTGCATCCCGGCGGCAAATTTGCCAAATATGCAACGGTTTACCCGATAATAATGCCAAAGTTATCACTGTTAAACGGCAAGGTAGCCAGGTTAAGCAATCTTCTAATTTGGCACTGAACCACCCTAAATAAGTATAAGGTGCTTCCCGATAACCCACCATCGAATCAAGAGTACTACTAGCTTTGTATGCTAAAGCTAAAGGAATTGCACCTACACCTGGCAAACAAGCACCAACCATTGCGTAAAACAGTGGAGCCATGACACCATCAGTAGCATTTTCTGTGACGGTTTCTAATACGGCGCGCAAAATTTCTGCTTCTGAGAGGTTTTGTGTATCTCGACCCACATAATTACTTAAAATATGCCGAGCTGCTGCTAAATCTCCGGCTGTTAAAGGTTGTAAAACAGCTTCAGCAGCTGTTCGCAGACTTCTAAAAGCAAAACAACTAGCTAAAACAATGCTTTCTAAGACAATTGCCAATAGCGGATGTAGCCATTTAGCCGCTTGAATTATTAACCAACCTATATAGCCACTACCAAAGAGTAAGATTATGGCTAAGACAATTCCAGCTATCCGTTGCGTTACCGGGTGGTGACAGATTCGGAGAAAAAATTTAGTCAGGTGAGAAATTACCCCACCCATCACTTGCACTGGATGAGGCCAACCCCAAGGGTCACCAATTAAATAATCTAAAAGTGACGCCACAAGAAAAACTGCTAATGACCAATGACTAAACAACAAAACTAGCTTCTTCTCCCAGGGATGCTTGCCAACTCCGAGCATCATAATAGAGGTCTGCCAAAGTAATACTGTACAACGCTTCTTTGAGCTTTTGGTTAAGTCTCTGCCAAAGAGTAAATGTTACCCAATCTTCAGTTTGTGCTGGCGTTGGTGTGTGATCAGGTAACCGAGTAATGGTTTCACCAACGGCCTCTAAAATTTGTCCAATAGAAATTTGTACAGGTTTTCGTGCTAGTTGGTATCCGCCAATGCTGCCGCGAATTGATTTTACTAACCCAGCACGACGCATTTCTATGAGCAATTTTTCTAAATAAGGAGCAGGGATATCTTGGCGCAGTGCGATCGCTCTCACAGATGCAGGCCCATAACTTGGCTGTAAGCTCAAATCTAGTAATGCCTTCACACTGTAATGTCCTTTGGTAGTTAGTTTCATGCGGACAAGCTTTGTTTATTTAGCAGTTATCATTTGTTTTTTATTGACCACTGACCATTGAATAATCACTAATGATAATGACTAAAGGGTCAGTGTTGCTTATTCATCCTGTACTGCAATTATCAAAGTGACCAAGTAAACGAGTTTTGAGCGTAACTTTAGGAAACTTAAACAAATATAGTCTAGCAGTGATTCACAAAATATATATAGTTATCAGCATTTTATAAAATAGATTGTCTTGGTAAGATTGATAATTGTGCAACAATTCTGCATATCAGTGTAATATACTTGGCAAGGCTGAGATAAAAACTAAAGGACTCTGTTCCTACTAGCTCAATGTCAGCTAAAATAAAATCGATTCAACTACTTCAACCATTCATTTTCAACCTAAGTTGATGCCTAAACAGAAAAAAATAGAACCCCTACTCGGGGAAGAACTGCTCAAAAAAGTCAAAGAGCTAGAGAGCCTTAGCAAAGAAGAAAAAGCCAAGGAGTGCGGCTACTATACCATTACCAAAAATGGCATAGAGCGTGTCAATATGATGAAATTCTTGAATGCTCTGATTGATGCTGAAGGCATTCAGTTAGACAGCACCCCCAGTGCCAATGGACGTGGTGGACGCAGTGCTAGCTATAGAATTAGTGTGCAATCAAACGGGAATTTATTGATAGGTTCAGCTTATACAAAACAGATGAATCTCAAACCCGGTGATGAGTTTATCATCACTTTAGGGAAAAAGCACATTCGTCTACGACAGTTAGATGCAGACGAGAAAGAAGAACTGGACGCTATAGAAGCCACTGCTTAAATAAGTTTTCAAGAGTCAAGAGTCCAAATTCAAGAATCTTATGGAGTCTTGAGTCTTGACTCTTGATCATTAACTGTATTTGTTGTACTTTTCTCAGACAAATAGTTCTGAAGTGCCATTCGCGTTACTGCCAAGCTGCATGTTAATGCAATTTGCTCGCGTTCTAGTAATCCCAAAATCTGCTCTTGGTTATCTCGTGCTACTACAGGTAACTGATGTAACCCTCGCAAAGCCATGCGATCTAAAGCTTCAGACAAAAGTTCATCATGCCAAGCCAATAAAATTTCAGTCGTACAGATATCTAAAATAGTTTTACTAGATAAATTGCTCGTAATTTCAATTGAGGAATGTGAGGAATTTTGCCAAGGAGAAAGAACCCGGTTAATATCTTCTAGAGACAGGATACCAACTAATTGTCCTGCTTGATTAATTACTAAAGCACTACGACAACGATCGCGTGTCATTTCCCTAGCTGCTTCTATAACTCCTAAGGTTGCAGGCAACTTTTTGGGGAAATTTAGCATAGCATCTTCTACTAAAATTTGCTGGACAATTTCCGCCTGTTCGTCTTTTAACTCCGAAAGACCAATTTGTTGCAGATTAAAATTAGAATTGAAGTTTGGCTTAATCCGTTCTATTAACCACACACTTAAGCCGACTGCTGCCATTAAAGGTAAAACAATGCGGTAATCACGAGTTAATTCAAATAGCATCAAAATAGCCGTTAAAGGCGCTCTCACACTCGCTGCTAGAACTGCTGCCATCCCTACCATTGCATAGGCTGGCGGTGCTGCCATCACTTCACCAACTGTGGGAAACAGCAGAGTGATAATTTTGGCATAAGCAGATCCCAGTGAAGCACCCAGAAACATAGCTGGTGCAAAGATACCACCCACAAAACCACTACCAGCACTGATGGCAGTCATTAGCAACTTCACCACCAACAATACAACTAATAAATGTAGAGAAAACTCCACATCTTGCAGCATTGCTTCTACTGTTTCATAACCAATACCGAGTATTTGCGGAAATTGCCAAGCTACTATACCCAGAATAATACCGCCCATCAAGGGATGAATGGGTTGAGGAATTCGTCCTAAAAACTTTAACCCGGGAATTGAACCTGCAAAGCCAGCTTTTGCCAAACGAATAGCTTCTGTATAAGCTAGAGAAACTAAACTTGCCCCCAAACCTAAACCAAGATAAAGCGGTAATTCTAGAAGACTACGGACTTGGTAAACAGGTAAAGCAAAAGCCGGTTGGGCCCCCAAACCAACTTGAGCAATTAATGCTGCCACAACTGCGGCTAACAACACCACACTCACCGCCGAAGTGGCAAAAGATGTTGTCCCCATCACCACTTCCAAAGCAAAAAATACACCAGCAATGGGCGCATTAAATCCGGCTGCTAATCCCGCAGCCGCACCCGCACCTAAAAGTAACCGCTGCCGCTCTTGAGATACTTTGAGAATCACAGACAATAGCATCCCAAAATTGGCACCAATTTCTACACTGGGCCCCTCAGGCCCTAAAGCAGCACCACTCCCTAAAGAAACAGATGCCGCTAACATTTTCGTCACAGGCCGTAATTGTTGCTTGATTTCTACTCCTTGGGAGGCAGCAATTAAAGACGACAGTCCAGGGCCAAAGTCTTGAGCATACCAGCGCATCAATCCTACAATTAACCCCCCCAATGCAGGAACACAGGCTAAAGTCCAGGCACCCCAGACACCAATTGCACCCATAAAATTTTCCAGCATCAGGTGATGAATCAACTCAATCAGATAGTGAAACGTGACTACACCCATACCAGTGCCACCACCAATTAGCAGGGCTAAAAATAATACAACCGTTTCTGGGGATAGTTGAAAACCGTTAATCAGATGTGTTAAACGAGTAGAAGGTGTAGGAAATATAGATTGTTCCGTTACCTTCCTCAGTTCGCTGGGAGGCAAGAGAGTCATTGAAGGGTGGGGTAAATGTAAGCAGAAATTTAAATTTTTAACTGTTATTTATCATTGTGAGTCATTATTTATCAACCAGACAAGTAAGTTTAAATTGGTCGATATACTCTTAACTTGCACGCTCGTCAAAAACCTAGCGTCTGGTAATGACTTCAACCGGAAGACCTTGATTTTTCATTCATTAACCCGGTGTTCAGGTTTGGTGAAGAATGATGCTAGATGTCAATTTACAAAATTTTGTTTAAAAAACATTCTGTTACTCAAAATTTTTATCAAGGGAGTGGTTAAATGAGAGAGAATTAATAGTCAATGGTCAGCAACACGCGGATGAGGTGAAAGTGAGTGCCAACTTAATTATCTGGAGATAAAATATATTATCTGTGAACTTAGTTAATGTACTATAGCCAATCAATAAAAAGCAGCCATCTTCACCCAAATCTAGTTATACTCGTGTTACCACCATTGAGCCATCCTTGGTAGAAATATAACCACTCGCGTGATGAATGAGTAATGTCATCTCACCCTATCAGGTCTACTAAGCATTTCTCAAAAATTGAATATAGCTATTGTTATAAAGCGAATAAATGGACTAGGCGGACGAGGTAGATGAATATACACACCTTTGATAATCATTATGTTACTTGCCCAATTTGCCAAAGAAATACTAAGACAAAACCAGTCAAGACATATATTGGCTTGTTTAACTGCCCGTATTGCCAGCAAAAATTAGTAGTCTGTCCCAGTGGCCATTATGTTCGCGATCCTTTTACTCTCAAACAAATAATGATTTGCTCGACATTGCGTCGTCAAAGTAGTCCTTTAGCTAGAATTATACGAGATTTTATCCTCCTCAAGCGTCCTGTCCTCAGCATAGCTGTAGGGATTGCCATTTTTTTAAGTTTGTTGACGATGACTCAGCAAAACACTCAATACAACCAGGAACCTCCTAGTACGGAGGAAATTCAAGACAGAATCTAGAGACTGGGGAACTTGGAGTAATGGGGACAAGAACGAAAATACTTCCCCATATACCCCGTTTCCCTCATATCTTCACAACCGACCAGTTTCTTTTGTCACCAGTATCCAATCTTCTGCTTGGTCAATCAATGTCAGGGATTCGAGTTGGAGTTCTTCGATATCTGACGCTTTGAGCAGGAAATAGGGTTGGGGGATGTAATGCCAATAATATTGCAACTCACCTACAGAAGCAGGAATAATAGTGCGATCGCTATAAAAATCTAATGAGGAGCGATGGTAGGGAAAAGATGTATAAATCTTGGCATCTACTGGATCAGCCTGCTCAATCATGGCAGCAACTGGTTTAACTGGATAGGCTTGCCATAATTCCCACACCCAGTAGTTAGATTTCATCAACAGCAGCAGCGATACATAACTTCCCCAAAACAAAATCTTCAGAAATTGTCCGTCACCTTTTTCTGCCAAGATAGCTGCTAAGGTCATGGTCAATGCTACAGCTGCAAAAATTAGCTGTAAATCAGTTTTTGGTCCTGTACCACCACTAAAATAAATACTACCGGCAGAAGCTACTACGGCTAGTATTGACAAGCCAGCCACCCACGTACGGGGATAGGTGGTGATGATAGGCAAATGTTCTGTTTCTGCTAACTGGACACCAAAAGCTAAGGCTAAACTAGGATATATCGGGAATATATACCAAGGAAGTTTCGCATCTATACCGGAGATTAACAGTAAATAAACACCACTCCATACCAGTAGCATTTTTGCCCAACTGAGACTGCGATTTTCCCATATTAAACACATTGTCTGTGGCAAAAAAAGTAACCAAGGCCATGTCCATTTACAAATTTCCCAGATATAGTACCAAGGTGGTTCGCTATTTTTCTCCAAGACTGTGGCAAATTGGTTTAATGATGGATTGATAATACCTGCTGAGAAAAAAGTGTAACCATATTTCAGCAGTTGAGCGCCATACCAACCAACCACAGGCACAATGCCAATAAAGATGGCTATCCAAAAATAGTAATTGGTAAGCAATCTGGGTGTATCCCAAAACAAAAAGATGATGGCCACTACACCAAGTAGTATGCCTAATAGACCCTGAGTTAGACAAATCAACCCAAAACCAATACCAATACCTAAGCAATAACGTAAATCGCGGCGCGATCGCAATACGCACAACATCATCACCATGAAAAAGCTTACCGCTGCCCCATCTAAAATGGCCAATCTGCCATAACGCACCACAGGCAGCATTGTCAGGTAAATTAAGGCGCTATAAATAGCTATCCAACGTTGACGAAATAACTCTCGACCAAGACCATATAATAATGGTACTGATGCCGCTGTTAAAATGGAGCCTGGTAGGCGTGTCGTCCATTCATTAACGCCTCCTAAAAAATAAGCCCCAGCAATTAACAAATGCATGAGAGGCGGTTTTTGATGATATGGTTCTCCACCTAATGTCGGGTACAGCCATCGCAGGGAATCTGGTGGGGAATTGAAAATTTCCCTGGCTACTTGGGCCACAGTCCCTTCATCGCCATCTTGCAACGGTAATCCGCCCAGATTGATACTAAACAATAATACTGCTGCCAAAAGCAGAACTATCAGCCATACCCAATCAATCCATTTGTTAACCGCGCGATGCTGTTTTTCTAGATGACCCCAAATAAAGCTTCCTTCTTGCATATCCTATGATAATCATTTTACTTGCTGGTTTGATTACATAGAGACCAAAGTGAATCTCTAGTGCTGCCACCCAGAACAACATTTGTTCTGACGATTGCTAAGTTTCAAGGTTAGCTTAATTTTCTCTGGTCAGCGATAATTTTTTGAGAAATTGTTCTGAATTTTGTCAATTTATTTAACAATCATTTTTGGATATAAATGATACAACTAATACCATCTAGGGCGTGCAAATTACTGATTGAGGACTTTGACAATGAGTTTACCTTTTATCTTAGATGTAGCAATTGGGTTAATTTTTATTTACTTAATTTTAAGCTTGTTAGCCTCGGAAATACAGGAATTAATTACTACGGTTTTACAATGGCGTGCTGTTCATTTAAAAAAATCAATAGAAATCCTCATAGCAGGTGATGCAGTTAAATCCGAAGATGATAGTGTAATCAACTTTGTCAACGACTTATACGAACATCCTTTAATTAAAAGCGTTAATCAAGAAGCTAAAGGATTTTTAACAAATTTACCTCGTAAGTTTGTTTGGTTCTTGTCATCTCTTCCCATGAAATTTTCCTTATCTGGAGAAAAAAGAAGAAAAAGTATTTTTGGATATACACATGATAGTGATATCAAAGATGATATCAAAAAACATAGCGCTCCCTCTTATATTCCGGCAGAAACTTTTGCTACCACACTAATGGAGACATTAGGAATACCAAAACTTGTGCAGACGCTAACTGAATCAAGACTGATAAATTTTAAAGATGAACAGTTACAAGAAATACAAAATATATTATTAAAATTTAATCAACAGGTAAATAGTGTAGATAATCATATTAGTAGATTTTCTGTTTATATCTACGATGATTTTACGGAGATCGTGGAAAAAAGCTTTGGCATAATTATTGATGATTTCCAAAAAGGCAAGGCTGATTTAACTACTAGTATGAATCGCATGGGACAAAGCTTAGATAGATATATAGAAGTGTTTAAATCAGATATGCCAGAAGATATCTATGCAAGCAAAGCTTTGCAAAAAATTATATTTTTTAGACAAGATATTTTTGACAACATTGAACAAACTATTTCGCTTAAAGGTTTAAGACCTAATATTAATGAAATAGTGGAATTAATTAATATAGGTAGTGATGTTCATCGAGGTTTTATCAATGAATTTCAAAACCCAGAAAGTGAAGCTTATAAAACCTTTGTTTCTTTGAGTGCGAGAATTGAAGAATTAAGCAAAAAACTACCACCAACCGTAGTTAGCAACATGGCTGCATTAGCCAAGCGGGCCCAAATTAAGGCTAAAAATACGCAAGAAGGTGTTTATATATTACAACAAGAAATAGAGCATACATTTGATAGATCAATGGATAGAGCAGCTGGCGTATATAAACGTAACGCCAAAGGAGTGGCAATTTTAATTGGTGTGGTTATTGCCATAATTGCCAATGCTGATGCATTTCATATTGCTAGCAGGTTGTCCAAAGATTCTTCTATACGTATAGCAATTGTTAACAATGCAGGACAATTAGTCCAAAATAATACTGGTAATCAATCAGGAAATTTAGATGTTCTTAAAAAGCAAACTGAACAAATTTTAAACGAAATTTCCTTACCCATTGGTTGGACTATGATTAATTTACAACAGCAAATTAACTGGAATCTTAATCCCAAGTATCCATTCTCTCTTTGGAAAGTTTTAACTATGATTTGCGGCTGGTTTGTGAGTGGTATTGCTATTGCGATGGGTGCGCCTTTTTGGTTCGATTTATTAGGTAAAGTTGTCAATGTGAGGAATACAGGTAAACCACCCGCATCTTCTAGTAAAGATGAGAAAGAATAGAGGCTAGTAAACTCAGCATTTGTTATCATGCAGTACAATGGATCGACAACAATTCTAAAAGATAAAAATTACTTGCAAGTCCCAGCCTTGATCTTGGCGAATAATTTCAATTTGGCGAATAAATTCTCGAAAATAAAACCTGCGTTCTGCTTCTGACAAATCTAACCAAAATTGCGGAATTGAAACAGCTTGAGCCACAGAACGCAAGTTAACTGGAGGAAGAGTAGCTAGCCTAGACTGGAGTGCAGAAATTTCTGTACGGAGTTTGTAAGCTCTCAATTTTGCTGTTTCCTCATCCAAAATTTCAGTTTCGACTAAAGCGGGTAACTGCTGAAGTATTGCTTGTTGACGCGCGATCGCTTCCCCTAAACTAGTTTTAATTGTATCCAACTGCGGAAAATTCATTCCTGCTACTGCTAGGGGTAAGTCACGACAAACAATTTCAATGGTATGTGCTAATACCTCTTCATAGGGAATTGCTCGACATTTAGGGCTTTTAGTGCATCTGATGGGACGTAAATATAAGTACTCGTTATCTTGGTGGCGTTGGGTGACACGGGTAACTGTTGTATGCGATTGACATTCTCCACAAACAACTAACCCTGCTAAAGAACGCGGCGCACTAGCAGTCCGAGACGGTAAACGACTATTACGGCGTAAAATTCGATCAATTTGGGCGGCTTCTTCTCGAGAAATTATAGGCGTATGAGTATCAGAAATAATTTCGTCATGTTGATAAGCCGTGTCACCGCGATAAACCGGATTAGTCAACCAGCGCCGCCCTGTAGTCACAGAAATCTTCTTACCATATTTTTTTGCTAGGTAACGAACTGCTCCCCGCAAGGAACCATAAAGTGAAAAGTACTCAAAAAAATCTTTAACTACTGGAGAAGTACTCCGATCAACAATATATTTTTCTTTACTACGTCGATAGCCATAGGGAGCTTTACCTGGAGGTGGTGCAGTTTCCAGACGACTACGAGCATGGCCTTGACGAATACGCCGACTACGCTGATGATGCTGGATTTCGCGTAGCAACTTCAACAAATCAGCCTGGACATGAGAATTTTCAGAAGTATAGGGTTGTTCAGTAGCAATTACTTTCATCCCCAGGACTTCCAATTCACGCAAGCGATCGCTCACTTCCTCTAGAGTATTCCCCAATTCTTCCAAGCGGCGGATCAGGAGATAATCGGCTGGTTCAGTTTGACAATCTGTGAATAATTGTTTTAGTTGCGATCGCTTACCCAAATCATGATACAAGCGATCCACCTCCCATCCCCAGTCATCAGGATCAAGAGAAGATTCTAGTAAGGGATCAGTGTAAGCATAGGCAATAATTTTCATAACTCAAAATTCAATCATTCTTCACCCCATTACCCCTGACTTAATTCAATAACATTCCCATCTGGATCTTGAGTAAAAAGAGCAGCACGACCAGAAGCACTAGTTTGTACGGGATAATGTTGCTGAAGCAGCTCTTGTTTAGCAATTTCCAAATCAAGCACAGCAAAAGCAACGTGGGGGTTACGTCCCCATTTTTCGTTAGGGTTTTCGGTAGGAACAGTATTTGCAACTATCAGGTGAATTTGATAGTTCCCGACTTGATACCATGCACCGGGGTATTTTAGAGAACGGTCTATTTTGAGCAACCCCAACACTTTGCCATAAAAATATTCTGATTTTTCCAAGTCAGTTACGAGAATCGCTGTATGAAGAGTCTGAGTAATGTGCATTGTCTGTGAGATGTTAAGGTACTTCCAGAAAATAAATTATCCAATTTACTTAGATGAAATTTTTCTTTCTTCCCCCTGCTCCCCTGCTCTACCCAGTGATAGGAGATTTTTTTAGTTGGAAGTCCCTTATCTGACACTAGGAATGGGTTGAAAGATGGTACAAAGATACTCTATTTACGATATAACGAAAGTTTCAATAACTCCCCAGCCTGCGGCTTTGAGTGCGGGGTCAATTAGTTCGGTGCGGGTTTCGGCTTCGTTCACGAGGGATTTTTTACGGCTAAATGTTCAGCTAAGGAGGTTTGAATAATTGTCTGGGGCGTTACTCCTAAACGGCCGGCTTCTTGATCAATTAATTCAATCATCCATATGGGTAGGTCGATGCTGACTTTTTTTTGAGCAGAGAGGGGTCGCTTGGCTTGAGACAAGTCAAGCATTTCTGTGATGTCTTCACAATCATCAAATTTTTGGTCAAATTCCTTAGCTTTCATAGAGCGTAATCTCTTCTGTGCGTGAGCGGCGGACGGATATGATCCGAATATTTTGATCGCGGTAGGTGATAATTCCTGACCAATGTTTGTCATTTATTTTAGCAATAACTAAAAACCTTAGCTCATCTTGGGTTCTGGCGGGAATTTCTAACAGTTTGGGATCGTTCCATAATTTTTGAGCTTCAATAAAGTCAATTCCATGTTTAGCAAGATTAGATTGGCTTTTGTTTTCGTCATATTCAAAAATAGTCATAGTCTAAGCAGGTCAGCTTGGCTTAATTACAAACTATCAGCTAGCTCATTCCCATTCCTGGAGTTCTTGTTCGGGTAGGGGTTCAAAGAAAGTATCACTAAGTTTGATGGTGTTTAGATAGCTTTCAAATAGTTCGCGGGAGTTGGCGAGATTCTTTTCGGTGTTTGCGATCATCTATCAATCCCCTCAAACGCCTCATCTATAATCGCCACAATCCGCTTTTATTCAGACTCTGGTGGAATTGGTATTTCTAGTTTTGCTAGCATTGATCCAGAGACATTGGGGAACGTTGCGCCAGAACCAAGACGATAAATCCCAAGCAGCAAAAAACGGAATTTCTACTGAAATTGGTACATATCTACAACAAATCGGGATGACTGGATTCGAACCAGCGGCCCCTTCGTCCCGAACGAAGTGCGCTACCAAGCTGCGCCACATCCCGTTTAAATAAATAAACACTATTGCTAGTATATCACTATATCTTGGTAAAAGATAAAAATAAATATATCAAATAATCATTGCACCAAGAGCTTTGCTTGCTAGGATTAGATTTGTATAACTTCAAATGGTAAAAACGGATTGTGACTGTAAAGCCAGACTGGTTGCGAGTAAAAGCGCCTCAGTGGGAGCGCGTTGGTAACGTTAAAGAAATTTTGCGGGATTTAGCTCTCAATACAGTTTGCGAGGAAGCGTCCTGTCCGAATATTGGCGAGTGCTTTCAAGCGGGGACTGCTACGTTTTTGATTATGGGCCCTGCTTGTACCCGTGCCTGTCCTTACTGTGATATTGATTTTGAGAAAAAACCCCAAGCTTTAGACCCCACCGAACCGGCACGATTGGCAGAAGCCGTGCGTCGCATGAAACTTAATCATGTTGTCATTACTTCTGTCAACAGAGATGACTTGCCTGATGGTGGTGCTTCTCAGTTTGTGCGGTGTATTACAGCAGTGCGTAGCGTTTCACCTCAAACCACAATTGAGGTACTAATTCCTGATTTATGCGGTAACTGGAATGCTTTAGAAATTATTTTACAAGCTGCGCCAGAAGTACTTAACCACAACACAGAAACAGTTCCTCGCTTATATCGGCGGGTGCGGCCCCAAGGAAACTACGATCGCACTCTAGAATTACTCAAGCGAGCGCGTGAAATGGCTCCTGGGGTATATACTAAATCCGGTATCATGGTTGGGCTGAGTGAAACTGATGCCGAAATCCGCCAAGTTATGCAAGACTTACGATCTGTAGATTGTGACATTTTGACCATTGGGCAATATCTCCAACCCAGTCAAAAACACTTGCAAGTTAATGACTTTATCACCCCAGAACAATTTGCAGCTTGGCAAGCATTCGGTGAAGAAATCGGTTTTTTACAAGTTGTTTCCTCACCATTAACTCGCAGTTCATATCATGCTGAGCAAGTGAGGGAATTAATGCAACGCTACCCCCGTTAGGTGAGTGTTCAGTTGTGAGTGATTTTGAGTGGTTATATATAGATAGCAGTGCAAGAAACTACCATAGCGATTCTGGGTGCAGGTGCTTGGGGTAAAGCTCTAGCAGATTTGGCGACTGAAAATAGTCACCGGGTGCGTCTGTGGTCACGGAGCGGATCAGCAACTTTAGAAGCAGTACTAAAAGATACCCAAATAATCTTGTCTGCCATCTCGATGAAAGGGGTGAGCGATGTAGCTTCGCAAGTACAGGCTTTCCCCCTTTCTCCAGAGACAATTTTTGTCACAGCCACAAAAGGCTTAGATGCCAAAACTACCTGTACACCCTCACAAATTTGGCAAACAGCATTCCCCCATCATCCAGTAGTTGTGTTATCTGGGCCCAATTTATCTAAAGAAATTCAAAAGTCGTTACCCGCTGCAAGCGTAGTAGCTAGTCACAACACGGCTGCGGCTGAACTAGTACAACTGGTATTTTCTTCCCCACGATTCCGCGTCTATACCAATCTTGATCCTATAGGTGTAGAACTAGGGGGAACATTAAAAAATATTATGGCGATCGCAGCAGGTGTTTGTGATGGCTTACATCTGGGAACCAACGCCAAAGCCGCTTTAGTCACCCGTGGACTTGCAGAAATCATTCGCATTGGCAATGCTTGGGGTGCGAAACCGGAAACATTTTATGGTTTATCGGGTCTAGGAGATTTATTAGCAACTTGTAATAGTCCTCTGAGTCGCAATTACCAAGTTGGTTACCAAATGGCTAGTGGTCTGTCACTCACAGAAATTCTGGCAAATCTACAAGGAACCGCTGAAGGTGTCAACACTTGTCAAGTGTTAATGCAACGAGCCAAGCAGCAAAATATTACTATCCCCATTACCGAGCAAGTTTATCGCTTACTCCAAGGTGAGGTTACACCCCGACAAGCACTAGAGGAACTGATGTTAAGAGATATCAAGCCAGAATACGACTATTAATCGTGCTTTCTGCGTGATGACAACTTATCTAAGACACTCGATCACTTCTAATTATTCCTCAATAATCCCTAGAAAAAAAATAGTAAATCGTCAGGATATTACTTTCATCCCCATGTAGATATGACTAAGCCAACGATAAACATGATTTTTACTGAAATATGTTTATACAAATTACCGATATCACATTAAATATCTATCAAGGTGGAAATGCTAACTAGGTAGTTTGTAATTTAAAGCCTATCTGTAAATTTGAATAGCTATTGGTTCAATTCAAACATGCGACTGATACATTTCAGTATTAGTGTTTGAAAACAAACCAGTATGTTTTTTGATAAAAAAACTTTACTGGAAACCTCAACCGTGTTAGTTCATCTTGAATCACGGGAACAATAGCAACAGTTAATTAGCTGACCGTAATCTATTGTTACCTGGAGCCATTGAGACGATCCCTATGCCAGCAACATCTTTTTACGCAGATGCCGCATCTAATACCCAAAAGTCCCGCCAGGCTTTGGACGCAGAACTCATTATTGATGATGGTGAGTTGTCGGCAGATGATATCCAAGAGTTGGAAATAGCTGCTGTTGACCCTGCCAACTTTGCTGCGAATACTAACCGTCGGAGTACAGACCTGGTACGTCTATATCTTCAGGAAATTGGGCGAGTTCGGCTGTTAGGGCGCGACGAAGAAGTTTCCGAAGCACAAAAAGTCCAACGCTACTTGCGGATGCGGACTGTGCTAGCCAATGCTGCCAAGCAAGGTGATGAAGTAGTTGTACCATACCTCCGATTAATTGAAGTTCAAGAGCGTCTAACATCTGAACTGGGACACCGCCCGTCTTTGGAACGGTGGGCTACCACCGCTGGTATAAATCTGCCGGATCTCAAACCAACTTTAGCCGATGGTAAGCGTCGTTGGGCAGAAATTGCCAAATTAACAGTAGAAGAACTGGAAAAAGTTCAGTCCCAAGGACTCCAGGCCAAAGAACACATGATCAAGGCAAACCTACGCTTGGTAGTGTCTGTTGCCAAAAAGTATCAGAATCGCGGTTTGGAATTATTAGATCTAGTTCAAGAAGGAACTCTCGGCTTAGAACGAGCAGTAGAAAAATTTGATCCGACTAAGGGATATCGCTTTAGTACATATGCTTATTGGTGGATTCGTCAAGGAATTACCAGAGCGATCGCTACTTCTAGCCGGACAATTCGCCTACCTGTTCATATTACAGAAAAGCTGAATAAAATTAAAAAAGCTCAACGCAAAATTGCTCAAGAAAAAGGTCGCACCCCCACTCTAGAAGACCTAGCAATTGAGTTAGAAATGACACCTACCCAAGTCCGGGAAGTGTTGCTGAGAGTACCACGTTCCGTGTCTTTGGAAACTAAGGTAGGTAAAGATAAAGACACCGAGTTAGGGGAATTACTGGAAACTGACAGTGTGACCCCAGAAGAAATGTTAATGCGAGAATCTTTACAAAGAGACTTGCACAGTCTGTTATCAGATTTAACTAGCCGTGAGCGTGATGTAATTCTCATGCGCTTTGGTTTGGCAGATGGTCATCCTTACTCGTTGGCAGAAATTGGCCGCGCTCTTGACTTGTCAAGAGAAAGAGTGCGTCAAATTGAATCCAAAGCTTTGCAAAAGCTACGTCAACCCAAGCGTCGCAATCTCATCCGCGATTATTTGGAATCCCTAAGTTAGTTATGAGTCAATTGTCAGAAGGTAGGGGCAAAACATAACTTATGGATGTCAACTTTAGCAAAAACCCTGGAAAGTTAAATTGACATACACAAGTTCTGCGTCGCCTCTACTGGCAAATGACTAGATACTTAATAATTCGTAATCGTAATAGATTGGTTATTTGACAACTAATCTCTTCGGGAATATTTAGTAAATGTTTGCAATAAGCTACGATTGTTGCAAATTGCTCGGAAAATTTGTTATATTCTCAACTAATAGGCTTTGTTGAGAAAAATTAGTATGACGGCTTACACATCTACTTCACTCAAGGCAGAACTAAACGAAAGAGGTTGGCGTTTAACTCCCCAACGCGAAACAATTTTACATATTTTTCAAGAACTTCCGCAAGGTGAACACCTTAGTGCCGAGGATCTTTATCATCGACTAGAAGGTGAAGGCGAAGGCATTAGTCTTTCAACTATCTATCGGACGTTGAAATTGATGGCGCGTATGGGGATTTTGCGGGAATTAGAATTGGGAGAAGGGCATAAGCATTATGAAATTAACCAGCCCTATCCCCATCATCACCATCACTTAATTTGTGTTAAGTGCAACGCCACTATTGAGTTCAAAAACGACTCTATTTTAAAAATTGGGGCTAAGACAGCCCAAAAAGAAGGGTTTCACCTGTTGGATTGTCAAATGACCATCCACGCAGTCTGTCCCAAGTGCCAACGGGCGCTGATGCCGTTATAGCACCTGGGTGAGATAACAAGGCGAAGTTATTCCCATTTATAATTCGCTGTTATCGGAGGTAAGTAACCTGATAAGAACTCATAATGACAAGATCTCAGCGGATGCTAAAAGCGTCCGCTTCTGATATCACTGAGACTGATGCCATAAAATTCCTGGGCTTGCTGAATTGCTCTTCTGGTATCATCTGCCATGACACCGTTGAGATTACCTTTATAAAAACCCTTTTCTTGTAATCGTCTTTGAATTTCCAGGACACTGAAATCACTCTTGGGAGCGGTATTAATTACTTCGTATAACTTAGCTCTGGTAGTGGGGCCAGCGATACCACTGGCGGCCAAGTAATTAGCTGCCTGAAATCGACGGACAGCATCCGCAGTATAGGAACCAAAGTAGCCATTTGGCGTTCCTTGCAGATATCCGGCGCGAATCAAATGTTCTTGCAGCAGTCTGACTGCTTCGCCGCGATCGCCTATAGTCAGGTTATCTCTATTAGTTGTAGCTGTGGGTCTAGCCGCCATAGTAGGGGCTTCACCGCCAACACCAACAGGAGGTAATTTGCCTACAGTTGCTGGGCCAACAACGCCATCAACACCTAAATTGTAAGCTGCTTGGAACCGCCTGACTGCTTCTTCGGTAATGGGGCCAAATACTCCTGTGGCGTTACCAAAATAAAAACCTGCCACTTGCAACTGTTGTTGTAAGACCCTGACTTCTTCACCTTCATCGCCTCTGACTAACAGGTTGGGATTGCGGCGTTTATTTTGAGTCCTGACCATGCTATTGATTTGAGTTGGTGTACTAGCAGTACTGGGTGGTCTTGGGGCTGGTGTACTGGTAGTGTTAATTGTCTCAAATGGTGTACTAGCAGGAGTGGGTTTTGGCGGTTGTAGATTGCTCAGAGTGACTGGTGGAACAGGTGTACTAGCAGTACTGATTCTGGGCGGTTGGGGACTAGTAGTATTGATGGCGGGTACTGGTGTATTCGCAGTACTCGGTCTTGGAGTTTGATTATTCGTCTGTTGTGGCTGCCAATTTTCTAATTTTTGGCGTGTGCTAGGCCCGACAATGCCATCAACTGGTAAACCATTGGCTTGTTGGAAGCGCCGTACAGCATCTTCCGTTGGGAAGTCATAAATTTGGGTAATGGGAGATTGATAAAAGCCGGCTTGTTGCAACTTTTGTTGCAGACTCCTGACAGAAGGGCCTTGATCACCTCGTTCTAGTGCCAAAACGCTGCTGACGGAACCAAGAATAGCCAAAGTTAGAGCTAGGGGCAACATGTGCTTCCAGGCTCTACTAGAAAGACGCTTCCAGTCTGGTGCAGATGCTTTGGTTAATAAAGAACTGAGAGATACCAAATCACTGGATGCGCTGTCTTCATAGGCGTCAGCTAAGTGGAAATACGCAAGGTTGTCCATATGTTTTTCCTACACCAATTATTTTTCTTCAATGGTCGCTTCAGCTTGATGTACGAGATTTCGCAAATTTTCTAATGTCTGTATATTTACATCCTGCCATAAATTGCGCTGGTGTGCTTCTAATAATTTTTCAGCAATATCACGTAATGCCCAGGGATTTTTATCCTGGATAAAGTCACAGACAAGGGGATCAAATACATAGGCCTGGGCGATACCCTCATACATGTGGTCTTCCACACATTGAGCTGTAGCATCGTAGGCAAATAAATAATCTACTGTGGCGGCCATTTCAAATGCACCTTTGTAACCGTGGCGCATCATTCCTTCAATCCACTTGGGGTTAACTACACGAGAGCGATACACCCTAGCAATTTCGGCTTTCAGCTGACGCACACGTGGTTGAGCAGGAATAGAATTATCACCAAAATAAGTTTGGGGGTTTTTTCCCTGAAGCGACCGCACGGCTGCGGTTAAACCACCCTGAAATTGATAATAATCATCGGAATCGAGCAAATCATGTTCCCGGTTGTCTTGGTTATGTAAGACAATTTGCATTTGTGTTAAACGCTGTTTAAAAGCTTCGGGCGCAGAAATTCCCACTAATCCCCCTTTGTCGTCAGGGTCAGCGGTGGTGTAAGCGTAGCAACTCCAATTGATATAAGCACGTGCTAAATCCTGATCATCTGTCCAATTTTGTGACTCCATTAAACCTTGCAGCCCGGCACCATAAGCACCCGGTTGAGAACCAAAAACCCGATATTGCGATCGCACCACCGCTGCTTCCACAGACAAACCTTGTTGCACCCATGAATTAATATCTTGGTTTACTTGTGCTGCCAGGGGATTATACTCCGGGGATTCATCCAGTGCTGCTACGGCTGCTACAGCTTGCTCAAATAAATCGATTAAGTTAGGAAAGGCATCCCGAAAGAATCCAGAAATTCGCAAAGTGACATCTACACGGGGTCGTCCCAAAATACTCAAAGGTAAAATTTCAAAATCTACAACCCGCCTAGCCGCACCATCCCAAACAGGTCGTACACCCATTAACGCCAAAGCTTCGGCAATATCATCACCGCCAGTCCGCATTGTGGCAGTTCCCCACACAGATAAACCCAATGTTTGGGGATATTCACCGTTTTCTTGGGTATAGCACTCAATTAAGTTTTCCGCCGCTTTTCTGCCTATATCCCAAGCCGTTTCTGTGGGGATGGCGCGAATATCCACTGAATAAAAGTTTTTCCCTGTGGGTAAGACCTCCGGGCGGCCGCGTGTGGGTGCGCCAGAAGGGCCACTGGGAATGTATTTACCATCAAGTCCGTGGAGTAAGTTGGTGATTTCTTGGTGGGTTTGTTGTAAGGCGGGGAGGAGTTTAGTGTTAATCCAGTCAAGAGTGGTGGGGAGTTGGGAGTGGGGAGTGGGGAGTGGGGGGGATGAGGAAGTTAGGAATTGTTCTATGAGATGGGCTGCGTGTTCTTCGAGGATTTCTACGGCGTCACCGATGGTGCGACAGGGGTTTGGGGTTTTGGTGGCTAAAATTTGCTGATCAATTTCTGATAACTGAGTGCTGAAGTCTGTTGTGAGGGGGTCGAAGTCTAAACCCCATTCTTCAGTTATGGCGCGGGTAATACCTATAGAGTAGCGATTGGGGATGCGGGCGATCGCCACAATTAAATCTCGCAGTTGTCGTCCTTGGGGACATTGCCCAAAAATATGTAACCCATCACGAATTTGAGCTTCTTTTAATTCACAAAGATAGCCGCCGATGAAATTCAAAATTAAAGATTCAAACTTTAAAATATCGGTTGCATCTTGAATCCCTAAATCTTTGTGAAGATTTTCAGCGATGACCAATTCTTGAATGCGATCGCGGATTGCTGGTAAACGTGAAGGATCTAAACTTTCCGCTTCGTAATATTCATCAACTAAATTTTCTAATTGTTGCAGCGCACCATAAAGTTCAGCACGAGTCATGGGGGGTGTGAGGTGATCTAAAATCACCGCTTGGGCGCGACGTTTGGCTTGTGAACCTTCACCTGGGTCATTAACAATAAACGGATAAAGGTGAGGAACTGGCCCCAACGCAACTTCTGGATAACAAGTACTAGATAAAGCTACACTTTTACCAGGTAGCCATTCTAAATTCCCATGTTTCCCCACATGCACAACCGCATCAGCCCCAAAACTTGACCTCACCCAATGATAAAAAGCTAAATAATCATGAGTTGGTACCAAATCTGGCGCATGATAATTCAAACTAGGGTCAATATCATAGCCCCGTGAGGGCTGAATGCCTACAAAGACGTTACCAAGTTGAATCCCAGGAATAGGGAGTGGGGGAGAAGAGGCAGGGGGCAGGGGGGAGTTATACTTATTTTCCTCCTCTGTGTTCTCTGCGCCTCTGTGGTTAGCCCATCTTTCACTAATTGCTTGCCGTACAACTTCCGGTAAACTAGCAAAATACTCTTGATACGCCTCAGCAGCTAAACTTTGCTGCACTGGGCGCAATTCCCTACCTTCTGGGTCATTAGTCACACCATCAGTCAGACGTTGAATTAATTCATCTCCATGATTAGGGGCATTTTCTACCAAATACCCAGCTGCCTGTAAAGCCTTAATTATTTCCACACAACTAGCTGGCGTATCCAGTCCCACACCATTAGCTAGCCTGCCATTACGATTGGGGTAATTTGCCAAAATCAAGGCAATACGCCGTTCTTGGGGTGGCTTTGAGCGCAGGCGTACCCAATTGGCTGCTAATTGCGCGACAAACTCAATGCGATCGCTTACTGGTTCATAAACTACCACATCTGTCTCTAAGGCAGGATTTCGGGTTTGTACGGTTTTAAAAGACACAGCGCGAGTAATAATTCGCCCATCGACCTCAGGTAGTGCCACATTCATGGCTATATCGCGGGGAGAAAGCCCTTGTGATTGGGCTTCCCACTGTTCCACACCACCGCCACTGAGAATTACTTGTAAAACTGGCACATCTAATTTTTGCCACAAGTCGATCTGGGGTGCTTCTGCTTCCAATCGCGCCAGAGAAAAACTCGTGGTATTTAGTAATACACCAATTTGCTCCGAGTCTTTCGGTTGAAAAAATTCATTTAATTCTGCTTGCACATCGGGATCACGCAATGAAGAAACAAACAACGGCACAGGTTGTAAATTGCGTTGTACTAAAGCTGCACATAAAGCATCAATTACCTTAGTATTGCCCGATAGATAATGAGCGCGGTAGAAGAGAATACCAACTTTTGGAAGGAGGGAGTAGGGAGTAGGCTTGCCGTGAGCGTAGCCGAATGGGAGTAGGGAGTAGGGGGATGAGGAAGTATTGTTGTTCTTGTCCTCCAGTCTCCAATCCCCATATAACCCGACACGCGGAACGCCTTGCGGTGGTAGAAAATTAAACGCAGTACCTAAGCAAGTATCTGAGACAAATTTGAGGGCGTTAACAATATTTTCCACTCCGCCTTCGCTGAAATATTGTAATAGTTGATTAACAACACCCAACGGTAAGGTAGACTGAGAAATTAATTCTGGATCAAGTCCATCGTCCCCAGGCATTACAATAAGGGTTGTACCCTGACGTTGCACAATTTCCTGTACGACTTCTAAGCCGTAAGCCCAGTAGGAACGTCCTCCTAGGAGGCGCAAAATAATTACCTGGGCATGTTCTAAAACTTGCTCGCCGTAGGAATCTATACTTATTTGTTGCTGCAACTGCAATAAGTTGGCAACTCTTAATGCGGGAAATTTTGCAGGTAATTTGGGGACTGCTGCTGTTAGGGTTTGAATGTCAGTATCAGCAGCAGTAATAAACACAAAAGGAGCCGGAGTTTGTTCAATAAAAATTAAATTTTCTGGCTGATTCCATCCGCCTGATGTGGCACTTATACGATGCATAATTCTGTATTACCGTTTTAAACTGTTGGTTAGAAAATAATTACAAAAAATTTGGACGTAGCCTTCAGCCCTTCTTACCAGACTATTGAAAATGCTTAGTTCTCCTGATGTGAGCTTTTCTCGAAACTTGCCTTTAGTTGTATTTAATCAACTTGGGGAATTATTACAGCAGATGGCTCAAGCAGTAGGAAGTACTGCACTGGTAATCACAGAAGCTGTATTGGCAAGAGTTAGTATATCTCTGGAGTGGCAAAATCAAAGATTTACGCTGGTGATTTCTGAGCAGTTTAACGCACTTTTGGTGGGCGTTTTGGATGTGAAGAGTCAGGAGGTAGATTCACCAGAAATTGAGGCAGAAATTAATGCGAGGTTGACGTTTAATTCAGAAGCGATCGCCTCCTTTATTTGGCAATTGCGAGACTTGTTTGAGGGTGATTCCTCCACTTATCAAAATCTGGAAAATTACGGTCAAACTCTTCAACCTAATGATGCTACGCTCCAAAGTACATTTACGCTGTTGTTATTAGAATATCTACTGCCGCAGCCCCAGGAAAATGTTACAGAATCTTTAAGCGCCATTGTGCATGAAGTTTATGTTTGTCAGGCGGTGGAAGATGCTCTGAAAAAACAGATTTCCCAAGAGCGATTATTAAACCAAGTGACGAGTCAAATCCGTAAAACTTTGGATTTGCCAGTAATTATGGCAACAGCGATCGCTCAAGTGCGAGAGTTTCTGGAATTAGACAGACTTGTAATATATAAATTTGAGGGTGCTAAAGTCAAAAATCAAAACCAACCCCCAATACAAGACCTGCAAAAGTATGGGGGTTGTATTGTCTATGAAGCCCGGGCTAAAAATACGATTCCATCGGTGTTATATTACCAGGAAAAAGCTTGTTTTGTCAGAAATTCTCCATGTTGGGAGAAGTATCGGCAAGGATTTATCCTAGCTGTGGATGATGTAGAAAAAACTTATGCCCTAGAAGCATGTTTGTTGAACTTTTTAAGGGAAAGCCGAGTTAGGGCCAAGTTGGCTGCACCGATTATGTTTGAAGAAAAGCTGTGGGGGTTGCTGATTGCTCATCAATGTGATGCACCACGGGAATGGGCTGAAAGTGACAAAAATTTACTCAATTCCATAGCTGAACAATTAGCGATCGCTATTCATCAAGCTGAGTTAATGCGATCTCTAACTCAAGAAAAACAAACCCTAGAACAACGCGTCATTGAGCGGACAATGGCATTGCGGGAGGCTTTACTGGCTGCTGAAGCGGCTAGCCGCCTGAGAAACGAATTTCTCGCTACCATCAGCCATGAATTGCTCACGCCTTTGACCTATGTCATCGGCATGTCTTCCACCTTGTTACGCTGGCCTTTGGGTGAATTGAGTCAACGCCAACGTGATTATCTGCAAACAATCCACGACAGTGGAGAACATTTATTAGAAATGATTAATGACATCCTCGATTTATCACAAATTGAGGCTGGTAAGGCAGTATTAAATATTACAGAATTTTCTTTGGCAGATACCGCACAAGGTGCAGTAAATTCACTATCAGAAAAAGCCGCCAGCAAACAAGTTAATCTCAAACTAGATTTGCAAATCGATCCGCAGCGCGATCGCTTTACCGCTGATGCGGGGCGCATAGAACAAATTCTCTGGAATCTGTTAACTAATGGCATTAAGTTTACCCCTGAAGGTGGCAGTATTACGTTGCGAATCTGGGTAGAAGATAATACTGCTATCTTTCAAGTCGAAGACACAGGTATTGGCATTCTCGAAGAGCAATTACCATTACTGTTTGAAAAATTTCAGCAACTCGATACACCCTATCGTCGCCGCTACGAAGGTACGGGACTCGGTTTAGCTTTAACAAAACAACTTGTAGAACTCCATCGGGGTCGAATTGAAGTAGAATCTACTGTGGCTATTGGCTCGATTTTTACGGTATGGATACCAGATCAACACAGAGTAGGGAGTAGGGAGTAGGGAGTAGGGAGTAGGGAGTGGGGAGTGGAAAAAATATTTCAAATTCTAATTACGAATTACGAATTACGAATTACCAATGATGGGAGAAATGAATGACAGTAGGGTTGCAGAAAAAACGCGTGGTAGTTGTGGGTGCTGGTTGGGCTGGTTTAGGTGCAACCTACCATTTGGCAAAACAAGGGTATGATGTCACACTGCTAGAAGCAGGTTCTTATCCTGGGGGATTAGTTGCAGGTTGGAAAACCACAACCGGGAAATCTGTAGAAGCCGGGATTCATGGTTTTTGGTATCCTTACAGAAATATTTTTGCCCTAATTAATGAATTAGAACTTAATCCCTTCACTACCTGGACTCGTTCTGCTCAATATTCGCCTGCGGGGTTGGAAGTTGAATCACCGATTTTTCAAGAATTACCACAACTGCCTTCACCTCTAGGTACTTTTGTTTACACGCAGTTTCAGCGATTACCGTTAATTGACCGTCTCAGCGCTTTGCCTTTACTTTACTCTGTTGTGGATTTTGACAATTCTGATGAGGCTTGGCGGCGTTATGATTTTGTCACAGCCCGTGAATTGTTTAAAGATTTTGGTGTTTCTGCCCGACTATACAAAGAAGCCTTTGAACCCATGTTGTTGGTAGGCTTATTTGCCCCTGGCGAACAATGTTCAGCCGCAGCTACCTTAGGGATGCTGTACTTTTTTATTTTGGCTCACCAAGCTGATTTTGATGTGGTTTGGTGTCGGGGAACAGTGGGGGAAAAAATATTTCGTCCTTGGGTGGAACGGATGGAGAAAGCCGGGGCGAAAGTACTAGCCCAACGACGTGTGACTGACGTCATTATAGATAGTCAAAATCGAGCCAAGGGTGTTGTTTGCGGTGATGAGATATTTGATGCTGATGCGGTAATTTTTGCAGTTGGTGTCACGGGGATGAAAAAGATAGTCGCCAATAGTCCTAGTTTGCAAAGCCGTGAAGAGTTTCGTAATTTAAATAATTTAGGCACAATTGACGTTTTAGCGACACGGTTATGGTTTGACCGCAAAATTAATATTCCGCGTCCTTCTAATGCTTGCTTTGGCTTTGATGCTACTACAGGCTGGACATTTTTTGATTTGAATGCTCTACATGATGAATATAAAAATGAACTGGGAACTGTGATTGAAGCTGATTTTTATCATGCCAATCAGTTTCTCGGTATGAGTGATTCAGATATCATTACCAAAGTCAAGGGTTATTTAACAACTTGTGTTCCAGGATTTAGCGCAGCCAAAGTCATAGATAGCAGTGTAATTCGCTTACCCAATGCTGTAACTCATTTTGCCCCTGGTAGCTATCGCCATATGTTGCCAGTTAAAACCAGTTTTGAAAATGTATTTATGAGTGGTGATTGGATTGTGAATCGTCACGGTTCTTGGTCACAGGAGAAAGCTTACGTTACTGGTTTGGAAGCAGCTAACTTGGTAGTGTCTTATTTAGGACAGGGCCAGCCATCTGATATTCTACCTGTAGAAGCCGACGAACCGCACATTCAAATAGCGCGATCGCTCAACCAAACAGTGCGTGACTTGGGTAAATCTCTGTTGCCGGAGTTTTGGTTACCATGAACTACAGTCCCTCAAATTAGGACTGAAAAGTCCTGACTACGAGCAAGCCCTAAATAATTGACAATTGAGGCACTCTTCCTTGGCTTTGAGCAACTGGAGAAGTTTGCTGTTCAATAGGAATTGTAATTACAAATTCGGTTCCTTGTCCTAGTGTAGATTGACAAGATATACTACCACCGTGTTGCTCAACAATTTGGTGACTGATTGATAAACCTAAGCCGGTTCCTTTACCAACAGGTTTCGTAGTGAAAAAGGGCTTAAATAGCTTGGCTTTCACAGCATCACTCATACCTGGGCCATTATCCATAATGTGAATAGCAACCCAATCATCTCCCATCATCTGAGTACGAATCTCAATGCGACTTGGTTGTTGCTGAATCTCTTCATATGAACGCCGTTGATTATACTCATCTAAAGCATCAATGGCATTAGATAAAATATTCATAAATACTTGATTAAGTCTTCCTGTATAGCATTCAATTAATGGTAACTGACCATACTGTTTCACCAATTCGATACTAGGCTGCTCTGGTTTTGCTTTTAAGCGATAATTCAAAATTGTGAGCGTGCTATCAATTCCTTCATGGATATTTATTGCTTGCGGATTAAGTTCATCTACACGAGAGAAAACCCGCATAGACTTGACGATTTCATGAATGCGTTTTGCACCCATATTCATGGATTTAAACAATTTTAATAAATCATCCTGAATAAAATCTAAATCAGTCATTTCCAATTCTTCTTGGATGCGTGGAGTAGGATTTGGATATTCCTCTTGATAAAGCCGCAACAATTTTAATACTTCTTCAGTATATTCATCGGCATGAATGAGATTGCCATAAATGAAATTTACAGGATTATTAATTTCATGGGTAATTCCTGCAACCATTTCGCCTAAGCCGGATAATTTCTCACTTTGAATGAGCTTTAGTTGCATTTCTTGTAATTCAGTATAAGCAAGGCTTAATTCAGCAATTTTTTGCTCTAAGACGGTATTTTTATGTTCTAATTTTTGAGATAAAGTGGATAATTTTAGGTGCAAATTTACTCGTGATAATACCTCTTCTTGTTGAAAAGGTTTGGTAATATAGTCCACTGCACCAGCCTCAAATCCTGCGACTTTCTGGGCAGTGTCAGATAGTGCAGTCATAAAGATAACTGGAATATCTTTAGTTGCTGGATTTGCCTTTAATTGACGACAAGTTTCAAATCCATCCATTTCTGGCATCATCACATCCAACAAAATCAAATTGGGTAGAGCATATTTGACTCTTTCTAGAGCTATTTTTCCAGATTGTGCTACCCACACTTCTAACCCAGCTTGATCTAGGGCATCAGAGAGAACGCCTAAATTGGCAGGATGATCATCAACAATGAGAACAGTTGGAGTTTGGTCAGATACAAAATTCATATCAATTATTTACAAGATTGAATGAGTAGCAAAATTTTTTGATCTTGAAATTGCTTTGCCAGATGTTGTAGATGTTGGGCAAAGGGAACGTATTTTTCGTCCATTTTGGCAATTAATGCCGCCTGTTTAGTAATGCCCTTGAAGTTACCTTTCATGGCTAACTCGTACAGAATTTCCATATCTGCTGCTGCTGGGGCAACTAATTCATTATTATCTTGATCTGCCTGTTTCCAGGTTTTTTGTTCTTCATACACCCATTCCAGATGCAGATATTTCTGTAATTTATCGAGTAGATGTATTGCCTGTACGGGTTTAGGGATAAACTCATCTCCTCCTACTTCTAAACTGCGATGTTGATCAACTTCAAATACGCTTGCTGACGAAACAATAATCACCATATGTTTAAAGTTTTCCGATGCCCGAATGCGCCTAATCAGTCCAAAACCATCGAGTTCTGGCATTAACAAATCAGTGATTACAAGGTCTGGCTGAAATTCACAGACTTGTTGCCATCCCTCTTCGCCATTTATTGCTTCAGCTACTTCAAAGCCAATGGGACTGAGCAAATTAGCAATAACCGAGCGATTAGCCCATTTATCATCAACAACAAGAACCTTTGGTTGACAATCTTTAATCCCAATAATTTGGCCGTAATTGTCGATTTGAGATGTTTTCACCCACTCATCGGCGGTGGGGAGATTCACATCAAACCAAAAAATACTACCAACTCCAACTTCGCTTTGCACCTCAATAGTGCTACCCATAAATTCCACAATTTTTTTACTGATTGCCAATCCTAAACCAGTACCCTCATTTTGTCGGCGGCTGTCTCCTGCTTGTTCAAAAGGTTGGAAAATAATTTGCTGTTTTTCCGGGACGATGCCAATACCTGTATCGCGGACTTCAAAGCGAATTTTTCCTTCTAAGGCATAGCTAATAGTCAATGTAACGCTGCCTGCATCGGTAAATTTGATGGCGTTGCTTAGGAGGTTAATTAATACTTGCCGCAAGCGTTTTTCATCGGCACGGATACCAATGGGTAATTCGGCAGCTAATTGATAATTGAACTTAATACCTTTGAGTTCGGCTCGAATGCGGCACATCTCGGCAACACCTTGCAAAAAGGCAGGAAAGTGAAAATCTGTCGGCATGAGTTCTACTTTCTGCGCTTCGATTTTCGACAAATCCAAGATGTCATTAATTAAAGTCAGTAAATGCGAACCACACTGGTAAATGACATCAATGCGCGATCGCTCTTCTGGTTGCAAGTTTTTGGAACGTTGGAGGATTTGAGCATAACCCAGAATACCGTTGAGGGGAGTCCGCAATTCGTGACTCATGTTGGCTAAAAATTCACTTTTAGCGTAACTTGCGGCTTCTGCGGCTTCTTTGGCTTGGGTAAGGGCAATTTCCGCTTGCTTGCGATCTTCGATATCTGTACAAATACCTACCCACTCTCGAATCATGCCATCTTGATTGAGGATAGGCACAGCTCGATTTTGAAAATATCGATAAGTCCCATCTGCGGCCCGAACTCGACACTCTGTTTCGTATAGGCCTTTCACTTCTACGGCTTGCATCCAGGTTTGATCTGTTTGGGCGCGATCGCCCGGATGAATCGCATCTAACCAACCCACACCAGCCATTTGTGCTTCGGTTTGTCCAGTGTAGATTTGCCAGTCCAAGAGATTGGTTACTCGCCCTTGAGTATCTGCTGTCCAGATGATTTGGGAAATTGCCTTGATTAGTGAGCGAAATCTTTCTTCGCTTAGTTGCAGTTCCTGCTCAACTTGCTTGCGGTCACTAATATTTCGTGTTAACCCGATAATGCCAAGGATGTTACCTTCAGTATCCAGCCAAGGGGTTTTGGTAGTCAGAAAGGTACCGTTAATTTCACCATGAGAAACATCTTCTTCGTAAGTATCGATAGTACCCATAGTGAGAATCTGACGGTCTTTATCTATGATTTCTCGTGCAACATCAGGTGCAAATAGTTCTAAATCGGTTTTACCAATGATGTCATCTATGGGTTTGCCAAAAAATTTGGCTAAATTAGAGTTGACGGCAATATGACGTCCTTCTAGATCCTTAACAAATATAAAGTCTGGTGTACTTTCTAAAATAGAGCGCAACAGCGTATTGCGATCGCGTAAGGCAAATTCAGCTTGTTTCTGATCATGGATATCAGTATGAGTTCCTACCCACTCGCGGACACTACCATCTGTTTCTAAAATCGGTACACCCCGCGCCAGCATATAACGATACTCGCCATCATATCGCCGGAGACGATGTTGCACTTGATATAAAGTGACATTTTTCACAGCCTTGTCCCAAGCCTCAGATGTGAATAGACGATCTTCTGGATGAATCGCCTCTAACCATCCCCAACCCTTAAATTCCTCCCATGTTTGCCCTGTAAATTCTCTCCAGTCAGGATTATCATAAATGACTAGACCATTGGGTGGAATTATCCACACTATTTGAGAAGTAGCGCTGATTAAAGATCTATAACGTTCTTCGCTATGATAAAGTGCTATTTCTGTTTGTTTGCGTTGAGTGATGTTTTCGCTAAACATTATCATGCCACCGATATCACCATTGGCTTTATGCCAAGGGCGAAGTAACCAGCGCACCCACTCAACAGATCCATCTGATCGAAGATAACAATCTTCATCGCATTGTTCTATGGCCCCTGCTAAACATCGCTGGTGAATATCTTTCCAATTTTGAGGAATATCAGGAAAAACTTCGTAGTGTGAGCGGCCAATAATCTCATCACTTAGGTTATGGTCTTCTAGCCATCTGCGACTGACAGCCAGATAGTGCATTTCTCGATCAAACATGACCATTGCTACAGGTGCATATTCTATTGCCTGTTGCAAATATATTTCACTCTGAGGCAGAGCAATGTCGGACTGATTGTACCCAGTCATATTAATGTTTACTCCCGCAGCGTGGATTGTCGGGGTGTGTTTTCTTGAGTAAGTAATGGGAATTAATCGCGATCGCTCTTTGGTGAAAAAAATGTCAGATTGGTCTATTTGGCTCATGAGTCAATCCTGAATTCCAGTTGGGATTAGAACGCCACTACATTAGCTCAAAAGACACATCTTTCCTGATAAACACGGAAAAACAACCAAGACAAAGCAATGTTATACGTGCTTATTGTTATTGAAACTCATTGACCTTGATATTGAGATCCGGGTAAAAACGGAAACATAGCTTAATAATTATTAATTTTTATTTACGTATAATAGCTTTGCGTATCATAAAGTAGTTTAATCACCGCAAATCCCGTTTATTCTCTAAATTCAGGCAATTAATAATCTTTGAACGACAATTTGCAGTACCCCAGCAGCAATTTCTACCAGCAGCCAGCCAATTGCACATATCAAAATTGCGCGGCTGAGTTTGATGTTTAGCCCCCGATTGACGGCTACAACAGTGGCTAGTAAGCTCCAAGTTGCTAATCCAATTTCAATAGGTCTTCCTAAAAGCGGAATCACCGTCAGAAAATTAAAAATTTGGGGAGCATGAGCAAAGCCAACAGGAATTAGGATTTCTCTATAAGTAGGAAGCGGTAATCGTAACCACTGTCCTGTTTTCCAGATGGTAAATGTCCAAAAATAGTAGCCACCGACGACAATCAGGGCATTGATCGCAAAGATAATCAATAGTATGGGCAGTGAAACTCTAGCCAGCAAAGGAATTAAAAGACTACCTATGGCATGAGCGATCGCAGCCAGAATCACAATCCACTGGGCAACCCTCGCACCTTGAGGATATCTGCGGGCATCTTCATAAAAGTTAGCATCCAGAGTAAGCGCATCCCATAGTACCCTCATGAATCCATTACTTGATGGCTGGTTATTCACAGAAAATCGGTCTCTAGATTGGTGACATACTCAAGTATTTTCGTTTAAAAAGATGTATTAAGTAAACTATTCGTATCAAAGTTTAAATGCTCAAGTTTTTTGGACAACTCCTTTTATGGATACGAAATGGAGGACTCCAGTTATTGCTATTTGCAGTATTTATTTTATTAATTTGGGGTACTTTTGCTCCAGTAGGAACTATCGTGTGGTGGTTAGATCAAGGAGCGACAAAACTGGAAACAAGAACCAGGGAGTTATCCCAGCGAGTGAATGGTGGAGATGGTAGTTCTGATACTACCTCTGGAGACATTAGCTGCTATATTGTTTTTTTGACAGGGGTAGGAGATACCTCAGCAGATCAGTTGTCATCTGGAGAAGAAGCATTTTTAGATCAACTAGAGCAAGACCAAGCACAATGTTTGATCGTCCGGGATGTTTTTCCCTACTCCGCTGCTAATCAAGATATCGCGGGACAGCAGATATTTAAGTATCTGTGGAACGTAACAGAGGAAGCCGATGGCTGGTTAGAACTAACTCAATATTTGTTGGAATTTCGTAATGTTTGGCGGATGGCAATTTCGGCGGATAACCGTTATGGGTCTTTGTATAATCAAGCGATCGCCCTCTCCATTGCTGAAAAAATGGAACAACAGCAACCCATTCCCTCATCTTGTCAGCAGCCAACTCAGCTAATTCTTATGGGTACAAGCGGTGGCGTTCAAGTAGCTTTAGGTGCTGCACCTTATCTAGCCCAGTGGCTTCCGGTAGAAATTAGCGTAGTTTCCTTTGGTGGAGTATTTGATGGTAACGAAGGTTTTAATGTCGCAACCCATGTTTACCATTTTCGTGGAAAAAGAGACTGGATTGAAAATATAGGAGGAATCGTATTTCCATCCCGTTGGCGATGGACTATCGGTTCTCCGTATAATCGCGCTCGTCGTCAAGAGCGTTATACAGTGTACAGTAGCGGGCCTCATGAACATGAGGGAGATCAAGGCTATTTTGGTAAAGAAGTTGCCCAAGATGATGGCAAAACTTATATCGAACTAACACTGAAGCAGGTTAAAGAACTCCCTATCTGGACTTCTGCTTCACAAGGAGAAAATTTTGCCAAAAAAAATCAACATTGATTTAGATTTTCCAGAAGATTGTATAGATCCATTTGATGAAAGTAATCAGAATTTATGGATTAAAATTGAACATCTAGGGCGTTATTTATTTGCAGCTGATTACTTGCGACAATTTAAGCTTAACTGTATTGCTGATATTGCTTGTGGCTTAGGCTATGGCATACCTGAACTAGAAAAAGCTGCTAATTTAGTCATTGGTGTAGATGGTAATGCTGAAGTTTTACAACAGGCTGCACAGCAATGTGATCATTCCCAGACTCAATTGATTCAACATGATTTAGAAAAACCCGGATTGTTGGCAGATAAAAAATACCCTGTTGTTGATGCAATTGTGAGTTTTGAAACCTTAGAACATCTAATTAATCCTACTAGTATTTTAAAGCAATTTTCCCAAATTTTGCCATTAGGTGGATTGCTTATTTGTTCTGTTCCCAATGTTTTATATGAACCCCATAACGCAGCCGGATTGCCCACAAATTCATGTCATAAACAATTATTTAACTATCAATCCCTGGCTCAGTTACTCGAAACCAATGGGTTTAAGGTGAATTATCGAGTTGGTCAAGCCTGGTCAAATATTTTATTTAAACGCGAGTCTCAGCTTTTAAGACATCGGGCAATTAAACAACGCCTGGGAGAATATTCTAGTTTACATTCCCCAGAAATAATTCGTTATTTCTCTTACCTGATTGCTTACCCCACGGTTGAGGATGTCGATGGTTCCTACTCTTTGATTGTCGTGGGACAAAAAATTTAGGTATTTTGCTTAAAGTAATAGTTGCTCTAATTCTGATTTTATAGATAAAGGTTGATAACCTAAAGCAAAGGCTTGAGAACTATTTAAAGAAACGTCTGCCGGTCTAGGTGCTGCCATTTTCACATCTTGTTGGCGACAACCTTTGAGTCCAGTGGTAGGTAATTGAAATACTTCTACTAATAGGCGACCAAAATCATAACGCGAAATCCGCTCTTTTCCTCCTAAATGAAGATAACCGTTGATTTTTTCTAAGGCTAATAAAATTCCTTTGGCCGCTGTTGTTGCACTGGCTGGAGTACGAAATTCATCTGTAAATAAACTTAATTGTTTGCCATCTTTTAATGTTTGCATAAATGGCTGGATAAAGCTTTTAGCTGTGGGTGTTTCTCCCCCAAACATTAACGGCATCCGACATACTGCTGTCATGGGATAGCGCTCTAACATCCCGATTTCTGCGGCAACTTTTTGTTCACCATAAAGGTTTACAGGGCATACTTGATCTGTTTCTTCATAGGGTGCATTTAAGCCATCAAAAACTAAATCTGTTGATGTAAAAGCACAAGCAATAGCATCATCTGCACACAATCCGGCAATATCACAGGATGCTGTGACGTTAATTTGATAAGATTCTTGGGGATGGGTTTGACAAAAATTAGGTTGCGATTGTGCCGCAGTGTGAATAACGGCTGCTGGCTTAATTTCTCTAAATAACCGCTTTAATTCGGCAAAATTTGTTAAGTCAACGGGGATAATTTTTACCCCAGGAATATCTAAAGAATGGGAGTAACAAGTACCATAAACTTCCCAATCTGTTTTTGCTATTTGGCAAAGATGCCATCCTAAAAAACCACTAATGCCAGTAATTAATAATTTTTTCATTCCTCAAAAAAACTATTGAATTAATACTTTAAATTTTGGGTGTTCACGAATATGATCAAAATCTGAATCCGTTTTTGCCAATTGTTGGTATTGATGAGAAGACAGCTGAATAGCTTTGTGGAGATTATCAATGGCTAAATCTACATTTTTTTGTAAAGCATAAGTACAAGCTTTGTTGTAATAAGCTTGATGCTTCTCTGGCTTAATGGCGATCGCCTGATCATAAGATGATAATGCTTCTGGATATCGTTGCAATTTTGTGAGGACAATACCCCGGTTAATCAAGGCTTCAGGCTTGTTGGGCTGGAGTGCGATCGCTTGATCGTATGATGCTAGTGCTTGTGGGTATTGTTTTAACGATGTGAGGACATTACCACGGTTATACCAAGCTTCATCTTTGTTGGGGTTGAGGGCGATGGCGTGATCGTATGATTCTAGGGCTGTATTGTAACTTGCCAATGAAAACAGCGCATTACCCCGGTTAATCCAAGTATCAGGATTATCTGCTTTGATGGCGATGGCTTGATCGTATACTGCGATCGCATCTTGGTAGCGTTGTGTATCTAGTAAATTATTGCCTTCATCAAATAACGTTTGTGCTTTTTGGATAGACTCTGCTTCTGTCAGGAACTGGGCAACATTAATTTCTTGTACTGCTTGCTTGGTATATTTAGTTGCTGAATTTCCTCCATTATCGCAACCAAGTGTGAAAAAAAGACTCAAGCTTGAGGCAACTAAGCAACGCCAAACGACCATTCTGTACCTACAAAAATTATCAGATAATCTTAAAATTTGTTTGTATTGTGTAATGGTATCAGTTATTGCTCTGTTTAAAAAATAATTTCATCATATTTTGATAATTAACTCTGCTAATATTTTTCTGGTGTTGAATTGATGCATTTGTTAAGTAAAAATATTAAAACATACATATTAATTATAAACAATATAAGGTTGCTACAAAATTTTAACTATCTTAGGGGGTTTGCGAAAATTTGGTAAAAGTATTATGGCAATATTATCAGAAGCAGGAAAGTGATCATGCGCGACGCATATACCACCAAGTCGGCAAAGACAGCAAAAAACAAAAGTTGAATTTGTTTTGTTGTGGGTAATGTAAGTTATTTTGGTGACAGTTATATCAAACAGTGTTGAACTGGATCTGCTGGCCCAAAATAGTAAGCATGACAACCGAATCTAACTCCCCTAATCTACCCACGCCAGAACCTATACCCGAACATGACTTGCAGCCCGATGACTTTGACAGTGGTACGACTGAAAATCACTTAACCCCAGAGGCACTGGCTACCCAACAATCCTTAGCGGCCATAGCATCTTTACAATCTCCGCAACATGCAGATGCCTTGAAAAAAGCGCGTTCCAGCATCAATCAATATACTGTGAATAAATTTGCAGTTAAGCCTAGGGCGTTACTGTTGACTGTAGTGGCCATCGCCTTGACTTTATTGGGTTTTGCCCTGAATAACTGGATTGTGGGTTTATTAGGCACAGTGGCGACTTTGGTGTTATCTCTAGCGATGTTATTGCCTTGGTGGCAATCTGTATTGCAAAGGTGGTTTACTGCTCAAGATAGAACCCTGTTTGTCGCCTTTGTGGGACTATTGGTAGGCATAATCGGCATTTTAAAGTTTACCGAAGTAGGCGATCGCTTGCTGGCTTGGGGACGCCAAATTAGTTGGGAGGCTTCGGGTTCCTTAGCAGAATGGTTTGGTGCTTTGGGGCAAATTCTCATCGCCATCATTGCTGTGTATGTAGCATGGCGACAATATGTAATTTCCAAAGACTTGACAATTCAGCAAAACTTACTCACAGTTCAGCAAAATATCATTACCCAGCAGCAAACAATAGACTCTTATTTCCAGGGTGTCTCAGATTTAGTATTAGACGAAGAAGGATTATTAGAAGACTGGCCCCAAGAAAGAGCCATTGCCGAAGGACGCACCGCCGCCATTTTTAGTAGTGTTGATGGTAGTGGTAAAGCCAAAATTCTCCGTTTTCTCTCTCGTTCTAAATTGCTAACACCCTTAAAGCGCGATCGCCGCTTAGGTCGAGCTATTCTCAATGGTATGGGTGGTTATGCGGAAGACCGGTTAGAAGGTGTACGCGTCATCGATTTAGGCGTAATGTTAGCCGCCGCCGACCTTTCTGATAACGATTTACGTTGGACTGACTTGAGTGAAGCTAATCTTGTCCGCGCGAATCTGAGAAATTGTGATTTAGTCAAAGCCAACCTTTCCCGCACCATTTTATATGATGCTGACCTCAGTGGTGCTGATCTGCAAGGGACACGTTTTTTCTATGGTTCAGTGGCCACAGCATCACCCAGGAGTCGGACTGAACCACCAAACTATGAAACTGGCGAACACACTGGTGCTGTTGTAGAAAATGCTAATTTCACCCAAGTACAACGCCTACCTGATATTACCCGTTGCTATTGCTGTGCTTGGGGTGGCGAAAAAACTAGAGCTACTATTCCCGGCGGTTGTGAAGATGTCCCTAACAAATTGGGAAGATGAGGGATAAAAACAATTCGCAATAGAGCCTACGGCACGCTCCGCGAACGCAATAGAGCCTGCGGCACGTCTTCGACGGTAAGCGCAGCTATGCCCGCTAGGGCTTTACGCAATTCGCAATAAAGATTGTGTTACGGCAAATCATCACAGATTGTTTGACCGATACGCTGGAGAATTTGCAAAATGTTATACAGTTCTTTGGCAGATGTAAATAGAGCAAATACCCGTGACAAGTCATATTGTGTTGTGCCTACTTCTTGCTTGACTTTGATAAATAAAACGTCGTCCCCATTTGTCAACATCCCAAACACAGGTTTATCGGGTTGAGGGTTAGCCATGAGATAAGCTAAGGCTTGCGGTAGAGCTGACCAAACCGAAAGTGTAGTTTTTTTGCACTCTAATACCATTACCCACAACTGATTTTGTAGTACCAAAACGTCAATTCGACCACGCAGCACTTCTTCACCATCATCCAGTACCAACTCTACTGATGATTCGGCTTTCATTCTAAAAGGAGGATCGTAAAATCCAGACAGGGCAAGTAAAGGCGACACAACAAGCAACATGACTGTTCCCGCTAACAAATTACCTTCGCCACGATGGTACAAATATCTCCGGCGTAGTACATCTAGGGAGGCTTTTTCTGTTTCGGTAATTTGGGGTAATTCACTAGACCACTCGGGGAAAAATTGCTCTGACTCAATGCGAACTAAGCCAAAGCGGTTTTGTGCTTCACTCAAGCTGGTAATTGCTTCTGTGATTGCTTTTACCTGTGTCATTATTTCTTTACCGCCAATGTTCTTTTTGTTGTGAAGGTATCCTTAACAACTTAGGGAGATGATGAGAATCTGGAGGATATTAAATTTACGTTAACTCAAAGCTACTTGTAGTTGCTGTTCTAAAGAAATTAAGTCTACCCTCAGATTTTGCAAAACCTTAATTGCTACTCCCTGTCCTATACTTCTTGCACCTTCTCGGAGAATACCCAACAGCAGATGCTCTGTACCAATGTAGTTGTGACCAAGTTTTTGAGATTCTGCAACTGATAGTTCCAACACTTGCTTGGCTCTGGAAGTAAAGGGAATATCTACAGGTGTGAGTTTGTTACCTTTACCAATAATTTTTTCTACTTCTATTTGAGCATTTTCTAAATTTACTCCCATAGAGTTGAGAATCTCGGCAGCATTACTACCTTCACTGACTAATCCCAACAAAATTTGCTCTGTGCCGACATATTGATGACTTAAGCGGCGGGATTCACTTTGGGCTATGGTAATAACTGCGATCGCTTTGGCGGTAAATCGCTCAAACCCCTTGAGATGGAATCTCTCAGATATCAAGCCAAAAAGTCTTTCAAAAATAGACGCAAAAAAATTTTCAATCATAAACCCTTCTTGTGTGAATGTATTATCAAATGATTCCGGGAGGCGATCGCTCTTGGTTTTACCTGTAGTCAAAAATGACAACAAATCTTCCATCGTCTCAGCATCGGCTGAATACCAGAGAAATTGTTTGTCTTTTTGGCAATTCACTAATCCCTCATTTCGCAACTTTTCTAAATGGTGTGATAGCGTTGAGTTCGGGATTTTCAGCTTTTCCTGAATCTCTCCTACTGTCATCCCCTGTGGATAAGTTGCAAACATCAATCGCATAATTTCCAATCGAGATTCTGACCCAAGTGCTGCAAAAATGTCTGCATACTGCGCCGTGTCTTTTTGATTTATTTTTTTCATATTTCTAGAATAATCAAAATAAACTCTAGCGTCAAATATATATCACCCCTGCATAAAACCTGGGAACCAATCCTATATCTCATTAGAGTAACCGCAGCTAGCTGTAGGTAAAAAAAATACCAGTTTCTCAAACAATTTCCAGATGTCAACCTATCATCGCCGATAAAAGCTGATGTCTTGTAATTACGAGTTACTAATTTACAGCCAAGAACGGACTTTGTGAGTGTAATTAGGCATTTCCAAGGTAAATAGGATGAAAAAGTCTACATTTTTGCAAATATCTGCTGCTGCATTGTTGAGTTTGGTAAGCTTGCAAAGTACATCTTTAGCACAACAACTTAGACCCATTAATGCACAACTACAAATCCCTTCATCTCCAGTTTTAGAGCGCAATTTAACTCAAATAAAAGTTAGTCCCTTTTATCTTGAGCGAGAACAAAAAGCTCCTTTAGCAATTAAAAATCAAATTGTAGATCTACGGCGCGACATCCAAGCCAAAAACTTGAGTTTCCAGGTGGGTTACACCACTGCTTTAGATTATCAATTACAGCAACTCGCTGGCACAAAAGCCCCAGATGATTTACCAGCACAAGCTCAAAAACAAAATGCCTTAGCTACACAAATTTTAAACATCGATTTAGCCGAACGCGACAAATTTGAAAGACTGAATCCAGGAAAAATACCTGAGTTACAATTAATTCAAAATCGGGGATGTTTTGCCTCAGCTAAAACTTTTGATTGGCGCAAGTTAAATAAAGTTACACCTGTGCGGAATCAAGGTGCTTGCGGTAGCTGTTGGGCGTTTGCAGCCCTGGGCGCTTACGAAGGTAATAACTTAATTCGCAACAACGCTCAAGCTGATGCTTCCGAACAACATATTGTTAACTGGGGTAATGCAGGTAGTTGTAGTGGAGGCTGGTGGGCGAAAGCGTTTGATTTCTTAATTAATAATGGTACTGCCACCGAAAGCACTGTACCTTATACGGCAAGTAATAATGCTTACAACTCCAATGTATCGACTCCTTACCGTTCTATAGCGTGGGGTTATGTCAAACCCGATGGCGGGATTCCCACAGTTGCAGCGATGAAACAAGCTATGTGTAAGCATGGCCCTTTAACCGTTGCTGTACGTGTTACTCCTGCTTTTCAGGCTTATACTGGTGGTGTGTTTAACGAGCAATCTACTGGTGCGATCAATCATGGTGTCACCCTCATCGGTTGGGATGATAATAAAGGAGCCTGGTTAATCAAAAATTCTTGGGGTACAGGCTGGGGTGACAATGGCTATATGTGGATTTCTTATAACAGTAATAGAATTGGTTACGGCGCTGCATGGACTCAAGCTAGAAGCAATTTTTATAAAGTGTCGCCTGACTTGTTTAAAAAATTGAGTCCAGATTTAATTAGAATTAATCCGCAAATTATTCCTCGGTAATAGTTAAATTTGGGGGCTAGGGAGTGGGGAAAACACTTTAGGTAGTGCCACAATCATCCTAACTTTTCACGGTATCTGGAAAACCTCTCTCTAAATCTCTCTCCTGCGAGGCGAGAGACTTTGAATTGCTGATTTGGAAGTTAGATTTTCCGTGGACTTTTCCACATGACGTGAAAAGTCAGCACAATCATCGCCTTTCCCTAATCCCCCATCCTACGGGAAACTGCTGTCAAGTCTCCATTTTTCATCTCCCCACTCCCAGAAGTGTTGAATGTTAAGAAAGAGGTGATAAAAATAGCCCAAAATTTACCATATTTTGGGCGAAGGATTAAAATAAATTGATTAATGATGATTATAAATTCAGGTTCTTCGGTTACTTTTATGGTGATTATGAAAATTAACTGAATTATAAGGGCTATGATTTAAAGACAATAATGCCTACGATTTAGATTTGGCAAGTATTTAAGAGATATTAAGCATTATGTAAAAATACCAAAATTATAATTTATATTATAAAATTGTTAGTTTTCAGGTATTT
>JAKOMP010000020.1 GCA_022241785.1 Cyanocohniella sp. LLY | reverse complement strand
GCCCCCTGCCCCCCTGCCTCTTTCCTCTTTCCTCTTTCCTCTTTCCTCTTTCCCCTAGCCTCTTCTCACTCACTAGTTGCTCGTTTCACTTGGCGGGACTCTAACCATATGGGTATACCAATTAAGGCAACCAGAATTAGTAAAGCCGCGATCGCAAATTGACTCACCCAAGCAACTAATTGTTCTAGGGAAATAACTCTGCCCGCAAAAAAAGCTAAAGTCACCATCACACTAGCCCATGCGCTTGCTCCTGCTAAGTTGTACAAAAAGAATTTTCTAAAAGGCATTTCAGCTATACCTGCTAGTGGCGCCGCAAAAATTCGCAATAATGCGAAAAAACGCCCAAAGAAGACAGCTTTAGTGGCGTTATCACTAAATTGTTCTTTAATGTTTAGCAATCGCTCTTCGGAAACCCGAAAGAGTTTACCTATTTGCAGCAGAAACGGCCAACCACCAATTTTACCAATCCAATAGCCACAAGCACCCCCTATGACAGCACCTGCAACGGCATCACCAAGCACTAACCAGTAATTTAGTTCATCACTGCCAGCAAGAAACCCTCCTACCAGGGTCACCGTTTCACCAGGAAGGGGAATGCCCAAATTTTCTAGTAAAATTCCCAAAAAAATTGCCCAGTAACCATACTGGTGGGCAAATTCTTGGATGTTTTCTAGTGAAATGAATTCAAGAGACATCCCGCACCGCCGCCTTTACAATTTTTTACCTTTCATATATCTTGGCTCGTTTGTGGCTGGGGTGTCAATCAAGCCAGAAGATGGACTTGATTTATATTTTAGTTTTTTATGTTATTTATTAAATATTGAATCTTGACGTTTTAGTTTTTACGAGTTATTAACACAAATACATGCTCTAGACATAATTATTAGGAAAATTTTATAAAAATCTGATGAAAACATAAAAATTTTGTAAAAGATACGGTTGATACCGAAATTATTAGGCGATTATGCCTATATTTAGGGAAGTTAACATAAATTATACGGCACAAGTACTGAATTAAATTGGTTTATCAGCAGATATGTGAATTCCTAGCATTTGTGAATAAAACAATATTTTGCTGTTAAAAATGAACTAGTATTTATGCTAAGTTTCTGTTCTATTACGTGTTTCAACTACCTAGTTAAATTCATGACTATCTCACAAGAATTGCAAGTAGTTTTATTTAAGCCCTACGGCAGTATTGACTTGCAGGGTGGAATGACTTTGAGTGAACAGATGCGGGAAATCACACCCCAGTCTGATCAACTCTGGGTTATTGACTTATCAGAAGTTGATTTTATGGATAGTTCTGGATTAGTACCTTTGATCAATGGACTAACATCGGCACGTGAAAATGGTTGTCGTCTAGTGTTATGCAATGTGCAAGCTCCAGTAAGATTAATTTTGGAACTGACTCAACTAGACTCAGTATTTGAAATTTTTGATACTTACGAGGATATTTTCACTGCCAGCAACGATAAAGATCTGGCTATAGCAAGCTAATTTATTACCTGAGATAGATGCGGTAATGTTTATCGCTTTTGTATTCGTTAATCTTCTCCTAATTCCTTCATCATAGCCAGCGATCGCAGTCTCATTTTAGCCGATTAAACTGACACTCACATTGCAATATTGGTGTCAATTAATAGTGGCAACGGGTGCAGGGGGAAATAAGCAAAGCAGTTTCAGACAAATTTTGTCTAATTTACTACCCTGACTGCACCAATCATTTGACTGCTAAATCTATACAAGCTAACCACTTCCTTGGAGGTAAGTGGTTTATTATTGGCAATTTATGCATTCTGGGCAGTAGAAATATTGTTTGGACTAGAATCTGAACGGGGAAAATTTGGCAAATCAATGCCACTGTGACTCGCAGTGCGGGTCTTGATTGCCAAACGGTAACTCACGCTTTGCAATTCTGCCTGAAGTTTACGGTTTTCCCTTTGTAACATTGCCACTTTTTCTCTGACTGGAGCCATACGCTCCTCAAACTTACGACGGTAAATTTGGGGTAACTCTTGTACTACTTGCTCTAACATCCGACTGCGATCAGTTAGTTCTTGTACTGACTGCCGTAGTTGGTAAATTTCGGTATCACGAGTAGTAATTTGTTCTTGGTAGAATGTTACTTGCTGCTCAACAGCTTGCAATTGTTCTTGCAATGCCTGTAATTGAGTAGTATCATACTCAGGCTCGGATTTCTGGGGCATAAAATTAGCATTGCCCTTTACCAAGCGGAAAAGTTCTTGAGATAGCTGCTGCACTAATTGATCACGCAGATGCAACTCTTGGCGCAACTGCGATACCTCTGTAGAGAGAGCTTGGATGTTGGGTGTGTCAGTTTGGCTCACAGTGGCTTACAGCTCCCATTGACGAATGCTTATCTAAATTTTAGGTATAACTGCCATGGTACTGCCCTAAGGAAGTACTTGTTAATTTAGCATTCCCAACCACATCCCGAAAAACTTACTTGGTAAAAATTTTTTTAGATTTACCTTAATCAGTACTGAGTACTGAGTCAAAAAACTCAACACTCAGCATTGGTTAATGAGATCAGAACTTAGGCGGTTACAGCAACTGTTTCTGTATCTGCTGTTTCTGTGTCTGCATCTGCTTCTGCATCTGGGAGATCCTGCTTAATAGTCAAGTAGCGAATCACTTCTTCGCTCAAACGCATAGCACGTTCCATAGGAGCGATCGCAGATCCGGGTCCAGTGTAGTTCATTTGCACGTAGATGCCGTCCCGGTGTTTTTTAATTTCATAAGCCAGACGACGTTTGCCCCGATTTTGAACTTCCATATTTTCCGCACCTTGTTCTTGGAGCAAATTCTGGTATTTAGCGATCGCTTGCTCTACCTGTTCATCTCCTAGATCAGGACGTAGGATGTATATTGTTTCGTAAACTATGGACATGCTTTTAAGTCTCCTTATGGACGAAAGGGCTGCTGATGTGATTTTATACAGGAATCTCATGGACGATACCAGCAATGATCAACATCAAAGCAACAAGGAACTATAATCTTACCAGTTTTCAATTTGAATCATTAGCCAAATCCGCCAAAAAATAAAAACCTCACCCTCCTGCAATGCTAAACTCACCGCGCTGGCTCACTTTTGACTTTTAATGATTCAGTACTAGCTTTTGGTAAACACCAGCAAATTGATAAAGCTATCAACTTAGCTAATGGGTATGCTTCCCAAATTGAGACTATAGCTAATCGGTCTGGGGCTAAAGCCTCTATCACTGACTGAATATGCTACCCGCTTACAGCTTTCAATCGCAGACAAAAGGATATTAATCAAGGTTATGGCGCAGCGCTATGTGCGAGTTCAAAATCAAGAAGGCAAGATTTACTATGGATTGCTACAACTATCCCTCAACGTGCAGGTGCTAGATGCTCCACCCTGGTTAAAAGGGGAACCCATAGACTTAATTCTCGAACCAAAAAACTACCAAATTCTTACTCCCTGCTCTCCCTCCAAAATTGTGGCGGTAGGGAAGAATTATACAGAACATGCTGAAGAAATGGGAACTACAGTCCCTAGTGAGCCACTACTCTTTCTCAAGCCACCCACATCGATCATTGCTTCGGAAACAGAAATTAAGTATCCGCTCCAGTCGCAACGGGTTGACTATGAAGGTGAATTAGCATTAGTTATTGGCGATCGCACTTGTAACTGCACAGTAGAAGAAGCCCAAACCAAAATTTGGGGCTACACCATAGCTAACGATGTGACAGCGCGAGATCTCCAACAAAAAGACGGTCAATGGACGCGCGCCAAAGGTTTTGATACGTTTTGTCCTTTAGGCCCTTGGATTGTCCGAGAATTGAATCCTGGAGCCAGATTACAGACATTTTTGAATGATGATCCTACGCCAGTGCAGTCTGCTTGTATTGATCAGATGGTGTTTCCCCCTGACGTGTTAGTTTCCTACATTAGTCAGGTGATGACACTGTTGCCGGGTGATGTAGTCTTAACAGGTACACCACTGGGTGTAGGGCCGATGCACATAGGCGATCGCGTCCGTGTGGAAATTGAAGGCATTGGTCGCCTGGAAAACACCGTGACCACTTACTAGCGCACCTGCATATAAACAGCATCAGAAATCGCCGGAATTTCTGCATAACGCCCAAACAGAGACTGGGCCACAGAATAGATAATTGCTGCTATTAAGCCGATAAAAATGGTGTTGGTGATAGTTTCAATGGCAAAGCCAGCACCAGGAACCGGAGATATAATTTGCAGCAGTATGGAACACAAATATATAACTATACTGAATAGAATTGCCTGCATCGTATTGAAACGAATGAAGTGACTAATTTTTTCGTTTCTCACCACTAATAAGAACAAGGCAAAAAAGACAATCAAGCTAGCAAAAGGTACTACTTGATAAATTGCCAGTATGGGAGTTAAAGGGATAAATATGACTTGCAGGAAAGGAAACTGTCTCAGCAGATAGCTACCAAAGACTAGACCCTCAATTAAAGGTAGTAAATAAGGTAAACAAGCAAAAATCCGGTCAGAAACATTTGTAGAACCACGCCAAGTCATTGTGCGTTCTCCTTTGGCTAAATTTTAAAAGTGACTTGAGCCTAGGATAACGCAGTTGCATAGTCTTGCTGATCTATCTGATTATTCTACATAAGCAATTCGGAAACCCATCATACATTCATACTGCTCTACTTGCTGTGCATTCAGTTGGCGAATAGCTTGACCGCATCGCAATTGACCGCCACGCCAACGGGGTTGACCGCTCCCATCAGCCAATAAACAAGATTGGCAAACTTGAGCGGGAGCAAGGATTTGCTCGTCCATTAAAATGACTAACATCGAATCCCTCCTGTACATTTTCATTACTTACCCCGCATTGTTCCCCAGCTTAGGCACACTTTTATAGATATGCAAATTATGAACGCAGCCAGATGAGGCTGAAACTGTGTGTGGAAACTATGGTGATGGTAATGCCCCTACGTATAGTTTTACGCTGCTGTTGGCAAACATGGGGTAATAACAAAAAATACCAAGTGAACTTTAATTTATTGTACTTTTTCCCTCTGGGATAGTAATGATTTTGTAACAAGTCATACAAAACTTAGACAAAGTACAGATATGCATAAATATCCTGAACAATATTAAATCCGCATTCTTTCGCCTCTCTGTAAAATTAGCCATAGCGGTGTAAAATTTGAAATTCAGGAAAAAGCTTAAAGATGATCAACACATTCATGGGTCTGGCATCTAATAATAAATAAGTCAGCACTAATAAAATTCAGCAGTCAAACACCATCGACTGTAAACGTTAACTTAGATGCTGCATCCAGCAAATATCAACAGTTTTGACAATTTCCACAAGGATAGTTGAAGTGACTAGAACTAATTCAGAATTTCTCGCTGACTCTGATCCGGCCATCGCCGGGTTAATTAATCAAGAACTCCAACGTCAACGCGACCACTTAGAGTTAATTGCTAGCGAAAACTTTACCTCGGCTGCTGTACTAGCGGCTCAAGGTTCGGTACTCACAAATAAATATGCCGAAGGTTTACCAGGTAAACGCTACTATGGCGGTTGTGAATTTATCGATGAAGTTGAGCAATTAGGTATTGATCGAGCTAAACAACTATTTGGTGCAGCTCACGCCAATGTTCAACCCCATTCCGGCGCTCAGGCGAACTTTGCAGTTTTCCTTACATTGCTAGAACCCGGTAACAAAATCATGGGTATGGATTTGTCTCATGGGGGACATCTTACTCACGGTTCACCAGTTAATGTTTCGGGTAAGTGGTTTCAAGTGTGCCACTATGGCGTGAACCAACAAACAGAACAACTAGACTATGACCAAATCAGAGAGCTGGCGCTAAGGGAGCGTCCTAAGCTCTTAATTTGTGGTTATTCAGCTTATCCCCGGATCATTGATTTTGCTAAGTTTCGCAGTATTGCTGATGAAATCGGCGCTTACTTACTAGCAGATATTGCCCATATCGCTGGTTTGGTTGCTAGTGGTTTGCACCCCAACCCCATTGCGGAATGTGATGTAGTTACAACCACTACCCATAAAACATTACGTGGCCCTCGCGGTGGTTTGATTTTGACCCGCGATGCCGAACTAGGCAAAAAGCTAGATAAATCCGTTTTTCCTGGCACTCAAGGCGGCCCTCTAGAACATGTAATTGCTGCTAAGGCAGTAGCTTTTGGTGAAGCACTCAAGCCAGAATTTAAAACTTATTCGGCGCAAGTAATTGATAATGCCCGCGCCTTGGCCAAGCAACTACAAAACCGTAGTTTAAAGCTAGTATCCAATGGTACAGATAACCATTTGATGTTAGTAGATTTACAGAATATAGGACTCACAGGCAAACAAGCCGATCAGCTCGTGAGTGGCGTGAACATCACCGCCAACAAAAATACAGTCCCCTTTGACCCGCAATCACCATTTGTCACCAGCGGACTAAGATTAGGTTCTCCAGCCATGACCACAAGAGGCTTAGGAGAAGTGGAATTTACCGAAATTGGTAACATTATCGCCGATCGCCTACTTGACCCCAATTCCGAGACAGTCGCCCAAGATTGTCGCCAACGGGTAGCCGCATTGTGCGATCGCTTCCCCTTGTATCCACATTTACAAATTCCAGTTCCAGCCTTGGCGTAAAGAAGAAGCAGGGGGGCAGGGGGCAGGGAGCAGGGGGAAAAACTTCTAGCTATGACCAACATTTTCCCTATTGCCTTGTCCCCTTGCACCGCACTGAGCTTGTCGTTCGCGCAGCGTCTCGAAGAGAAGTGTCCCCTTGTCCCCCAATCCCCAATTCTCTTGCTGATCAAAGCCCAAAATGTAGTAAATATTTAGATGGCAACATCCCACGGCAAATTGTTGTCTGACCACTACGTTACTAAAAATACCGATGCCTCCCCAGATTTATCATCTGATTGCTTTTCTTATAGCCGCAGTAGTCGTTCTCTGGACTACGCCTGATGTAAAAAACATTGGTATAAAAAGTGGACGTGTAGATCAACCAGGCGATCGCAAAGTCCATCAACGCCCAATGGTACGTCTGGGAGGAGTTTCTATCTTTGCTGGTACCATTGCTTCGCTACTGATTGTCTGGTGGTTGGGCGGATTTGGTCATTTACCACCTGAAAAAGAATGGCAAATTTGGGGTGTTACTTTAGGTGGACTGGGCTTTTTTTTGATTGGTTTAGCCGATGACTTGTTAAGTCTTTCTCCCCTCACACGCCTGCTAATGCAAATTGTTGTGGCTGCTGGCGCTTGGAAAGTTGGTGTGAGTATAGATTTTATTAGCATTCCCACAGTTGGTATAGTTAACCTCACTTGGCTAAGTTTACCGATTACGGTTATTTGGCTGGTGGGTATGGTCAATGCCATTAACTGGATTGACGGATTGGATGGTTTAGCTGCTGGAGTGTCAGGAATTGCAGCTGTAATTATGTTGCTAGTATCTCTGTTTATGCGACAACCAGCAGCAGCCTTAATTGCCGCAGCTTTAGCTGGCGCATCTTTGGGATTTCTTCGCTATAACTTCAACCCCGCACAAATCTTTATGGGAGATGGCGGGGCTTATTTTATGGGATTTACTCTAGCGGCTGTAGGTGTCATTGGTTTAGTGAAAATTCCGGCCTTCACTGCGGTGATTTTGCCTTATCTGATTTTGGCTGTACCAATTGTAGATATGTCAGCTGTGATTTTGGCACGACTTTGCAGTGGTAAATTACCTTGGGTTGCAGATGGTCACAGCCATTTACATCACCGACTCTTAAAGGCTGGTTTATCCCATCGCTGGACTGTTTTGTTTATTTACTCTCTTACCCTGTGGGTAGGCAGTTTGGCATTAGCTGTTGCTGGTATTCCTAGTGGTATTGTTTACGCTAGTGCAACCACCTCGCTACTCAGTTATGTTTCTTGGCGAGTTTGGAAATTATCTCAACAAAAGTAAAAGCTGATTACTTTTGCCTTATTACTGGATGACCGAAGATTTAATGAGTGCAGAAATTATTTGTGTTGGTACCGAACTGCTGCTAGGAGATATCCTCAACAGTAATTCTCAATTTTTAGCGCAACAATTAGCGCAACTGGGGATTCCCCACTACTATCAAACGGTAGTTGGGGATAACCCAGAAAGACTTAAGCAAGTTATAGAAATTGCTATATCAAGAGCGCAAATTCTCATTTTTACAGGTGGTCTTGGCCCTACACCTGATGACCTGACTTGTGAAACTATTGCCGATTTTTTTGGCGTTCCCTTGGTAGAACATCCAGAAATTATCGAAGACATAACTCAGAAATTTGCCCAACGTGGTCGGGTAATGACTCCCACCAACCGTAAACAAGCATTAATTCCCCAAGGTGCAGACATTTTACCCAACCCTACAGGTACAGCACCCGGTATTATCTGGCAACCACGACCGGAAATCACAATTTTTACTTTTCCTGGCGTCCCCTCGGAAATGCACCGGATGTGGTCAGAAACAGCGGTACCTTTTCTCAAAAATCAAGGTTGGGGACAAGAAATTATTTATAGTCGGAGTTTAAAGTTTTGGGGAATCGGTGAATCTGCTTTGGCAGAAAAAGTTGCCCCATATTTTAACTTACCAAATCCCACGGTAGCGCCTTATGCGGGTAAGGGTGAAGTCAGACTGCGAATTTCTGCCAAGGCTACTTCCGAAGCCGCCGCTGAGGCTTTGATTGCACCTGTGGAGAAACAAATTAAAGATATTGCCGGATTAGATTACTACGGGACTAATGATGACACTTTGGCTTCTGTGGTAGGTCAGTTATTGCGTCTATCGGGTGCAACACTATCGGTGGCAGAATCTTGCACCGGTGGGGGATTAGGGCAAATGTTGACCGATAAATCTGGCAGTTCTGATTACTTTTGGGGTGGGGTAATTTCTTATGACAATTCGGTAAAGGTGGGGTTACTAGGAGTGAATCCAGAGGATTTAGAGAAATTTGGGGCAGTAAGTGCTATTGTTGCCGAACAAATGGCTGTGGGGGTAAAAACCCGCCTCTCAACCACTTGGGCCTTGAGTATTACAGGTGTTGCTGGCCCCACCGGAGGAACAGACACCAAGCCAGTGGGTTTAGTTTACATTGGGTTAGCAGGGCCAGAGCAGGAAGTGAAAAGTTTTGAATATCGCTTTGGCACTATGCGGGGACGTGCGTTGATTCGTCATGTCAGTGCTAATACAGCTTTAGATTTGCTGCGACGGACATTAATTAGCTAATTCAGTTAGGTTTTCCCCATAACATTTTTGCCTTCAACAAAAATCCTACTCCCCACTCCCTACTCCCTACTCCCTACTCCCTACTCCCCACTCCCCACTCCCCACTTCCCACTTCCCACGCTTAAGTAAACTCTATAGTCTCCACAAAATCTAAAATATTCTCCTGAATGTCTTTGGCTTCTTCTGCAATGGAAGTCGGCATTTCATTGTTAAAGAAGTTGTGCTGGCTGCTAACTATATACACATAGTTAGTATTCATAAACGCGAGTAGCCCCCGGTATGCGTCCAACTTAGTGGCAGTGCCATTATTTTCTTGCTGGGAAATTGTGGAACCCTGAGGCAGATGAACTAATACGAAGTAAGATCCTTCTATTTTGTCTGCTAAGTATTCAGTATATTTAACCTCAGCTTTGGGCACATTGCTAAAAATTGCTTGCGGAAGGTACTTGTTGACTAGAAGTGATTGAAGATATTCCTCTTGTCCAATAGATTCCAACTCCTCTAACTGGTCTGAAGGGATGGAATAATAATCAATTTTCAAAAAAGTGCCGAAGTCATCAGAAAAGGCAACTAGCCCTTCTTGACTGTTTACCTTACCGCCTTGTTGTGGGTCAACAGGAATAGGAACTGAAAAATTACCTGAGGGCGATTCATATACGTCGTCACCATAATCTTTTACTACTGTGTCGTCGTCATCAAAGTATTCCTCATTTTCTGCTTCTTCTAAAGCAGCGATTACCTCTTGGATGATTTCTTGCGTTTCTTCATCCTCAAGTTCCAAAGCTTCCTGTAACTTTTTGAGATAGGGCTGTTTTTGTTTAGGGATAACCAGTTCTTCTTCGTCTATCACCACGATTACCCCAGCTGCAAAAGCATCTAAAACTAGGTCATCGGAAAGGCTTTCGTTAGCAAGATTAAATAAAGACCCAAGTCCTTCATCTTCGGCAATGCCTATGAGTTTATCGACTATTTCCACAATTTCATCTGCTGAGTATTCTTCAAAAACTTCAAATTCCCACAGGATACTCACTAAATTTTCTACATCTACCTCATCTACAGCAGAATGAGCGATCGCAGTGACTGTAGCAATGGCTGCTACGGCTTCTTCTGGACTCAGTGATTCTTTGGAGACTTGTGATGAGTTAAAAATTTTGTCATATTTAGTCATAATTACTACCCTGTTTATTTGCTAGTGCTGAAAAATTAAAAGTAACAATGGTCAGTTTAGCAATGTAGCGAACCTTTTATAGAAGAAGGTTTACTAACATTTGGTTAACTTGATGTTTCTCAGTGTGTCGCCAGTGTTCATCCAATATTACTGAAATTCGCTTGTAGTAAAACTCCCAATTTAGCCGATGTGAATGTTAGACATGCACAGAGCAAACAGTAATATTTTTGTACCAATTTAAATCTATTTAGTACTTGGGTGTCCTTATTAGTAGACGTTGGCTTTGATTGACTTTGAGTTTTGGATTAAATCTTAGTAGCATCTCGATATTGTAAGGCGTAGTGCCAGATATTTTGTGCTGCTAATTAACCCTAGAAGTCCTGAACTTTGTTTTCAATATTAATATTTACTTTACAATTCAATTCCCATACTAGTAATCATCTTTTGCCTTGATTTATTGGCAAGTTAATTCATTAATGGGTAGATTTATCAACTAGCTGGCGATAGATTTTTATATCTTGAGTAGGATGACATAATACTGCTGTGTATAATGACACATCGTCTTATAGATGCTGTGGTCTGATCCGTGCAAACTTTAATTCCATGAAATTAAGCAACTTTTATGGTGCAAAATCCTCCATCCCAGTTCTCACCAGAGCAATACAAAGTAGATTCTCCCAACGCAGAAGTTGAAGCTCTCATCCAAGCACCGCCATCAGAGACGGAAATTGATTTAGAATTTCTTTACACGAGAGATATTGAATTTCGTCAAGAAACAATTTATTTTCTGGTAGTTGATCGCTTTTTCGACGGTGATCTAGATAACAGCGAAGGTACTAACTCAGATTTATACGATCCGAACCAGCAAGAATGGGGTAAATACTGGGGTGGCGATCTGCAAGGTGTGATTGATAAATTGGACTATCTCAAAAATATGGGGGTGACTGCTGTTTGGCTAACTCCCTTATTTGAACAGGTAGAAGATTTATTAATTAGCAATGCAGCTATGCACGGCTATTGGACAAAAGACTTTAAACGAATTAATCCTCGCTACATTGCCCAGGGGGAGAATCCTTCGTTAAACGAAACCCAAGAAACTAAAAATACCACATTTGATCGGTTAATTGAGGAATTGCATAAGCGCAACATGAAGTTGGTGCTGGATATTGTCTGCAACCACAGTAGCCCTGATACTAACGGTAGTAAGGGTGAACTGTATGACGATGGCGTGAAAATTGCTGACTTCAATGATGATGTCAATCACTGGTATCACCATTATGGTGAAGTGCAAAATTGGGAAGATGATTGGCAGGTACAAAACTGCGAACTAGCTGGTTTAGCGACCTTCAACGAAAATAATAGTGAATATAGACAGTACATCAAGTCAGCAATTAAACAATGGCTAGACCGGGGTGTAGATGCACTCAGGGTGGATACTGTCAAGCATATGCCTATTTGGTTTTGGCAAGAATTCACAGGCGATATTACCAATCACAAGCCAGATGTATTTATTTTCGGCGAATGGATTTACAGCCATCCTGGTGACGATCTCTCGATAGAATTTGCCAATGAATCAGGCATGACTATACTAGACTTTGGCCTATGCATAGCAATTAGAGCTGCACTAGCCCAAGGTTCAGAAAACGGATTCCACACAATTCAATACATTTTTGACCAAGACCATTGCTACAACGGAGCTACAGAGTTAGTCACCTTTATTGACAACCACGATATGTGTCGCTTTCAAACGCTGAACCCAGATCCAGCGATGCTGAGAGTGGCGATCGCCTTAATTATGACAGTTCGTGGTATTCCTTGTATTTATTACGGTACAGAACAGTATTTACATAACGATACTGACGGCGGTAACGACCCTTACAACCGCCCCATGATGGAAAGTTGGGATACTGATACGGAAATTTATCGTTATATCAGATTGTTATCTGGGTTACGACGGTTAAATCCAGCAGTATCAATGGGTAGCCATTGGCAAAAATATATTACACCAGACATTTACTGCTATGTCCGCCGCTATCGTGATTCTATCTGTTTTGTCGCCCTCAACCGGGGAGGCGAAGTCACCTTACCAGAAGTAGAAACAGAACTACCTGATGGCGAACATACTTGTGTTATCACTCGCAACAAGTATGAAGTCAAAGATGGCAAAATTTATAACTTGATACTGGAAGAACGGGGAGTGATTGTTTTCAGCCACGTTGGTGAAAGAATCAAAGGAGAAACCATCGTGCGGATACAACTCAATGGAGTTAATACCCAACCAGGTGAAACCATTGTTATTACTGGAGACTGTCCAGAATTAGGCAACTGGGATATTAGCAAAGCTTATCCATTAGAGTACATCAACACCAACACCTGGTCGGCAGAGATTCCCTTTAACGAAAGCGCTGGTAACTTGATTAGTTATAAATATGCCATGTGGCGAGAAGGGCGATCGCCTCTGCGCGAAAACCTCGTCAACCGTCGTTGGGTAATTGCCAAAGAAGGTACTGTGAAATGGCGTGATACCTGGGCTTCAGGGCGAGAGTCTTAACAGGAAAGCATAATTAAGTAGAACGACTTGAAAAAACCCAACTATGTGAAGTAATGTCAAACAAAATTGCATTTGGTTCGTAGTAAGGACTTCAGTTTTTATTAGAGGACTAAAGTCCTCACTACGAACCCTTAATTATTTACACCATTTAGGTGGGGTAAGCGAAGCGATCGCCTGATCTCGAATTAACCAAAAGTGGCACCATTCCAGCCCCACATTGCACCCTTAGCATCGGCAAATTCTATATAAGTGCGATTTGTCGGCACACCCAGACTTTGATTTATTTCCTGGCAAAAGTCCTGACTCATGGCCTTGGTTTGGTCTGGCTTCATTGTGCCTACACTTTTAATTTCGATGTAGCAAACCGGGTCTGTCGTCCCCGCAAAAGTCATGGGAACCCCTGCTTCAAAAGCCGTCATCACATAAGATTCAGGCTTTCCCAAATGCTTTGCTAACTTACCTGATAAGTTCTTCAGCATAGCCTCAACTTCAGTTTTTTCCGGAGCAGATACAGAAGTTTGCACTTTAATTAAAGGCATAGTCTCGAATTTAAATTTGGATTTTTGTTGACATTGTTAAGTTTATCCAACCACAGGAGATGAGCAAATATCTTCGTTCTTGTCGCCTTGTCGCCTTGTCGCCTTGTCGCCTTGTCGCTTTGTCGCCTTGTCGCCTTGTCTCCAGTCGCTAACGATGAGATGAACGAAATAGATGATTATGTTCAGGATGATATAAACGCGATCGCCCGGTTGTTGATGCCAGTGCTGGACTGATGATATAAAGTGTGGTGCGAATCAGGTTTTCTTGATGAGTGTAATTTGCCATTTGGTTGAGGGGGACAACCATGATTTTTTCATCGGGCCATCCGATCCGAAAGCAAATTGCGATAGGGGTTTCTGGTGAATAATGTTCTAAAAGTTTGGCTTGGGCGTTTTCGATATGACGCGCACTCAAATAAAGACAGAGACTAGCCTGATGTGCCGCAAGACTAGCTAATTCTTCACTTTTGGGGACTTCTGTGCGTCCACTAATGCGGGTCAAGATGATAGTTTGGACTAAACCAGGAACAGTCAACTCTATTTTGAGCTTGGCGGCTGCGGCTTGAAAAGCGCTAATACCTGGTACCACTTCAAAAGGAATGTTAGCCTCTGCTAAAAGCTGCATTTGCTCATGGACAGCGCTGTAAAGACTAGGATCACCAGAATGCAGACGAACTACAGACTTGTGCGATCGCACTCGTTCTATCATTAGCGCCAAAATTTCTTCTAGAGTTTTACTCGCAGTCCGAATAATTTCCGCATCTTGTCGGCAAAGATGCAAAATATGTTCTGGTACTAAAGAATCAGCAAATAAAATCACATCTGCTACAGCTAGTAGTTTCTGCGCTTTAACCGTTAATAAATCTGGGTCTCCGGGGCCTGCTCCTACAATGTAAACTGCGGATTCTACAGAATATAAATCGCTTTTCATACAGAAACTTTAAAGTTTTATACGTATTTAAACTCAAGAATAAAATTCTCAAGAAATTTTTTTTGGTGTTCATTCAGTAACTTTCCGGATTTACCCTTTATCTCTAGTAGAGATGAATGGTAGATGCACCCTGGTTAAGCCCTAGAAAATACTCTGGGGCATTTTTTATTGGGAATTGTGTACAGCCTAGCGGCATCCGTAGGCTCTATTGCGAATTGTTTTTATCCCCTCATCTCCTGATTACTTTTCGGGTGAGAAACTACATCAGGTAAGGGACGTTTCAGTAAATAAAGCCAAGCTAACCCAGCTAATCCCAAAATAATGCCCGTGAAACTCACAACTTGGGCAATTCGCAGTGGCCCCAGCATTAAACTATCAATGCGAAAACCTTCAATCCATACGCGGCCTAAACTGTAGGTTGCCAAATAAACCAGAAATATCGTCCCTAAGCGCAGATATGGCTTGCCAGATAAACCTCGAAAAAATAAAGTGATCAGCAAGGCGAACACAGTTAAATTCCACAAAGATTCGTAGAGGAAGGTGGGATGAAAGTATTCAAAATTCGCTAATGCTGGCGGGCGATTTGCCAAGGGAATATATAACTTCCACGGTAAATCAGTTGGACGACCAAAAGCTTCCGAGTTAAAGAAATTTCCCCAACGTCCGATGGCCTGACCTAAAATCAGCGAAGGAGCCACTAAATCAGCAAGTTGCCAAAAAGAAATTTGTTTGAGTTTGGCAAAAATTATAGTCGCCAACGTACCACCGAGAATTGCTCCGTGAATGGCAATACCTCCTTCCCAAATAGCGATAATGCGCCCTGGTTGTTGGGAATATTCTGGCCATTGAAACAAAACATAATAAAGTCGTGCTGCGGGAATTGCCCCAATCACCAGCCAAATTGACAAATCGCTCACCAACTCTGGGTTCACGTTACGGCGTTTTGCCAGATATTGAGAAAGGCTGACACCGATTAAGACGGCTGAGGCAATTAATAAGCCATACCAACGGATAGTTATGGGCCCTATCTCGACTAAAACCGGGCCTGGAGAAGTAAATTGAAACGCTAAAGGCAAAGCAGAAAGATCCAATATCATGCAAAACTACCTAGTTAACTACATTGTTAAGCGTTATAAACAATTAGAGCAGGTTTTTTGGGACTGGGGGCTAGGGGCTAGAGGCTAGGGGCTAGGGACATCTGAGAAGTTTTACCAATGACTAATGACTAATGACTAATGACTTATACTGACCTAAGTAGCTTTGATACATCAAAAATATTGTGATTGCTATTTATCCTGGTAGCTTTGACCCTATCACTTTAGGTCACCTTGACATTATTCAGCGTGGAAGTCGGTTGTTTGAGCAGGTGATTGTCGCTGTTCTGGGTAATCCTAATAAAGTACCATTGTTTACTGTGCAGGAAAGATTAGAACAAATTCGTCGAACGACTCAACATCTCACTAATGTAGAGGTGGATGCTTTTGACGGTTTAACTGTCAATTATGCTCAAAAGCGGCACGCACAAGTGTTGTTACGAGGTTTACGGGCAATTTCTGATTTTGAAGTGGAGTTGCAAATGGCTCATACTAATAAAACTATTTCTACTCAAATCGAGACAGTTTTTCTCGCAACATCAAATGAGTATAGTTTTTTAAGTAGTAGTGTGGTAAAAGAGATTGCAAGGTTTGGCGGATCTGTTGATCATCTTGTTCCCGAACAAATTGCCCTAGATATATACAAATGCTACAACCACACCTCTCCAATGGCGAACCCAATTACAACGGAAGCTATCCCCCCTCTCAAGAGTCTCCCAACGGAACGGGAAGCTTAGATATTCAACAAGAACTCAACCGTTTAGAAGAGTTGATTTTGGATGGTCTTCGCATTCCCCTAACAGGACGCACATTAATAGATGAAGAACTGTTATTAGAACAGCTAGATTTTATCAGGCTTTCTTTGCCATCGATTTTTCAGCAATCGGCCTCACTCTTACAACATAAGGAAGAGGTATTGTTGGAAGCAGAAGAATATGGGCAGCAAGTTATTGAGGCAGCACAAGCTAAAAGAGCGCAAATTTTGGCGGAAAGCGATATTATTCGACAGGCAGAACAGGAAGCTGATCAGTTGCGGCGACAAGTGCAACAACAATGTGAGGCGATGATGCAAGAAACCCTCACGGAAATTGATAGCAGACGGCGTATTTGCCAACAAGAGTTGGAGGAAATGCGACAAACTGCGATCGCCCAAGCCCAAGATATTGAAAATGGCGCTGATGAATACGCAGATAATGTCCTTGAAGGTATCGAGCAAGACCTCAAAGATATGTTACGTATTATTACGAATGGGCGGCAACAATTACGACAAGATGCCAATATACAGCGCAATTCTTATAAGAAGGGCTAGTGTCGCTGCGCGGAAGTCAAAAGTCAAAAAGCTAAGAGAAAAGGTGTGGTCTTTGTCATTTAATTGTTCTCCAAAATGATGCTGCGAATTTCTTTGACTAACTCAGTGTAGTTAGAGTCAGAAAACACTGCTTCTGCATCTTGTAGGTGGATAGTGGGCGCTAAACCAATCCATGACTTGCAACCACCGTATTCTTGAAGATAAGGAATTTCTACAACTTGGGGTAGTTTATAAGTCCTGAGGAGGAGAACATATATTGGCTGACTTGGCTTCCACTTCAGGCGATCGCTAATAAAATGCTCGTTCCAAATATGAAAGGGAAACAAAGCATTAACAATGGACTCATCACTCACAGGCAAAATATCGGTAATCGTCGCCCAACTACTTATAGGAACTTTTTCGGGATGCCAACCCGGAATTACAGGAGATACGAGATTGGCATACTCAGCCTTCAGCATCAAAGCTTGTTGATGTTCATAAGTAGGATACAGCAAAATTTGCTCATGGGCTACTTGAAAACGTCCGTTTTTTTCACGAATCCCACCTTTACGGAGCAACATAATAGTTTTACCGTGTTCTAAGGCATTGATCGCCACTGCCCATTCTTTGAGTGCATGTGAAGTTGTAGTTAATTCCATTAGCTGTTAATTTTTAAATTTATCGCTAGGAAAAATTCTGGCTAGACTACTCAATCCGGAAATTGAAGGGTAAACGAGCGTAAACCCCTAATGGATCATTCATATTTTGCAAAATTGCCATTTCTTGTTGTATTTTTTGCAATTCAGCTGTCAAGAAGTTAGATGTTTGAGTTTGTATTCCCACATTTCCTAAAATTGTCAGTATTTCTTCAGTAGCGCGCCCGAAAAATCGTTCTTCAAAGCTACTAACTTGAGGATACTCTTGCAATTGCCAATCTTTACCCAGTTGCGCTTGTTCAGCAGCGTATTCAATAGCAGCATTGATACCGCCTATTTCATCAACCAAACCAAGTTCTTTCGCAGCCGAACCTGACCAAACTCTACCCTCGGCAATTTCTGATACTTTTTGTTGTGATAAGTTGCGTCCTTGCACAACTTTGTCGAGGAATAGATTATAAATACGGTCAACACTACGCTGATAAATAGCTATCTCTTGGGTTGTTTTTGGGCGAGTTACTGTTTGAGTATCAGCAAACTGTGCTGTTTTCACTGAATCCCAGGTAATGCCATTATTATTTGCTAATTCCTGTCCATTAAACAGCACACCAAATACACCTATAGAGCCTGTAATGGTGGTTGGTTCGGCAAAAATGCGACTGGAATCGCTAGCAATCCAGTAACCACCAGAAGCGGCGATATCTCCCATAGATACAACAACAGGTTTGACTTCACGGGTGAGTTGTACTTCTCGCTGCATGATCTCAGATGCTGTCGCACTACCGCCAGGGGTGTTAATTCGTAAAACAACCGCCTTGACATCATCATCTTGGCGTAGTCGATTGAAAATTCTGGCAAAGCGATCGCCTCCAACTTGTCCCTCTTCACCTCTACCATCGACAATTTCGCCCTCAGCATAAACTACAGCAATGCGATTTTTGGAGTTACGTTCTACACCGAGGTTTCTACCGGAAACTTGCGCGTAATTTCTCAAGTTGATTTGTCGGAATGTCCGATCAGAATCGCTGCTGGCGGTCAATTTTTTCAGATCAGTCACCACCTGATCGATGTATCCTACCTGATCTACCAAACCACTGGCTTTAGCTTCTTCCGGTGCGAGAATGGCTTGAGTATCTGCGATCGCTTGCAACTGTTGGGGGGTAAGTTTCCGGCTAGAACCTACCGTAGTCCGCCAATCTCCCCAAACATCGTTTAATAAGGTTTGTATTTGTTCGCGGTTTTCTGGACTCAACTGAGTGAGGGTAAATGGTTCCACTCCTCCTTTGAATTTCCCTACGCGCACCACCTGAACACCAATGCCGAATTTGTCTAAAGCTCCCGTCAGAAATAAGGGTTGGCTACTCAACCCCTGAATTTCCATCAAACCTAAAGGGTTAATGACAATAGTATCTGCCACCGAACTCAAGTAATATTCTCTTTGACCCAAACCTACACCATAGGCAACAATCTTCTTCCCAGAGGCGCGAAATTCCGCTAATGCTTGACGAATTTCTGTCAGGGAAGCAAAGCCCATATTCCCAGCTGTTCTGGTGCGGCTAGCATCTAAATAAATCCCAACAATGCGCGGATCAAGCCTGGCCTTTTCTATAGTTTCCAGAACTCGGCGCAGTGTCATCCTTTCTACTTCTGCTCCAGATAATGCTCTTTGAAACAATTCGCCAGAACCGGGTTCCCTGTCGGTGATATTCATCGACAAGTCAAAAACTACCACAGATTTATCTCTTACCTGTGGGCTACTTTCTCTAGTACTTGTAGCTGCAATTAACAGTAAAAAAATTCCTGTTGTGCCGATACCGAAGAAAATAAACAGTCCTAAAATTGTACCGAGTAAGCTAGCAAAAGTTTGTTTAACAAAATTACGCATTTTAGTTATAAATAGACAATAGTTAAAAGTTTTGGTTGGCGACTGACAAAAATTTGTCTCCAGAAACATATCGCCAAATTTTTCTTCCCATTCCCCAAAGTGAGAATTAGGAAATTCGCTGTAAATTTCCGGAATCCTGCAAATTTTTCAAAGTAGCATTACCAGTGCAAAATAATACCGTAGTAATTTCGGCAATTAATACCTCAGTTAAATCATAGACTGCTGCTTCTGATACTGCGGCTGCTTGCAAAAAGGGCATAGCTAAACCAGCTAAATCTGCTCCTAAAGCGATCGCCTTAGCTACATCTAGTCCGTGACGTAACCCCCCTGAAGCAATCAAGGGTATGTGAGGAGCGTTCCCCGCAGGGGTTGCTGAAAGCAACGCCCGAATACTGGTGAGACATTCTGCTGTCGGTAAACCCCAATCCGCAAAGGTTTGTCCTAAGCGTCTTTGCAAAGCATTTTCTGCGCGTTCACCTTCTACCTTGGCCCACGAAGTACCACCAGCACCAGCGACATCAATTGCTTGTACTCCCGCTGCTATGAGTTTTTCTGCCATTGCGGCGGAAATACCGTTACCTACTTCCTTGGCAATTACTGGTATTGGTAATTTAATACATAAATCAGCGATTTTATCAAGCACACCACGAAAATTAGTATCACCTCTAGGTTGAATAAACTCTTGCAGTGGGTTAATGTGCAAAATCAACGCATCAGCTTCTAAAATATCGATAATTCGCCGGCATTCATCCAAACCATACTTGTAGTTAAGTTGGACAGCGCCCAGATTAGCAAACAGAAGCACATCTGGTGCGTATTTACGCACAGCAAAAGTATCAGCTACTTGAGGTTTTTCCACAACTACACGCTGGGAACCAACACCCATCGGGATTTTATAATGTTGGGCTACTTGGGCTAAACGTTGGTTAATCATTGCGGCTTGTGCTGTACCGCCAGTCATGGACGAAATTAACAGGGGTGCGCCGAGGTGTTTGCCGAAAAAAGTTGTACTGATATCAATATCTTCGCTGTTGAGTTCCGGTAAACAGCAATGAGTAAACCGATAATGTTCTAGTCCATTGGTAATTTGGTGACACTGAACATCTTCTTCTAGACAAATCCGGATGTGATCCGCTTTGCGTGACTGGGTGTGGGCAGAGTTGCTGGTAGAGGCGTTCACTGGTAAATATGAGTCAAAGCAGTTTTGATCACTATTGTTACAGTAACTTGACGGGAAAGCCCAATTTTTGCAGAGACAAGAAACTATTTCATCACCATAATTGGTTTAAATGCCTAATTTCCGCCCTGAATTTCTTCAACTTCAAACATACTAATTAATACGCCAGCAACGGGAATTGATAGAAACACTCCTACTAAACCTGCTACTCTTGCTCCTACTAATAAGGCAAAAAACATGAAGACTGGATTCATATTTATTGAACCTTGCATAATTCGCGGCATGAGTAAGTTTTCTTCTACTTGCTGGAGGACAACACAACCAATTAATACTTTCAAACTTACCAAAATTCCTTGAGGCAAAACAATTAAAGAAACTAGGGCAATGCCGATGGTGGCACCAATGCCAGGAATTAAGTCAAATACCCCTGCGATCGCAGCTAAAAATAAAGCATAAGGTAGTTGCATTACAATAAAGACAATAAATACCGAAATTCCAAAAAATAAGGATAACAATAAACGTCCCCAAAAGAAACCCAAAAAGTTTTGCTGGACGGCAGAAGTGAATTTATCTCTTGTATTGGGTGGGAAAATCTTCATAATAAAATTCCAGATTCTTTTCCCATCTAACAACATAAAAAAAGCGACAACTGCTATCAAAACTAAATCAACTAAATTAGTTACTATAATTTGAAATGTCGTCAAACCTGTGCCAATGCCTGCTAATATTTGATTGCGTAACTCTTCCTCAACTGCTTGCAAATTTACTTGAAAATTAAATCTTGTGAGCAAATTTTGTAATGTATCTAATAGAGAAATTAGATAATCGAGAAATTGAGGTGCCTGATTGAGTAATTCTTGGAACTGAGATAAGATGGCAAAACCGAGAGTTGCTACTAAACCACCTACAATCAACAGACTCAGTAAAAAAATTATAATAATTGCAATACCACGTGGTAAAAAACGTTCAGTCCATTTAACTGGATAATTTAGTAAAAAGGCTAGAATTCCCGCAAATATAAAAATAATAAGTACTGTTTCAAAATAAGCCAAAACTTGGATAATTGCCCAACTCAGCGCAAACAGTAATACATAACGAATTAGTTTTGTATTATTCAGTTGCTCCCAAAATCTCTTAACACTTGGCTCATTCATAAATTTAAATTAATTTGATATGATTTTTTTGCATAATCATTACCGAAACCTTCTGCCAAGCATTGTGTCAAGTAACAAGAGATAATTTCATCTACCTCCGGCGGCGCTTCTTCTTGGAAGCTGAATGGTTATGCTGTTCTTCTTCAGAAATATGTACAGCATACTCAGAAGGGACAATTGCCGCACCGCGCTGTTTGGCGTAAACTTTGGTAAACTCTGCTCCTAAAAACAAAATGTGAGCAGCATAAAAAATCCAAGTGATCACAATTACAAACGATCCAGCTACACCATAAGCAGAACCAAAATCGGTTTGACCAAGAAATAGACCAAAGAAATACTGACCTACTAAAAATAAAAGTGTGGTGATAATTGCCCCAACAATAGTATCACGCCAAGCAATCTCAGCATCTGGTAATATAGTGTACATCATAATAAATATTAATGTTGTCCCTGTAAAAGTAACTAATAAGCTCATAATTTGCCACAGATAACCTGAACCGGGTACTAATTCATTCAAGACAATTACTAACCTTGCCAAGATGGTGTTACCAACAAAAAATAAAACTAAAAGAACAGCAACCCCCAATACCATCAAAAAAGATAACAGACGTTTACGCAATAAATGAAAAACACCTCGTCCTGGTGTTGGTTTTACCTCCCAAATTCTATCGAGTGCTGATTGAATTTGTGTAAATACGCCAGTAGCACCAAAGATGACAAAACCAATATTAAACACAATTTGCCATGTTCTTTCTCCAGGATTAACCCTCAAATTAGCAATAGCTGTACCAATTAATTCTGCACCTTCTTCACCAAATATTTGACTTAATTGAGAAACAAGCTCTTCTTGAACTGCCGCTTCACCATAAATTGTTCCCACAATCATAATGACTAATACCATGAGTGGTGCTAGAGAAAAGACTGTGTAATAAGCGAGTGATGAAGCCAACAAAGATACTTCATTTAGTTGCCACTCAGAGAAAAGTTCTGTCAATAAACGCCGAATTTTTCTAATACTCATAATATTGAATAGTTAGGTATAGAGGCTAGTCCCGCTGCGCGGAAGTCAAAAATCAAAAGTCAAACAGGCTGTTTGACGATTTCAAATGTTATGTCTATTTACGCCGTACTGTACTAGAGGAGAAGAGGTTTAGGGGTTAATTAGTTAGGCTTGTAAAGGTTCGTAGTGAGGACTTCAGTCCTCTTCATGTCGTTTGATTTATTCTCCTTATTTGTCTACTCCCTATTCGCTACTCCTCTGCCATTGTCAGAAATTTTTAACGCATCACGAAATTGTAAAGTATGAATTTCTGTAGGCATTCCAATTCCTGCCTGTTCCAGTGCTTCTTTAATTGCTTGAGCCATCAACGATGTAGTTTCCAAAAATGGTAATCGTCGAGAATTTACCCAACAGCGCACCTCAATATTAACTGTACTTGCTGCAAGTTCTCGTACTAAAATATCTGGTTTTGGTTCTTTTTCGATACCTTCAATTCTTAAAACCGCGTCTGTGATAATTTGTTTGGCTTGGGTGATATCGGCATTGTAATCAATACCAAAAATAATAGAATTGCGGCGAACAGTTGAAGCAGTGTTATTAATAATGGTGGCACCAAAAACTTCTTGATTGGGAATATAAACAACACGCCCATCATAGGTTTTCAATGTTGTTGCTCGTAGTTGAATTTGAGTAACTGTACCTTCAAATTCTTGAATGACTATCTGATCCCCTAAATGAAAAGGACGAGATACTAGCAAAATAATGCCGGAAAAATAGTTACTCAAAATATCTTTGAGACTAAAACCTATGGCCACACTGGTTAATCCCAAAGTTCCCAGTAAAGTGGCAAAGTCTAATCCCAGGACTCCCAAGGCCACAATTGCACCTACTACCCACACCACCCCATATACCAGGCGGCTAACTAAAATTTTGGAGCTACGATCTATTTCCCAACGATGCGCCCCTGCTAAAGTCAGACGACGCATACTAGTAGCGATTAACCCAGTGGCGATCGCCACTAAAATCATGCCTATAAAGGATGGTAGGTTATCAATGGTATCACGCAGAAACTGCCGCAGGGTAGATAATAGTCGTTGCCCCACATCAATGGCTAGGGGAGGTTGCTCAAATGCCTGAGTTAACTGCTGTGCCCACTGCTGTGCTAGTGTTTCTACTTCTAGGTTAAAGTCTTGGGCATCCTGTTGGGTGACAGTCGTTAACACCCGGTTATTGAGTTGCAACGTGGCAATATCACGCTGGGGATCTAAGACAACAGAAACAGTCCTATTAACTGGGTTTTGGACTAAAACGCTGGCAATACGACGGTTAATAATCTGCGCCCGTTCAGTAGCACTGAGTTCTCCCAGGCTACCAAGTTGAAACACAGGCCGTCCCCTCACGACTATATCGGCAAAAAACGGGCCGGCTGCGGACATTGGTTGAGTTTCCCCTGGTGGGGGCGTTACAGGTATGGGGGGAATTTCCTGTGTTAGCCCCTGTTTCATAGGTACAAGCAGCAAACTCAAAAGAAATATGACAACTAGCAATTTACGGGTATAAAGTCTGCCAATACCCTTGAGAAACCGTCTCACCATGATCTTTAATAACGCAATACCGCCGCTAAAGGAGCTGCTCCTGGTACTTGTTCTGGCTCAACGGCATAGACGGTACCACCGTTTAACAGTGTATGTACAGCTGCTAAATCCATTAAGTCTTCATCACCCGCTTCTTGTTGGGGATGTACCTCTACTCTACCTGTCTCTGGATCAAAGTGTCCCCACTTTTGTTGTCCCACAGGAACGAATAAAGAATCAACTCGTTGGTAATAAGCGGCGGAAACAGCTTCGGTGATATTACTTGCAGTTTGCCCTGTCCCTGCCATTTCTTGATAGCGTTCCATCGCTTCATGTTGTCCTTGGTCAAAGTATGGCTGGACAATATTCCAAGCTTGTTGCTGTAATTCTTCAGCTTGTAGTTCCTCTGGATTACCTGTAATACCTTCATCCATCAAGTGGGGATAAGTATTAGCTTGTTTGTAAATGGGTAAAAGGTAGTCAACACCTGCTACCACCAGAGGAAATCGTTGATTGTTCAGCAACTCGTATAAACCGCCATTCACCTTTTGGAAGTAACGCAACAAGTCATCTTTTTGCTCCTCGTTACCGGAACCTTGACCATGAAATATAGCGGAGCGATCGCTCCCTCCTCCCCCTTGTGATGTGCCAGTATGAAACTGGAGGCTTTTTTCGGTATCATCATATTTTAGTGCCTCCGCAATACTTTGAGGCACATCGCCTAACTCCATTTCGCTGACACTGTAACGGCTACCCTGGAACAATCGCACTTGATTTTGACTGAGTGCCAAAATATAAAATTGTCCATCGCCTGTGAGCAAAGGTAGCAGAGGCTTGAAGTGAAAGCGGTCACTTACTACCACTAATTCTGCAAAATCGAGTGGTACACAGTAGTAACTAAATACATCGCCAGAGATAAAAATTGCTAATCCATCACTTTGATGTTGCCAAAAATCATATTCATCTAATTTTTGAGCCGGTTTTAATAAGTCTCTAGCATCTTGTGGCCGCATCCCCGTAGCAATTAGTTGTTCTTCAGCTTCCCGGAGTAAATTTTTAAACCGAATGGGGTTTTGTTGAGTCTCTACTCCCCGACGCTCGGTTGGTAGAAAAATGGAAACGCAAGTATCTTTAGCTGCTGCTAATATTGCTAGTTCGTCAATAGAAAATAATTTCAACTTAGTTTTTCTCCTTAGTAATTTTTACAAAATATCAGGTTATCTCTGGAGTAAAACCAGAGCGATCGCCTTGCACTAATGTCTAAGCATTTTCATTTTTAGATAACCCTCTGAGGTATGAAATTAATTAATAACTCTAGATAGTGGCACCAGCAATTCAGGTTAGTTATTGTAGTTAGAGGTAGTCCAGTATTTCACTCCAAAATCCTCACGTTGCGCGCACTGGGGATACATAACTTTATCTGGATTGTCTCATATATCTGACTTACCACTTTCTAATCAACAGACACTAAAACATATGAAAGTAGATGAATTACTGAAAAACTACACCGCAGGTGTCAGAGACTTTACTGGTGTCAATCTTAGTGAAGCGGACTTAAGAGGATCTGACCTCAGTGGAGCAGTTTTAGATAAAGCCATATTAGATGGAGCTAAACTGAATCATGCTAATTTAGCCCAAACCAGTTTAATAGAAGCAGACCTCAATGGAGCGGATTTGAGTAATGCCAATCTTAGTCAAAGTAACTTAGTTGGTGCGATTTTAGATGGTGCGATTTTAGACGGAGCAATTTTAGATGGCGCTAATTTAAGTCAGGCAGATTTAACTATAGCCAACCTCATTGGAGCAAATTTAAGTGACGCAGAGTTACAAGCAGCAAACTTACAAGCAGCAAACTTAGATCAAGCCAACTTGAGTGGTGCAGATTTAGCTGTAGCTGACTTAACTCAAGCGAATCTTAACGAAGCAGATTTGAACGAGGCCAATTTAAATGGAGCTAATTTAGATGGGGCTGATTTAGGCGGAACAATTCTAGATTAGCTAGGATTATGACTGTGCGATCGCTCAAATAACTTCTAATTTCTAGCTTTTCTATGGATTTTCATCCAGCGTTGTGTGCAGTCATAGCAGAACAAATTGCCAATAGTCCCCAAAGGCGAATTACTTTTGCTGAATATATGGATTTGGCCTTATATCATCCTGAATACGGCTATTATTCCAGTAATGCAGTCAAAATTGGCTTTAAAGATAGTGATTTTTTCACATCTCCCAGTTTCGGTACTGACTTTGGTGAGTTACTGGCAGTACAATTTGTGCAGATGTGGGAGATTTTAGGACGACCTGTACCTTTTTCTTTGGTAGAAATGGGCGCAGGTMTAGGACTTTTGGCTTTACATATCCTCAGTTACCTGCATCTGCACCACCCAGATTTATTTGAGGCGCTGGAATATGTGATTGTGGAGAAATCTCCAGGTTTAAGGCAAGAACAACAGCAATGCTTGCAGAATTTTCCTGTACGTTGGTGCAATTTAGCAGATATTCCCACTGATGCCATTACTGGCTGTTTTTTTTCTAATGAGTTGGTGGATGCTTTGCCAGTACACCAGTTTATTTTAGAAGCCGGGGAGGTGCGAGAAATCTATGTGACCACAGGGAATGAAGGAGATACATTATTTGTGGAAGTTACGGGGGAAGTTTCTACGACCCGATTAAGAGAATATTTTGATTTAGTGGGTATTGATTTAGCACCCACTGTCTATGAAGATGGTTATCGCAGTGAAATCAATTTAGTGGCTTTAGACTGGTTGAGTATAGTAGCTGACCGCTTGCAACGGGGGTATGTGTTAACAATTGATTATGGACATCCTGCTCATCGTTATTATAACCCCAGGCGATCGCAAGGAACATTACAGTGCTACTACCAGCATCGTTATCACAACAACCCTTATATTAATATTGGACAGCAAGACATCACAGCCCACGTTGACTTTACTGCCTTGGAAAAATGGGGTGAGCAATGCGGCTTAGAGAACCTGGGTTTTATCCAGCAGGGTTTATTTTTGATGGCATTGGGTCTAGGCGATCGCATTGCTGCGATCTCTCATCAAAAACTACCATTAGCAGAACTATTACAGCGGCGAGCTGCACTACATCAGCTGATAGATCCCACAGAACTAGGCGGCTTTGGGGTTTTAGTTCAAAGTAAAGGACTCCACAAAGCAGAAAGTTCTCAACCCCTCAAAGGATTAACTGTGCCAGAGTGAAAAGGCAGGGGGGCAGGGGAGCAGGGGAGCAGGGGGAGAAAAACTACCCACAAGGAGTGGGACTTTAAACCTTCTCTTTTAGTAAAAAGTTAAAACTCTATGTAAGAATGCTAGATCAACCTGATATGGACTAGCATAACATTGGCTACTGTGCAGACAAAAATCATAGGAAAGTATTAATTATGACTCCCCATGAATTGTTATTATTAGTGACACTACTTACTCCCGGCATCTTACTTTCAGTAATAATTATGGTGACTTTTGCCGCAGGTGGTTGATCAATAATCAGTAATGAATCAACGGTGAACAGTTATCTGTGGACACTGATAATTGTTCACTGGCAATAGAATCAAACAAGAGAAACGCGATGTCTACAACAGGCTACGCCTAAGCTGTACCAAAGGAACGTGAAAAATGAAGGTGGCATTTCTGGGAACTGGACTCATGGGATTACCGATGGCTCAAAGGTTGTTAGCAGCCAACATAGAGTTAGTGGCCTACAACCGCACCCCAGAAAAATTAGCTCCACTACAGGCAGCTGGTGCGGAAATTGTCGCCCATCCCCGCCAAGCCATACGTGAGGCTGAGTATATTATTCTCATGCTGACTAATGCTGCGGCCATTTATCATGTTTTGCTATCAGATACATCTTGGCGCACCCTAGAAGGGCGGACTGTGATTCAGATGGGGACAATTACTCCCACAGAAAGCCAAGAAATTAGAGATGCTGTCATTGGCGGCGGTGGTGAATATATAGAAGCACCAGTATTAGGCAGCATTCCCGAAGCCAAATCTGGCAAACTAATTGTCATGGTGGGCGCTGAACCAGAACAATATCAACGCCACTTAAAAATACTGCAAAATTTTGGGTCAGAACCAATACTTATAGGGCCAGTAGGAGCGGCTTCTGGCTTAAAGTTAGCACTCAATCAACTGATTGCTTCCCTAACAACTGGTTTTGCCCTCAGTCTAGCTTTTGTAGAACGTCAAGGTATAGATGTAGATTTATTCATGCAAATCCTGCGTGATAGTGCCTTGTATGCACCGACCTTTGACAAAAAGCTGCGAAGAATGTTGGATGGAAATTATACCAATCCTAACTTTCCCACCAAACACTTACTCAAAGATACAGATTTATTTATTTCGGAAGCCAAAGCACTAGGTTTAGATCTCAAAAGTATTGAAGCTGTGCGGCACATTTTACAAACAGCCATGAAAATGTCATTTGCTAATGATGACTATTCATCAATATTTTCTGCCATAAATGAATGGGGAGAAGCTAGTGGGGAATGAGAGGTTAGATGTTAGAGTAATTTTTCGTCCCTAGCCCCTAGCCCCTAAAAAAACCCCCCATATCGGGAGGCTAAAATTTAGCGGAGAAAACTTGTTAGTTTACACAACCAACACAGCCAGCGCTCCTCCTAAGGCGGAGAATATTGCGGAAACGAATGCTGTAGCAAATAACCACCAGGAAGCTGTAGCTGCGGCTTTGCGGGTTTCTTCTGCTTGCCGTTGTGCTTGATGTTTGACTTCTTCTAGGCGGCGTTGCGCTTCATGTTGGATGCGCTCGGCGCGTTGTAATACTGTGTTGCGCGCCCGTTCGATTTGGTCAATAATCCGGTTGGCATCGGCTTCGGAGATGTCCTCACGAGAACTCATAATGGCTACTAGGGTCTCGCGGTTGAAGGAAGACAGGCGATCGCGTAGCGCATCAAAACCAGCTTGGGGATCGTCAAACAATTGGCGGACATCTTGTTTAACGCCGTCGTAGTTGAGTTCAGGACGATCTAAGGAGTTGAGATAGTTACGGATACTGGCAAAAATCCCGTCAACGACACCTTGAATCCGCCGTTGGATGCCCCGTATCTGTTCCACAAATTGCTCCCGGACTGAGACGATATTATCGGCAATTCTGGCTGCTTCTTCATCGGTCATATCTTCCCGAATTTTCAGCAAGGCAATAATTGTTGAACGGTCAAAATGGGACAGGCGATCGCTAAAGCTTTCCATTCCTACTCGTGGATCATGCAACAATAATTGCAAGTCGCGTTTGATACCTTCTGGATTCAGTTCTTCTTTGCCTGTTTGTCGCAGATACTCTTCTAAATAAGCTTGGAATGTTTCTACTCTCTGTTGTGTGCGGATTGCCAAGCGACGGGGCGATCGCACAATATCACGAATTGAAGTTTGTACAGAATCAATGACTTCATTGACTTGTTGTTCACTTAAGTCTTGACGTTGACTTAATAACTGTACCAACGTATCTCTGTCTAGCTGTGACAAGCGACGACGTAGTGCTAAGGCTCCTTCTTTGGGGTTTTCAAATAATCTGTTGAGATCACGTTGAATACCTTCGGGATTCAATTCAGTTTTGCCAGTGTTCCGCAAGTAATCTGCGATTGTCGTAGTTACAGAGTCGTATTGCTCCTTGGCTCTGTGTGCTAAGGCTTGAGGTGCATGGCGGACGCTATGCCAAGAGTCTTCCACACTATGAACGATTTGATTAACTTGTTCGTCGCTCAAGTCCTGGCGTTGACTCAATAACTGTACCAAAGTATCTTCGTCAAAGCGAGCCAATCGGGCGCGAATGGCAGTCATACCTGCTTGGGGATCTTCTAGTAACTTGCTTAAATCAGCGCGGATAGCATCAGGATTTAATTCAGCTTTTCCAGTGTTACGCAGATATGATTCTACATTCAGCCATAGGGTTTCTGCTTGATATTTGGCTTGGTCTGCTAGTCCTTTGGACTCTACCAAGACATGTTCAATCTGTTTTTCCAACTCATCCAGAATCGGGTCTACTTCTCCTATATAAACATCATTACGTTCTAGGAGAATATCGCTCATTCCTTGACGGTCAAATTGCGCTAGTCGTAGCGACAGAGTTTCGTAATCTGCTTCTGGATCTTCCAGTATGGGTTTAAAGTTATGCTCAATACCTTCTGGAGTTAAATCTGCTTTACTAGTCACCAAGAGATAACTGGCGACTTGACGTTGTAAGTCTTGTGCAATATCTCTTTCTTCATCAGCGGTGACGATGACTAAAACTTCTTGACGAACAGCTTCTAGTTGGTCAGCAATTTGCTGAATTTGTCTTTGAGTTAGTAGTCCTCGTTGTTGCAGGGTTTTGGCGAAATCGCTGCGAGACATTTTCTCTAATTCCCGCCGCACTATACCAGGGTCGGCTGCTGGATCGTAGATGACATCACGAAATTCTTGGGCGATTCTTTCTTGACTCAATTGCCAAGCATATGTGTTAAGTAGGTAGTTTTCTACATCAGCACGAATGGGGCTGTAGGGTTGCGATGGTGTCGGTAAACCTAGCTTCTCTCCTTGTTCGGTGGCTTTGTCTTTGGCTTGAGTCAGGGTGTGCCAGATTTTTTCCACATCTAAATCTGACAAATCAGTCCGTCCCAGGGTAATCCCAGTCAGTGTTGTCAGGCCTTGTTGTAAGGTCTGTTGCATCAAACCGGGTTTTTCTGCGGGTGCTGCTTCCTTGGAGGTCTTGGTTTCGGCGATTAACCGATCTAGTTTAGTACTGAGTTCATCTGTTTTGGTTTGCCCTGGTGGTAGGGACTTGAGATAGTCTACTAACTCACCTAAACGGTCTTGGTTGGGTTGTTGACTGACTACTTGCTGCCAAACTTTGTATAGGGTGTCAGCTATACGGTTAATGTCTCGTTTGGAAAGGTCGGTACGACTACTAACTAAATCGATAAATTTCTGGCGGTCGATTTGGCGCAGATCGGGACTACCCGCAATGGCTTGCAGGTTGGGATCTTTGAGGAGATTTTCAAAATCACCACGAATTTTGGATAAATCTAATTCGGGGGGACGAATCTTTTCGAGGTAGTCTTCTACGTTTTCCCGGATACTATCAGGATCAACAGCGCTGCCTATTTCCCGACGTACAGCGGCAGCAGCAGCTTCGGCTGTGGCGACTACTTGCTGATTAACAGCTTTAGCACCCAATGCCGCCGTTGCAGTCCCCATAATCGCTTGAAAACCGGAAGTCGCTGAATTGACCACCGAACCAACTAAGGAACCTACCGTAGTAGAACTCACCCACACTAGTAATAAAAAGTATGCACCCCAAATTACTAATCCCAGAATTGCACCCAGTCGGGCATCTAAAACTAGTAGACTTAATTTAACTGCGAGGAAACAAGCCAGCAATAAGGCGATCGTCACAGTAATTAATGTCCAAATTCCCACTGCTGTGCCAATTTTGCGAATTGTGCCACCCAAACTTCCTACTTCCCCATTACCCGAATCTGAGTCAGATGAACGCCCCAAGTAGGAAATACCTGCTGCGACGGAGAGGTTAGTTAATACTAATTGAAAGGCAAACGCTAGGATGACACCAGAAATTAAAGCCACAAAAAAGCGCGGCCCTGAATTGATCACCGATGCTTGCTCTGGTGTAATACCTGTGGGAACTACTGGAACCTGTGCTACCCACAATAGCGGCTTGTAGGCTGCCAACAGGTTTTCCGGATTTTGAAACATTATATTTCCTTCTTCTAGGGTTAAATTTGGGGGGATTAAGAATTTCATGAGAAGCAACTGTGTAATTATGTCTGTATCTATGGCAGTACCTAAGTCTTGATAACTTTCAGAATCCAGGAATTTAGCTGTTCAATGCATCTCTCTAAGGTTTGAAAAGTATATCTAGCGCTAGATGGAAATTTGTAATTTAATAGCAAAAATTCTCATAAAATTTGTAAGTACTATGCAGTTAAAAGCTGAATGATGTTAAAATAAGTGATTTATTTTTTAATTATTTATAACAGCTACAATAGCGAATTTATCTGTTTAAATCATAAATTGATTCTGATTTCTTGAGGAGAGATTTACATTTATTTACAATTAAAAATTTCATCACCCCCTCAAGGTGGATTTGTCTGTAGTCATACGTTGTTGAAATCGTCCACAAGATGTGCATGTAGTTTGTACCTACAGACAGAAAGCAGCTTATTGATAATTAGGTAAAGTAAAGTTAAGTAATAAATTTTTCATCAGGATAAAAACATGGAAACTCGATCTTCCTCTGATTTACCAACAATTGCCAACGAATATAACGGTAAAGATCGCAATGCTTTTCTTTTCGGCTGGACTCCCCAAGCAGAAATCTGGAATGGTCGGTTTGCAATGATTGGCTTTCTTGCTTATCTATTGTGGGATTTAGCTGGATATAGCGTTCTCAGAGACGTGCTACATTTCATCGGTTACTAAAGATAAAGATTAATCGCTCAAAAATAAATTGGATTTAGGAGAAAAAACATGGAAACTCGAGAAAATCGTCCATCTACAGATTTACCACCTGTTGCTAAAGCTTATAATGGTGTAGATCGCAATGCTTTTATATTTGGCTTAAATCCTCAAGCTGAATTGTGGAATGGTCGCTTGGCAATGATTGGCTTTCTTGCTTACTTGATTTGGGATTTAGCTGGATATAGTGTCTTACGCGACATTCTGCATATTGTGGGGTATTAGTGATCAATGAGGAGTGGGGATAGACAAATTATCTGGTAATTTTCACAGATACCTCACAAAAAATTCTTAACTCCTCAATCATACTGGCTTAGGTAGGCGGAACCAAAATTGGGAACCGCCTTTTGCGCGTGGGAGATAACCAATCGTTCCTCCCCAGCGTTCAATGGTAATTCGGCCAAAATAATTGTTTAACATAGCTTTTTAAAGCATCTAAACGTTTTCTTGTTTCATCCCGCACATTAGCAAATTCTTTTAATAGTTTGTTTTTAACTGGTGGTATTCCTAACGCGCTGGAAAACATTGATGTGGTGCGTTGCGCTACGCGACAACACACCCTACTTATGAAGGATTGGGGGTGATTGGATCAATCAAACCGATTGGGTATACCTAAAACACCACAAGGAAAATTAGCACCTAGTGTCTGGATAATGGGGTGATTAACTGATTTACATCCCAAAAACAACACATCAGCCGCTTCTGATTCCACAACTTTTGTAAGTTCGGTTCCCACGCAGCCAAACCGTAAATGAGATTTAAAGGAACCTTCCCATTCTTCAGCCAAACTACGTGCTTGCCAAAGAATTATATCTGCTTGCTGGAGATCATTTGTAGGGTTTTCTTGTAAACAGGAATTAATACCCCGTAATTTTCCTGGCGTTAAAACGGGGGTCAAAGAATGGGAAACTTCACTAACAGGACATTCTAAGGTAGGCAAAGGTTTAGCAAAGCTTAAAACCCCTGGATACTGACTGCTATAATTATTTTCTACTACATAAACAGCTTGTACTGTAACTTTTACATTGGTAGCTAAACGCGTTTGATGAGCAATCCAAAAAGCTATATCTAGCGCGGTGTGACTGTTAGGAGAAGCATCATAGCCAACGATTAAGCTAACAGATTCTGCTTTGTGATCTTTTTGAGAAAAAGGTTTTTTCGGTTCTGGTAATAATACCATTTGACCAATTAGGTCATCTCGACCTATAGCGCTTTGTAGGCGCACTAACATTGGCTTGATTTTCACAGCTTTACCTTCTCCCCAAGGAAACGAATAATTAATGAGAAGCAGGGTAGAACACAGATAGCCCATATCCCAGAGGATATACATGTAATATCCGCAAGGAAGCCCCAATAACAACTTGGTATTAAAGCCAATACTTTGGGGGTTACTTCCATTGCCGACGGAGTTAGCTGACGGGCTAAGACTGGAAGATGTCTCTCGTAAGATTAGCCCCAAACATTGGTTCCTCCGTTCCAAATCCAGTGTCGATGAATTTGAATTAGGCTACCCACTTAAAAATGATAGTCTAATTTACCAATTTTGCAAAAGTATTTATCGAGTACATTGAAGGCCTAGTTGAAATTACTTAATGCAGTCTTAAGTTTCGCGTGACAACTATAACTTTTTATGTAGGCGATCGCTCATTGTATACATTCATTAACAGGCACAGATTTTGGTTTTAGGCTGCTACACCATAGATGAAGCTTATCCTCTGTTAGCATGTAGCATTGGCGATCGCATTATTTCCCATGTGCATCAAATTTAGGGGCAATTTTCAATATAATATATGAGATCTATTTCTTTTGGCAGTTGAACTATATCACTGATTTTGATGAGCCGTACCGCTATCGCTAAACTAAGCGCATATGTAAGTTTTTTACTCACCTACTCCGGACTCACCTTAAAATAATGGATTTTAGTCTGTTACTGGCGGAAAATACTGATATTATTCTCAATAAATGGATTACAGCAGTTCGTAAAGATAGAGAAATTGAAAGTGCTGATGATTTAACTTATACAGCCATTCAAAATGATCTTCCTGATGTCTTAGACGCAATGGTAACAGTACTTTCTAAGTCTCAAGGTAGTGATATCCAGTCAATAATTACGGCTAGCTGGAAACATGGGGTGCTGCGGGCGAAACAAGGCTTTGACTCCACAGAAATTGCCCATGAATATCATTTGCTAAGAATGGTAGTATTTGATACTTTGGAATCTGAATTATTAAAAGGAACACCTTCAGATATCATTCGGGCAATGCGTTTAATTGATGCAGTCATCGACGAAGCGATCTCTAGGTGTTTTGATAGTTACGTTGAAGAACGCTTGCGCGAATTACAGCATTTGCAGTTGTCATTAACGCTACATAATCAGCAACTAAATCGCTTAATTGTGGCTAATCAAGATTATCTTGCTCAACTAGCCCATGATTTGAAACACCCTTTAAGTTCGATTATTGGCTACTCAGATCTATTTTTACGCCAACAACGCAAGAAGCTAAACGTTAAAGATACTTATAGCAATTTAGAACATATTGAGCGCGTACTACGTAATGGCAGACATTTACTGCGTTTGATTAACGATGTTTTAGAAATTTCTCGGTATGACGCAGGACAGATGAAACTCAACCCAGCCAATACCGATGTGCGTGAGTTAATCGACAATATATGTGAAATGTTGCAGCCTTTAACACAGGAAAAAAATTTACGTGTAGTGGTGAATTACGATAGCATCCCTGAGGAAATAGTTACAGACGAGTTTCATTTACAACAGATTATGACCAATATTGTGAGTAATGCCATTCGTTACACCAAATCCGGGACTATTGAAATAAAATGTCAGCTAGTGGATAATGAAAAATGGGCGATCGCAGTTGCTGACACAGGAATTGGTATTGCACCAGAAAACCTAGAGCAGATATTTGAACCTTATTTTCGGGCTAATGCAGGTAATCAGCCTTATCTACCAGATAGCACTGGTTTGGGTTTGGCAATAGTTTCTCGTTTAGTCAAATTATTGCAAGGTGAAATTAATGTAATGTCTGAGGTGGATGTGGGTTCTACTTTTACAATTACTCTGCCTTTGAAACTAAATATACCGCAAGAATGAATCCCAAATTACTGTAACAACAAACCTTGTTTTTCTAACTTAGCTAACGCATCTTCCGCAGCAGCTTTTTCTGCTGTTTTTTTATTGCGTCCCTTACCTTCTCCATATTCTTTGTCATCCACTAAAACTTTAGCGGTAAATTCTGGTGCATGAGACAAACCACCTACTTGAACTGTGACATATTTAGGAGGATTGGGAGTTACGTTGCGTTGTACCCATTCTTGAAAGCGATTTTTGTAGTCTACATTCGAGCGAGACATGACAATTTGCTCAGGTACAGCATCAAATAATGGTTCGACAATGGCGCGGACTGCTTCAATATCTAAATTATTATCTAAATAGTAAGCAGCAATCACTGCTTCAAAAGTACTACTCAGCAAATTAGGATTTTGGTAGCCGCCATCTCTAATAGCACCTTTTCCTAACCGCATTCTAAAGTCTAAACCCACTTCAAGCGCAAACTTTGCTAATTGCTTCTCGTCTACTAAAGCCGAACGCCGTCGAGTTAATTCATCTTCTCCTCTTTCTGGGTGACGACGATAAAGATATTCACCACTTAAGAAATTCAATATAGCATCACCAAGAAATTCTAAACGTTCATTGTGTTCGCCTTCTCCTGGGTTTTCATTTACATAAGAACGATGTGTTAGCGCACGACGTAAAAGTTTTTCATCGCGGAATATTAGTAGTTTATGCATTTTTATGTTTTGATTTGTTGCAGAAATAGAGCGTTGGGAAGTTTTACACGTGGATAATGTTCAGACACGAAAAAGCCGCAATAGCGGCGTTAGTGAGTAAACCCACTGAAGACAATAAACTGGGTTTTTAAAACATAAAGCTTATGCAGTTATTTTTTCTAGATCAATTAAAAACAATTCTTGATTTTTTGTTTTAATTTTACCAGTCTTTACAGCAAAATCCACAAATTGACTAAAGGATTTGAATTTCTTCCCAGTAGGATTAGAAATAGAAGAATATCCTTTGTAATTGACACAAATTTGACGCATTAATTTATCAATATTGCTAAATAATGTACGCTTACCCTGGATTAAGGCAGTATTGATAGCTGCAATCAAATGTTCTATAGCCTCATTATAATTAAGCTGAGAATCAACGGCAGTTCGTTGAGATTTATTGATAGTCTCCACTAACTGAGGTAGTTGATCTAAAAAATAAAAGTCATTAGCTGATTCTATCAATTTCTGTTTTACTTTACCTTTTTGAGCCAAAATTATTACTTGTTTATCTAATTTTTGCAGATGTCTCACTAATTTAGCAAAGTCTCCATCTCCTGAAACTAAAATAACTATGTCTGGAGATAAATGACTGTCGATATGTTCTAGACAGTCTGCTATTAATTGATTGTCTGCACTATTTTTGAGATTGCAAGGAACATCAAAACAGGTATAATCAATACTAGCTAGAGCATTTTTTCCTGCAACTTGATATTGATAGTAGGAATTATAGTAGACATATTTGCCAACTAAATTTCCTCGGTATTTGGCAAAATCCAATAATAATTGAGCTTCCTTTTGACTTAATCTAACATTTTGATAATCTAGATATAGCGAAATCTTTAATTGCTGCTGATCATTTTTTAATTGTGAAATCAAAGAACTAGCTTGCATGAGACTTTTTCCAGTAATTTAGATTAACTGGACAGCATTATCATTACACACTTCTAAATCAGCAGTTTTCCGTAAAAGAAAGACAGTTAATTATCAAGCGTCTTTCCCTATTAGCTGCTTCCTTATGTTACAATTTTTGATTCATGTCTCAGCCGTAGAATTCCTGGCTTCCTACCAAGCTTCGCGTCACCCCATCTCCTGAACATTTATCCAAATATCTCGTCTTCTCATTGAAGTTATAATCAATTACTTGACTTAACATCAGGCTAAATATTCAGCCGAAGGGATGACGTGAAATTCAGTAGGAAACTAGGAATTCTGCTGCTGAGACAACACCAAAACTTGCACTTGAAAGTGGTGTAGGTTTTTAAATGTTGTCCATAATGATAGAATCTCATTTGTTCAAGAGTATGTCAATACGTCTTCATACAAACTTTAAAAATTTAGCTTTGGGAGAAATACTTTATTTAAATCAAGCAATAAATCAGGGAAACAAGGTAAAGCTATCACATGATTAGACAAAACAATGCGTTTATTTAAATAGCCATATTTTCCTTGATTGTCTAAATATGGTTCACTGTAACATTCCAGATGATGATCAAATAAATTGAATATCCAATAATTGTCAATACCTGCTTGAGCATAAAGAGGTATTTTGACATCTTGGTCGTAAGCTATGGAAGAATCAGCAACTTCCATGACTAATAAAATATCCACAGCGACAGGGTGAGATGAAAAATAATTATCATCTCGATTTTTGACAATGGCAAAATCTGGTTCAGGTTCGCTATTGGGTGGTACAGTAATCGGGGCTTGAAATTGTAACGTTGCTTTATCTCCTACAAGTTTTGGCAGTTCACGCAACAAATTTCGTAAACAAGTTTCGTAGGCTGTACCCTTGGAAACCATTTGAATAATTTCTCCATTAATTAATTCAATATGATCATCTTCATGAAAAAAGCCCAGTTCTGTAAGCCTGTGGTATTCATCCAAAGTAAAACGTTTAGCTTGAGCAATGCTCATCAACTTGCTCCCAGATGTCTAGATCGTATATTCTAAGTGTGCCAGAAATTGCTATGCTAAAAGCCAAGACCAGCTATTGTGCTAACCATGCCCGCGCCTACTTTAAACCCTACAATTACAGCCTTTCCCTTGACAGCCGTAGTCGGTCAAGAAGCAATTAAATTAGCCTTGCTGTTAGCAGCAGTCGATCCTGGTTTGGGGGGAGTGGCGATCGCAGGTCGTCGTGGTACGGCAAAATCAGTCATGGCTCGTGCTATTCATGCCTTACTCCCACCCATCGAAATTGTTAAAGGCTCCATTAGTAACTGCGACCCCAACCACCCAGAAGATTGGGATGATTATCTATCGGCAGAGTACGCAGATCAAGATATCAATCATGTCCCCACCGAAATCGTCCCATCACCTTTTGTGCAGATACCGTTGGGAGTGACAGAAGACAGACTTTTGGGTTCTGTGGATGTTGAAAAATCTGTCCAACAAGGTGATACCATTTTTCAGCCTGGGCTACTCGCCACAGCTAACCGAGGTGTGCTGTATGTGGATGAATTGAATTTATTAGATGACCAAATATCCAATCAGCTGCTCACAGTATTATCTGAGGGACGCAATCAAATCGAACGCGAGGGCATAAGTTTTCAGCATCCTTGCAAATCCTTATTTATTGCCACCTATAACCCAGAAGAAGGCGGATTACGAGAGCATTTACTTGATAGAATTGCCATCTCTCTTTCTGCTGATGGTGTACTGGGCTTAGATCAAAGAGTAGCAGCAGTAGAGCAAGCGATCGCCTACTCTCAATCTCCCCAAGAGTTCCTCCAGCAATACAACGAAGACTTAGACGGGCTGAAAACTCAAATTATCTTGGCGCGGGAATGGTTAAAAGAAGTCACCATTACCCAAGAACAAATTGCCTATCTAGTAGATGAAGCGATTCGTGGTGGAGTCCAAGGACATCGCGCCGAATTATTTGCTGTGCGCGTTGCTAAAGCTGCGGCGGCCTTGGAAGGACGCACCACAGTCAACGCCGAAGATTTACGCCGGGCTGTGGAATTAGTCATTGTCCCCCGGTCAACCATCGTCCAAACGCCGCCACCTGACCAACCACCCCCACCGCCGCCACCACCACCACAAGACCAAGCAGAACAACAGGAAGACCAAGACGACGAAGACGACCAGGAAGACCAAGAAGAACAAGACCAAGACGAAAATCAAGAACAAGAACCACCCGATATTCCAGAGGAATTTGTTTTTGACCCAGAAGGGGTGATTTTAGATGATAGTGTGCTGTATTTTGCCCAAATGGCGAAACGGCAAGGCAAATCTGGTAGTCGCAGTATTATTTTTTCCGAAGACCGGGGACGCTACATTAAGCCGATGTTACCCAAGGGTAAAGTACGACGCATTGCTGTAGATGCCACCCTGAGGTCAGCTGCACCCTATCAAAAAGCCAGACGCGAAAAAAACCCAGGTAGAAACGTCATTGTCGAACAAAGCGATATTCGTTCCAAACGCTTGGTACGTAAAGCCGGGGCGTTGGTTGTATTTGTGGTAGATGCTTCTGGTTCAATGGCACTTAACCGGATGCAGTCGGCTAAAGGTGCAGTCATGCAACTATTAACAGAAGCTTATCAAAACCGTGACCAAGTAGCATTGATTCCCTTCCGGGGAGAACAAGCAGAGGTATTATTACCCCCCACACGTTCCATTGCTTTAGCACGTAACCGTCTAGAAAGATTACCCTGTGGTGGTGGTTCGCCCTTAGCACATGGTTTAACCCAAGCTGTACGTGTCGGCGTTAATGCCCAAATGAGTGGAGATGTCGGACAAGTTGTGATTGTTGCCATTACCGATGGCCGGGGTAATATTCCCTTGGCGCGTTCTTTGGGCGAACAATTAGAACCAGGAGAAAAGCCAGACATCAAAGCAGAATTATTAGATATTGCTGCAAGAATCCGCGCCGCCGGAATGCAACTATTAGTAATTGATACAGAAAGTAAATTTGTATCTACTGGTTTTGCTAAAGAATTATCGCAAACAGCTGGAGGCAAGTATTATCATTTACCCAAAGCCAACGATAAAACCATTGCTGCCATGACTAAAGGTGCGATCGCTGATTTAAAATCTCGGTAAGGGCATGAACTAAAACCCAGCATATGGATTGTATGAGTGCTAACACCAAAGTTTGTCCTGTTATCAATCAAGAACGTAACAAGCGTAGATTTCCGTATCCAGCTGATGAAAATCAGCCGATTGTGTAATAAAATTTCTCAGGCTTGTAGCCTGAGTCCATAAATAATCATACTAAAATCCTCACAGCCACTAGAGTGGGGGATTTTGGCGAATATATTGCTTTAAAACACCGTAGCCATATTCTGATAGACGTATCTTTTTTTACGCTTTTAGGGAGATGAAAGACTCATAGAAGTTGAGTAGAAATTAATTAGAAACTTAAAGGAGAAAAAATATATGGCTACTGATAACGGACATTCTCAAGAACCCATTAGCAACCTAGAGTATGACTTTATCTCTGTATTGTATAATAAAGCCGAAGCTGTAAAAGCTTACGACGGTTATATCAAAGATGCACAAGAAGTTAACTCTCAGCCGTGTGTAGAATTATTTCAAAAATTGCGGCAATCCGAAATGGAGCAAGCACAAGAAATTAGCCACCATCTACAACAGGTAATGCAGCACGGTAAAATGTAAAACTCGGCAACAGGACGTTTCGTTTTTGACTCGATTACATCTCCTCCTTGCCTTATCTGCGACACGCTGCGCGAACAGCTGAGGAACGGGAATTACGTTCTTAAGATAATAATATGGAGCTAAGCGGATTCGAACCGCTGACCCCCTCAATGCCATTGAGATGCGCTACCAACTGCGCTATAGCCCCATGTTTCTTATTCTATAAGCTTTTCAGCTATTTATTACTTCTTTTTAGAAGTTATCATGTTTTCTGATTATATGGCAGTCTATGTCAATTTTGAACAGAGAAATTGTTAATTTATGTAAATAGAATAGACCTTTGACACTAAGTAGGATTTTTGAGTGGAATAAAGGCAGCGAAGTTTACATAATCAAACCAGAGTCAAAGTAATAGTCAAGAAGCAGCAGCTACACACTGCTGCCCAAACAATTAAACAGAAATTAGCCACTCACTTGAGCGATGACTGTGCGGTGACGAGGGGTATTTCTAGTGATGGTGGGAACTTGAAAACCAGCCTCAACTAAAGCTTGCTCAATATCTAAAGCAAAATATTCATCTAAATAAGGTTCTGTACTTTTGAGCAGTGTCAAAATGTAGGGGGGCATTTTTTTGTAGATTTCCGATTGGGGATTCATGTCCATAATTGCCAAATGACCACCTGGACGCAACACATGCCGCATTTCTACAAAAATCTTGCGGGTGACTGACTGGGGTAATTCGTGGCACATCAAGAAAATGGAAACTAAATCAAATGAAGCATCTGGTAACCCAGTAGATTCAGCTGCGGCATGAAGCCAATTAATATTAGCTTGACGCTGTTGGGCGCGGTAGTTGGCAACGGCTAAAAAGTAAGGCGATAAATCTAAACCTGTAATCTGGGATTGAGGATAAACTTCTTGCAGGGTAAAAGTACTCAAACCTACACCGCAAGCCAAATCTAGAATATCTTGTGGTGGATTGGGGATTTGTGCTGTGAGAATATTGTGGTAACTTTGACGTAGTTGAGCATCTCCTTTGGCTCCAGCGTCCGGCCAAATTCCTGCATGGACAGTATTTGCAGCCACTTCTAACTCAAAAGCTGCCTGCCAACTGAGATCCCCCTGTTCGTAAGCATGGAATGGCCGCAGGTAATATTCCGGGTAGGAAATTTGCGGATTTTGAACTTGCGCCAATTCTTTTGTCCAATCACGCGCCTGTAATTTTTCTACTTCTTGTGTCCAAGGAACGCCAATTCTTTCAGCGCGTTTAATCATCATTTGTCTTGCTTGATGCTTGGCTAAGTTGGCTAAAGGTTTAATAGCCAGTATGCCATTGACCAAACGGGAGGCTAATCCAGGAGCAGTGGTTACAGCAGCAGTCATAAATCAGTTTGCATTTAACGGCCTTCTTTACTTATGACACAATTACCACAAGCTAGTCTAGAAGACGATTACATTGCTTAACGGCATTCTAGTTTTCTGCATAGTATTGACTGGCAAAACTGACTGGAAAACTTAAATTTTGTATTCCAGCGAAAGTTAGATGTTTATTGGGCTATAAGATTTGTAATGTTGAAAAAACTAAAAAAAATTTTGATAATTAAGTATGGACAGAGCAAGAAGAAGAGCTAACAACTTTTTAAGAGATTTTAAATAATTTGCCCTCCAAGGCAACGTCATGGACTTAGCGATCGCAGTTATTATTGGTGCTGCCTTTGGTCGGACGGTGTACACACAAATCATCAGATCCCCCTTAATAAGCTATCCATTATAAACATCTTTCTTAACATTTCGAGATTCTTAACTCACATTTCTAGAACCCTGATAGGCAACTTGATCAGACTTCTGTGTACACCGTAGCTTTGTAAGGGGAGCCACTATCCTACTTAACTATCTTCGGTTTCAGCGCCAACAACATCTCTAATTGACTTGTAGACTTGTTAGGACTGGTAACAGTAACGCCAAGACCACGGATGGAACTCAGGACTGTGTTGGCCTCGGATGGTAGAGGTTGTCTTTGTGCTACAAAGCGATTAACTAGGGATGCTGTTTTGTCTACATCTATATAGAAGTAGCCAGCATTTGGTGTTTGTAGTGAACCAGTTACAGCTTTGAAGTTGTCGCTACTATCAAGTTTGGCAGTATTGGTAGAGGCGATCGCTTCGGCTACAGAACCACCTAGTGCTAAAAATACGGTATTTTGATCTAGCCAACCGTGCGACAATAAAGCGCCTTGTCGGGGGATTTGCCATTCAGTTACGTCTTTACCGCCGATATTGCGTTTGCTGATACTAAGTTGTTGGGTTTTAGCGAGGTTATCTAATTTACTCAAGGTAGCTGCGGCGGTTTGGCGATCGCTTGTTTGAAATACTAATGCACCGCCAAAACCCAAACTCGCTGACATACCTTGATTAGATGGCATCGCACCAAAGGCAAATTCCTGATCCATCCACCCGAACACGTCTTTATCTAGATCAATATTGACAAACTTGAGTTGCCCGCGCACCTGTTGCACTATTTGGTTAAATTCTGGATAATCTTGGGACTGTTCTACTATGGTTGTCCAACTACGGCTGATGCCGTTACCAGTAATTAAAGCAAAGGTATCTGAGGGTAATTGTTTGACTATGTTTGCTGGAGTTGCTTGATACTCGAACTTATTTAGTTGCGGATCTAAATTGGCGATCGCTTTCATCCGCAAGCCTTGATCATCAACCCCCACACGCGCCACTACGGATTTTACTTGTTTTAACTGTGCCAAACTTTGCGGAGGCAGTTGGCTGGATTGGGGATTCGCCGCTACTAATTTTTGTACCATGCCTGCATAGTCTGGTATATAAACTTGGGCGAGAATGTTTTGCACATCTGCATTGGCAGTTAGAATCGCATTTGCACCTTCTTGATTGGCAAAAGATGGCTGTCCTTTGAAGGTGTCAATAGCATTTTCTACAGCTTGTCTTTCTGGAGCTACTACTAAGTGGTTATTGTTTAAAACAGCACTGTATGTTGGTCTAGTATTTCCCGTAGTTTCTGTAATTGTTTCACCTTTGTAATTAGATTCCTGAACTTTGACGCCTTTTTGCTCTTTTAATTTATTGGCAAAACTCAAAGCGTTAAGTTTATCTTTGATCCCTACCACCATCAAGATATTTGGTTCTGGCTGTCTCTGTGGCGAAGAATTAGGCTGATTCGCCTGTGCAAGTTTGGTGGGATTTGCTGGTAGCACAGCCAGCATGACACCACCCACCCAAGGCTGAATATCTTGTTCGTAGGAAATGTTCCCTGCACTAAAAAAATCTTGTTTAAAATCTTCCAAACCTTTTGCCAGTAGCTTTTGTGATTCTGGAGTGCCAAATTGATCTAATTTTGCCCAGGCTTGGGGGTCAGTGGTAATGTAAGTTGCCATCAGTGCTGTGGAAGGTACTAATTTAGCACTACCCAGAGCGCCTGAACTATCCCCAGATGTCCCTTGAAAATACATATAAGCAGCTACACCTCCTGCCACCAATACAGTCGCACCAATAGCAGGAATTAATAAATTTGACTTGCGTTCAGGCATTATTACTGTCCTTTTTTGTGTAAATTGTCACCGAGGTGAGCAGGAATGTCATTTTTAAATCCTCGGAATTGTTAGTAATATTCCCGAATTTGTCAGTAAATACTGATAAAGTTAACAATTAGTCATTAGTCACTGAGAATAATCTCTATTTGGGTCGGGAGCAACGCTCCAAAGTGAGGTGGCTGGTTGAGGCTGGGCTGGGGGGGCTGGGGAAGCAAATACAAGAAACGCTAAATAAAAATGCGTGTATTTCTTATCCAGAAATGATTTGAGGCATTTAGCTGCTAATTTAAAATATTTTCTTTTCTCCCCCAGCTACCCCTGCTACCCCTGCTCATTTCACGACGATCTCACTTTTTTGCGTTGCTCCCATTTTGGTCTTCCCTGTTTCCCCTAAACCCTACACCCTACACCCCTGCTTCCTCTTTTCCAGCTATTCTGATTGATAGGGGCAAGCTATCCTAAACTATAGGAAGACTTGGGAGTATTTGTACTCAATAGGAATTGAACCAGATGTAAGAAAATTTTTACCTAATGATCAAAAGGCACACAACATCAGCACAACAAATTCGTTAGGGAAAGAATAAATATAGTTTTCTTTCTCTACCGCAGCCAGAAATTTTCATCTCCAAATAGCCTTTTTCATGGGGACAATCAACCAGATAGCTTAATTTTTGGAAATACATCTAGCCAGACTCTTCAAGATTAAAAGGTCAGTAAGCATCCATGTCTCAGCTTTATTTTGATACAGAGAATAACAAACACAAATCTTTTGAGTTACCAGGCGCAAAACCTCACTACAATCCCGATCGCCCTGGACAAGTAGAGCATATTTTTCTCGATCTCAATTTGGATATTCCTCGCCAAAGTTACCACGGTACTTGTAGTATTCGCTTGTTGCCCATCCGCAATGGCATCGACCGTTTGACTTTGGATGCTGTAAATCTAAATATTGAGTCTGTGACAGTAGACGAGGTAACGCAGAATTTTGACTACAACGGCGAACATCTGTTTATTCAGCTTTCTCAACCAACGCAGATTGGCCAGCATTTGTTGATAGCGATCGCCTACTCAGTAGAAAAGCCCCAACGTGGTATCTATTTTATTCAACCAGACAAGCACTATCCTAATAAACCCACCCAAGTTTGGACTCAAGGTGAAGACGAAGACTCTCGTTTCTGGTTTCCCTGCTTTGATTACCCAGGCCAATTGTCTACTTCGGAAATTCGCGTCCGTGTTCCTAAACACTTAGTAGCTATTTCCAACGGGGAATTAATTGATACTAAAAAAGATGGTAATCACAAAATCTACCATTGGTCACAACAGCAAATTCATCCTACTTATTTAATGACCCTAGCAGTGGGTGACTTTGCCGAAATTAGTGATGAATGGCAAGGTAAACCCGTCACCTACTACGTAGAAAAAGACAGAAAAGAAGATGCTAAACGTAGTATGGGCAAAACTCCCCGCATGATGGAGTTTTTAAGCGAAAAGTATGGTTATGCCTATGCTTTCCCCAAATACGCCCAAGTTTGTGTGGATGACTTCATCTTTGGGGGGATGGAAAATACTTCTACAACACTGTTAACAGATCGATGTTTGCTAGATGAACGCGCCACCTTAGATAATCGTGGCACAGAAAGTTTAGTTGTCCACGAATTAGCACACCAGTGGTTTGGTGATTTGCTAGTAATTAAACATTGGTCTCATGCTTGGATAAAAGAAGGTATGGCTTCCTATTCTGAGGTGATGTGGACAGAACAGGAATATGGCGATCAAGATGCTGCATACTATCGGTTATTAGAAGCGAGAAGTTACCTCAGCGAAGACAGCAGCCGTTACCGCCGACCAATGGTAACCCATGTTTACCGAGAAGCTATCGAACTATATGACCGCCATATCTACGAAAAAGGGTCTTGTGTGTATCATATGATCCGGGCAGAATTAGGAGAAGAATTGTTTTGGCAGGCAATACAAACCTTTGTCCAGGATAATGCTCATAAAACTGTAGAAACAATAGACTTACTCCGGGCCATTGAAAAAGCAACGGGGCGTAATCTGGCTTTCCTCTTCGACCAGTACGTTTATCGTGGCGGTCATCCCGACTTTAAAGTAGCTTACTCTTGGGATGGAGAGGCTAATTTGGCGAAAGTCACAGTCACTCAAACCCAAGCAGAAAACAATGATAGTAAAGATTTATTTGACCTGAAAATCCCCATTGGTTTTGGCTACTCCCAAAAGGGTGAATCTGCACAACTACAAACTTTTACTGTGCGGGTACATGAACACGAACAAAGCTTTTACTTCCCCTTGACAGAAAAGCCCCAATTTATCAGCTTTGATGTGGGCAATCATTTCCTGAAAACGGTGACTTTAGAATATCCAGTTCCCGAATTAAAAGCACAGTTAGAATTTGACCCAGACCCCATTTCTCGCATCTATGCAGCGCAAGCTTTAGCTAAAAAAGGTGGATTAGAAGCCACCAAAGCATTATCGGCTGCACTGAAAAATGATTCATTTTGGGGTGTACAAGTTGAAGTAGCCAAACAACTAGCCGAGATCAAGTTGAATCAAGCCTTTGATGGCTTAGTTCCTGGTTTGCAAGACCAAAATGCTTTTGTGCGACGTGCTGTAGTAGAAGCACTGGCGCAAATCAAGACTCATGAAAGCTACAAGGCTGTAAAAGACTTAGTAAAAAATGGTGATCCCAGTTACTACGTAGAAGCCGCTGCTTGTCGTGCTATTGGATCAATCGCATCTGCTAACTTGAACGAAAAACCCAAAGAAGAAAAAGTTGTTAAGCTACTGCAATCCGTTTTAGAAGAAAAAGCCGGTTGGAATGAAGTAGTCCGTAGTGGTGCAGTCGGTGGTTTAGCTGAACTCAAAACCTCAGAAGATGCTGTCAATCTGTTGCTAGAATATAGCCAAATTGGTACACCACAACCGTTGCGTTTAGCGACAATCCGGGCATTAGGCAAAATTTCTGTAGGTCAAAGTCAGGCAAACGTAGAACGGATTTTAGACAAATTAGCAGAACTAGCCAAGGAAACTTTCTTTTTAACCCAAGTAGCCGTAGTTATCGCCTTGGGACAAATGGAGACCCCCAAAGCCATCAGGATTTTGCGATCGCTTGCTGATCAAACACCAGATGGGCGTGTCCGTCGCTATGCTGAAGAAGAAATTACCAAGGTACAAAAGAATGTAGGTACAGACAACGCCCTACGTCAGTTACGAGAAGAACTCGATCAACTCAAACAACAAAACCAAGAACTCAAAAGCCGCTTAGAAAATTTAGAAGCAAAATCTATGAAGAGGGAGTAGGGAGTAGGGAATAGGGAATAGGGGATAGGGGGGACAAGGGGACAAGGGGAAAATTTTGGGTTCATACCAAAACTTGTTATCTTTTATCTTTATCCCCCTCATCTCCCTCATCTCCCTCATCTCCCCACTCCCCATTACCCCTTATCCCCAAAGGGGGCCCCGAGTTCCCCACTCACTACTCCCCACTCCTTTGATATGTCTGAAAAGCGTCAAGCTATTTACTTATCTGATTTGTTGCTAATTGTTGCCACCTTATTTTTGGTAATCATCCTGTGGCAATTACGGAGTTTATTAGTAACTTTAATGATTGCGGTAGTGTTGGCAGCTGCGATCGCGCCCCTTGTCAACGCAGCCGAAAAATTACGGATTCCTCGTTGGCTGGGCGTAATTGTGGTGTACATTAGCTTAATTGCCGGATTAATTGGTGCAGGTTTGATTATTGGCCCATCTGTTTCTGAGCAAATTCAGCGATTAGCCAGTAGATTGCCGATTTATTTAGATAATTTGTGGATAGCGGCGGAAAACTTAGCTTTGCGAATGGGAATTACTCAGGTAGAGTCAATAGAGCAATTCTTTGATATTCAATCGCTGACTAATTGGTTATTTCGTTCTAGTCAGCAGCTAGTTGTGCGTTCTTTCGGCTTTACTCGCGGCTTTATTGGCGGGGTAGTCAACCTGGTTTTAGCTTTGGTGATGTCCGCCTATATGGTGGCTGGGAGTAAAAACTTAATTCAAGGTTTAGTCAGACTATTTCCCCAACCTTGGGATGAACGCCTAGCCGCCCAAGTAACACCCATTTCTCGCCGCATGGGAGGTTACATTCAAGGTCGAGTATTGGTTTCGGCTATTTTAGGTGTTGTGATTACAGTGGGTTTACGGATTTTAGGATTATCAGAGTTTGCCTTAGCGTTGGGTGTAATTGCTGGTTTTACGAATTTAATTCCCTTTGTCGGCCCAGTATTAGGTGCAGTCCCAGCGCTAATTGTGGCTATTCCTCAAGGTGGATTGACTTTTTTGTGGGTATTGCTGTTATTTATCTTAATTCAGAACTTGGAAACTTATGTGCTTGACCCGTTATTAGTCGGTTCTTCAGTACGAGTTCGTCCGTTGTATCAACTTTTAGCTGTGCTAGGAGGAACACAAGTTTTAGGAATTATCGGCGCTGTGATTGTCCCGCCTTGGGTAGCTGGCGTAGCAGTCTTGTTAGAAAATCTTTATTTGCAACCCAAGTTATTGGCTGAAGGAAAAACCACTATCTACGAAATTCCCATAAATGCCGACAACCAATTCTTGTCAGATTCGGGTAAACTGTCGGCTGGTGTCTCTAAATTGCCAGAAAAGTAACTTCCATACGTCAAAAAAATGAGAATTACATCTCAACATTAACCCCATTATCTAAATAGAACGACTTGAAAAAACCAAACTGTGTGAAGTAATGTAAAAAAAATTGCATTTGGTTCGTAGTAAGGACTTGAGTCCTTATTAGAGGACTAAAGTCCTCACTACAAACCTTTAATTATTTACACCATTCTACTTGTGCTGAAATTTCAATGGGATTTCAAAAAATAGAAGAACTAGAAGCCATCTTATCTCTGAACTTGTTCCACCGTTTAGACTTACCTTGGGAAGCGGCGTTTTTATCGGGAAAATGCTTGATGCCATCTCGCCAAAAAGGGGGAACTAGAAGATCACCTTTAACAGACTTCTATATTGGCGCTCATAATGCTTTTGACTAGAGATGTTAATCGCTACCGCCCTTATTTTCTCACATGAGAACTCATAGCCCCAGAATATTAAACATTAAATAGCCGATGACACAAAAAAAAGCCTTAATCACCGGACTAACCGGACAAGATGGTTCTTATCTTGCTGAACTTCTTTTAACAAAAGGTTACCAAGTACACGGATTAGTCCGTCGTTCTAGCACCAGCAATCTAGAACGTATCAGTCACCTTTCCGGTATTCAAATTGTCCCCGGTGACTTGCTAGATCAATGTTCCTTAATGGACGTAATTACAGATTCGCAACCTGATGAAATCTATAACCTCGCATCTCAAAGCTACGTCCCCCTATCTTGGACTCAACCAGCCCTCACTGCCGAATACACAGCCCTTGGTGTTTCCCGTCTTTTAGAATCAATCCGTCGTTGCAAACCGGATGCTAAATTTTACCAAGCCTCTAGTAGTGAAGTCTTTGGTCAACCTGATGAATCACCACAAACTGAACGCACCGCCTTCCGTCCCCGTAACCCCTATGGTGTTGCTAAAGCTTACGCCCACTGGATGACTGTCAACTATCGCCAAAAGTACAATCTCTACGGTTGCTGCGGTATTACCTACACTCACGAATCGCCCCGACGCGGTATAGAATTTGTATTTCGCAAAATTACCCACGCAGCCGCCCAAATCAAACTCGGTTTGGCAAATGAATTAAAATTAGGTAATTTAGATGCTCGTCGTGATTGGTGCTACGCCAAAGATGCTGTTTATGCTATGTGGATGATGTTGCAGCAAGAGCAACCAGATGATTACATTATTGCTAGTGGCGCAACTCACTCGGTGAAAGAACTTGTGGAGTGTGCTTTCAACTGCGTTGGTCTAAATTGGCAAGATTATGTTTTAGTAGACCCGGCATTTTACCGTCCTGATGAACCAGTACAGTTAGTTGGTTCTATTGATAAAATTAAAACTGATTTAGGTTGGCAACCTCAACATTCTTTTGAGCAAATGGTTGAATTAATGGTTGATTATGACCTCAAGAAATTAAGCAACGCTGGAAGTTAAACTTACTGATGTTAAAAATTTTAGTTGACGCCACCCCCATAGATCCAAAACCAAGTGGGGTTGGCTTTTATGTTGCTAACTTAATATGTGCCTTGGATGCATTACAAGCAGATGAAAACTTTCAGTTAGGAATAGTCTATCAACCAGGTTTAAAAAATTGGTTGCAAAGAAACTTGAGTTTTCCTGATTCTTTAAAACAGTATTCTCACAAACATATCCTACCTCTACCTGTAAGAATATCAGATTTATTATTAGCTTTATCTTGGCAACCTAGTTTATCTTATTTTGAAAAATATTTAGGTTCACCAAATATATTACATGGGACTAATTATTCAGTTTATCCCTGTAATCATAGCTTGAAGGTGATGAATATATATGACTTGACTTTTATTAAATATCCCCACTATATAGACTCAGTTGTCAAAACTTATACAGAAAGAGTCAAACGTTGCCTACAATGGACAGATTTAGTGTTAACAATTTCCGAAAGCTCGAAAAAAGATATTGTTGAATATTTGCAAGTAGAACCAGAAAAAATATATGTTACTCCTCTAGCTAGTCGTTACCATGTAGATGATTTATCTATACAAACATTGGAAAAACTAGAATCTCAAAGTAATTTTAATTTTACTAAACCATATTTATTATTTGTCAGCACTATAGAACCTCGTAAAAATATTAATGCTATCATTACAGCCTTTAATTTCTTAAAAGATAAATATAAAATTGAGCATGATTTAATATTAATTGGTAAAAAAGGATGGAATTACGAACCGATATTTACAGCTATTAAAAATTCGCCTTGGCAAAAGCAAATTCATCATCTAGACTACTTATCTAATGAATTAGTCGCATTATTTTACTCAAAAGCTGATGTTTTTGTTTATCCCTCTCATTATGAAGGCTTCGGTCTACCTGTACTAGAAGCAATGACTTTAGGCGCACCAGTAGTTACAGCGAATACATCGTCAATTCCAGAAGTGACAGGCGATGCAGCCATACTCATTGACCCCAATGACCCCATGCAATTAGCTGAGGCGATTTTACAAGTAATTAGTGATGCTCAATTACGTCAAGATTTAATTAATAAAGGCAGAGAAAGAGCAAAAATATTTTCCTGGTCAAGAACGGCAAAAGAAACATTGAAGGCTTATAAAAGTATTATTTAATGAAAATATCAGATAATTTTGACTCTCATCAATTAATTATTAATTTATCCATTCTCTTATCACAACCAACAGGCATCAGTAACTATGCCAGCAATATTTTTCCTTATTTAAAATCACTTGAACCTACTTTATTAACAGCACAAAATAGCTCGGAATTTAAATGCTATCCAGTCCCCAATAATCTGACTCCGGCTCAAGGGACAAAAGGACATTTGCGGCGCTTAATTTGGACACAGTTGCAACTACCACAAATCTATAAACAACTGAAATCCCGGCTGTTATTTTCTCCTCTCCCGGAAGCGCCCCTTAATAGTAACTGCCGTTTTGTTGTCATGTCTCACGACTTAATACCATTACGCTTTCCTAAACGCTTCTCGCCGTTAATACCATACCATCGCTACTATATTCCCCAAGTCTTGGAACAAGCGCAACACATTATCTGTAATTCCCAAGCCACAGCGCAGGACATCATCGACTTTTACCAAATTTCCGCTAGCAAAGTTACCCCTATTCCCCTAGCTTACGATCGCCTGCATTTTCGCCCTATTTTAGAAAGTGGGGGAAATAATGAGCGTTATTTTCTCTACGTGGGCCGACATGACCCTTATAAGAACCTACATCGGCTGATTGCGGCTTTTGCTGGACTCTCCAATCAGGGTGAATACGAACTATGGTTAGCGGGCCCCATCGATCCGCGTCATACACCAGCTTTACAGACACAGGTGGCAGAATTGGGGATAACTCATCAAGTGAAGTTCCTTAATTATGTACCTTATAGCGAATTGCCGAAAATTATTCATGGTGCGATCGCTCTAGTTTTTCCTAGTCTGTGGGAGGGTTTTGGTTTTCCGGTTCTCGAAGCAATGGCTTGTGGAACCCCAGTAATTACTTCTAATGTTTCTTCTCTCCCAGAAGTGGCTGGTGATGCAGCAATTTTAATTAATCCTCATAACACCGCAGAAATTACCAACGCTATGCAGATGATAGCTGAGGATATGCAAGTGCGATCGCACCTTTCCACCCAAGGGATAAATCAAGCAAATCAATTTAGTTGGGAAAAAACCGGACTTGCTACCGCCGAAGTTTTATCACGCTATTTATGAATGTTAGGCTAAAGTTATCTTCCTCAAGCCCTCACAAAGAAATCCTATGGTTGTGCAAACTCCCCCCCGCCAATATTCTATAGAAGAATACTTTGCACATGAAGAGACATCTGAGTATCGCAGCGAATACCGAAATGGGGAAATTGTACCAATGACAGGAGGCTCGATTAATCACAACCAAATTATTGTCAACTTAGTAATTGCTTTGGGTCTTGCTCTTAGAGAACAAGATTACCTTGTTTACACTAGCGACCTCCGCCTATGGATTCCTCGATACCGAGAATATACATACCCTGATATTCTCATCATCAAAGATGAAGCCATCTTCCAAGAAGGACGCACAGACACAGTGCTAAATCCCAGCGTTATTTTTGAGGTACTTTCTAAATCTACTAGTAGTAGAGATAGAGGAGATAAATTTACTTATTACCGTTCCATTCCTAAATTCCAAGAATATATCTTAATTGACCAATATCAACTTCATGTTGAGCAATTCAGCAAAACTCCAGAAGGTAACTGGCTATTTAAAGAATCTGACGATGAAGATGGAATTTTAACTTTAGCTGCCGCAAACAGCCAAATTCCCCATCGCCAGATCTACGAGAAAGTAAAATTTGAAACTCAACCCCAATAACTATTTACTAAAAAATTCATAATTACGTACAGCCTAACGGCATCCGGAGGCTCTATTACGAATTACGAATTATGGAGTTCCCACCGCCCCAGAGTAAACTAAACCCCGTTGCAGATCTAGCGTCAAAATCGCTCCATCACGAATCACTTTTGTTGCTGTTTTTACACCCACAATCACAGGGACACCGAGACGCAACGCAATGACCGCCGCGTGACTTGTAAGACTTTCATCTTCGGTAATAATCCCACCAGCCTTACGAATCGCCTCAACAAAATCGGCATCAGTGCGGGGTGCTACTAAAATTTCTCCAGGGTTAAAATTACTCACATCCATGCCAGTGTGAGCCACTCTAGCACGCCCACTTACTGAACCTTGTCCCAAACCAATACCCTGACCGAGTACGGCTGTCACCACTTCCACCTTCACCAAATCCGTGGAACCAGAGACACCTTGGAGTGTACCGGCGGTCATGACTACCAAATCACCCTCGAACAAAAAGTTATGCTCTTGAGCCACATTAATAGCAGCTTGAAATGTCTGCCCAGTGGAAGGCAGTCCTAGCACCAGTAGTGGCTTTACTCCCCAGACCATCTGTAGCTGCCGGGCCACATTCACATGGGGTGTCACCGCCAAAATAGGTGTGCGGGGGCGGAACTTAGAAACATTACGAGCTGTTGCCCCTGTTTGTGTCAGAGTCATAATTGCTGCTGCTCCCAGTTGTTCAGCAATTTGCCCGACGGCTTGACTAATGGCATTAGGAATAGAACGTCTATCATCTCTGTGTGGGCGTACTGCTGGATGATCTACTTCTTCTTGTTCCATGCGTTCGGCAATTCTGGCCATTGTCGCCACTGCTTCCACTGGGTAGTTACCCACAGCAGTTTCATTAGAAAGCATCACGGCATCTGTGCCATCTAAAATTGCGTTGGCTACGTCTGACACTTCTGCACGAGTGGGGCGGGGATTGCTCACCATGCTGTCTAACATCTGGGTAGCGGTGATGATGGGAATCCCCATGCGATTTGCTGTGGCAATTAGTCGCTTTTGCAGTACAGGTACATCCTCAGCAGGCAGTTCTACACCCAAGTCACCTCTAGCAACCATCACCCCATCACATAAAGCCAAAACTTCTTCCATTTGTTCAATGGCTTCATGCTTTTCAATTTTGGCAATGACTGGTACCTGTTTGCCGGTGCTAGAAATTAGCTCTTTAATTTCGATCATGTCCTGGGGGTTGCGGACAAAGGAAAGTGCTACCCAGTCTACGCCTTGATCTAGACCAAACATCAGATCCTCTCGGTCTTTGTCGGTCATGGCTTTAATCGACAGGTAAACACCGGGAAAGTTGACACCCTTGTTGTTAGACAACTTACCTGGCACCGTGATGCGACAATGTAAATCGCCTTTATCACGGTTAATATCCTCCACCACCATTTCCACTCGCCCATCGTCGAGGAGGATTTTGGCACCTACTGGGACTTCATCAGCTAAATAATCGTAGGTAACACAGCTAATTTCTTGTGACCCGATAACTGGGCGATTTGTCAAGGTGAAGCGATCGCCTTTCGCTAAAACTATAGACCCATTTTCAAACCGACCCAAGCGAATTTTTGGCCCTTGCAAATCTTGAAGAATTGCCACTGGCTGGTTGAGTTCAAAGGCGGTTTGCCGAATTAAGCGAATACTACGCTGATGGTCGGCATGAGTACCGTGGGAGAAGTTTAGCCGCAGTGTCGTTGCGCCCGCTTCAATAATTGCCTTAAGGGTTTCTGGGCTGCTAGTAGCGGGACCAATCGTAGCAACAATTTTTGTTCGGCGTAGAGAATCTCTTAATTGCATAGGGGCTGGTTCTAATGGGCTATCTCTTTCTAAAGAGTCATACTAAATTAAGGGGCATTGCGGTTTCAGTCACTGCTATATCCATTACAAGAAAGGCAGCGGACGAATGTGGCTGTGGGAGTAACTTTGATCCGAAATTATTTATTTTCTCTCCTTCATTACTCCCAGGAGTTGTGGGATAGAGTAAATATCGTACACCAATCTTGGTTTTATCCCCCCTCAGGGAGATTTTTTTAAATTAACTCTTCGGTAGGTGGTTGGTAGCTGGGTGGCACACCCTACGGCTCAGTGAAAACTTAGCTCTCGTCTGGAATCATAGCGCTATTCATCTACCAATCAGCAAGAATGAAAATAAATCTTGCTAAACAAAAGCTTACAAAAGTTTATTATTCCCTCATCTTTGTCGTATATTCGTAATGATTAATGAAGTAAGGAGTTAAGAATGCTCACATTGGAGGCACAGAAGTCACTGAAAGTCCCACCAAAGGAATTTTTAGCGCCTCCTGGTGATTTCAATCCCACCATGCTGCTGTTTTTGTCGGCGGTAGCCATGCTGGTGTTTTCTAATTGTGGTTACTGGCTATGGCAATGGCCCGACTGGTTATGCTTTAGCATCAACACTCTGGCTTTGCATTGTTCTGGCACAGTGATTCATGATGCTTGTCATCAATCTGCCCATCGTAACCGCATGATTAATGCCATGTTAGGTCATGGCAGCGCTCTGATTTTAGCTTTTGCCTTTCCCGTATTTACGCGGGTGCATTTACAACATCACTCCCATGTGAACCACCCAAAAGATGATCCAGATCATTATGTGTCTACCGGTGGGCCGTTATGGTTGATTGCGGTACGTTTTTTGTACCATGAAGTATTTTTCTTTCAGCGGCAACTGTGGCGTAAATATGAATTACTGGAATGGTTCATCAGCCGCTTGATTGTGGTTTCTATTGTTTATATTTCCGTTCAATATCACTTTTTAGGCTATGTTCTCAATTTTTGGTTTATCCCGGCGTTTTTAGTGGGCATAACCTTGGGATTATTTTTTGATTATTTACCACATCGGCCTTTTGTGGAGCGCGATCGCTGGAAAAATGCCCGTGTTTATCCTGGTAAACTGCTGAATATCTTGATTTTGGGTCAAAATTACCATTTAATCCATCATTTGTGGCCTTCGATTCCTTGGTATAATTACCAGCCTGCTTACTATATGATGAAGCCACTATTAGATGAAAAGGAAAGTCCTCAAACTTCCGGTTTATTAAATAAAAAAGACTTTTTTGAATTTGTTTATGACATTTTTTTAGGAATAAGATTTCACCGTCATGAGGAATAATCGTTACCACTAAACAGCCAAGAATTTTTGAATCACATCCTGGCTGAGTTCGTCGGTAGAACCAGAGGCGACAATACCACCTTTTTGCATGGCGTAATAGTAATCGGCTTGACGGACAAAGTGTAAATGTTGTTCTACTAATAAGACGGAAATACCTGTGGTTTCCACGATGCGACGCACTGCGGTTTCAATTTCCAAGATGATTGAGGGTTGAATACCTTCGGTGGGTTCATCTAAGACGAGTAATTGGGGTTGTCCCATTAAAGCACGGGCGATCGCTAGTTGTTGTTGTTGTCCCCCGCTTAAATCGCCGCCTCTGCGGGATAACATTGTTTTGAGGACGGGAAATAAATCAAAAATTTCTGGGGGAATTTCGGCTTTTTTGCTGGGTTTGCGTCTGGCTTCTAAGCCTAGTAGTAGATTTTCTTTGACTGATAAACGGGGGATGATTTCTCTTCCTTGGGGAACATAACCAATTCCCATTTTTGCCCTTTGGTCGGGCGATTTTTTGTTGATTAATTCGCCAGCTAGGTTAATTGTGCCACTGCGGGGGGAGAGTAAGCCCATGATTGTTTTGAGTAGGGTGGTTTTACCTACGCCGTTGCGTCCAATTAGGCAGATCATTTGCCCGGGTGGTACGCTTAAGTCTACGTTTCGTAAAATATGGCTTTCACCGTAGTAGACGTTGAGGTTGGCAATTTTTAGCATTGTTGGTGTGTGGAATGGTGGTTGATTTACTCACGCAAAGGCGCAAAGGCGCAGAGGAGTGAGAAAGAGGATTTTTCCCATTTATTCTTGTTGTTGTCCTAGATATACTTCAATGACGCGGGGGTCGTTTTGGATTTCGGAAAAGTTGCCTTCACATAGTACTGAACCTTCATGGAGGACTGTGACTTGGCGGGCAATTTGTCGGACAAATTCCATGTCGTGTTCTATTACTAAAATTGAATGATTTTGGGCTAGTGTTAGTAGGAGTTCGCCGATGTTGTGGGTTTCTTCGTCTGTTAATCCGGCTACTGGTTCATCTACTAGTAATAGGTCGGGGGACTGGGCGACTAACATACCAATTTCTAATCTCTGCTTTTCGCCGTGGGATAGTAAGGCTGCGGGGATGTCTGCTTTGGGTGTTAAACCGACTGTTTCTAATAGTCCTTTAATATAGTTTTTTTCGGCAGGTTGAGAAGCTTTAAATAAAGTTGCAAAGACATTTTTATGGCGGTTGCTGGTAATTTCTAAGTTCTCACGGGGAGTTAAGTTTAAGTAAATTCTGGGTGTTTGGAATTTACGCCCAATTCCTAACCGGGCAATTTGATGTTCTGATAAGGAACGCAGATTTTTGCCTTTGAATAAAACTCTGCCAACCGTTGGCTGTACTTTGCCTGTAATCACATCCAAAAAAGTTGTCTTCCCTGCACCGTTGGGGCCAATTACTACCCGCAATTCTCCCACATCCATGCTGAAGTTAAGTTGGTTTATCGCTTTAAAACCATCAAAGCTGACAGTGACGTTTTCAGTTTCTAAAATTTTGGCTTTCATGTTGCACTTCGGGGTCTTCTTCCAAGGTGGGATATGTGGCAATTTGTTGACGGCGGTGGAAAAAAGACATTTTTTGACTTTGCAACCATCCCATGATGCCGTCAGGTAGGACTGTAACAACAATTAAAAAGAGTGCACCCTGGAAAAATAACCAGATTTCGGCAAATTGTTCGCTTAAAAAGGTGCGGGCGTAATTGACTAATAAAGTGCCGACAATTGCCCCGGTTAATGTAGCACGTCCCCCCACTGCTACCCAAATCACCATTTCAATGGAAAAAGCAATATCCATTGACCTGGGTGACACAGAACCACTTTGGAGGGTGTAAAATGCCCCGGCTACACCTGCGATCGCACCAGAAATTGCAAACACCAAAACCTTAAACTCTGTAGGGTTGTAGCCGGAAAATCTCACCCGACTTTCATCATCACGAATGGCTATTAATAATCTGCCAAAGCGTCCACTTGTCAACCAGCGACAAATTCCGTAGGTGGCGGCGAGAAATACTACTGTCAAACTGTAAAAAATGAATTGCGTATTACTATCATTAATATCCGCTTCTAACAAAGTTCTAAAACTTGTGAGTCCATTTGTGCCGTTGAAGAGTTGTTGTTGACCATTAAAAAAGTTGAAAAATATAATCACTGCGGCTTGAGTGAGTATAGAAAAATACACACCTTTGATGCGATTACGAAATACTAAATAACCCAATAATCCTGCTAGTAAACCGGGAATCACCACCACAGCCACAGTTGCTACAGAAAACGAATAAAAAGGTTGCCAAAACCAAGGTAATTCGGTAACACCGTACAACCCCATAAAATCGGGTAATTCCCCAGAGGGAACTTGCAGTTTCAGGTACATAGCGATCGCATACCCACCCAAACCAAAGAAAATCCCATGTCCCAAACTCAACAACCCGGTGTAACCCCAAATCAAATCCAGACCCAAAGCCACAATAGCCAGCGACAAAAACCGCCCCAACAAATTCAAGCGAAACTCTGACAGCACAACTGGCATCATCAAAATCAGGATCAGTGCGATCGCCACTACCACCCCAACCTCAATTAAAATTAACCGTCCTCTCTTATTCCTCATTCTCTGCTTCCTCTGTCTTGAAAAGTTTGTACGAAGGGAAACCCTCCTGACAACTTTTTGCTGTGTCTCCGTGGTTCAAACATCAACAGTACGACCCTTCTGAGGAAAAATGCCCCCAGGCTTCCACTGTAAAAACGCGATAATCAGTGCAAACACCATCACCTTGGCCATACTGGTTGTCGCAAAAAAATTGAAAAAATCTGCCAAAGGCTGAATCGGAGACAACAAAAAAGCCAGAGTCCCAGAACCAATTAAAAAATTCGCCGTACCAATTCCCAAAGCCGCAACAATAGTACCTGCTAAATTACCCACACCACCGACAACCACCACCATAAAGGTATCGATAATGTAATTTTGTCCAGTATTTGGCCCTACCGAACCGAGTAAACTAATAGCACAACCAGCTACACCGGCCAAACCCGAACCCAGAGCAAAAGTGATAGCATCAACTTTTTGAGTAGGGATTCCTAAACAAGCACTCATACTCCGATTTTGCGTCACAGCACGAATCCTTAAGCCCCAATTAGAACGCTGCAAAAATAGATAAATTCCTCCCACACAAATTATTGTCAAAGCAATAATAAATAACCGAGCAAACGGCAATTGAACACCACCCAAAGATATCCCCTCTTGCAACCAAGTAGGAGCCGTGACATCTACATTTTGAGCGCCAAACCAAGGCTGATTTAGTGCTTGTTGTGTGCCTAATAAATTTCCCGTAGTAATGCTTATTCCTAGAGATAATAAGAATATGACTGATACTACCCAATTACGCACCCTCCCCAAATTTTGGCGGGAATTTAAAATCCGTAAACCTCCAAAAAATAACAAACAAAATAAGGCTATACCAATTACCAACAACCAATTCACACTGCGGACAAACTGTTGAAAAATTAAACTCACACCCCAAGTTGCTAATAAAGTTTCTAAAGGTCGCCCATAGAGATAACGAATTACACCTCTTTCTAAAATCAACCCCACCACCGCAGTGAATAAAAAAGCAATAATCAAAGCCAAAAATATATAAAATTCAAACCACACTCCGCCCAACTGTTTGCAAACATTTTGCACCACAAAAGTTGCATAAGCACCAAACATCATCAATTCACCATGCGCCATATTAATGACGCCCATCAACCCAAAAATAATTGCTAGTCCCAACGCAGCAATTAACAATACCGACCCAATACTAATCCCATTAAATACCGCTTCCAAAAACCCTATCAACACCTATTAATCCCCCATCAATCTCAACTAATTCTTACTAAAAAGCACCTAACCCTCTTTAATCACTATCGCGCTTAGAAAAATCTAAAACCTTTATTTTTCACGGCTTTTATCAATTTAGGCGTAGTAGGGGTTAAGCACAGCGCAACCCAACACCCAAAGACCTTGATATTGTTGGGTTTCACTACGTTCTAACGCCACTTTGCTCAAGTCGGGAAACCCGCCCATGCAAATGGCTCCCCAACCTACATTTATTTTTCTCTCTCCAGAGTCATAGAAAAGGGTTAGGCATTACGAATTAGTATTAAACCTGTTTATACCTACCACCTTTAGCTGGATCTGACCAATCACAACTAAATCCCTTAGTTTCATTCACAAATTGATTCCAAGGTACAGGCTCAACTGGTGCAGGAGTCGCATAGACAATATCAAATAAACCATCTCCTCGGACTTGACCAATTCTCACAATTTTAGAAATGTGATGATTAGCGCCCATCGTCACTTTACCTTCCGGCGCATCTATCGTTTGGCCGTAGGCCGCAGCGCGCACCTTATCTAAATCAGTTGTCCCAGCCTTTTCTACTGCTTGTTTCCACAAATAAACTGCGATGTATCCTGCTTCCATTGGGTCATTAATTACCCGCTCTGCACCATACTCGTTTTTGAAAGCTTCTACAAACTTTTTGTTAGCAGGTGTATCTACTGTTTGAAAGTAGTTCCAAGCAGCATAATGACCTTGGAGATACTCAACACCAATAGCTTTAACTTCTTCTTCTGCAATACTTACCGACATCGAGGGATATTTATCTGGTGTTAATCCAGCACCCCGCAATTGTTTAAAAAACGCAACATTACTATCACCATTGAGAGTGTTGTAAATTACGCCGCCGTTGGGTAAATTTTGCCTAATTTTTGAAATAATTGGTGTAACTTCGACGTTACCCAATGGTAAATAATCCTCACCAACTGTTTTGCCACCTAATGCCTCTAGTTGGGCTTTAATAATGGTATTAGCAGTTCGGGGAAAAACATAATCAGAACCAACTAAAAAGAATTCTTTGCCTTTATTTTTTAACATCCAATCAACAGATGGTTCAATTTGTTGATTTGGCGCCGCACCAGTATAGAAAATGTTTTTAGAACATTCTTGACCTTCATACTGTACTGGGTACCAGAGCATATGATCTTTGCTCTCAAATACTGGTTTCACATTCTTGCGGCTAGCAGAAGTCCAACAACCAAAAATGACAGCAGTTTGATCTTGATCAATTAACTTGGTAGCTTTTTCTCTAAAGGTATCCCAGTTAGAAGCGCCATCTTCAGTAATCGCCTCAATTTGTTTACCCAAAACACCACCAGCCGCGTTAATTTCTTTAATTGCTAATCTTTCAGCGTCAACAACACTTCTTTCACTAATGGCCATTGTGCCGCTGAGGGAGTGCAAAATGCCTACTTTGATTGTGTCACCAGCAGTGGCGGTTGTAGAAGCACCCCCTGGACTGTTTGTGGCGGTTGGGGTGTCATTTGTACAGGCCTTTAAAAAAATGCTGCTACCGATAGTTGCAGAACTGTATACTAAAAACTTCCGTCTGTTAATTTTTCTACTCATATTTTGATAAATTTGCGTTTGTATGTATCAGCCAAATCATCAAAGGCTGACAAGATTAATCTTCAAATTGTGATATTAGTGCGATATTTTACTATTAAAAAGTTATCTGTTATACAAAATTTGGCATTGCATAATAAAAAGTTAATCTTTACTTAATGCTGACATTGTAAAGATCGCTAAAAACTGCCAAATAAAAAACAATCAACCGCAACGTGATGTCAATTGCGGTTGATTACTTGGTCATTTCTTGCCACATATGCGAGTATAGATGCGTTTACTACGTAACAAGCCTTAATCTGCTATTACGAGTTACTGGTAGCCAGTGGTTGAGAGATATTTGTCACAAGATTTTGCTCGAGAATTGGCTGGCGGGTTTTGAGATCGAATTTATAGCCGTGGGGTAATATGTGCAGTTTCGCCCCAAAAATCGCTAACGGCTCGTCTTTCAAAATCTCATCCATATTATTATGTGTAGAGTCTGATTCATCGACAATTGTGACTGAACCTTCTCCAATGATTTCTACTTGATGATCAGTCACTACCATAGCGGTATTCTCATCAATGCCAAATCCTAACACCGCAGGTTCTTGGATTAATGCTGCTATTAAGCGTCCTATGCGTCCACGCTGGGAGAAATGCTGATCGATGACTACTCCTGGAAGAAACCCTAAACCTGGCCCCATTTCTACAACTTCAATTCTGGCGTTGGTTTGGGAGTCACCTTCTACAATCATTTTATCTGGCATTACCGCAGCACCGGCACTAGTCCCGGCAATGACTATACCCTCAGAGAAGCGTTTGTGAATAGCTGTATCTATTTCTGTATCTTTGAGAATACTAGTGATTCTAGCTTGGTCTCCTCCAGTAAAAAATATCCCCGTAGCTTTAGCGATCGCCTGTAAAGCTGTAGATGATGATGCATCCTCACGGGTTTCCGTGTCAATAATGCGAGCTTCTTCGGCTCCTAGTCCCTTGAATACTCTAATGTAGTTCTCTCCCACCTCTCTTGGTAGCTCTGTAGCCGCAGTCATAATGACAATCTTGGACTTGATACCTCCAGAGCGCCGCACAAAATCCCGTAAAATCAGGCAATCGCCTTCTTTATCTTCAGCTCCCCCAATAATTACTAGTTGTCTTTTGCTTGTATCGTCCATGATTCCGACTCCTGATAGCAATTAATTAATTTAACTAAAGCATGACAATTAGATACGTAAAATCATCCATTTGGTAGATTACAATTCTGTCTATAAGGTGTTTATTATTAACAGCCTATAGGTACATTGTTGACATTGTGAATTTTGCCATCTTGTAAGGTAAAACAGATAAATACGAATACATCTGTACCTTACACAAATAAAAAAATTCTCAATATAAAGATGATGCATTGTCTAGCAATGCACCCGATAACTATCGATTAATTCGTTTTCTGTTCTTTTCTTAGTAGTTATTTAGATTAATGAAGTTATGCATTACTTAAGGGAAGTTTAACCAATACCTTTCCTATGCAGCAAATTCATTAAGAAAAAACGCGCTTGCTCAAGTGAGATATGTCTAGGTTTACCCTGATAGACAATTTGGTACTCGTCAAGGTCTGGTCCATCTCCATGACCAGAAATCAGCTTGAGGTGGAAAGCTTCCTCAGCTAGTTGACGCACTTCATCTCTAAGAGTAGCCTCTGTGCTATTCATGACTGGATCTGTTTTTATTAAAACCATATTCCTAATAGCATATAAATTTGGGCAGAGTATTTCACCCTCCAAAGGTTATATTTTTTAGTGATTTCTCACCATTGCTAGATAGATATTTATAAATTTATGAGTTAGAGTAGCTCTTGGTAAATTAGGTAGCAGTTGAAAAGGCGTAGCCATAAAGTGTATGCTAGGTGAGTTATAGCTAAAATTTTAAATAAATTAATCGTTTGCATTAAATTAACTAACAATTTACAAGTCTAAAAAATTTGAAATTAAATTCTATAATCAGGGTGTTTAGCTAAAGGTTTATAATCAATGACGCAAGGAACAAGTAGTGTTTTAGTCCGCGTTAATGCTAGAAAAAGTGATGTATTCGACATTTTTAACTTCAAGCATTACGTCGGGCCTAATCCTTATTTAGATACAGGGGCGCTGGTATTTGATTGGGCGCTAATTGAAAATAGAAAACCCCTACCCATTGAAGATTATATTTCCAGCATAGGCGATCGCTATCCCCATCTAGGTACACAAACATATGAGTCCCACGCCCATCTGTTTGCCCAAGTGGTGTCAGAAGTGAGCAAGTTGGATATGAATTTACACTCGCACCGCTGGAGCATCAAGCCAGATGCAAATTATTCGTGCATCAGTATTCAATCTTTGCATGAACGCACTACCAGGGCAGTGGTTTACTTTGTTTGGGATTGGTTTGAAGCCATAACTCAAGATAAAGAGTTCCTGTTTGCAGAAGAACTGCTAACTCTTCAAAGGCGATTCCGCCAATCTGTCTATGGAGGTCCCACCGTTTACGCCTTATTGCGAACAGCCTACGAAAAAAATATTCCCACTTTTTATCTGTCGGAAGAAGGACTAATGCAATATGGCTATGGCAAAAAACAAGTCCGTGGTGTAGCGACGACCTTTGAGTGTGATAGTCATCTAGATTCAGATTTCACCACCCGCAAAGATGACTGCAAAACCTTTTTGAAAACCTTGGGTTTACCAATCCCCGAAGGAGATATTGTCTGGTCAGAAAAGGAAGCCTTAGCAGTAGCCAGAGAAATTCGTTACCCAGTAGCAGTCAAGCCTGTAGTTGGTCACAAAGGAATTGGTGTAACAGCTGGTGTGCAAGACGCCAAAGAACTAGAAGCAGCTTATGGTAGGGCATTAGCAGCAATTCCTGAAGACCAGTCAGCGCGGGTAATCGTCGAAAAAAGCATTTCCGGTAAGGATTTTCGGTTATTGTGTGTCAACGGCAGATTTGTGGCCGCTACCGAACGTCGTCCCGCATCGGTTGTCGGAGATGGCTACTTAACCATTCAAGAGTTAATCCGCGAAGAAAATCGCACATCAGCACGCTTAGATTCACCCACCTCGCCCATGTCTAAAATACAATGCGATGAGGCAATGGAACTGTACTTAGAAGAACAAGGTTTGTCATTAGACAGTGTAATTAAGAAAGGACGAACTGTTGATCTTCGCAAAGTTGCCAATCTTTCGGCGGGAGGAATCAGCATTGATGCTACCTCGACAATTCATGATGACAATATTATCTTGGCTCAAGATATTGCTCAACACTTCCGACTGACTTGTCTTGGCATTGATGTCATTGCTGAAAATCTGGCGGAATCTTGGAAATCTGGGAACTTTGCCGTTATAGAAATCAACGCCGCACCGGGAATTTTGATGCATCTGAACCCTTGTGTGGGTCATAGTGTTGATGTGCCTTCCCATATTTTAGAAACCTTTTTTACATCAGGTATCAATGCCAAAATTCCCATTATCACCTTTAACAAAATTTCAGTGGGAGAACTCCAAGAAACCATAGACCATATTCTGTCCCACCATCCTGACTGGACAATAGGCGCTGTTTGCCACGATGCAGTTTTTGTCAATCGGTCGCAAAAATCATTCCGCCAAGATTACAACAGTAATGTGCAAAATTTGCTACGTAATCCTAAGGTTGATTTGCTGATTGCGGAATACGATGAAACCACTTTAGAAGAGCAGGGGATGTTTTACCAGAATAGCAACATGGTAGTTTTAGATAATCCCACAGAAACAGAAATGATGTTAATGCGGAATATGATTGACGGGTCTACAGTTGTGATTAAGAAAGATCACAATATTTCTATCCGTCGTCAGGGGTTGATTGAAGATTACACTTTAGGAGTAGACGAACCATTCACTAGAGTTTACCTCAAAGAAGTTGGGACGATTGAGTAAACACAGATTTTTGTGAGATATTAGGACTTACGCAACTGGCATATTATTTTAAGTTTGTAGTGAGGACTTTAGTCCTCTCTGCGAGACGCTCTGCAAACAAGATAAGGGCTGTACTGCTTCGCAGAACCCGTAGGGTAGCCCTTACTACAAGCAAAAAATTTTTATTTTTTGTGACACTTGTGTCCCACATTCCGCACCCGCAACTGTCACACTCCAAAGAAACCGATATATTTAGTACATAAGAACTAATTGCTGGGAGAATTGGCTAGAATTTATTAGAACTAAATAAGAATTATTACTATTAATGTAGATATACAGTTAATAAACTTGGACTTTGTACAAAATTTTGGTTTTTAGGTAATTTTTATGGAAAACTTGGTTCAGAATCATTGAAAGCTTGCTCTTCAATGACTAGAAAAAGATAGAAAAAACCGTTT
>JAKOMP010000203.1 GCA_022241785.1 Cyanocohniella sp. LLY | reverse complement strand
TTAATCACGTATATGCGAACAGATTCGGTGATGTTGAGTCCTGAATTTTGTGCCAGCGCTCGTCAATGGTTGGAGCAAAATGATCCATCAAATGTACCCCAGCAGTTAGCCAAACACCGTAGCAGCAAGTCTGCACAAGAAGCACATGAGGCTATTCGTCCTACAGATGTTTTTCGCCCTTCAGCACAGTTAAAGCAAGAAATTCCGCCTGATGAATTTAACTTATACGTCATGATTTGGAAACGGGCCATTGCATCTCAATGTAAAGCCGCCCAACTCCGCAAAACTCAAATAATTACCCAGTCAGGAAACCTGTTATGGCAGGCCAGAGGACAAGTAATTGAGTTCTACGGTTACGCTCGTTACTGGAATAATCTCAGCAAAGATTCAGATTTACCTGCTTTAAAACAAGGACAAGCGCTAACCTTGGAAAATGCGGGACATGAGCAGAAGCAAACCCAGCCGCCACCACGTTACAGCGAACCTAAACTTGTACAGCTGATGGAACGCAAAGGCATTGGTAGACCCAGCACTTATGCTCCCACCGTCGCCACCCTGAAAAAACGGGCTTATGTAGAGTTGAAAAAAGATAATCTACAACCCACAGCTTTGGGATTAGAGGTGGATGAGTTTTTGCAGAAAGCATTACCTGATTTACTGGAAGCTGAGTTTACAGCCAAGATGGAAGATGCTCTGGATGCGATCGCTCTTGGGAAACAGAGTTGGCAGCAGTATCTCAGTGGTTGGAATCAGGACTACTTTGTACCTGCACTTTCTAAAGCTAAAACCTTAGTTGCGGGTGCATCAAATGGTACCGCTTCTGTTGAGCGTAAGTTTGAAACTTCTAGAACTCATTGCCAACAGTGCAATAGTTTGATGTCCAAAATACCCAGCACTAAGGTCAAGAAAAAGTATTTCCTCAAGTGTACTAGTGGTTGTGAGAATGTGGTGCTGTTTTGGAGCGAACGTTCTAAGACCTGGGAAGCACCTCGCACTCAAGAAAGCAAACCAAAACCACCCGCTAAGATAACTTCGTATCCTTGTCCTGTATGTCAGAAGCCTTTGGAGGAGTACATTTATACTAAGGATGGACAGCAGAAAACAATGCTCCGGTGTTCAGATCTTCAGTCTCGTCAGGATAAGAAACACAAGGATGTGGCTTACTTCAATACAGCGAAAGGGTGGTGGAGTCCGAAGCTTGGGGAGTTAGGAGATAAATAATAGTTGAGCCGCAGCAGACATCGCCTAACTAATCTTCTCATCACGACCAATCCCTAATTTGCTTATGAGTATGGACAAAAATACTCAATCTGTCAAGCAGTCTTAGAAAATACTTGCTCCCATACTTCTTTCTTGATCACCACATACTCACCTTGAGCGATCTGCTAGCAGCAGCGCTAAGTGCAAAGCACACGCTCCGCGAAGGCTATCGCATCACATCTAAAAACTCTCCTGACGCGGCAGATAGGGGTGCTGTAGAGCCATTAGTGAGCAAGGGTTTGGGGAGGGGTGTGTGTTCTGTTCTAGAATGGTAAAACTAACGGGAGCAACGCGAAAATGTGAGATCGGATTTTATATCTCAATTACCAGGGCTTATTCCCAATAAACCCTGGTCGAAGTTCCCTATTTTTACCTTTTCTAAGTAGCGATCGCTCAAAAATTAGGTAACTTATATTACAAAAATTTTACACCTCACAAAATCGCATTGCTCCCAAAACTAAAAACTAACTAGACTAGGTTTTTTATTATTGAAATAGGACGTAAATAGGGAAACCAAAATTCCCAACAATAACGAATTTATTAGGTTTAGATGTTTACTCTAGCTAGTTTTACTGCTCTAGGTTCTGTTGCTTTGGTGTTGTAAAGCTAGGATAGACTGAGGGATAACAAGTGGAGGAATTGCAGTTTAAAAATTTCCGCTACTTGGAGATAATTACTTGACTTTGAAGACATCGTTATAAACAGAAATTATTTAGGATTGAAGCTGATTGAGGAATTTCATAACCTCCTGGTACTCCTCAGTTTCAGTTTTTCCTTGCTGCCGATAGAGAGTTGCAGCTGTGTTAAAATCCTCTACAGTTTTCTGTTGATTGTTCAACTCAGCATAACACTTGCCCCGATGGTAATAGGCATCAGCATGAGATGGATTAAACTGAATTGCTAGATTCAAAATAGAGATCGCATCTGAAAAATTTTTTTGTGCTGCTGCTGGGAAATTTTCTTCATCCTTAATTCTTTGTGTTGCTTGCTCATATAAATTTTTAGCACCAATTTCGGGGATTTGGACATAATTTTGGCAAATTTCACAGGCTTGCTTTGCTTCTTCGGTTTTAGGACTTTTGAAAATGGGATGATTGCGTAGCCGATCACACGCTACTTGCAACCACACTACCCAATTAACTTGCCACAACCTAACTGTCCTGTCAAAACTGCCACTAACAATATACTTTCCATTGGGGCTAAAAGCTACGCAAGTTACACGAGACTGATGACCTGTAAAGGGGTTGCCAATAGAGTTGCCTTGAGTATCCCAAAGTCGCACAGTGCCATCTGCACCTCCACTAGCAATCAGTGTTCCATTAGGACTAAAAGCCGAATGGCACTAAGATATCGGCAAATCCAATGTTCATAAGGCTTTTGGGTGTGGGGTGTAGGGTGTGGGGTGTAGTGGCGTAAAGCCCTAACGGGCATAGCTGCGCTTACCGCGTCAGCGTTGCGTAGCAAAGAAGTTTATTAATGTTCGCACTTGTTTTWAATTTTCTTGATTTTTTCCCTATACCCGACACCCTAC
>JAKOMP010000202.1 GCA_022241785.1 Cyanocohniella sp. LLY | reverse complement strand
ACTTGCCAAGCAGGAATTTGACCAGAAATTCAATGCAGCCGTAGCAATGGAGCGACGGCGAGAGACTGAAAAAGGTCCATCAGCCCTCATCCAAACAACCCACGGAGCGCAACTGGAAATCACAAACTTGACTCGTTATGGTCATCCTGGTATCTGGAATGGGCAAAGATTGAATATTGAGCTTAAAGAAATCTCTGAACAATATCGCAGTCGGGAACGCCCTCATAAATTATTAGCAATGGCTCAAATTGATGGAGAAATGGAAGATGGCAAACCCAAATACCGTAAACTGGGGACAGTTAGCCAACAGTCAGTAGCAGATTACAACCTCAAACAAGGAATGGTCACGGCTGGGGCTTTTCTCAAAGAAATCAAACCAGAAATGAGCCGGGGGCAAACCTCGTTACTGTTCCAGCAAGCGTACCAAAGTGCAGAAGCATTCCGCGCTTCCATCCCAGAATCTGAGAGATTATCGGCGGCGGCGGCTGCTTGGAGTATTTCGGCTACCAGACAAGATGAAGTCGAACATAATCAAGATGTTCAAAAGAAAGTATCCAATTTCGCCTTTGCTGCATTCCCAGATGAAATAGTATCACGGCTGGGGGAACTGCAATTCACAGACATGAAATTGGTGACGCTGGACAATGAGGCGAACAATTTCAAAGGTAAAGTTTGGAACCCAAATGAAAAATATCCGGTTGAGATTAGGGCATCTCATCACCCACAGGATCATGAACGTCATGGTTCCCGGTTGGTATTTGTACAAGATGATGCTGGGGAGTACAAAGAATTTGCCATGCTGGAACCAAGGACAGGACAGTTACCCATTGGCACAAAAGCTCAAGCCAACATAGTACCAGGAGAAACATATACAGCTACAGGCACTATTGCAGTAGCAGGGAAAGCACCAATTGAGTTTACTATTAGAGAAATCAGCAAATTCTCCTATTCTGGTCAAGAATTTCATGCCCAATCAGCTAACTTGGCAATTGGTACTGTCCCGGTTCCTAATCAAGCAGTTAAAATCCAACTTGATGGTAAAACGCTGGGAGAATTAGATGCTGATTCAGTCAAGCAACTTGAACAAGTCAATTATCTTAAAAATGGCAATACACTCAATCTAAAATTCACACCTATTACGGATGGTAATAAGGTTACATCTTTAGTTGCTGAATCCCAGCAAGGGAATTTATTAAAAATTAACAAAGTTGATGTCTATGATTTTCAAAAAGAATCATTTGGTAGTAATGACTACAAAAAAGTCACTTTAGAAATTCCCCAATCAAAAACTAGAGATGCAGTATTTCTGGATGGTAAACCATTAGGAGTATTGCATTTTAAGAAGGACAAGGAAGCACTCAAAGACTTGGGAGTGCTGCAATTTGGTAAACTGAATGAAGTGCCAGCTACCCTGCAAAGTAATTTCAGTCATACCTTTGTAAAAATTGACCCGAATACAGTTGAATATCCGCAAGTGTGGACTAAGGAAAAACAAGTATCTCCATCTCCAGATAATTCAGTAGCGACACTGCAACAGGAGATGATTGATAAAAGTGCGCCGTTACTGCGTCAGATTAAAGAACGCCCTACTTTTTTGTTTGTTACTCCTGAAGATAAAATGTTGGGGATTATGGGAATGGCTGTGGATAACCATAAAGTTGAAACTGTTACTCGATGGTTAGCAAAGCAAAATGTAACTTTTAAACAAATACTACCTGAGCAAGTGCCACGGGAAACTAAAAAAGGATTGGCGGTCTTTAATTTGATTACTGATTCCATCCCAGACCAAACTATTGAAGCAATGACCAAGAAGTTTGGAGAAGTGATTGAGTCAGTAGACGAGTATCAGCAGAAAGTTAAATCGCTTCCCAATCGACCACAGAATTTAAAAGTACCAGAATCAACAGTTATTTCACCTAAAATTGAACCACCTAATGCTGTAGTCAATTATTCTACAATTCCGTTATCTGATAAATCAAGTTTATCAGAAACTCAAAATAACTCTGGGGAAAAGACTAATCAAGGTACTGTCAATCAACAAACAGTAACTATTCAGGATTTAAGAGATTGGTATGTTACTGCTGAAAAATTAGCTAGATCCGAGCCGTACAAACAACGAATTATGGAAGTTGCCAATCATTTTAAACAAACTCAACAATTATCAGATAAAGCTGTAGCCAGCATGAAATATGATACTCAACAACATCAAGATATAATCAGAATTAGTCAAATTGTTCAAAGAATTGGTGCAGTTCTGGGCAAAACCAGAGCCGATGGTTCTAGTTATGTTCAGGGGAAAATGTATGATATTGCTTTTGACCCTAATAAAAAAAATTTAATTATTGCTAATAAAAGTGGCGAATTAGTTCTAGGTGTTCAATCAGGTAACATTACACTCAATCAAGTTTCTCCAGAAGTGGTTACTCATTTTGATGAGGTAAACGCCAAGCTTGATGATTATGTGAAAAAAAATCAAAATCAGGATATGGAACGGTAACGTGGAAATTGTTGATTTAGAACAGGCACAAGCTTGGTACCAAAAAGGGCTTGAATGTATCAAAGAAGGCAACTTGGATGAAGTCGAAAAATGCTTTCGAGCAGCACTCTATTACAATCCCAATTTTGCAGAAGTCCATAATGCTATTGGTTTAATTTTATGGCTCTCCTAGAGTGATTATGATAAAATACTATAAATAAAATAGATAACTGCTCATATTTTTATCATAAAAAACATCTCAAAGCGAGTCTAGGGTAGAGATACAAAAATAATTAGAACTAGAAAACATAAAAAAGGTTGAGATAAGAATTAGTGATTTAATAAA
>JAKOMP010000201.1 GCA_022241785.1 Cyanocohniella sp. LLY | reverse complement strand
CCCGTCAGTTTCTGCGCTGCATCTTTAAAGGTAGATTTGATGGTGTCGGTCAACATGAAAAGCGGCATTCCCATTCTAGATATTTAGTGCAGGCGCTGGTAGATCCGCGCTTCCTATCTTCTAGAATGGCTGGTACTTTATTTTTTCGCAAGTCCCCTACTGATATTTCCCTACACCCCACACCCTGCACCCCACACCCTTCTTGTTGACTCGTGATGGAGCAATATTCAGCCTTTCTGCAATTTGCTTCATAGTGAGCTTGCGATTACCTTCCGCACTGTACTCCGCACAATCGCTCCTCAACCCAAACCGCAGTGTTAAGACTTGTTGTTGGATGGGTGAGAGCGATCCTAACCAATTGTCAAAATCTTGTTGAAAAAATTCCTGAATCAGAAGCTCATCTGGAGAGGGGTTTTCATCAGGCAAAATTTCCTGAAATTCTGTATCTCGCTCCTCCCCAATTCGCACATCCAAAGAAACAAGTGGGCGAAATGCACCCAGATATTCCCAAATTTGATTTGGCTGTGTACCCAAAGCTTGCGCTATTTCTGTGATTGTGGCACTGCGACCCTGTGTTGTGGCTATTTCGCGCTGTATTTTCTTGATTTGCAGCAGTTTATCGGTCAAATGCAGTGGTAGACGAACTGTACGAGATTTTTCGGCAACTGCTCCCATGATTGCCTGTCGAATCCACCAATAGGCGCAGGTAGAAAATCTATAACCTCGATTTGGGTCAAACTTCTCTACCGCTTTGTGCAAACCAATCGCACCTTCTTGAATTAAGTCCAAAAATTCCAAATTACACCACTTGTACTTTTTGGCTATCGCTACCACCAACCGTAAATTCGCCGTCATCATTTTTTGTTGAGCTTGCTTACCTTGGCGAAGGATGTTGGTTAACTGAGTTTCACTTTTGTCAACATCAGCAGCTAATTCAGCCAAACTTGGCTCACGATCTAGTTGTTGAGTGAGTTCAGCTTTTCGTTGCTCAATTACCATCATCTGCTGCACCTGCCTACTGCAAGTAATCTCTTGCTCTGGGTTCAGCATGGGGTAACGACCAATTTCTTGCAGGTAGACGTGAAGTGGATCAGAGCTGTGGCTGGACATATTTTGGAAAATTTATCTCTTCAGGCTTGATATCTCAAGTACCGAAAATAATACCACCTAACTTTCATCACTTTGATAAGTCATAGGTCTAGGTTTACGCTTCTTAAGAGGCACTGGCGATTTCTTGGGAGCTTGCGGTGGACGGCATTGCTCACAGTACAACGGACGTGGGCCATAAGTTTCGCGTTCAGTTGGTTGATCGCATTGTTTGCAGATGAATTTGAAGACGCGGGTGTGAATTTCTCGCTTGTGCGCTCTGACTGTGTATTCTCGGACGTATATTTCTTTGCTGGGCATTGAATATAGTAATAGGTTCTTCTTACCAATATAAACGGTACATTCTGATTAACCAGCAGATTTTTCTTGAAAAAACAGCAACAGCTATCCAAAAATATATAGCTCTCCTAGAGTAGTGAGATTTGAGGTAATAACTACTACAAAAGCCAATGTAATTATTAACTTTTATCACCAATTTCACAGACCCAGTAATGAATATATGAGCGTCATGCTACTAAAGCTCACATCAAGAAACAAGATAATCTTCGAGTTGATGTTGTTGGTTACGACGCAGAATAGCGATCGCCTTTTGCATAATTTGGCGCACTCGCTCTCGACTCAAGTTCATCCGTTCAGCAATTTGATTTAGACTAAGCGGCTGCTGATTCTCCAGCCCAAAGTACAAAATCAATACTTCCCGTTGGTTAGGAGCCAAAGATRCCAGCATATTATTGACATCATGGCGCAAATCTTCAGCTACCATTTGTTCTCCGGCAGAATTATTTTCGTCAGGGATAATACTTATCAGTTCGAGGTCTTGCTCATCCCCAAGTCGTATATCTAAAGAAACTGGTTGACGAGAAATAGCCATGTAATCACGAATTTGATTCGGATGAAGCTCTAACGCCTGAGCTATTTCTGGAACTGTCGGACGACGACCCAATGTTTGCGATAGCTCTCGTTGTATTTTTTTGATTTTGTTGAGTTTTTCGGTAATGTGAATCGGCAAACGGATTGTACGAGCTTGTTGGGCAATCGCTCTTGTAATTGCTTGGGTTATCCACCAATAAGCGTATGTTGATAACTTATAACCTCGACTGGGATCAAACTTTTCAATGCCTCGTTGTAAACCGAGTGTTCCTTCTTGGATTAGATCGAGAAATTCTACATTGCGATGTTGGAATTTTTTAGCAATTGCCACCACCAGTCGCAAGTTAGAAGTCAGCATTTTTTGCTTGGCTTTTTGCCCTTGGTCTAGAATAGTAGAGATTTCTGATTCGGGCTTACCAACATAAGCAGACAATTCTATTGACGTAGGCTCTCTATCTAATTCTTGCTTCAGTTTCTCTTTCGTTTGTTCTATTGCAATTGCTTGTTATAATTGCTGGCTATATGTTAATTCTTCMTCTCGCGTTAACAAAGGATATTTGCCGATATCYTTYAGATAAATATGTACTAAATCTGCATCTCTATTAGACATATTAATTACCCTTAAAAACTAAAARTATTATACATTATTTATTCATAAAATGAGCTTTTAATATTTCTTAATTGATGATTTTCAAAAGTTAGTTTATCTCCCACTTTTATATTTAATTTGTCAGCAGATAGTTCTAAAACTTTAGTAGCACTACTACCAAAATAAACAGGACAAGGTGCTTTCTCACAAGGTTGAGCATTCTGTATTACAGTAGTCACGACACCATTATCCAGATAGATAATATCAAGAGGAAAACGAACTTGGTGCATCCAAAATCCAACATTCTTGTACTGAT
>JAKOMP010000200.1 GCA_022241785.1 Cyanocohniella sp. LLY | reverse complement strand
GGATAGGGGGCTTCAAGTTCGGCATGATGATCGCGCGGGCAAACTGACGCACCGTGTAGGGCAGAACCGCTTTCAGTGCTGCACCGTCGCGCAGATGCAGATGCCAATCGTCAGGTCGGGTGATGGTAAGCTTTTGCATCCTTTCATTATAAAACGGCAACAAGGGCCACAAAAGAATGAAAAGCAATATTTCCCGAACGCGATTTTGGTCAGTGCCTTGCGAGAGCAATGGAAGCCAAAAGCATGGAAAGATGAGTACCTAGAACTGCCCATGTTGGAGTCACCGGGACAAAAGTGGTGGAATGCTGCGGCTAAAATGTGGGGGTATGATGTCCGTAACCAAACTGTTGCTGATGTTTTTTATGACAATGGTACAGAGTTCATCAAGTTCACCAACGGCAAAGCAATCACGGTAGATACTGCATGGCATTGGGGATGGGAACGATTGCTGGAGTATGTCCATAGGTAAAGTTTCACTCTCTACTAATCCCACTGCATCAACTTGCCATCCGTCGCCACCAATCCCCACTGCGGAAACTTCGCCACCAGTTTTTTGATCACGATCCGCAAAGCAGGGTCATCAGCCCAACATTCCATCAAAAAATCATTCCCTGGATTTTCGCGTAATTGTTCTGCCATTTTCAGTTTTTCCATGCGCCAGGGTCGAACCTTTGACCGCTCAACGACAGCCTCATACGACCATTTATCAGGGTTTGAGTCAGATGTTACGGCACAAACATCTGACTGATGGTTTTTCGGTTCCTGAGAAGAATTTGGCACAGCAGGTGCGGCGGAAATTAGGTCTTCATGAGGAACTTTCGGTTCAACACCCAAATCCGACTTTTCTCTCTCCAACAAAGTCAACCCGCTTTGTTGAGTTGGTTCCTCTGTTTGAGTTACTGAATTTTCAAAACCAGGGGCAACGGGCGCGGCGGAAATTGGGTCTTCATGAGGAACTTTCGGTTCAACACCCAAATCCGGCTTTTCTCCCTTCAACGAAGCAGATTCACCCTGTACAAGATCCACAAGCGTCAGCGATGTGCAGTCCGTTACCGTAGGTAACTCTTTTCCTTCTTCCACGCTTACGACGATCTGAGGCGACGCGCCCCCAAAAGGCGTGTCAGCCGTCTCCTCACAGTGCGTATTTTCGTATTGCGTGGAAGAATCACACCTCACGAACTCTTGTGCGATTCGTTGTGAATGAATCACGGTATTCAGTCCGTAAATAACCTCACCAACTTAACCTAGCAATAGGAAAGGTTGAACTCTCGGTCTGATATGGGTGAAAGTCCCATCTGCTAGACTCAGGCATGACTCCCTATCTGCCCACGCCGACCGGACTCGGTATCCGGAGAGCGAAGCTGGGAACAGGGCGCAACCAGACGTTCGTTGTGGAATGACACTGGCGCTAAAGGGGAATTCCCACGGTGAAACAGAGCCTAAAAAAGCAACCTACGTGAAAGCGGGGCACAACACAAAAACCCCGACTACATTGGAGCCAATTCCCGCCGTACATAAGAGTAGTAACGGCAAGAGTCCAGGGAATCCAATGGTTGAAGTGGCTACACCTAACGGAACAACCAATCTCTCCGAGGGAACGAATAAAAACGAATTGTGGGTCTAGAGGAAGTCGAACCTCATGTAGACCAGACGAGCGGATTAATCCCCACAATTCGGGTAGGATGCGGCGTAATTGCTGYAAGGTGTTCAGAAAATACAACCTAGAGAAGAGTATGGTTAGGCAGGATAGAAATATTACTGAATCATGGGTGAATCTAAAGTGGAAGAAATTYCGCCAAGACTTATTCCGCCTTCAAAAGCGCGTATTTAAAGCGGTTCAAGCTGGAGACAAGCGGAAAGCTCGGTTACTCCAAAAGCTRATTCTGAAATCCCGTGCAGCTAGATTATTGGCAATTCGTCAAGTAACACAGCTAAATGCTGGTAAAAAGACGGCTGGTATAGATGGCAAAAAGTCCCTCTCATTCGAGGAACGCTTTGCACTTGAATTAACACTCAAGTTTCAATATAACAATTGGCATCATGGCGGACTACGGGAAATTCCAATTCCTAAGAAGGACGGAACCACCAGAATGCTAAAAATACCTACCATCGCGGATAGAGCCTGGCAATGCCTRGCAAAATACGCCTTAGAGCCAGCACATGAAGCCACTTTCCATGCCCGGAGCTACGGGTTCAGAACTGGACGCTCGGCACACGATGCCCAACAGTACATTTTTTGCAACTTATGCTCCAATAGCAATGGAATAGAGAAGCGAGTCATAGAACTCGATATTGAAAAGTGCTTYGACAGGGTTAAACACTCAGCAATCATGGACAGACTCATCGCCCCCAAAGGTTTAAAACTCGGTATTTTCCGATGCCTCAAGGCAGGAGTTAACCCAGAATTCCCCTCACAAGGTACGCCTCAAGGGGGAGTAGTTAGCCCACTATTAGCGAACATAGCTCTCAACGGGATTGAAGAAATCCACCCATCCGTAAGATATGCGGATGACATGGTGTATTTTTTAAAACCTAAAGATGACGCAAACAAGATACTTGTGAAAATCAGCCAATTCCTAGCAGAACGTGGGATGAAGGTAAGCAAGAAAAAGACCAAAGTAACCGCTACGACAGACGGCTTTGATTTTCTAGGCTGGAACTTCAGGGTTCAGAGCAACGGAAAGTTTAGAAGTACCCCTTCAGTGGGTAATTTTAAAACCTTCCGCGAAAAAGTAAAAGCTATCGTCAACAACTCGAATTATGGCGCTAAGATGAAGGCTCTTAAGCTTTCCCCCTTAGTTAGAGGCTGGCGGAACTACCATCGCTTCTGCAAGATGGACGGGTCAAGGTTCTCACTTTGGCACATAAGTCACAGAGCGTTCACGGTATTTAATAAGCAAGCCAAGAACGACCGCAACTCAAGTAAGACACTTATTGAGAAGGCGTTCCCAAAGGTTCCTTACGCCCAAGGCA
>JAKOMP010000019.1 GCA_022241785.1 Cyanocohniella sp. LLY | reverse complement strand
TCTTGGGGTGATAGTATCCTAAAACTACTAGATTGGATGTATGATGCTCTTTCATATTTTCCGAAGAGTATCGGTACCATCGTTAGATGGTTCGGCGAAATAGTCGGCTATTTTGACGGCAGAACTACGAGTGGTACTGTAGAAGGAATTAATAATAAACTTAAGTTAATTAAAAGGCTTGGATATGGCTTTCGTAACTTTAGTGATTTTCGATTACGCAGTTTATTAAACTGGCATTTTACTATTAATTCTCCATAAAAGTAACCGAAGAACCAAAATTTTGAACAGGAGATTGAAATTAGACAGGCTGTTTGAAAATTAAACTAAAGCTATGAATAAAAAAATAGTTTGTACAATTATTACAAAAAGTTATTTAGCTTACGCCCGTGCATTAGCCACTTCACTTAATGAACATAACCCTGATGTAAAATTGTATGTTTTATTAGCAGATAAATTTGATGGATACTTCGATCCGGAAACAGAACCTTTCGAGTTGATTCGACTTGAAGAATTGCCTGATCAACAAACAGTCCGAAGAATGTGTTTTTACTATACACCCTTTGAGCTATGCTGTGCATTACGAGGAATTCTACATCAATTTATTTATGACAACAATCTGGCTCATTCATGGTTATTTTTAGACTCTGATATTCTAATTTATAATTCACTTGAAGAAATATTTAAGCAACTTGAAACAACTTCTATTTTATTAAATCCACACCTAGTCGCTCCTATTAATAATCCTAATTATGATGTACTAGAAGTAAGACTACTAGGTTCAGGTGTTTACAATGGTGGTTTTTTAGGTATTAGAAGGACAGATGAAGCTAAAAAATTCATAGAATGGTTTAAGCAAAGATTAAGCCAGTACGCCTTTCAAAGAAGGGGGGAAGGGGAAATGAATTTACTTTTTGTAGATCAATTATGGCTTAATCTTGCACCTACTTTATTTAGTGAAGTTAAATTTTTACTCCATCTTGGAGCTAATGTGGGATATTGGAGTCTGATTTCACATCCGATTTATAAGAAAGGTGATACCTATTATATTAATGAGCAACCTGTACTTTTTATTCATTTCACTGGATGGGACATATCTCAACCATCTAATGCTTCTAGATATTTACCTGTAGAACAGAATACGAGTATTTGGGATGAAATAGGAAATAATTACAAAAAAATATTATTAGAATGTGGTCATGAGGATTGTAAAAGATATCCTTATGCTTTTAATTGTTTTAGTAACAAGAAAAAAATTACACCGGAGATACAACAACTTTATTATAAAAATATTTATCTTAATTCCAATGATACGTTTCTCAAAGATCTAGATCCATTTGATAATTATGAGTACTTAAATAAAATAAAAAATCAAAATAGAATTGACAGCTTACTAAGAAAGGTGTTTAGAATATACGAGTATGATTATTTAAATGCAAAACTTGTTCAAAAATTTCAAGAACCAGTTAAAAAAGAAATTATACAGAAGATATTGAAATACTTTAAAAAATAATTGTTATATTCAAAAAAATGAAAGTTGTTCATATTACTCCAACGTATTTTGATAATTCCTCAGTGATTGGTGGCGGTGAACGATATCCTACTGAATTAGCTTCTGGGATGGCTAAGTATGTAGATACAACTCTTGTTAGTTTTTCAGATAAACGGAACAGTTATCAAGAAAATAAACTGAAAGTTGAGATTTATCCAGTTAAGCATTTAATTCATGGCAACAAGATAAATCCTCTGAGTTTTAAATATCTAAGCTCAATTTTAACTGCTGATGTAGTACATATTCACCATATCTATACACTAGTTTCTGATTTAGGGTGCCTTACATCTTTTTTACTAAGCAAACGAGTTTTTGTCACAGATTATGGTGGAGGAGGGAGTTTAGTAATTAACCAGAAACTACCAGTATTTAAGTGTTATAAAAATGCGATCGCCTATTCTAGCTTTGGCTTAGATTTTATTCCACCTGAACTACAAAAAAAAGCAGTTTTGATTAAAGGGGGCATTGATACAGATAAGTTTTGTCCTGATGTATCTTTAGAGCAAGAAAACAAAATTCTATATGTCGGTAGGATCTTACCCCACAAAGGCATCAATTACTTGATTGATGCTTTTCGCATTTTCAACCGCCCAGATTACAAGCTTAAAATTGTCGGTAGAGTTTATAACGAAGAGTTTTACTATTATCTTAAACAATTGGCAGAAGGTCTGTCTGTAGAATTTATTCATGATGCAGACGATAATCAGTTACTTCATGAATACCGCACTGCGAGAGTAACAGTGTTGCCCTCAGTTCACACTGACTGCTATGGTAACTACAGTTCTGTTCCTGAACTAATGGGTTTTACTTTGCTTGAATCTCAAGCCTGCGGGACTCCAGCCATCTGTACAGATGCAGGGGCAATGCATGAGTTTGTAGATAATGGACGCACTGGGTTTGTTACCAAGCAAAATTCAGGAGCATCTATAGCTGATGCCCTGAATCAAATTATTAACTTATCTTCAACAGAATATGCAGAATATCAAGCCCGTTGCCGTGAGTGGGTAGAATATCTAAGTTGGTCAATAGTAGTTCAAAAACACTTAGATATTTATGAATATACTAAGTAATTATAAATTTTGTACAAGGTAATTTTGCCATGCGATCGCTTCGCATACTTATAGCTACACATTCGCCATTATCTGCAAAATTTGGTGCTGGTCAGATGGCAATCAATTTAGCAGAAGCATTTCGGGCACAGGGGCATGATGTTACTTTGTGGTCTCCTTATCCCATGCCTAACATGACCAGGTGGTGGCAAGGTTTTCAAAGCATTCAATTAATGCGAAAAAAACTTGATGAGTTTCTTGAGACTCAGGAACCTTTCGATGTAATTGATTGTTATGCTGCATTTATTACAAAGCAAGTTAGCAAATCAGGATTGGTGGTAGCTCGAAGTGTTCAACCTGATATTTTATACATAGCATCTAATTTAAATAATATAAAAAACAAAGGATTAAAAGATACAGTACTTCTGCCATTTAATTATTTATTTGCAATGGCAAATATATTGTTACTACTCCAAGGATGGAGAAGAGCAAAATATATTTTTTGTCTCGGTAGCTTGGAACTTCAATGGATGAAGAAATGTTTTCCTTGGTGGATAAATAAGATGATTTTTTATAATAATGCGCTTTCAAAAGCTGATCAAATAGAACTAGCTAAAGTCCGGTTAAATCGAAAAAAGAATCAGGAAGAAGGAACTAGATTTCTCTGGATAGGGCGTTGGACAGCCCATAAAGGAATTAAAGAACTTGTTGATTTTATAGTTAAAAGAGCAGCATTATACCCTCAAGACATTTTTACAATTGCTGGATGCGGTACTTCGGTTGAGGAAGATTTTTCTTTTGAATTAATTCAATCAGGTAGAGTAAAAATTGTGCCATCCTTTGAAAGGAGCCAAATTTATTCTATACTTGCCAACCATGATATTGGATTATTTACTAGTAGAGTTGAAGGTTGGGGACTTGTATTAAATGAAATGCTAGAGTCTGGAATGCCTGTTTTTGCAAAATCAGCAGGTGGAGTAATTGATTTACAACTCTTCTTTAAGGATATGCTAAAAACTTTCCCCCCTCCATTACTACAACTATTTGATGAACCAATAAAATCTATGTGTATGGACAATTATTACAATACATTCTCATGGAAAAAAATAGCAGAAAATTATATAAAATTTATAGTGAATAAGAATTAAAATCATACTGGTACAGATTCAAAAAATTATGAAAATAGTTACTATTGAACATAGTTGGCCTGAAAGTTGGAAATATAGCTATACCTATGATTTGCTAGAAATTTATGGAGAAGATGCCAGTTCTAAAGGATATGCTTATGCATATGCTAATCGTCGTAGACATATCTTAGAGTTAATACAAAAAGTTGCAAAACCTGGAGCAAAAGTTTTGGATATAGCTGCTAGGCAGGGAAATTTTAGTTTGATGTTAGCAATTACGCCCCACTGATATTGCAATATGCAGAGGCAATCCAACCAAAGCGAAAGAAAAACTAGGATGGCAAGCACAATTTAAAATGAAAGATATTGTACGAATGATGATAGAAGCAAAGCAAAAATACAGTTTGAAAAAGTAGTTAAAATGCCTTATAAATTAGCTTATTTTGTATCTCATCCAATTCAATATCAAGCACCTTTGTTACGTTTCATAGCAGCAAAAAAAGATATTGAATTAAAAGTATTTTTCTATAGTAATTTTTCATTAAAAACTTATCGAGACTCAGGCTTTGGGCAATGCATTCAGTGGGATATACCACTAACAGAAGGATATGATTATCAATTTCTGAAATGTTGGGGATCTAAACAGCCAACAGGAATTTTAAGGCAAGCGATCGCCACCGATATCTCACAACATTTAAAACAAGGAAAATTTGATGCAGTTTGGGTACATGGATGGTCGCAAATTTCTAGTTTACAGGTTATCCTGATATCTGAATATTTAGGAATTCCTGTGTTAATGCGTGGAGAATCTAATGGATTACAGCAATCAAATAATCAATTAAAGAGCTTGGTCAAAAATATTTTTCTCACAAATATATATAAAAAAATAGCAGGATTTTTATATATAGGAACACTGAATTATCGATTTTATCAAAGTTATGGAATTGGCGAAAATAGACTATTTTTGATGCCTTATACCGTAAATAATGAATATTTTCAAAATCAAGCCGCTTTGGCTCAGACAAATCGAGAAGATTTGCGACGATCACTAAATTTAGACACAGGAAGACCAATTATACTTTACGCAGCAAAACTAATAGATGTGAAACGTCCCCAAGATTTGCTAGAAGCTTACCGTTTACTATCTCCTGATGGTGTACAGGAACCAGAACCATATCTACTTTTTGTAGGTGATGGATCTTTGCGATCGCAGTTAGAATCGGCAGCTAAAGAAACAAATTGGCAATCAATCCGCTTTTTAGGATTTCGCAATCAATCTGAATTGCCAGCATTTTATAATCTGTGTGATGTATTTGTTTTACCCTCTAGTTTTGAACCTTGGGGTTTAGTTGTTAATGAAGTGATGAATGCTGCCAAGCCAGTAATTGCTAGCGATCAAGTAGGTGCCGCAGTTGATCTGATCAGAGATGGCAAGAATGGCTATGTTTTCCCTGTTGGTTCAGTAACAGAATTGGCAGAATGTCTAAAACGCATTGTGAATAATCCAGGCAATGCTCTCCAAATGGGAGAGCACAGTTTAACAAGGATTCAGAATTGGAGTTTTGATGAAGATTATGTAGCTTTGCTTCAAGCAATCACTACAGTGATTGCCCACAGGTAAGATAAATTATCAGATAAAATGCATTTAACAATTATTATATTTTGAATGGAGGGTACAAAATTATGTATGTCCAATATGGGTGTGGTATGAGTGCGCCAAAAGAGTGGATGAATTTTGATGTTTCTCCCAATTTAGTACTGGAGCGTCTTCCTATTTTAGGACTATTTTATGTTGGCAAAAAAGCCACATACGAAGGTTTAGTCAGGAAGAGATTTCCTGAGAATGTTCACTATGGAGATATTGTGAAAGGTTTACCAGTTCATAGTGATTCATGTTCCGGAGTTTATGCTGCTCACGTACTAGAACATTTGTCATTATATGATTTTAAAACTGCCTTAAAAAACACATTTTCTATCCTGAAAAAAGATGGTGTTTTTAGGTTCATTGTCCCTGATTTAGAAGTTTTGGTACATCAGTATATTGAATCTCAAGATCCAATATCGGCAATAAAGTTTATAGAAGCAACGCTTATGGGAACAATAACTAAAGATAAAGGGCTAAAATCTCTCATTAAGGCTGTACTCGGAAATAGCAACCACTTATGGATGTGGGATTTTAACTCTCTAAAATATGAATTGGAAACAGTTGGGTTTGTTAATGTAAGAAAAGCAACTTATCATGATTCACACGATATGATGTTTAGATTTGTAGAACATGAAGAGGCGTTTGTTGATGCTCTATGTGTAGAGTGTTATAAGCCACAGCATATGTGAATTGTGGAAAAAAACAGTTTAGCTTAATTCATTTGAGGCGTATATTATGTCAGGCATTACTGTTGCCTATGGTGGTGTCCATCAAATTTACCAAATAGCCCTTGCAGCTCAGGAAATAGGATCTCTAGATAAATTTTTCTGTTCTCTTATCGATGCTCCTGGTAAATATGGCAATCTTATATCAACTTTAGTAGGGCGCGATCGCTTCGTTAATATGCGCCGCCCTGAATTAAATTCTAGCTACATTAAAGAATATCCCTGGCCTCTTCTGTTTGAACTTTTACGACCGAAAAAAGTTCAATTAGAAAATTGTCGTAGGAATGTTAGTGAACAATTTGATACTTGGGTTGCAAACAAAATTCGCTCTCTTGAAAGTAAAGTTTTTGTTGGAGTTGAAACTTGTGCCATGCACTCCTTTGAGGTTGCACAAAAACAAGGAGTGGTCACTGTACTAGATTGTCCTCAAGTACATCCTAAATTTTTAGCCCGAGTTTTAAATGAAGCAAGCGAAGACTTGCAATTATGTCTGACAGAACCTTTTGATACGCCCCAAACTGCATATCGTAAGCAGCTAGAATTCAGCATGGCAGACCATATTTTAGTACTATCAGAGGTACAAAAGCGTAGCTTTATAGAAGCTGGTTTTTCTCCAAAACAACTTACCTTAACTCCACTCTGGTCAGATACTACTCTTTTTAAACCATCACTTATTCCATTTCCTAAATCTCCAGACCGTCTAAAAGTACTATTTGTTGGAGCTATTTCTTTACGTAAAGGCATTCCTTACCTCCTGGAAGCTATTAAGTTATGTGGTACGGGAATTGAACTGACATTATTAGGTGCGATAATGCCTGAAATAGAGCCTTATTTAGCTAAATATCAAGATTATTTTATTTATGAACCACCAACAACGAAAGCAGAACTATGTCATCACTATTGGCAGTCAGATGTTTTAGTTTTACCGTCTCTTGTAGATGCTTTTGGATGGGTAGGAATGGAAGCAATGACTTGTGGTCTACCTGTTATTGTTAGCGAAAACTGTGGTGTTCCCGTTCCAGACGAAAGCTGGCGAGTTCCCATTATGAATGCTGAGGTGATCGCCGATAAACTTATAATGTTGCGGGACGACCGAGAATATTGTGCATGTTTGGGTGAAATAGCAGGTCAATTTTCCCAGCAATTTACTCCTCAACGTTATCGCCAACGACTACAAATTTTGTTCAAAGAACTCCTCTGTTCTAAGGTATAAAAAAATAATAATATACTTAAAATGCTTATTCAAATTATTCCACAAATGCCTCCAGTAACTAGTGGAGTAGGTGACTACGCTTTAGCACTTGCCAGACAATTTCGTCGATATTTTGGTATCAAAACCTACTTTCTGGTGGGTGATCCGGATTGGACTGGGGCAACAGCGATTGAAGATTTCCCTATTAAAAAAGTTTCCGAACGTTCACCAAAAGCTTTGAATGCTGTTTTAGGAGAAATTGTTTCCCCCTCTGCTACTATCCTCTTGCATTATGTAGGGTATGGTTATGCTACACGGGGTTGTCCTGTTTGGCTAGTTAATGGCTTGCAGCAATGGAAGATGGGAATAAGTGCAGGCAATTTAGTTACAATGTTTCATGAAATTTACGCGGCTCGTTATCCCTTCTGGACTAGTGCATTTTGGACTGCACCTCTACAGAAGCGACTCGCTGCTAACCTTTTAAATATTAGTGATTGCGTTATTACAAACAAGCCCGGTTATGCTGAAGTTCTAGGTAAACTGTGTCCAGGTAAACAATTAAAAATTCCAATCCTGCCCGTCTTTTCTAGTATCGGTGAACCAAAAAAATTACTCCCGCTAGCTGAACGAAAACATCGGCTAGTGGTATTCGGTGGATCTGGGAATCGGGCCAAAGTCTATCAGCAATCCATATCTGCTTTAAAGTCTATTTGCCGAGAATTAGACATCCAGGAAGTCATCGATATCGGTCCACCAATTAACTTGCCAATTTTTGAAATTAATAATGTTCCCATATTTAGCTTAGGGCTGCAACCTGCTGAAAAAGTGAGTGCTATCCTTCAAGATTCATGGGCTGGTTTTTTCAATTATCCTCTAGACTTCTTAACCCGCTCAACTATATTTGCTGCCTACTGCGCTCATGGCGTTATTCCAATTGGCACAAACTACTACGCGTGGGGCAAAGAGGAAGATGGATTGGAGATCAATAAACACTACTGGTTAATAGATAGTCAAACTAAAGAACTGAGTTTTGCTGTTGGAGAGACGATTGCTAAAAATGCTTACAATTGGTATCAAACCCATAATTTGTCCAGGCAAGCTAAAATATTTGCTGACATTATCAAAAATACAACCGTATAGGTATGTGATTTTTTATAAAAAATTCTACATATATTTAAAAGTAATTTTTTTACAGCATAATTAATATGTAGTAAGATATCAAAAATAATACAAAAAAATGAAAATTTTCGTATATTCATCTGTATTTTACCCAAATGTTGGTGGATTAGAAACAGTTATATTAAATCTGGCTCATGAGTTTGTCGCTCATGGACATAACGTAAAATTAGCTACCCAAACTTCCACAAGTGAAGATGATAATTTTTCTTTCGAGGTAATTCGCTGTCCCACAATTAATCAATTGTTAAACTTAACCCATTGGTGTGATATTTGTTTCCACGGTTGCATAAGCCTAAAAGCAATTTGGCCTGTTTTAATCCTTAGAAAACCATTAGTAGTTACTCATCAAACTTGGTATCTATATCCGGGGTCTAAATTAACCTGGCAAGGTGCGTTGAAGAATTGGGTGACTCGCTTTGCTGCTAGTAATATTGCACCTAGTCAAGCTATAGCTGCTGAACTTCCAGTTCCCGTAACTGTTATTCCTAACTCATACCAGGATGATATTTTTTATGAAATGCCAAAAGTAAGACGTGATCAGGACTTGGTTTTTCTTGGTCGCTTAGTGTCTGATAAAGGAGCTGATTTACTTATAGACTCCCTAGCATTGCTTAAACAGAAGGGATTGGAACCAAATTTAACTATTATTGGTCAAGGAACAGAAGAACCTAATCTTAGAGAGCAAGTAAAAAGACTTGGAATTGCAGAGCAAGTCAAGTTTCTAGGTACTCAGTTTGGATATCCTTTAGCTCAAATATTAAATACTTATAAAATAATGGTTGTACCCTCTCGATGGCAAGAACCTTTTGGTATTGTTGCTTTAGAGGGAATTGCTTGTGGATGCGTAGTTGTTGGTTCAGAACAGGGTGGATTAAAAGATGCCATTGGCCTATGTGGAGTTACATTTCCAAATGGAAGTGTAGAAGGTTTGACCCAGATTTTAGCTGATCTACTGCTTCATAATACCAAACTAAATCTGTATCGAGCCAGTCAAGAAACCCATTTAGCAAGACACCGGAAAAGCTCAGTTGCAAAAACATATCTTCAAGTCCTGGAAGGAATAATTCAGTGAATATTTTTTTTATTCTACCACTTGTTGTAATTTTGATAATTGCCATCATTAATTTAAATTGGCGACAATGGGTGAAAGGAGTTTTATTAATAATAATTATTGATGGCGCTTTGCGAAAATGGTTTTTACCTCAAGCTAGTAATCTAATATATTTCTTTAAAGATTTTGTTTTAATTGTTGCCTATATTAAATACTTTTTATTACCTCATAAACAACATTCATTAATCAATAATCATGGGGTTTCGTTTTTTCATGGATTTATAAGTCTTTGCTCAATATGGTTAATTTTTCAATCTTTCAATCCTGACTTAGGTTCGCCAATCATTGGTTTATTTGGTTTAAGCCGCTATTTGCTGTATGTTCCTTTAATTTGGATGCTTCCATACCTTTTTAATTCGGAAGAGGAGCTTTATAAATTTTTACGTAATTATCTTCTAATTTTAATTCCAGTATGTATTTTAGGAATTTTTCAATTTCTTAGTCCTCCCTCAAGCATTATCAATATTGCTCCTGGAGGAGAGGAAGCATCTGAAGTACTTGGCTTTGGTGATGGTAAACTCCGGATATCTAGTGTATTCTCTTTTCCGAATTTATATACAACGTACTTAACTATTTCTTTCGGTCTTATACTTCCTTTTTTAACAAAAAAACAATCTTTGATATGGCAAAAAATTATTTTAGTTGAGATATTCTTAATGATTGCTAATTTTTTTATGACTGGTGCTCGTGGAGTTTTTGTATTTGCTTTTTTACTGCTTGTAGCTTATTTAGGTATCAAGACTTTTAATCAATTAAAAGCCGTTGTGAAAATCATCAAAAAACTTGCTATTCCTACAATTATTGGAGTTATTTTATTAATCCAATGGTTTGCTCCAGCAATTGATGCATTTTCAACTCGCATCGATGATCCAGGAAGTGGCTCAGAGATGAGTACTCGAATAGTAAATGCATTTTCTATTAATTCTGTTCCTGGCAAATCTTTCATAGATGGGTATGGTACAGGTTCAACTCAATCAGGGAGTAAAGCTTTACAGCGAGTGTTTAAATTACCTGAAAGTTTACCAACACCACCTGTTGAAGATGAGATTGATCGTATTACTGTTGAAATAGGGCAATTTGGTGCCATACTTTGGTATGGGATGCGTATCGCTCTTTTAATTACGCTTTGGTCTATCTATCAAAATCTTAAGAGTCCTTTTCTTAAAGACTTAGCATTAGTAACTTTTCTTTTACATATAGTTTTGTTACCTACTCAAGTTGTTGTTCATCCGGTTGCTAACGTGTATTACTGGTTTTTAAGTGGGTTTATATTTTTGTTACCTCGTCTAGAAAGAAAAAATTTTTATGAAAATAATGATTTATCTATGTTTACTCTCCATAGACAGCTATAGTTTAATTATTTGATTACGTAAATTCAATCAAAAATGACATTAAAGAATTATAAATTATGAAAAATAATGACAAATTAATTCATGTTTGGGTTCCGAATTTATTTGATTTCAAGGGAGGCATACAGATTTATTTACAGGATGTAATACAAGCAATAGTTGAAGATTTTCCAGAATTAAAAATCCAAATTTATAATAAGTTAGATAAAGGTAATAACGCAAAATTTTTCAATATAGATAATATATCATTTAAATTCCATGGAAAAACACCTGGTAATTTACAAATCATACATTTTGCTTGGAATCTATTAATGGGATTTCTGATAGAAAAACCGCATTTGGTTCTATCTGGACACATTAATTTTGCTCCAGTTGCTTACTTTGCTTGCCGTTTTACTAGTACTCCTTACTGGATTGTAGTTCATGGCATTGATGCCTGGGATCTGAAAAACCCAATCAAGCAGAAAGCCTTAAAAGCGGCGGCAAAAATAGTCTCTGTTAGTAACTATACCCGTGATCGCCTACTCAAAGAACAAAATATTGATCCTAATCAAATTTCTCTGTTACCTGTAACTTTTGATGCTAACCGATTTGAGATTGCTCCTAAATCAACATTATTACTAGAACGTTACGGTTTAACCCCAAAACAACCGATAATATTAACTGTAGCTCGGCTATCCCGTAGTGATGCCTACAAAGGTTATGATCAAGTGATTCGAGCCTTACCCCAAATTCGACAGCAAATTCCCGATGTCCATTACCTGATAGTTGGCAAAGGTGATGACCACCCTCGAATTGAGGAACTTGTGCGAAGTCTAAATTTGCAAAACCATGTAACTCTCACCGGATTTATTCCAGATGAAGAAATAGTTCTTCACTATAACTTGTGTGATGTGTTTGCCATGCCAAGCAAAGGTGAAGGATTTGGGATCGTTTATTTAGAAGCCCTAGCTTGTGGTAAGCCCACTTTAGGAGGAAACCAGGATGGTGCAATTGACGCGCTTTGCAACGGCGAACTAGGAGCTTTGATTAATCCAGATGATATAAATCAAATTACTGAAGCTCTCATAAAGATTTTGCAAGGAACTTATCCCAATCCTTTAATATATCAACCTGAAGCTTTACGCCAAAAGGTAATCGATATCTTTGGATTTGAACGATTTAAACAAACCCTTGCTGAACTCATGAAAATTTCACCTATCGGATCTCATTCATGAGAATTCTCCACGTTACTCCCTCTGTGCCTAAGGTGCGAGGTGGTACTAGCCAAGCTGTTTTAGACATGGTTCAGGCATTGCAACCAAACAATGTCGATGCCGAAATTGTCACTACAAACGACAATGGTGATAGCTTGCTTGATGTGCCTCTGCAAAAGCGCATTGAATATCAGAACGTTCCTGTTTGGTTTTTTCATCGCTTTTCACCAAATATCAAACCTGTCAGGGAATATGCCTTCTCTTGGCAGTTAACACAATGGCTGTGGCAGAATATGGCGCAGTACGATCTGGTTCATGTTCACGCTATTTTTTCTTACCCATCTACTATTGCAATGGCGATCGCCCGTCTGCAAAATCTACCTTATATTGTTACCCCACATGGTTTATTATGCGAATGGTCTTTACAACAAAGTACCCGTAAAAAGCAAATTTACCTACGGTTGTTTGAGCAAGCAAACATTAACCACTGTCAAGCTATTCATTTTACTTCTGAACAGGAACAGCAGGAGGTTTCTCAATTGGGACTTGGTAAACATAGTTTTATCTTACCCCTGGGGATTTCCTTACCACAGCAGATTCCCAATGCTCGTGACAAACTGCGACAACGCTTCAATATCCCAGCAGACGAACCCATAATTTTATTTTTGTCTCGCCTGCATCCAAAAAAAGGATTAGATTTCCTGATTCAAGCCCTTAGCAAACTTACTCATCACAATTTCACTTTTCTTTTGGCAGGTAGTGGTAACTCCGATTACGAAGCCCATATTCAATCACTACTACTCTCTTATGGACTAAGTGATCGCACTCATGTTGTTGGATTTGTGGAAGGTGAGAGCAAAAATTTATTCCTTCAAGGCTCAGATTTGTTTGCCCTCACCTCTTATTCTGAAAATTTTGGCGTAGCAGTCCTAGAAGCTTTAGCCGCAGGCCTTCCTGTTATAATCACGCCTGGTGTAGCACTTGCTTCTGTAGTTGAGCAATATAACCTTGGTTACATCACACAACAGGATGTATCAGAGATTACTAATGCTTTTGATGACTTTCTGAATTCTCCTCAATTTGGGAAACAAATGGGCGATCGTGCTCGCCAACTAATTCTTGATAAATATACTTGGAATAGTATTAGCTCAAATTTAATTGAAGTTTACAAAAATATCCTCAAACACAAAGATGCTTAACAGCTATGGTACCTTTACCTTAGATATCTAGGTTAATTCTAGTTTTAGTTATCAGATTAAATAAGTATATTCAACTTTGAGTGCTATATTTTGTAAGCGTTTTCAAAAACTTGATTTCTCAGTATTGAACCGATTAAATTTTCAATTTCTAGGCAAGTTTCATGAATCCTGCGTCAATAGCCGAAAATGTTACCCCTCTCATACTCACATATAACGAAGCACCAAATATTGAGCGCACTCTCCAACATTTGACTTGGGCAAAGGAGATTGTAGTTATTGATAGTTATAGCAATGACGAAACCCTTGAAATCTTGCATTCTTACCCACAATTACAAGTTTTTCAAAAAAAATTTGATACTCATGCTACTCAGTGGAATTATGGTTTGGAACAAGTAAAATCTCAATGGGTGCTTTCATTGGATGCAGATTATATTGTCACAGATGAGTTAATGGCTGAAATTGAAGTTCTACCAATCGATAGCAAGATAAATGGATACTTTGTCAGATTTAAATACTGCGTTTTTGGCAAACCTCTAAGAGGTACAATACTTCCCCCTCGACAAATCCTCTTCCGCAAAAAAAAAGCAATTTACATAGATGATGGTCATACTCAGCTTTTGCAAGTTACTGGTAAATCAGCAACACTTTCGGGGTATATCAATCATGATGATCGCAAATCCTTGAGTCGTTGGCTGTGGGCACAGGATAGGTATATGGTTATTGAAGTTAAGAAATTACTAGAAACTCCAGTAAATGAATTAGGTTTAGGCGATAAAATTCGTAAAAAAAAGCTGTTCGCTCCTTTTATAGTTTTATTTTATTGTCTAATTGTAAAAGGAGGAATATTGGACGGATGGGCAGGTTTGTACTATGCTTACCAACGAATGCTAGCTGAAATTTTGTTATCCATCCGCTTGATTGAGGAAGAAAAAACAGTAGACAGCAGTTTGACACAAGTGGATGAATAAATTTTTACGTAATTACAAAATACCCTTTGTAGCAATAATTACTGTATTAGGTAGTGAAATAGCATTAAGACTTCTGTTCGGGCTTGGAAGTCCTGTACTCAGCCAAGTTGATAACTATACAGGCTATCGCTTTCAACCTAACCAAAAAATATTTCGCTTTGGTAAAACAATTGAATATAATCAATACTCTCAAAGAACTTCACCAATTACACTCAAAAAGCCTCAAGATACTCTTAGAATTTTAATGATTGGTGATTCGGTACTTAATGGTGGTAATCCTATTGATCAAAAAGAAATTATTACCGAACTATTGGCAGCCAAAATTCAAGCTTCCGGAAAACCCGCAGAAGTTTTGAATGCTTCTGCCGGCTCATGGGGAATGGGCAATCAGTTAGGTTATCTCCAACAGTTCGGCACTTTTAACAGTGATGCTGTAATTTTGCAAGTTGGGACGCATGACCTAACTCAACCTACTAGCACCAGTGAACATGTGGGAAACCACCCTAATTACCCAGATCGTCCTCCAATATCAGCAATTCAGGAGGCTGTTGCTCGCTACGTAATACCGCGAGTATTGGAGAATGCTGACTTCAACCAATTTTTTCATCCAGAAACCCCTCAAGTCTCCTCTGCACAATTGAATCAAGAGTTTCAAAAAAATATGCAGCTTTTCAAAGAGGTGGTAAATTTAGTACGGGATGAAAAGATACTGATTTATGTGCTTTTTACACCTAATCGTTATGACTTAGTTCCTGAGCCTATCACTCCACCTTACAAACCGGAGTTTATGGAAGTGCTTAAATCCTTGCAAATACCAGTATTTGATACTCACAAAGCTTGGTCTAAGCTTCCTAGTAGTACTGTTAAAAGTTACTTTCGAGACGATGTACATTTGAATGAAGTTGGTAATCAAGCAGCAGCCAACTTAATTTTCCAGCAACTTTGCATTCAGCAAAAATATGTAACTGCCCAGGTAGGAATGTCAGGAAGATTCCCATGAGGGAAGAAAGATGGTAGTGTTCAAGCATGAGTCCAGAAGAAAAAGATCAAAAAATCGAGAGACTGGAGAAAGAAAATCAAGAACTGCGGGAACGGATAGCAGAGCTAGAGAGACGTTTGGGACTAGATAGCAAAACAAGTTCAAAACCACCGGCAAGCGACAGACTCAAAAAGTCAAGTAAAATATGGACAAAAAGTTTAAGAGAAACAGGAAAGCGGCCATCAGGGGGACAAATAGGTCATCCAGGGCAGACATTAAAACAAGTATTGCCGCCAGACAATATCGTAGAACATCCAACACTATGTTCATCTCCTGGATGTGGATGTGATATGTCTGTTGTAGCAGAACGTGACTTGCGGATGATGAAGTGTAAGCAGAAAATTTCTGGTGGCTTTCGCTCATTTGATTTTGCGGTTTCATTCGCCAATATCCGTTCTTTTCTTTCCACTGCTTCTAAGCATGGTCTTAATCTCCTCGAAGTTATTACTGATGCTTTAGAGGTAATGTCTCTGTTTTCCTTTCCTCTATTACTACTAGCTAGGCAGTTACAAGAATACTCTGTTGATATAGTGTGATGTGAACAGTCACTTAAAAATCGCAGGTTGATCAACAAAAAAATCTCATACACACATACAGCGGTTACCGCTATTATGGAATACAGTTTTTCTCCCTGCCCTTTTCCTAGCAAAGTTCTCAGTTTTGAGGATGTACCTCATAGCTGCTGGAAGTGCTGTATAGTGTGTACAAGCTTATTATTGGAACTATTTCACATTACATAAACTATAAAGTAAAGTTTTATATTACCTCCTCAACAGTGAACATAAAAGGGTAGCCATTAACCGGATTAGAATATCCGTGCTGGAAGAGCATTTTTTGTCCATTCGGCCCGATAAAATTCACTTGTTCTTTATTCACATTAGAGCCATCGTCTACCATATAGTTGACAATTTGCTTACCATTGAAATCCATCACTGTTAGAACATTAGCATACATCGCCTTGTCTGGTCCGCTACCACCATATCCAGCTTGATCTAACGATACTGCGACATTCACAGGATCTTTAAGACGAGAATCACGCAAGATTCCCCTGATGTTTCCGTTATAACGTGTGTAGTAAATAGCCCGATCACCACGACTTACTATGTAATAATCATCATTTGCGGTGCTGTGAAATCCATGAAACATCTGGACTGGATTTCTGCCCACTTGAAATGATTTAAACGGAATATCTGAAACAGAGGCAGTAGCGTTCGGGAAAATCAAAGAATCCACATTATACATCCGCACAGTTCCATCCATAGAAGCGATGTATGCTGTTTTGAGAGGCTTGGTGAAGTCGCCGTCATAATATGATCTTGGAGTCCGAAGAGTATTCCATCTATTGCCTGTTGCTACCGCAGTTGGTTTATCTATAGTCAACACTTTAGCTACAACGGGCTTCTGCTCTGGCGCGTGGCCAAATGTATGTGGCCATTGATTAGAAGCAGTACCTTCATTCTTCGTTTGATCGAAGTTAGCTGGAGTAGTTAAATACATCTTCCGGTAGTATTTAAGCATAGGCCGAAGATCAATAAATGCAACTTTATTTTCTGCTCGTGAGCTTACAATTGCATATCCACTTTGCGCTGTCTGCTTCCAGTAATTATTTCCCCATGAAGTATCCCAAGCTGTATTCTTATACCAGTTATCACGTACAGATTGGAGGTTCAAATCATCGTTTCGATTATCGTTATAGCCCCGAGGATTTCCTAGTCTAGTACTTACAGTTACATCGATCGCGTTTGGTGCAGCAAAGGGTAAATCTACATATCCAACTAACTTGAGACCTTTGACAGTTGGCCATCCTGGCAATCCCCAATAGAATCTACTTTCCTGTGCCATTTGGCGTGTTTTCACTGCTAGTACCGCCACTTGTCCCTTGCGGTTAACAGTATCCCAAACCGTCACCAACACGAATTCGTTGTTGTTAGTAACCGCCATTGCTGTTGGTACCTTGCCATTACCCAGTTTTGCCGAAAGGTAGCTAAATCCTTCCGAAGTATAAGGATCGTTTCCAGTCCCAGTAATTCCTATCACTCCATTCTGGAATGCTAAAAAACCAGTCACAGAGGCACCACCAACCCCTCTGGCTGTTGCAATCGGTGGCAACGGTAATTGGCTACCAGATGCATTGTAAAATTGCTTTACTGCTGGAGTCGTGGGTGTACTAATATTATTCCGATTCCACCAATCTGCCGTCCATTCTGGACGGACTCTCAAGCATAATCCATTATCGCTAAACCTCATAGCAGCATCGGCACTTCGCATATTTGATGAGCCGAATTGATACTCTGGAGGTGCACTGGCATCAGGTGAGAATAGCATCTGACCAGACATTATCCAAGCACCTCCCGGATCACCGTCTGTTCCTGGGCTTACTCGACACCAATTTCCAGCATTTTTGCGAATGATACCATCACTTGACGGCTGATACACTAACGGAAATGATTCTTCTGTGGTGTGAAAGTCGCTATATTTGGGACCGAAACGGTAATCGATCATTTCGCGCTTGTGATAGTTCTGCGCTACATTAGTATATTCTTGCCAATTGATAGTTCCATTAGCGTTGAGAATTCGTTCTCTCCAAGGGCTGTTGGTTGTTGCCTGTGCCAACTGTATGTTGGCACTCAATTTGTCTAGATCACTATTCAGAACATTCTGAATATAGCTATTGTTGATGTCTGTGACTTTTGTTACTTTTACTGATGTAATATCACTACCATTGGCAGCTATATCTGAAGTATTGCCTGAGACACTAATTTGGTTAAGTGCTGTTCGAGTTGTATTCGTTGGTACTAGATTTCCTGCATTAGTTGGAACCGCCCCAAAGACAACAGCCCACAAGAGAACAGTAGGAGAATAAATTACTCTCAGAATATTATTGAAAAGCTTCATAGAATCCTCATCCACCAACTATTTTGATGTTGCAAACACATTTCTATCTAAATTCAGAAGTTCAGTAGTATTTAGAGATACACACTGAAAAATTGAATCGCATGAAATTATTAACTACCTTTGGCAGCTTTTCAACAATTGATTGCTTCTAGTAAGCCATAAAACTTGCTTACAGAATAAATTGGCACCGAAATCTTAAATTGTGACTAACACTACGTTAAATCAATGAAGAAACCAGATTTTCAAAGGTGGTTTTAAATACGATCGCACAAATCCAACAGATGCTGTGAACAGTCATTACTGTTACCTCTCAATAAACCTGAAATTTTTTTGTTTCGCCTGGGTAAATTTACCATAATTTCACATATTGTCAAAAGAATTACACTAAAACTACATGACTTTCCTTGATGTAAAAACCTTATAAAGTAAACCTGGCGATGCTTTGGTAAAGAAAAAAGTTTAAATTTATAGTACCGATTTAATGATTTATTTCACTGTGTAGTACGTGCTTCAATATGAAGTGTCTATGAAGTATGTCGTTTATGTGAAAAGATAATAGGAGATTTTTTTGTGAAATAGATAAATTAAATTTATGAAACTATGGGTAAAATTATTCAAATTTCCACTTACAAAATATTTGATTTTGGCTCCAGTAATTTTTGTCCTGACAATACTATTGCTCATTCCTGGAAGACTAGCGATCGCCTATCACCAGTCTCCTCAACCTCAAGCTATCCTGACCCTCGGCGGTTGGACAGATCGGGAAAATTCTGCGGCTGAAATAGCACGTTGGTATCCTGATTTAAAAATTTGGGTTTCTTCTGGTACTCCACCTAAATTAGTAAAACCAATTTTTCAAGCTGCGGGTGTATCAGAAAGCAGACTTTATCTGGATTATCGTGCTGTTGATACAGTTACTAACTTTACTACCCTCATCCCAGAATTCAAACAACACGGAATTCAGCACTTATTTTTGATTACTTCAGATTTTCATATGCCGAGAGCCAAAGCGATCGCAACTCTCGTACTGGGTAGTCAAGGTATCGCTTTTACTCCAGTGGCTGTACCATCGAATCAACCCCAAGAAGCTACTATCCGTATTATTCGTGATATTACTCGCGCCCTCTTGTGGATTTTTACAGGGCGTACAGGAGCAAGTATTAATCCTGCTCTTGATTAACGACAAATATGCGTTTAGATAAATCAGTCAACAGTTAAGTTTATGCAAGAAGAAGCAACATGATCAAGAATATGTTGAGTTGTGCTGCCTGTGGACCCCATCTACAATTATCATTAACTGAACTGTATTGAAATATTGGAACAGCCCCCTGTTTTAGATAATTGAGATCAGCATTCAGCATTCAACCTTCAACTTTAATGGACGTTTATGGAAGAAATACTCACCTTAAAATCTTTATTGTTACAAGGTAACATCGCGGAAGCATTAGCTATTGTTGAAGAATTAGAAGAAATGAGCCGTGAAGATAAAATTAATAATATCCGCAGTTATGCTAAAGTCTTGCTACTACATCTCATTAAGCAAAAAGCTGAGGATCGAACAACCCGGTCTTGGGATGTATCAATTCGCAATTGTGTTCGGGAAATTCAGCTAAAAAATAAACGACGTAAGTCAGGAGGCTCTTACTTAACATCAGAAGAGTTGCGATTGGTTTTTGAAGAAGCCTATCCCTCAGCTTTAGATAATGCCTCTTTGGAAGTAGAAGAAGGAAGATATGAAGTAGAAGAGTTAGAATCAAAAATTGATCAAAATGTTATTATTAATCATGCCCTCAACTTAATTGCATAGATTTACGTAGTGCATAAATTCTACACATATAACTAATTCCCTTAGATTTTTACATGCCTAGGGCTAAAGCGATCGCCACCATCATCCTTGGTAGTCAAGGTATCGCTTTTACTCCATTGGCTGTACCATCGAGTCGCCCCCAAGAATCTATCATCCGGATTATTCGCGATATTGCTCGCGCCCTCTTGTGGATTTTTACAGGTCGTACAGGAGCAAGTCTCAATCCCGCCCTTGATTAACTATAAATATGCGTTTAGATAACTATAGTCTTGGTACTTATACTCCTGGCGCTCCTTACTGGCAACAACTTTTGTGGTACTTTTTAGGGTCACCCTTGGTTGAGAGTCGTTGGCTTCCCATGTCAGGCTTAAAGGTTTGGGTACTTCGTAAATTTGGGGCAAAAATTGGTCAGGGTGTTCGCATTAAGTCTGGGGTGCGGGTGAAGTTTCCTTGGCGATTAACTGTGGGCGATTATGTTTGGATTGGAGAAGATGCTTGGATAGATAATTTGGCTCATGTCACCATAGATAGTCATGTTTGCCTATCTCAAAATGTTTATCTTTGCACAGGTAATCATGATTGGAATCATCCTGATTTTCAACTAATTACTGCTCCAATTCATATTCAGGAAAGTAGTTGGATTGCGGCTAAGTCAGTTATTGGGCCTGGTGTGACGGTTGGTCGGGGAGCAGTTCTGACTTTAGGTGGGGTTACGGGGCGCTCTTTAGAGCCGATGATGATTTATGCAGGTAATCCGGCTGAACCTATTAAGGAACGGAAGAAGGGAATAGGGAATAGGGAGTAGGGAGTAGATTTATTTTTAATGTATTTAGGACTGCTACATCAAATCACAATTAGCGATCGCCTACTTTCTTGATAAATCTCCATAATTGAATTTAAAACTTATTATTAATAGCAATCTTGATAAAAATATAACTTTTGTTGCAATTTTTTAAATTAATTACAGTGTTCTATTGCAGTTTGTAAATGTTTTTTGTAAGCCGGAGGATTATTCCTTTAGACTGAATCTCAACTGATTCAAGTATTGGGATAAGCGCAAATGCATTCAATCAATGTATTGTGTCATGAATTTGTAGTTGCTGTATCCTTTGTTGCTTGTATTGCTGGCCTACTGTTACTGTGGGATCGCAAGCAACCAAAAGATAATCTAGAAGAAACAGAGAAAATTCTCTTTAGAATGAGCTTTTCTTATTGGCTCGTTTACTGTGTGGCGTTTGGCGTTGAGAAGATGATTTTACCTGACTGGGAAACTCTACTCATGTCTGTGAAAATAACTACGGCTTTATCGTATTTTTTGACTTTTTCTTGTATTTTGAGTTTGCCGCTACATAAATTCGCAGTCCGCCGGATTGAAGAATAATCAATAGTCAACAGTCGCTGAACCGTAGACAAGAGACTATGGGGCTGATTAATTTTTCATGGCGATCGCTAGCGTATCTTTGAATGTGTCCTGATCTAAAGTGGTCAGGATAAATACCTCTTGTACTGTCTTACCCTGACGGGCGATGACTTTATACCCACCACGAATGGGTACAGACACACGCAGTTGCATTTTGGGACAATGACCCTTTGCACGCCCAATCACACCTGGCGTGACAGTTTGAATCCCATGCTGTTGACAGAGGCGTTCTAAAATTGGGATGAGACCAGAAATATGAGTTGAGTGATTCCAGACTAATCTACCGTCTTTGTGAGCAGCGTCTTTATTGGCTTTACCCATGATATTTAAGCCGCTTCCAAAGGAGCCATTGTTAAACCAGCACGACGCAGCTGTTGATGATACAGTTCTGCTGGTTCTTGGGGGCCTACCCAAACAATGGCTTGTCCTTCGTAATGTACCTGATTAGTCAAATCCCACGCTAGATCACCCGTCATTCCGGGAATATACTTCATCAAACACTCAGCTACGTGTTGAAAAGTATTAAAGTCGTCATTTAACACGATCACCTTATAATTCGGATAAGGCTTACGGGTAACTTGATCAGACCGTTCAGGCGCTACAGTCGGTGACGTACCCGTTGCGTAAATAGCTGCTGAAAGTCTTGTAACCATAAAACAGTTAGCCAACAGGATTTTACAAAACTACACTATAAATAACTAGTTTAGTCTATTGTCTGGAGACTGGGGAATAGAGACTAGTACCGCTGCGCGGAAGTCAAAAGTCAAAAGTCAAAAGTCAAAAAGCTTATCAAACAGGCTGTATGACGATTTCAAATGGTATGCCTATTTACGCCGTGCTGTACTAGATACTAGAGGCTAGGGGCTAGCGAATGCCAAACTCTTGAAAGATGCGTTGGTAGCTAGTGCGTCCCAGTTCTTCCAATTCGCTGCGTTCTTCATTACTGAAAGTAGTAAACACTTTTTCCCCAGCTTCCTCAAATTTTACTTCTAGTCGCCCGTTGTCAAAAAAGAAAGTTTCACCGTTATGGGTGCGTTGTACAGCTTTGACGTTCCCATTTTCAAACCAAATGATTAATCCATCGCCTAACTCTGTGAGATATTCTGTTGCTTTTACAGGGCGATTGTTAAGTATACAAGTTGTGTAAGTTATATCGCCTTCAACCTTGCTATTTTCTTGACAACCTTCAATTAGTTGTTCTAAAGCAATCATGCGAGTGTCATATAAGGCTTGAGGATTTGTGGTGTCAATATTGTTTGTGGCTTCCTCATTCTTGATGACATTACCATTATCATCGTAAGTAATACAGTCATCGGGAATGCCATCGTTGTCGTAATCGATACGGTAACCGTTATCTTTGCCGTCGTTATTACAGTCAATAGCTTGCCCAATTATTTTGCCAGTTTTCTGAGATTTGCTGGACTCAGTAGATGGAGAATTGGGAGTAATTTTAGAGACTGCAACACTGTGAGGTACAGTAGGTGCCATAGAAGAATTACCAGGATTTGGTTGTGATGAAACTTGAGATTCTTGACAACCTAGTAGAACTCCTATTGTCATAAAAATTATAATTTGCAACCGTATATTTAACATATTTGTTACTGACAAATGTAATGGCACACAGCACTAAACTGCTTGCGGATATAGTTCCAAAGCAGTGGTGCTGAAGCGCTACTTAGGAATGTGGATTTAATAAAATACAGAACCTCACCCCCAACCCCTCTCCTTACCAAGGAGAGGGGAGACTTTGACGCAAGTCAAAGGCAGGGTGAGGTCAAAAACTAGACTTGCATCATGTTATTTATGTTATTTAATTCATATTCGTTATCTTAATGCGACTGATCATCAATTTAGAATGTGGGAAACACTGTAAAATAACGACTCCAGTTTGAATTTACAGATAGATTGACACTCTAAACTGAATCATTCTCAAATTAAATTCTCCATCGCTTGCTGCAAATCATTGGTTAAATCAGCAACAGCTTGCCTCGCATTTAAGCGATTTTCTTTATACACAGGATAACGCTCTGATACTGATATCGGCTCACCAATGGTAATTTTCACCCTTTGCTTACCTAGTTGGGGAAGTTGGGTAGCTTTATCACCTTTAATTCGGGCAATCATTTTCCATAAAATTAAAGTTGTCTCCGCAAACCTTTCTACTGTGGGTTTTTCGCGGATATAACTGCCAGAAACCGCCACAAAGCTTTCTACTAACCGCATATGCCACATTCGAGAATTGGCTTCGTTGGCAACGCGATCGCCTAAGGCTTTCTCTACAGGTGATAATGTTTTGATATCTTTATACTCTTCTCTAAATATATAATTCCAGCCAGCTTGCTCTACCCGCCGACAGCGATCGCTTAATTCGCCTTTAGGCTGTAAGTTAAAATACTGTTCGGATATTTGTAAGGCTGTATTTAATAAAGCTTGCAACCGCATGGCTAAGATTTCATTACGATTACTGGTTTCTGTTGCCGTTGTTTTGGTATCCGGCAAAGTTTGATGATAAAACTGCGTGTAAAACTTTTCCATCAAAGAAAGTAAGTGTTCGGCTAAAGTTAATAACCTGGGATACAGCGATTCTAAACAGGGATGCTGACTTTGTTCTTTGGGGTTCACCACTAAACCACTAGCCGCTTCTAATTCACTTAATAAATCCGCGATCGCCTTCCAAGGAGCCGCCACATAACTATATTTCATCCCAACTGGTACAATTAAAACTTGTTCAGAGCGTCCTAGTTTCTGCAAGTCTTCTGCACACCAAAAGCCTAATTGGGAAATCCCTGGTTCCAAAGGACTGATGATCTCCGACAAACCATTGGTAGCCCCTTCTGGCGCCGCCGCCATCGGAAATTTGCCATTGGCAAACAAGTCCCGCGCCGAACGTAACCCCGTCCAGTCAGCTTTACCCCGTTGAATGGAAGTCCCACCCAAATGCGAAGCAATCCAGCCGGTATAGGCACCCGCCCATAAAGGAATGCCGCGATCGTAGATAAAATGAGCATGAATTGGTAGTTGTAAGGCTGCATTCTGCTGGCGTGCTACTTTGGGCATAATTTGAGAAAATAAGTAGCCCAAACAAAACGGATCATCTGTTTTGGGATGGCGAAATGCCAGCATAAAGCGGATTTTTCCCTCTTGAAACTGACGATAAAGATCCACCAAAACCTCTACGTTATCTGCTTCAATTTGGGTAATAGCTGTTTGCCAGTTAATCCAACTCGGTAACAACAGATGAAAGCCTTTCAAAATTAGGGGATTGAAGGCTGGGGGAATAAATTCCAGGGGTGCTTGTGCTTGATAAATTACATCTGACAAGGTAATTTGCTCCTGATGGATGGAAAATTATAAATTTAACCGATTACTTCTGGAAAGGGAAAATCACGATGCGACTGTCACAAATGTTATTCGTTACACTGCGGGATGATCCAGCTGATGCTGAGATTCCCAGCCATAAATTATTACTGCGTGCAGGTTACATTCGTCGCATCGGTAGCGGAGTTTATGCTTATTTGCCTTTGATGTGGCGGGTACTACAAAAGGTTTCCCAAATTGTCCGGGAAGAAATGAACGCCACAGGCGCACAAGAATGTCTTTTACCACAATTACAACCTGCTGAGTTGTGGAAAGAGTCGGGACGCTGGGATACCTACACCAAAGCCGAGGGAATTATGTTTTCCCTCATCGACCGTCGTGAACAACAATTAGGATTAGGGCCGACTCATGAAGAAGTAATCACGACTGTTGCCCGTGATATGATTCGCTCCTATCGTCAACTACCGCTACATTTATATCAAATTCAAACTAAATTCCGCGATGAAATTCGTCCCCGTTTTGGGTTGATGCGCGGACGAGAATTTATTATGAAGGACGGCTACTCGTTCCATACCGATGAAGCCAGTCTTAAGGAAACCTACCAAGATATGTACCAAGCCTATAGCAATATGCTAAGGCGTTCTGGGTTAGCATTTCGGGCAGTGGAAGCTGATTCTGGGGCTATTGGCGGTTCTGGTTCGACAGAATTTATGGTGTTAGCGGATGCTGGCGAGGATGAGGTTCTCTATACCGAAGATGGTAAATATGCCGCCAATGTGGAAAAAGCCGTTTCTTTACCTGTGGATGCGGAAACTTCACCGTTTACTAGTTATGAAAAACGGGAAACCCCAGGAACAGAAACCATTGAAAAACTTTGTGATTTTCTCAAATGTTCTCCCACCCAAATTGTCAAAAATGTCCTTTACCAAACAGTTTACGACAATGGTATGACTGTGTTAGTGCTGGTGAATATTCGGGGTGATCAAGAAGTCAATGAAGTTAAATTACAAAATGAATTGACAAAATTAGCTACTAATTACGGTGCTAAAGCTATTATTTCCTTGGATGTCCCCGATGCTGAAACTCAAGCAAAATGGGCTACTAAATCTCTACCTTTAGGTTATATTGCTCCTGATATTGGCGATGAGTATATTACTGCTAATAAACAATTACATCCTCAGTTTTTGCGGTTAGTTGATCAAACAGTCGTTGACTTAAAAAACTTCGTCACAGGTGCCAATGAAACTGGTTATCACGTCGTGGGGGCAAACTGGAATGAACAATTTAAGCTACCAGAATTAAAAGTAGATATACGCAAATCCAGACCAGGCGATCGCGCCGTACATAATCCAGAACAAACCCTACAAACCGCCCGTGGTATCGAAGTAGGTCACATTTTCCAACTGGGTATCAAATACTCCCAAGCTATGAATGCAACGTATACAAGTGAACAGGGTGAAGAAAACCCCTTATTCATGGGTTGCTATGGCGTGGGTGTATCCAGGTTGGCACAATCGGCTGTGGAGCAATCTTACGATAAAGACGGCATTATTTGGCCAGTTGCGATCGCACCTTATCAGGCGATCGTCACGATTCCCAACATCAAAGATGCTAAACAAGTAGAAATTGCCGAAAAACTTTACACCGAACTGAATAAAGCAGGTGTAGAAACATTACTTGATGACCGTGATGAACGGGCGGGAGTAAAATTCAAAGATGCTGATTTAATTGGTATCCCATACAGAATAGTTACAGGTAGGGCGATTAACAATGGCAAAGTTGAAGTAGTCAAACGCGCCACCCGTGAAACCCAAGAAATAGCCATTGAGGAAGTTATTAATACACTGCAACAATGGATTAAAGAAGCAGTAGCAGCGTGAAACACAAATTTTGTGGGGTAGGCATACTTCTCTACGAGACGCTACGCGGTAAGCGCAGCTATGCCCTTCAGGGCTTTACGACAAGTGTTACAGTGAGCTTGCCGAACTGCTCAGTACAAGTCTTGTCTGCCATTTACCCTAATAGGGCTGGCTACCCTATAAGTTTGTAGTCAGCGGCTCTAGACCTTTAAAATATTGCAAGAGAGCGATAAATCGCTCACTACGAACAAAACTTTATTTGTACACCCTGATGACACCAATTTTTCATCCTTAAGTCTCTAGTTTTGCGGAGTTAATTCTTTCATAATAGCAACAGCTTTTCCGCAGTCAAAAAATGAAAACACAAGGAGAACGATGATTATGGGTCTATTTGACCAAATTCTCGGTGCTGTGAGTAATCCCAGTCAACAAGCTAGTTTAGGTCAACTCGGCGGTATTCTTAACACTGTTAATCAGCTGAGTAATGCTACTGGGACAAATCCTTCAACCATGCAATCTGTTGTCGGTGTAGTAGGTAACTATGTACGTTCTGCTTTACAACAGAAGCAATCCACAGAGGGTAGTGAAGCAACCCAAGCATTGGTTAATCAATATGCTGGGACTTCTTCTAACCCTCAAGCCGTCAGTTCCCTGTTTCCCCCTCAAATCCAACAGCAGGTAGCACAGGTAGCTTCCCAACAGACAGGATTAGATGCTGGTACAATCATGCAATTGTTACCTATGATTGTGCCTATAGTATTGAATTTATTACAATCTGGTGCTAATGCCCAAAATCCCCGAACTGGTGGAAATTCTGTCTTAAATTCTTTCTTAGATGCCAACGGGGATGGAGATGTCAATATTGCCGACGCTATTCAATTGTTTAGTAGATATGTTGGCAAGTAGTCAGGCAAAATTGTAATTTACCGAAAAATTGGGTTTAAAGCCTCGTTCTTTGAGAAGGACTTTTTTGGTACGATCATGCTTGTGGTAGGGTATTCAACCATTCAAAAAACCCTTCAGCCGAGAGGCATGGCACCTTGAAAAGCGTAACGCACCTCATCATAGGGCATGGTGCGTTACAAGAAACAGACGGGAGTTTGAAAGCCCTGGAAGAATAGGTATGTCGTACTGGATTCTGTGCTTTAGACCAAGGATGAAAAACGACTCGGTGGCTTTTAAGCCACTGAGAATAAAGATTATACAGATTACAGGACTTACGTAACCAACCACGTATTTCCGTCATTGCGACCGTAGGGAAGCAATCTCAAAGCCTTAATTTTCGTGGCGAGTGCGTAAGTCCTAAGATTATATGAATTTTGCAGAAATTGAGTATCAAGATAAAGCAAAACTTACCCGTAATCAAGTCATCAATCTTTATGCACAATGTGGATGGTCATCAGCAGAGAAGCCTGAACAACTTTTATTAGCTCTTGGCAATTCGCACACAGTTATTTCAGCATGGCATCAAAATTTGCTGATTGGTCTTGGTAATGCCATTTCAGATGGAGCATTAGTTGTTTATTATCCTCATTTATTAGTGTTACCCTCATATCAAAATAGAGGTATAGGGCGAGAAATTCTCAAGCGTTTGCAAAGCCGTTATATTAATTTTCATCAGCAAATATTACTGGCAATAAATAATGCTGTTCCATTTTATGAAAAACTTGGTTTCCAGCATTCACAGGGTGTCAAACCAATGTGGATATATGATGGAAATGATCTTAATTTTTCTCAAAAAAGTGATAAATCAGAGTAATATTGTTTGTTTTGTCTATTTTGGATTCAAAAGTTGAAGCAGATTTTGAAGTTTGAAATTATTCCAACTCAAAGCTACTGAAGTTTCAATAGTTAAATCCCCTTGTTTAAGGTTAGTTATCAAAGCAGAACCAGTTTCCAGATTATGGAAAAGGGAATCTAAAAGCTGTAACTGATTTCGAGGGAGAGTATAGTAAACCTTATCATTTTCGATTTTCACTTCTTTTGGTAAAGTACCATTGGGTATTTTACCTCCCAAAAATGTTTTCCAACCTGCGATGAGGTAACGGTAAATTATTGATTCTGTGTCAAATTCAGGTTGCTTTAATAAACGAAGTTCACCTGCAATACAATCTTCATGAAGAGTAATTTTTTCAGGAGTAAAATGTAATTTTACTTGTATTTTATTATACTCTATTGTCGCAATCAGCCCTTCCTCAGAGTCTGGTTCTAAGCTTTTCAATTGCTCAACTCTAGATATAGCTTGTTGACAGAGAAGTAAAACCATTTTATTTTTCAAAGTCAATTGTTTAGCTTCTGAGCTAAACATAATGTATTCTTCTAGACTTTTCTTGATAAATTGTCTAGACTCCTGAAACGTTGCTGTAATTTTGTTAAATACGCCCATATTTAGTTAATTAGAGAAGATGAATTTCTTGTACTTCAGAATTTTGTGATTGAGAAACTAGATACTGCTTTGTTGTCATAACCTACACTGCTTGTTCTTGCTCAACTTTCGATTCATCTCGAATCTTGAAGTAGTAATAAAGATTAGCAACCGTTAAATCTGAAGCTTGCTGTAAATTCTTAGGAAATAATGTTCTGTAACCAGCAACACCAGCTTGTTGATTTACGTAGGCTTCATAGTCTTTACGTAGCGCTGGCTTAAATATAAATAGTAACTGGTCACGCAGAGAAGCAAAGTGAGATTTTTCACTTAAATTTTCATACGTTAGTTGTTCTGGTGGTACTAAAGCAGTTGTGGCTGCGTTGGTGTCTGGGGTGTCGTTAGATTCTGAAGTATTGAAATCAGCGCTATTTAAGAGTTTCAGATCTGATGGAGATAGCGATCGCATCCACTCAACTTGATGATGCCATGTTTCCACAACTGCTAAATCGTGGTTACGAATCCGGCTGATTTCAGGGAAAAGAAAATCAAGTTCATCGCATGATTCGCATGAATTGATTACCATGCAAGCATTTTCACTGATGGTATTTTGCAGATGGTAAAGTCTATCGCTAACGGCTGACATTTCGTTTTGGGCTTGATATGTCGCAATAATCCCCTGTTCAATTGTCCAAGCACATTCCAGTCTGCGGAGTTGTCCAGCTGCACAAGTTTCTGATAACAAATGAGGATTAGTGTAATCGGCTAAAGCCTCAAATAACATTCCCCGCACACCATCAATCTCAGCGTTTCTCCGGTTCATATCCTGTAATTGCATTGCTGAACGAAAGCGGTTCATCGCCTGGATAAACAGCCCATACGCCCGAATTAAAACAGTACGATGTTGTTCAAATTTGATATCTTGGGCTACTTCTTCAATTAATTGTCGAATTTCTGCTCCTTGGTCTTTTAAAGCTTGTTTTAAGTCAATAAAGCCATTTTTGACTTCCAGCCGCATTTGCTCTACTTCTTTTCTCAGCTTGAGTGTCTGATGTAGATTGACTGCTGTTAGTGCTACACCTGCGATTGTTCCCACACCAATCAAAGCTGTTGTGGCTTGCAACACTCCCAAGCTAGTTTGTAAAGTTTGCAGACTATTGAGTACAGATGTAAAGCCTTGATGGTTTTGATACATTTGCATCCCATTTATCAACAAATTAGGAGCAACTACCAGGGGTGATAAAGGGCTATTATTGACTGTTGCACCAATCGCATGAGCAATAAACTGTCCCGTAGCTCCATCTCTAGCCATACTGATTGGTATTCCATTGCTCAAGACTTGAATATATTTACCAGTTTCAATACCAGCTCGAATTGCAGGGGCAAATTGGAACAACATATTTCTGCATTACTAAAAGCTAATTTTTCTGAGCCTAACTAATTATAAGTCAAAAATATAACCGTAATTATTCGGTAAATAAGTGAATTTTGGTAAAACCTGGGCATACTAAAACTGGAAAACTTTATCGGCTCACAATCTTTATGAAAACTGCACAGGTCGGCGCTCAGACTATTGAATTATTGTCGCGCATCACAGGACAAAAACTGAGTCAACGAGATATCACGCCGCTTGTAATATTTTTAGCAAATTTAGTCACAGTATTACTGGGAGTGATATTTGTAGATGGCAAAGTAGCTGAGTCGGAAAAGCAAAGGTTACTGACCATTGTTTATCGATTTAGCCTTCCAGACAGTGATGTGCGTCGATTAACACATTTGATGATTAAGGGTGTAAAAGAAAATCAAGTTTATCAAAAAGCTAATGACTTATTGACACTTGCGGCTCCACTTTCCGAATCAGAAAGATTGTTGTTAATCAACTTTGGTTATGAAATATCAGCCGCAGATGGAGACATGGATTCCCGTGAGAAAAAGTATTTACAAATAGTTGCCAAGCAGTTAGGGATTAATCTACAACACTTAGCAGTTTTAGAAACTGGATTTACTCATCATGGAAATGTAGAACTTACTGCTGTCAATGAAGTGCATTTTTTACTTGACCCCTCTCGTTTCCAAGAACTGGATACTATATTTGTCAAAGCCGCCAGTGATATTCTGAAGACTTTACCTGTTAAGCTAGAACACAAAAATACTAAACAGCAGAAGAATATAGATTACAAAGAATTTAAAAAGGTTCAAAGCCGTCATAAAAAATTAGATAATTATTGTAATCAGATTTTTGAAATTATTGAGGAATGCCAGCAGCAAGAATTTCTTCCTCATACTTTGATAGAAGAAGCCAACCAAGTATTTAAAAAATTGCAATCTCAACAATTTAGGTTAGCAGTTGTCGGTGAATTTAGCCGAGGTAAATCAACTTTTTTAAATGCTTTACTAGGGGAAGAAATACAACCTGTGAGGGAAATTCCTTGTAGTGGTGCAATAACCGTTTTAAAATATGGCACTAAAAAACGAGTAACTTGCCGTTATAAAGATGGACGAGAAGAAGAGATACCTGCTGAAGAGTATCAACTAAAAGCGACAATTTCAGAAGAAGCAGCATTAGGTTGTCTCAGTGATGAATTAGCACATTCGGAAATTGCAGAAATTGTTTTTGAGCATCCTGATTTAGAGTTATGTAGTAGTGGGGTGGAAATCATAGACTCTCCAGGCTTAAACGAACATCCTGACCGCACTACAGTTACACAAAGATTGCTCAAAGATACTGATGCAGTCATTTTTCTCACTAATGCTTCATGTTCCTTATCTCAAGGAGAGCGTGACTTACTCCAGGATATAAAAATTCAACTAAATCATGGTCAAGAAAATGAACCTGCCAATAATCTTTTTGTAGTAGGTAATTTCATAGATTTAGTGCGTAGTGAGAAAGGTCGTGAACAAGTAAGACAGAGAATTGAAAAGTTTGTCTTGGGTCAAAAGCCCTTAGTTACAGGTAACAACCGCGTTCATTTAATTTCTGCTCAAGCTACACTAGATGCCATTTTACAGGGAGTAGAAAATGAGTATTTGCAAAGCTTTCAAAATTTTACTTCTTCTCTTGAGCAATTTCTTACAGTTGAAAGTGGCAGAGTAAAAATTGAATCTTCTGTCAGTCAAATTAATAAAATAATTCACAAATGTTTCAATGCTTTATCTCAATCTGAAAATACTTTAAACGGAAAAATTCAAATTTCTGAGGCTGAAAAGTTAGGAATTTTAGAAAAGATAGGAGAAGCCAGTGGACGAGATGTAAAAATACGTAAATTATTATCTAATTTAGTAACGAAAGTTTATGAAGAAGCTACTAAGTCTTGGGATGAGTGGCTTAAGAAATTAGATAAAAAGATGGCTAAAAAAAGTCAAATTTGGTATTCGGAACATAACCCAGTTACAAGCCAAGACAAACTGATTAAAGATTATACTAATCAATTTATCAGAGACTTATCAAAAGAAATAGATGAGTGGGGTAATCAGACACTAAAAGATATTATCATCAAAGAAGGTGTTGATTATTTAGATGCAAATATTGCTTACGAAATAGAAGCGATTCAAGAAGATTTTCAACGCTTAGATCAGAAGATTAAAACAAATTTTAGTAAACAAATGGATCTTTCCATTACTGGTATCCATGATGATTTTATGGGTCTCGGAGGAATAGGTGGAGGGCTGGGAATAGGTGCTGCTTTAGCAGCGGGGTTAATAGTATTCGCAGGAATTGGATTCATTGCAGTTGTTGTCGCTAGTCTTGCTGCTACAATTGCTAGTTCATTTGGTTTAGGAATGCTTGATTTAGATGGATTAAACGACCAAATAAAGAAGAAAGTTTCTGACACAGGTACTAAAAAGTTGAAAGACTCAAAACAGGAATTTTATAATAAGTTAAAAGAAATAATTAACACAATTTTTGATAGCCGTGTTGAGTCAGCAAGCCGAGTAATTGAGCAAGCGATCGCACTTTATGAAAACCTTCTGGAACAACAAGAAAAAGCTCATCAAGAAACTCTGGAACAACGCGAAGCTGAAAAAGAGTTGATTTATCAAAAGCGTCAAGAACTTGAACAGGTAAACAATGATTTAGAAGTTTTGCTGAGTCAATGTATTGGTAATTAGCAGGCAAGACTTGTACTGAGCTTGTCGAAGTATGCCTGCTCTACAATAAATTTGGGGATGTTTATTGAAATGAAAGTTCCCTAACTTACGGCAATTACTGTTCCTAAACTCTCATTTGCCAATCTATCAACTGCACATACGGCATAGGTTCCAGCTTGTTGCACAGTGGCGAAAGTTGTACCGGCAGACAAAACCCGCTGAAGTATCCAAGTAGTACCAGTTTGGCGGTATAGAGTCCAAGAACGAACAGGTTGATTATCACCTAGTTGCCAACTTAACCGACGATTGTTAACTTGCAGTTCTTTAGGAGGAGGTGGTGCAACTGTATTCTGCCAAGGCATGGTAGGTACTATTGCAGGACTAGCATAAAGTGAATTTTGGAATCTATCAGCAATGCCTTGGCGATTTTGATTAATCGGAGTCATGCTGAAGAAAATGTTTCCTAATGCTAAGTTTCCTACAAGGTTGCGCGTAATTTTTACTTGTTTATCAATTTCTTCATCTTTCCAGGCCTTACCATCTAGTTGACTAAGAGTATTACCTACATATATATGTCGTCGTTGGGGATTAATTCCTGTCCACCATTGCAGTAATACTGGGTAACTCTGAGCTGTTTGATCAGTGCGCCAATAAAGTTGGGGGGCCATATAATCAACCCAGCCTTGCTCTAACCATTTTTTAGCATCGGCATAAAGCACATTATAGGCATCTAAGCCAGTGATTCCTGGTGGTTGTCCAGGTCGATAAATCCCAAAAGGACTAATGCCAAATTTGACATGGGGCTTTGTAGCTTTAATTCCCTGAAATAGACGCAACACCATTTGATTGACATTTTCTCGTCGCCAATCACCTAAGCTAAGTCCACCACCTGTAGCCCTATATGCTGCATAGGTTTTATCATCGGGGAAAGTCTGACCCTGGATGGGATAAGGGTAAAAATAATCATCTAGGTGAATGCCATCCAAATTGTAGCGACTGACAACATCCATAATGACGTTATAGGCTCTATCTTGGACAATTTTGATTCCTGGGTCCATCCATAGCTGAGTACCCCACTGGTAAACTACTTCGGGATTGGTCAAAGCTATATGGGGGCGGGCATTGGGTCTAGCTGTGAGACTAGTTTTGGCGCGGTAAGGATTAAACCAAGCATGAAGTTCAATATTACGCTTGTGACATTCTGCGATCGCAAACTCTAAAGGATCATAAAATGGTTCTGGCGCTCTACCTTGAGTTCCCGTCAGCCAAGCACTCCACGGCTCTAATGGGGAAGAATATAAAGCATCGCCCTCTGGTCGCACTTGCAAAATTAGGGCGTTAAAGTTTAATGCTTGGAGGCGGTTGAGAATTTCTAAAAATTCCGCTTGCTGTTGGGCTACAGGAAGTCCCGCTTTGGAAGGCCAATCACTATTCCAAACTGTTGTTACCCAGGCCGCGCGAAACTCTCGCTGATGACTGACACTCACAGTTCCCGAAGTTGGCACGGCTAGCGGTGGCACTATGATGAAGTTGGAAGCTATTTTTTCTATCTGCCCCAAATACACCAAAGCTTGATATACCATTACTGATACTTCAGCGCGAGTTGCCGCTACAGTCGGGTTGAGTAATTTTACATTGGGATGACTCGCCACTAAATTTATACTAGTAGCAATAGCTACTTGGCTTCTGGCATAACCAGGAATTTTATCTGCATCTTGATAAATTTGTGGTAGAGCACTCAACAAATCAGGTTTGACATCAGCCGCAATATTCAAGCCATTGACCAAAGCAACTAAAACATCGCTGCGGAAAATTCGGTCATTGGGACGAAAACGCCCATCAGGATAGCCGATGAGAAATCCCGTTTCGTAAGTTTTTTGAATGGCACTTATGGCCCAGTGATTAGCCGGGACATCCACAAAAGGGACATATTTCCGCAACAGCGGCATTGTAAATACCGCCCCAATTATGGCTGCGAACTCAGCGCGAGTCACAGAATTATCGGGACGAAAAGTTCCATTAGGATAGCCATTTAAAATCCGCCGTGCTGCTAGGGCTTCAATGAATGGAAGCGCCCAATGGTTTTGAACATCCGAGAAGCGTGTAGTAGTAGATACCATAAGAGTTTGTAAGTAACTGTGCTTGGTTCTAATATTCTTTGTTAATTTAGCAACATGCAAGCGATCGCGTCTGTGGTATTGTATAAATTTTCACAGTTGCCAGATGACATGTACAAGTGACTCATCTCAGTGCGATCAGCTTAACGGCATAGCTGCGCTTCCCGCAAAATCGTCATGATTCGCTAAAATATGAACTTACATGAAGCAATCCAGTATCTAGTCAAGTGCAAGTGAAAAAATTAATATTCTACGTATTATTTTTCCTGAGCTTATGTGGAGTTCTAGGATTTTCTTATGTTTCCTCTTACATCGCCGAAAAACCACCTGTAGTCAGATGTCAACCAGGTGCGTTTAGATCTGCCTCAGGTGAAAAATACTACACCCATCCTGAGAAACTAGTAGTTCAGCCTTGGCGCGGCCCGCACAATGTCTATGCTATATTTGCCATTCCCAATGGATATAGAAGTGACGGATTATTTACAGTATCAATACCGGGAACTGAACTTTACTGTGGACAATTTTTCAATCGTGGCAAGGTGTTTACAGGAGTTGAGCAGCCAAAATATTACACCATAATCAAGGGGCAATTAAACACTCGTATTGCTTTAAAGCTAATTGCTCAAGGCAAGTTAAATCAGTTAAAACAAGCACAAAATTGGCAATTAGGTTACGTTAAATATCAGTCAAAAAGATAAATGAGGGGAATAATGGGGATAACACTTCCCAGTCCTTAATCCCCACTCACCAGATTTCATAAATCCATAACTTTGCGGTAATGTGCCTCAATTTGTGCCACACTTTGAGACTTACGCTTTGTCTCCCATTGACTATGTTTAAATAATTCTTGCCGTAATTGATCAACATTAATTGTGGTAACTTGACCATCAGCCACAATTTGTTTACCATTCACCCACGCACTAGCCACAACATTTGCGGGACGTCCTAACACTAATAAACCAATGGGATCTGTCCGGGGAAGTAATGATAAATTAGTCAAATCATACATTACTAAATCAGCTTTTTTCCCAACGGTCAAGGAACCAAGTTGATCAGCTACATTTAGTCCTTTAGCACCCCCCAAAGAGGCCATTGCTACAGATTGGCGGGGAGTAATCCAGTGCTGATAATCCGAGTCTGTAATATTATGCAAAATAGAACCAATTTTAATGGCTTCCAGCAAATCCTGTGAATCATTACTAGAAGCACCATCACAACCAAAAGAGACATTTACCCCAGCTTGGCGATATTTTAAAATCGGGGCGATACCACTACCTAAACGTAGGTTACTTAAAGGATTGTGAACAACTGTAGATTGGGTTTGAGCCAGAATAGTAATATCATTATCACTTAACCAGACACAATGGGCTAAAGAAGTGCGATCGCTCAAATAACCGATACGTTGAAGATGTTCAACAGCAGTACAACCATATTTTTCTTGGGCGAGTTTTTCTTGGGCCTTAGTTTCCAGCAAGTGAGAGTGACGACAAATATGATAGCGATCGCTTAACTCAATACATCCTGTAAATAAGGCATCGGTACACAGCTGAATCCCTGTAGGTGCAACTAACATATTTACACCCTCATCCGGGCGATGAAACTGCTTGATGGCCTCTTCCATAATTTCCAATGTGGCCGCAGTTGAGCGAAAATAAGGCTCATGATTTTGTGCTGATTCCCCAGAGGGTAGACCGGCGGTGAGGGATTCATCTTGAATCAGGGGCGCAATAAAAGCCCGAATCCCCACTTCTTTGTAAGCACGAACAGCTGTGGCGATGGTGGCTAACTCTTGTCCCGGAATTAACACCAAATGATCTACCACACTTGTACCACCAGAAAGTAAAGTTTCTACGGCTGTACCTAAAGCACTGAGATAAACTTTTTCTAAATCCAGGGGCGCAAAGTCATATAATTCTGCCAACCATAATTCCAAGGGAAAAATCGACATTATACCCCGTTGCCACATTTCCGAGGAATGGGTATGAGCATTAACGAAACCTGGGAGTAATAGCTTATTTGTACCATCAACGGCAGTACCGATGACATCGAGGTTAGGTGCAATGGCAACTATCTGATTGTCTGCAACCTGCACATTGACGGTTGTGTAGGCATCTTCATCAGCAATCAAAACATTTTCGATAGTAAAATTCACAATTTACCTCTATTACTAGATTTCAACTATTCTATGAGTAACACGTTGAAACTTTACCGCTAGCTGATCTGCGATTTTAACCTTGATGAAGCGATCGCACTTTCAATAGCAATTCAGGTTACAAATTTAGGTACTGTCTTGTGTGTTGTTATTTATGAATCCGTCATTTCGGACTTTGGGAGTCGCACCAAACGCTTGGAGTGTGAATCAGGATATTGCAGACATTACTCGTCCGCCAAAGTCCCCCCTACCTGTTACCGTATCCACAGAAACTAAAACTCTGCACCTGGATTTAGCCAAAACTGCCATTCTGGTGATTGATATGCAAAACGACTTTTGTCACCCTGATGGTTGGCTTTCACATATCGGTGTAGATGTCAATCCAGCGCGTCAACCCATCCAACCTTTAAATAACTTACTTCCAGAACTACGGGCCATCGGTGTGCCTGTAATTTGGGTAAACTGGGGAAATCGTTCCGATTTATTAAATATTAGTGCGGCTTCGCATCACGTTTATAACCCCACAGGCGACGGTGTGGGACTGGGTGATCCTTTACCTAGCAACGGTGCTAAAGTACTGATGGCGGGTAGTTGGGCGGCGGCGGTGGTAGACGAACTTCCACAGCTACCAGAAGATATTTGTGTGGATAAATACCGCATGAGTGGATTTTGGGATACGCCTTTAGATAGTATTTTGCGGAACTTGGGAATAACGACACTATTATTTGGGGGTGTCAATGCTGATCAATGTGTCATGAGTACGCTGTGTGACGCCAACTTTTTAGGATATGACTGCATTTTAGTCAAAGACTGCACCGCTACCACTTCTCCTGAGTATTGTTGGCTGGCAACGTTGTACAACATTAAGCAATGTTTCGGTTTTGTTACAGATTCGCAAGCAGTTTTCACAGCACTGAAGTCTTGAGTCTTGAATTCAAACACGAATTACGAATTAGGGGATAAATATGCACGCTACTAGATGTGTAATTCCTATTATCAAGTCACCCAAAGACTATCAAACATATCGTATCAGTCCACACGACTCCAATCGGCTAGCGATTATTTTCGATTCTATTAATGCCAATACCTCTTTAACTTGCTGTGTAGAAATTTTTGATGTTGGGGGTCAAACACCGCCAAATCATCATCAGTGGGCGGTGGAAATGTTTTTTGTCCTGAAAGGGGAAGGAATAGCTATTTGTGACGGCAAGAGTGTTCCAATTAAAGCTGGAGATAGTTTGTTAGTGCCTCCTACTGGTACTCATTTGCTGAAAAATACAGGAAATACTCGCTTGTATACTTTGACTGTGATGGTTCCCAATGAAGATTTTTCAGAATTAATTCGTAGTGGTATTCCTGTGGAGTTGGATGCAGAAGATATGACAGTATTGGGCAGATTAGATGCGTTGATGCCTTGTTAATCCAGTGGGAACAGATGTGAAAAGCCCACCTATAGGAATCCGGTTTGATTCCTAAAATTACTTGCGTAGGCTGGGAGTGGGGAGTAGAGAGTGGGGAGTAGAGAGCTGACAGGTGTAGGTTTTTCACGAATGCATCTGAAATGGGGTGTTTTCGTTGATTGAAAACTCATCTTTCCCCTCTGGTTTCCCACTCAAGAACGAAATTTGGTGTTTTCACACAGTTTAAAATTGTGTTTGAGAGTGTCAACTCACACCTAAATTAAAAACCTACACTTGTCAGGGAGTAGAGAGTGGGGAGTAGGAAAGAAGATTTTTTGAGTATACAGAGTTTTTTCAATAATTAAATAGGAGTCCTATATGTGGGCTACGATTAACGGGACTGAGACACAAATTAAGCTCAATTGATCAACTATATGCACAAAAAACTAAGATAAAATGTAGAGTTAGATTTCTTTTATTTCGGACATGATATTCTTTTAACTGTAACCAAACCTTGGCTTATAAAAACTTCTATCCAATTTCTGTCCCCATAAGTATCAACTATCAATGGGGGTGAGGCGATTTCATGGTTTATTGACTTTGGTACTAAACCAAGGTACTTCGGTTAAACAGTGGTGTAATCGATGGTAAATGACCCCTACAGCATTATCTGCTATTACAAATTTGAGTTGTGGCTGATTCTGCTTGATACACTTCTAAATCCTTGTGGTCTTTAATAACTTTTGTACCCATTTTCACCATCTCCCCGCCTCAAGACCCTGTAGGCATTGCTTGTGGTTGCAAATAGCCAATGAGATCCTGAATACCTTTTTGCAAATACCGCGTAACTGTCATGGGACTAGTGCCAATATTTTTAGCAGCATCCTTGCGAGAAAGTTCCTTTAAAAATACCATCTCAACTGCCATGCGGGGCTTTTCTTCTAACATACTGATTGCCCCTTGTAGTTGTTGCCGTTCTTCGTCTTGTTGTTGAAGGGCAGTAGAACGAGGACAAGGAAGTGCTTCGCCTAAAGTTATTTGGCAATCAACGTAATGGACTGCGGTAGCATCTAAGCTTAAAGGCATCCGATTTTGTGCTGCTAATTTAGTTTCTTGCCATTCTTGTACAGAAACGTGAAGTACATCGGCAATTTCTGAATCTCTGGGAGAACGACCTAGAGAAATAGATAATTCTTTACGAACTCTTTGCCCCTCATTGTAAAGTTCTTGCCAACGACGAGGAATTTTTAATAGCGTACTGCGATCGCGTAAAAAGTGCAGCATCTCACCTCGAATATATGGCACAGCGAAGGAACTAAATGCATATCCTTGGCTGGGATCGAAGCGCTCAATAGCTCTAATTAAACCAAAATAACCGATTTGCTCTAAATCTTCATAAGGTTCATTACATTGATGACTAAATTTATGTGCCATCTTACGAACTAAACCAGTATGTAACTGTACCAGTTGATTACGAAGTTTAATAGAGGGATTTTGGTGGTATGAGTGCAATAACTCCATACCATCAATTCGCATAGAGGATTCGCTTGTTGCCATATAAAAATTCCTTTGGTTGAACTCCTGTTATGGGAAAAAATGGAGTTACGTATATTGCCTTCAAATCTGTCATTATTTTCCTTAGTCAACGCTGAATAAACCATCGTCGTTTTACTGAATTTACGAAGAAACCTACTTTGCCAATCAGTATATACACGCATGATTTGGGACTTTCATCTGTTGTTAGTTATTTTGTTTTTCTATTTAGAAATTAATTACAACAAAATGTTGATTTTTTGCGATCAAAGCTAGCTATTTATGCTGAAAAATGCATTCATTACTCAACAGCTATTTTGTATGATCAGCCAAACCTAGTACAGTCCGGTGTGAAAAAGCAGGGGGGCAGGGAGCAGGGGGAGCAAGCCCTGCCCCGTTCGTGCAGCGTCTCGCAGAGAAGCCGTGAAGTAGAGCGGAAAATGGGTATAACGCCCCGCCCCTTCGACAAGTGATACAGTGAGCAGTTCGACAAGCTCACTGTGCCACCGGCCGAACTGCTCAGGGCATCGCCTTCTTGGGTGCTCTTGCTGGGGCGGAGTAACAAGCTCCGTCTCAGCTTTCTCCCTTGCTCCCTTGCTCCCTGCCCCCCTGCCTCTTTTGACCTGGGGATGCAATTTTGTCAGAGGCTCATCCCAGCAGCAAGTTATTTCTCTGGGTGAGTTCTGGCTGTTAACTACAAAAATTGGTAAGAATGGGAGTAAACCAGACATTCATCTGCAAAATTAACTTATGAGCAATACAAGTAACTTTCGTAATGCTATTCGTGAGGCTAAAACTCAAGCCCTCATCGGCCCAAATGTAATTGCCAATGCCCTGCCTTATGTCGGTGGCGGACTTGTGCTAACCGCTTTAGGAACCTACGGTGGTTTGAGCGTTATCCGTAGCAACCCGGAGATTTTCTTTCCCACTTTCATTGGGGCAATGATTGTGGAGTTAATTTTATTTTTTGTGGCTCGCAATGTGGCTGAAAAAGGTAACAAGGGTGTGGCGCTACCGTTATTAGCCACCTACAGCCTTTTATCTGGATATACTCTCAGTGGTTTAGTATTTATGGCCTTGAGAACCCAAGGCGTTGGTATTCAAGGTATTGGTTTGGCAGCCCTCGGTTGTGGCATCACCTTTATTGCTGCTCGTCAAATCGGTTCTAATCTCTCTGAGCAAGATGGCATGGCTTTGACAAAAACTGTCAGCCTTGGTGTCATGGCTTTGGTAGTGGTCGTACTTATCCAATTTGGGCTGGCCTTATTTGGTGTTTACACACCCAGTTGGTTAGAAATCGGTATTTCAGGTTTAGGAGTATTTCTGTTTGTGGGTGTATCTGTAGTTGATTTCTACATCTTGCCCCGCACTTACGAAGATGACCAATACCTACCTGCGGCTTTATCGATGTACCTTACCTACATCAACCTGTTTGTTTTTATCTTGCGGTTACTGATTGCCCTCAATGGCCGTGACTAAGTGTTACTGAATATGAGGCAGTAAGTAAACTTTAAGTACTGACCAAAGACGTAGGGGAGCAGGAGAGATTTTCCTGTTCCCTTTTAAAAATCAAAAAATATCCCATAATTCCTTGTGGTGCAGGCATCTGGAGCGCTAATCATCAATAGCAGGATGACCATCTAACAAGCTGGAATCGTTGATTTTTTGGTGTTACTTTAACTACACATAGTTGTCGTAATGCTATTAACAGTGCCATAAAGAAAAGGTAAAGTATACACTCTGCATATGCTTTATCTTCAAGATGCTTGCGTCCCCAGTTTCCAGGATAGACACGTCACACTCATGACTGAAATTACATTACGTCTACAACAGGGAGATACGGAAACAACGGTAGTAGTGAATCAAGATGAATTCACAATTGGTCGTTTGCCGGAATGTGACTTGTACTTACCTTTCGGGGGAGTATCTCGTAGACATGCCCGTCTAGTGAAGACGGCTCAAGGGATGTGGACTATTGAGGATGTGGGCAGTAAAAATGGGACACAAGTAAACCAAACTCTTATCAGTCATGCTCAAGAGTTACATCATGGCGATATCATTTGGCTAGGAAATGTGAATTTGGTAGTGTTATTTGCTCATCCTGGTACAGAGTTAATGCACCAGCATACTGTAGCGGCTGGCACTTCTGAGCCAAGAACCATTTTTCGCAATGTCAAGCAATTGCAACAGCAATGGATAGAAGCTGATAGTAAGGATGGGGAACCCAGTAATAAAGATAAAACCATTGCCCGTCTCAAAGACTTGGTAGATATAGCTAAAAATCTTTGTGCAGCAGCATCTATCGAAGAGATTTTCTCTCAGGTACAACAAGTTGTGTTTCGTTACCTTGATAGTATTGACCGCTTGGCATTATTAATTGATGTCGGCGGATGTGGTCACCTAGAGTTAGTCAATGCTGGTACTAGAGACGTTTCCCAACAAAAATATCTAGCAGGTGATAGCAACTGGATTAGTCATAGTATTTGCCAAAAGGTATTTGCAGAAAAAGTCGCTATTCAAAGCGCTGATACCCATAAGGATGAACGGTTTTCTGGAGAACACAGTATTTTGGTCAAAGGCATTCGTAGTGCTATGGCTGTACCTTTGTGGGATGAAAATAAAGTTGTCGGTGTTCTTTACGCTGATGCTCATCTTTCTTCTTATCATTGGGCAGATGATGGCGAGGAAGAACTTAGCTTTTTTTCGGCTTTAGCGAATTTAGTAGCGTCTAGTGTGCAGCGTTGGTTATTGGCAGATAAGTTAAAAACTGAAGAAGTAATTCGTCATCGATTAGAGCGTTATCATTCTCCAGGTGTTGTCCAGCAATTAATCACTATGGGTGGTTTACCAGATGGTCGTTTAGCTCCCGCAGAAAGCGAAATTAGTATTTTGTTCGCAGATTTAGTGGGTTTTACGGCCATATCAGAAAAATTAACACCAACTGCGATCGCTCAATTATTAAATAATTTATTTGAAGAGATGTTGCAAGAAGTGTTTGCTTATGGTGGCACTTTGGATAAGTATATTGGTGATTGTATTATGGCTTTTTTTGGCGCTCCCGAACCACAAGCAGATCATGCCGATCGCGCCACCGCTGCTGCTAAGGGAATGCTGGCTCGTCTTGAACGTCTCAACGCCAATAATTTTTGGCACGAACCTTTACAATTACGTATTGCCATTAACAGTGGTAAGGCTGTGGTGGGAGATGTTGGTAGTTCCCAAAGGGTGGATTATACGGCATTGGGGGCAACAATTAATCTCGCCGCTCGTATGGAAGCCGTTTGTCCCCCTAGTGAATGTGTAATCAGTGAAGTTACTTATAATTTGCTTTCCCAATCCTCGGATTTTCAAGAAATGGGGCATCATCGTTTCAAAGGTATTGACCGATTAGTGAAGGTTTATCAAACAAAATATGTGCATGATTCGTAAATCTCTATGTGCTTCGCAATTTGCTATAAATCATTTGCCCATTAAAAAACCTGGTACGGGTTGACCAGGTTTTTTACGATTCACAGGTTTCAAATTTGTTAACTTGTTAATTAATTGAAAGAGTCAATAACTAAGGTGGACAATAACAACTAGCATTCTCAGCAATCTTAGTTTTTCCGCTGTGGGATTTGGCTTTACCTGTTAAGTTAGGTTTTTGCCACTTACCATTTATCTGCCGAGATTTGCTTGGGCTAATGACGGGGGACACAAATTCATTTACCCATTAAGTTTTGGTTTTGCTTGTTTGAGTGTCCTACTATTTAAGTTATCACTCTGTTGAGGAAAAGCAAACCTGACTTTACTAAAGTTGATGTTTTGTTTAATTTTGCAATAAACCAGAGTTTGTTGATCCCCAACGTTTTTTCATCTTTAAGAGGAAATGGGGAGATGGGGAAGAAAGATTTTGTGAATAGCCTCAAGTCTTTCGCCCTGTTTCTTCTCTCTACAAAGGAATTACCAATTCCACATCACAGAGTTGTTATCAAGATGATCGGTGACAATACGTCCGATGGCATCAATTTCTGCGAGTTCTGTGGGAGAAAGTTGAACGTTCGCAGCTAAAGCATTATCTTTTGCTTGTTCGGGATAACGCGCCCCGGCGATGGCACTTGTTTGGGGTTGAGCAATTAACCAAGCTAATGCCAACTGAGCCAGGCTACAATCATGGCTAGCAGCTAGGGGACGTAGTTTTTCTAAAGCTTGCTGGGCCCGTTGAAAGTTTTCGCCTTGAAACAGTTTGTTTTTAGCACGATTGTCTTGGGGGTCAAATTTCTGGTCTGGGGCAAATTTCCCCGTTAATAATCCCTGGGCTAGAGGTGAATAAGCCAAGATGGAAATATTATTTTCGATGCAATAAGACATAGCATCTTGTTCGACCTGCCGCCAAAATAGTGAATACGGGGGTTGTAAGCTATCAATCCGCCCATACTGCGATGCTTCTATTAATTGGTCGCCAGAAAAGTTAGAAACACCAATAGCCCGAATTTTACCTTGCTCTTGCAGCCGATTGAGAGCGCTCATCGTCTCTTCGATGGGGACAGTTTCACTATTAAAAGACCCAGAGGGCCAATGAATTTGGTACAGGTCGATGTAGTCAGTTTTGAGGTTTTGCAAAGAGCGATCGCACGCTTCAATTACCAAATTGAACTGGAGATGGTTGGCGAACACTTTTGTGGCATACTGGACGCGATCGCGGACATCAGATAAAGCTGCGGCAATAATCCGCTCAGAGTGTCCTTCTCCATATACCTCGGCTGTATCTATAGTGGTAATACCTGCTTCAAATGCTGCCCGAATGGTTTTAATCGAGTCATCATCTTCAATTCCCACCCACATTTTTTTCCCGGCTTGCCAAGTTCCCATAAGAATGGGCGTAATTTGCACGTTTGAGTTGCCCAATTGTCGCATTTCCATGCTTTTATCCTGATTAATCGTCACTGCTTGATTTTACTGAACTTTTCATTTTTGTAGACATCAGGGAGATGGAGATTAATGTTTCATTTCTACGTGTGAACTATCTTGGCTATTTTGAAGCATGATCCAACCAACCACAATCAGCAGTACACCAGATAGGAGAAATCCCAAATCCCAAGCTAATTGATGCGGCCCTGGTTTAACGTGATGAATCCCCAGAATTTGATGGTCAATGAGTCCTTCAACGAAATTGAATAAGCCTGCACCCATGAGTATCGACCCAACAAAAGTATGGGGTGACCAAGGAACATCCTCTTGACTTCCGGCGCGCCATAGCAATGCGATGCCGATTACGGTCAATATCCAATCAAAGGCATGAAATAAACCATCCCATGCCATGTTTAAATCTATATTAGAATCGGTTTTCAGAGGACGAACATTGCTTAACATATGATGCCATTGCAAAATCTGATGCAGCAGGATGCCATCAACAAAGCCTCCCAGTCCCAATCCCAAGAAAATTCCCGATACAATCAGTGGCATCCGCCGATGAGCAGTTTCTCTGTTAACCTCCATCTCAACCTCTCAAACCGACTTTTTTACCACCATAGAATTTTTCTTTAGCCATATCTTCTGTCTGGAGGCCAGTGCTAGCTTTCTCTTCTAGGAAATATACAATTGCACAGATGTAAGTGAGGTTTTCCAGATACCGTGAAAAATTAGCTGCCTCCCCAACTCCCCCAGCCTCAAAAGTAATGGAACATTTATTTATTTGTCAGTCCCTTAAATCTTTCTCCCTGATACCCTCATCTCCCCAAAGGAGTTGGTAAAGGCTGTAGACACTCGGCTAGAGTGAAATTGATATATATAAAGAGCAATTTTCAAATGACCATATACTTTTACAAGGTTTGGCAGCCTTATGGCTGTTTTTCTAATTTTTCTCGCCACGGCATCCATATCCAAGGTACTTATTGGCCGACTGTAGAGCATTATTATCAAGCACAAAAGTTTGTGGGTAGTGTTGATGCAGTGATTATTCCTGTTATTCATGCTGCCGCTACTCCCGAAGATGCTGCTGCTTTAGGACGCTGTAGCACGCGCCAACTCCGTTCAGACTGGGAGACAGTCAAAACTCAAGTGATGCGAGAAGCAGTACGCAAAAAATTTTCCACCCATGATGAAATTCGCGAAATTCTCCTCAGTACAGGCGACGAAATTTTAGTAGAAAATTCGCCAAAAGATTATTTTTGGGGCTGTGGTGCAGAAAACACAGGTCAAAACCATCTCGGCAAAATCCTGATGAGTGTGCGTGCAGAAATTCGTCAATTACGTCTTATTACTGTATCTTCTGGTGAGCTTCAGTGCGATTAAGTACATTGAATTAAATATTAGTGATCACAGGGGAACATTTTTATCCTTTCCCCTGTAAAAAAACAGCGGCTCAACTAATGATAATTCCTGTTTTTTTGATAAATTAATTAAAAATTTGTCAAGTTTTTTGCTCAAACCAAGAAAATATATGAATTTTTCTGCTTTACATAGTTTTACTCTATGCATCTTAATATTGAAGATATAGAATTGAGTGTAAATTAATAAACTTTTCTTAACCTTTAACCCTTGATTAATCAAACCTTTTAGTGGTAAACACTAGCAAATAAAATAATTCAAAAAATTTTATACTTTAATTTTTAGGTATAGTCGGCAATATGGCTTTTACTGATAACTCCAGTGATTCGCAATTACCGTTTAACCAAGAAGGTTTATTGCATCGGATCACCAAACGGATTAGGCGATCGCTCGAACTTCAAGAGATACTGGCGGCTACTGTTGCCGAAGTCCGGTTATTTTTGGCTACCGACCGGGTGATGGTGTATCAATTTGATGCTGATGGTAGTGGTGAAGTCATTGCCGAATCTATTGAGGAACAACGTTTGCCATCGTTACTGCGGTTACACTTTCCAGCAGATGATATTCCTCTAGCCGCACGCGAGATGTTGTTATTAGCGCGACAGCGTTCAATAGTTGATGTAGCTAGTGGCAGGATAGGACTATCACCACTCAAGTCAAAAGAAACTGGTGAAAATTTACCAACAGAGAATATCCATTATCGGCAGGTAGACCCATGTCATATTCAATACTTACAGGCAATGGGGGTACAATCTTCGCTGGTGGTGCCAATTTTACATCAAGAGCTGGGAGGGCAATCAACAAAACCCAAATTATGGGGATTATTGGTTTCGCATCATAGCCAACCACGCACGATTTTGAAGCGGGAACTGAAAGTAGTCCAACAAGTTGCGGATCAAGTAGCAATAGCGATCGCTCAAAGTAATTTACTCACCGAAGCCCGTGCTAACCAACAGCGAGAAGCCACGATTAATCAAGTGAGTATGTTGTTGCACCAACTACCCACAATCCAATTATCAGAAGCCCTACAAGCAATTATTACTGCATTCAATGGTGTTGGGGGGAGAATTTTTATTGAACATAGTGGAGAAGTACATACATCAGGCGCACAACCGCAACTTCCTGATGAATTAGAGAATACAGTCATTGAACAGCATCCCGTCTGGCAAAACTGGATAGGTGAGTTTAAACCAAGTAATATTTGGGCAATTACTGATCTCTACCAAGAACCAAGTCTGCAAAGTGTAACTGCGGCGTTTCAAGCAACTGAGATTCGGGGAATTTTGCTGATTCCTCTACATATGCGTCAAAGTTTTATCGGCATGATTAGTATTTTTCGCGCCGGATGTGACAGCGAAATTTTATGGGCGGGACAGCACGACCAAAATCAGCAACAAAGACTACCCCGACTGTCTTTTGCAGCTTGGCGAGAGCAAAAAAAAGGGCAACCTCTAGAGTGGAAACCCGAAGAAATTTCCTTGGGGCAAGCTTTGTGTTATCACTTTTCAATGGCAATTCAGCAGCAGCAAATGTACCAACAGGTGCAAGCGCTGAATGCCAACTTAGAATGCCGGGTACAACAAAAAACGGCTGAACTCGAACAATCATTACTACTAACCAAGGCCATTAAGCAAGTCTCAGAGCAAATTCGCAGTACATTGGACTTGAAAACAACCTTGCAAACTATCGTCAAGGAAGTCCGTCCTTTACTAAATTCAGACAGAGTGCTGATTTATCAGTTGGTAGGTGAATCTGCTGGTGAAATAATTGTGGAAGAAATTAGTGGCAATTGGCCGTCACTTTTAGGCATGAAAGCACCACTAAATTGCTTTCCTGATGAATCGGCACGTCTCTACTTACGGGGGAGAATTAGGGCAATTGATAATGTATCAACAGAATCTTTAAGTGCTTGTCATCAAGAATTTTTGCAGAGTTTGTCGGTAAAAGCTAATTTAATTGTACCAATTAATATCAGTATGCAACTCTGGGGGTTACTGATAGCCCATCAATGCAATGCACCCAGAAAATGGCAAGATGCAGAAATTGAGTTACTACAACAGCTAGCAGATCAGGCTGCGATCGCAATTCAACAAGCTCAACTATATGAACAAAGCTGTACGGCAGAAACCGAAGCCAGAAATAAAGCGGCACAATTAGAACAAACTTTAACTGAACTGCAAGAAACCCAGTCCCAATTAATTCAAACTGAAAAAATGTCCAGCTTAGGACAGTTAGTGGCGGGTGTAGCCCATGAAATCAACAACCCGATTAACTTTATCTATGGTAATCTTTCCCACGCGAATAACTACACTCAAAACCTGCTGGAACTTTTAGATTTGTACAAGTTACATTATCCCCAACCAAATCTTGATATTTCCTCATTCATTAAGACCATTGATTTAGAATTTCTCCGAGAAGACTTACCAAAAACTATATCTTCCATGCAAATGGGAGCTGAACGTATCCGCTCCATAGTATTATCGCTCCGCAACTTTTCCCGTTTGGATGAGGCTGATAATAAGGCTGTTGACCTGCATGAAGGCATAGAAAACACCTTATTAATTTTACAACATCGCCTCAAATCAAGTACCAACTTGAGTAGCATTGAAATTATTAAAGATTATGGTAATTTGCCCCTTGTAGAATGTTACGCCGGTCAAATGAATCAGGTATTTATGAATATTCTCAGCAATGCTATTGATGCTTTAGAGGAGCAAGGGATAAAGGCAAAAGCAGAAAATAATCTTTCCTCACCAAAAATCTGGATTTCTACTCAAGTTTCTCTAGATAAATGTCGGCTACTAGTTCGCATTGCTGATAACGGCCCGGGAATGACGGAGGATGTGAAAAAACGCATTTTCGATCCATTCTTCACTACAAAATCGGTGGGCAAGGGTACAGGACTAGGACTAGCCATCAGCTACCAAATTGTTGTCGAAAAACATGGCGGAGTCATGGAGTGTATTTCGGACATAGGCAAAGGTACAGAATTCTGGATTGAAATTCCTATTCAAAGCATAGGTAAAATTAATTCTTTTCAAAACTTAAACAATTCCTGAGCTATGACTCAATTTAGATTTCATATTATGTTGAAGTATTATCAGCATTCGCATCAAAAATATTGCCGCCTCCGTCACCGATTTATCGGTGTTATAACTCGAAATTAATAAAAAAACAAAGGCAGTTAGTACCACTTCACAGAAGACAAAAGTCAAAAAGCTTTGATGGGGAAATTTTTAAATTTAGTTAACACATTTATCTGGAGCATCAACTGTAAATAAACTTTACTTACTTAGTATTAAAAGTAAAGTTTGGTTGCAAAAGCATGACCGTTAATCTAGAGAATGCTAATCTAATAATTGAAGCTATAAAGCTTCCCTGGCAGATGCAACAGCTAAATTTGCAATAAACAAAGAGGTAAAGACGCTGTTTAATTTATGTCTGTCTCGTCAAAACCCAACAACACCCAACGCGAACGCTGATATTTCCTCAAAGATTGAAAATCAGGGGGCGCTGTAACTGGTTTTCATTGCTTATTTGGTAATGAGATTAATTACATCCCTGGCTAGTATAAACAAAAGTGAGGAAAATCCAAAAGCTAGTAGATGCTTGGGTGTTGTTGTTTTGATGGGTACATCAGGGTGTAAGCTAATGACGAAGTTAAATAGTATGAGACATTTGAAATAGCCTCTTATGTCAATTATTGCGCTCAGAGCATGGTACATTGAAGATTACGAGCCGATTGCAGAACTGGAAAAGCGCCTACCAGACATTCGCCTCAGTAAAAAAAGTCTGCTGAGATCAGCATTACGAGCAGATTTTTTAGAAGACAGTGACGAAGTTAAGCAATCAACCTGGTTTGGTCGCTACCTAGAAGGAGAAAATATTGAATTTTATATTGAAGGTAGTGGCGGTTATTGCGTAGCTAACATTGACTTGATTAGTCATGAAATTTATTTCACCAAACAAGCATTACTAGCGCAGTTAGAACCAACGATTTTTTTATGCTCCCAAGCTGAGTATGCCGCAGCCAGTGATGCTCTGCGAGAGGAACTGCAAAAAAGTTTGGCACAATTGAACTTGCGATCGCGGATGCCGTTAGCATTAGTAGAGTCTCATCGCTCAAGTGATACTCCCATCAGGCTCAGTCGCGCCATTATGCGAAAAATCCGTAAGAGTCTGTTATTTATCGCTGATACTACACCCATTGCTAGCATTGCAGGCAAAGAAACTAGTCAATTGATACCTAGTCCTAATGTCTGTGTAGAAATTGGTTATGCCATTCAAAGTAAACGCTCAGAACAAATTTTACTAGCTCACATGCAGCGCCCAGACTTGGAGGGGAAATTTCCTTTCGATTTGCCCACACAGCAAATTTTACAATTTCAAGACAGTACAGAACTAAATAAAATATTAACTGAAGCGATCGCCACGCAATTAGCAAGATTTAAATTGTTTTTTTAAACAAAAAGTTTGACTCAAAATAAATCGACAGGCTGAGTCTGGAGATCAGAAGTAATAAATTTGACCCGTTCAACGACAGAAATCATATATTTATAATCGGGTACTTGCCCATTAGGTACATACCCGACTTCTTGAGCCAAAGTTGCAGGAAATTCTCTGATGACTTGGGTGATGTATTGTTGGCGATTTTTCTCTATATTAGGCCCAATTAAAATCACACCCGATGGTACATTGTGCGGATCTGTATGGAGTATATGAAATTCTGTCTGGTTGAACTGTGAACCATAAAGTTTAAATTCCTCTAAAGAGACAGCACCCGCTGCGGCTTTTCCTTCAGCAACCCATTCCAAAGCAGTTTGAGGTGTAGGTGCAAATAATATTTCCTTTAAAGTTAAACCATAAAGATTGTACAAGGGCAAATAATATCCTGTCGCTGAACCTGGTTGACCTAATGCAATTGTTTGTCCTTGTAGCTGTTGTAATTCACGAATAGGATTGTCTTTGCGAACAATCAAGACTGAGCGTAAATTAGTTACACCTAATAAAGGAGCCACCGGAGTATATTGGTAACGGGAGATGGCAATAGCAGCTAAACCAGGTGGAGCAAATACCAATGACCAAGCCTTTGTTTCCAAACGTTCAATTGCTTTATTTTCATTAAACGTAGGCTCTAGCAAAATCCGTGCTTTGGTTTTTTCGCCCAAATAACTATTGAACTTAGCGTACTGATCAATGATTTCTGACCCTCCACCATAATTAATGACGCCCACAGTTAACGTACCCTGAGGACTTGACCTTGATTGGCATCCAGCCAAGATGACAACTAGTATTTGTAAAAGTAAGAAACGACGTGAAAATTTTCCCAATATCATTGAGTGGCTAGAGATAACTTTATTAATATATGGGTCTTTTATTTTATTTTTGAAATACATGTAAGATGAGCTTTGTCAATTAAAATCCAACTTTTGTGAACAAAGTTTATTCTAAATGATTAAAATTTTTTCACATATCATTGAGTATTTCTATAGGCTACACCATTTTGATATTTGTGCATCCTGTATACAGTAATTATTGCAGAATTAGTAAATGATTTGAGAGTTGATCTCTGTTAATAAAGCTCAAGAAAATCGGAAATTATCTCATCTATTCTCTAGTTTCGTAGTTCATCCTCAGTTGCGTTCTCTAAGAGTTCTACTTCTTCGTCCCCAGCCTCAGTTACTATCTGGGAGTGCAACTTAGTAACAGCTACAGTGTACACACAAGTCTCGTAGCAATGCCGAATACTGATACAGAGTGATACACGCTGATGATTTGGGGAAAATTCTCTGTGGCGATGATTCGCGGATAGATACCAATGATTTGGGATAATTATTTGCGTCCATCTATGTTGCCAAATGGCTCATGCCAATACAAGTGGATGGATACCAAAGATTTGGGATAATTATCTGCGTTCATTTGCAGTTCAAAATCCAAAATCCACAATTCACTAAGGGTCATGGATTCTGAAAACTTGTCACAAGATACGCTAGCAGAACAATTGCTAGAACTAGCCACAAAATCGGGAGCCGAAGCAGCGGAGGTATATCAGTCGCGATCGCTTTCTCGTCCCGTGTTTTTTGAGGCTAATCGCCTCAAGCAGCTAGAAACCAGTCAATCTGAAGGTACAGCCCTAAGGCTGTGGCGTAATGGGCGTCCAGGACTCGCTGTAGCTTACGGTTCTGTTCAGGCACAAGTAATGGTGGAACGAGCGTTGGCGTTGAGTCAACTGAATGAGCCAGAACCAGTGGAATTGCTCAGTAACAGCCAGCCATTTTATCCAGATCTAGGCCAGACTGTACCCTTAGAGGTATTGGTCAACTGGGGCAAAGAAGCGATCGCTCTAATTCGTGATGTCTATCCCGAGGTTCTGTGTAATGGTGATTGGGAATGTGATGTGGAAACTACTAGACTTATTAATAGTCAAGGTTTAGATTGTTACTACACTGATACGACCCTGAGTTGCTATATGTCAGCCGAATGGGTCAGAGGTGATGATTTTTTAAGTGTTGCCGATGGACAAACCCAACGAGACATTCTCCACCCTGAAAAATTAGCTCATCAAATTTTACAAAGGTTAAATTGGGCTAAAGAAAATGTCTCTTCCCCCAATGGTCGCCTTCCTGTTTTGTTTACCTCTAAAGCTGCTGATATGCTTTGGGGGACTGCACAAGCAGCCTTGAATAGCAAGCGCATTTTAGAGGTGTCTTCTCCTTGGGCAGAACGCCTCGGTAAATTAGTCACCTCACCCAGCCTCACCCTCTATCAAGACCCCCAAGCTGGCCCTTATAGTTGCCCTTTTGATGATGAAGGTACCCCCACCACTGATTTAGTCTTTATCCAAGATGGGATTTTACAGAATTTTTATTGCGATCGCACCACTGGTCGCCAATTGGGTATTAACACCACCGGCAATGGTTTTCGCCCTAGTTTTGGCAGTTATCCCACCCCTGGTTTATTTAATTTCTTGATCCAGCCTGGTACGGCATCATTACAAGACTTAATTCAACAGATGGATGATGGCTTAATTGTGGATCAAATGCTAGGTGGTGGTAATGGCATTTCAGGTGATTTTTCTATCAATATTGATTTGGGTTACCGTGTAAAAAAGGGTCAGGTAATTGGACGTGTTAAAGATACAATGGTCGCAGGTAATGTTTACACAGCCTTGAAACAATTAGTCGCATTAGGTGGCGATGCTGATTGGAATGGTTCTTGTTATACTCCATCACTAATCGTCGAAGGACTATCCACCACTGGGCGCAATTATTAACTGTTGATTAACCTTTGGCTCAAAATCAGGTTTGAGTAATTGTCTAAATATAGGTGCGAATTAACGGCTGACAACCTGACTTCACTTATGTTCTTATTATTTATGAGAAATCCGGGTTTACAGGTTGGGTAAATGGAGATTATCGCTACATTTGTCACAAGCGATTACAGAAGATGGTAATGCTTCTCCCACCCTCATCGTCAAAAAAGGCGACACGGAAATCCTGAACGCTACAGGATTTAAACTTGTGCCTACTAGTTAAATTTTCCCCCAAGCGATCGCTAATCTAAAGGCGAAATTCGATCACCAGTTTTAGGATCAAAAACAAACAACTGACTTAAATCTAATTGTAGAGACAAGCGATCGCCTGGACGCGGCCGGACATTGGCATTAGTCTGAATATTCAACACCGAAGTCAAACCCGGTAAACTAGCGCGAATCAAAGTCTCTCTTCCTAGAGGTTCCACCACCTGCACCTCAACCAGCAACTGATTATTATCCTTTTCTTGGCGTTCTACAGCCCTTACGGGCATCGCTGCGCGCGGGCGACTTGGCGGTTCGTCAATATAAATATGCTCAGGACGAATCCCCAAATCAAAAGTTTGACCTTGACGTAACTGCACCTGTTCCCTCACCATAGGTGGAACACTCAACGACTGGCCATTCACATCAAACACATTATTTTGATAAATTGCAGGCAAAATATTCATGGGAGGATTCCCCAAAAAAGTTGCCACCATGCGATTAGCTGGACGCGCGTAAATACCTTGGGGATCACCAATTTGTTGAATTTTACCCCGTTCCAGCACCACAATCTTATCAGCCAAGGTCATTGCCTCGACTTGATCATGGGTCACATATATAGTAGTAATTCCCAACTGGTGATGTAACTGTTTTAACTCTGCTCTAGTATCATCGCGTAACTGGGCATCTAAATTAGACAGAGGTTCATCTAGTAAAAATACTTGGGGTTCACGGGCGATCGCTCGTCCTAATGCTACCCGTTGTTGCTGTCCCCCAGAAAGCTGTTTGGGTTTGCGATCTAGTAGGTGTTCCAAAGAAAGCGATCGCGCCACTTTCACCACTCGTTCTTGAATCAGCTTCGGGTCAACCTTCCGCATTTTCATGCCAAAAGCGATGTTTTGCGCCACCGTCATGTGCGGATATAAAGCATAATTTTGGAATACCATCGCAATATCCCGTTGTCTAGCAGGGACATTATTCATCAGGCGATCGCCAATATACAGATTACCTGATGTGGCAGATTCCAAGCCGGCGATGGTGCGTAAAATTGTCGACTTCCCACAACCCGACGGCCCCACCAATACCCAAAACTCGCCATCGGGAATTTCAAAGGTAATATCCTCGATGGCGGAGACGTTGTTAAATCTACGTCTAATTTCTTCTAGTTGAACTTTTGCCATAAGCCGATTTCAAACGTCAATATTCTATTTATGCAGATAGATGCGGGTAAACTCCTTTTAGATTACCATTCATTATTTTTTTCCACTCGTAGACCAAGCCGGGTGAGACAACAACGAAGCAAATACACGCACTCCCCGTAGTTGATTAGACAGGGGTAAATGACCTTTAGGGGCGCTTAAATCCCAGGTAAACTGGTTGGGGTATCGTGTCCAGTTATTACCGCTTTTCCAGCCAATTTTCGGCCAGAAATTATCCCAATTTTTGCCTAAACTCAACCAAATTTCGCGCTGCACCGAAAAGCCAAACTTGCCCTCGGAGTGGACTATCCAGAGGTGGTTAATAGTTTGTAAATCAACAATTGGCGCATTTTCTACTTCAGTAAAATACAACCATTTTCTTTGTACAGCCGTTGGCCCTGCTAGTTCACACAGATTTTGGATAGTCATGCGATCTGCTGCTTGGAAATCCTGGACAGCAAGTAGCTGTTGCAAGGGATTGTAATTAATCCCTGACTCTGATTTTAGAGGTACAATTCCTTCAGGGAAGTCTGTTTGCAGAAATTCTTTGACTTGGGGTGCATCAGAATTGTAGAGGACTTGATAAGTTTTGCCATCGATCCAAGTCGCTGGGTGATCACGTCGTTGCCGTAAAAATTCCATCAACACATCTAATCCTTCATTACCCAAGTTAGCTAACTGTGGGATAATCTGTTGTTGGACTTGAAGAGACCCAGCGATTAACGATTCTCGTAGGGAGTCGATGTCATTAGCAGTGCCTGATAAAATCATTGGGTCTGTCATGCCATTACTCTTGTTAGCGTTCAGTGAAAAAGTGATTGGCTATCGATTGTTCTCCAAGGTGAAGCACTGATAGCGAAAAGTAGTTTACCCCCAAATACTGTACAAGGGGAATGAGGGAAAAATCTGCACCTTGTGTCTAGGTAAACAAAAGACATAGCAAAATCTGCAAGCCTGTCAAAGAAAGAATTTTGGACTGGCGGCGTATCGTTCAGGAGTGTTTGAAATATGTACGACAAGATTATCCCCCCCACAGCCGGAACAAAAATCACCTTTAAAAATGGTGAGCCAATTGTGCCTGACAATCCAATTATCCCTTTTATTCGGGGCGATGGCACAGGTATTGATATTTGGCCTGCTACCCAAAAAGTGCTAGATGCAGCGGTAGCCAAGGCATACAATAATCAACGTCAAATTAGTTGGTTTAAGGTTTACGCTGGGGATGAGGCTTGTGATTTATACGGCACATATCAGTATTTACCTCAGGATACTTTAACGGCAATTAAAGAATACGGTGTAGCCATAAAAGGCCCCTTGACTACTCCCGTCGGCGGTGGGATTCGTTCTTTAAATGTAGCACTGCGGCAAATTTTTGATCTGTATGCCTGTGTACGTCCTTGCCGTTATTATGCAGGTACACCCTCGCCCCACAAAAACCCAGAAAAACTAGATGTAATTGTTTATCGAGAAAATACGGAAGATATTTATTTGGGTATCGAGTGGAAACAGGGAAGTGAAATCGGCGATCGCTTGATTAAAATTCTCAACGAAGAACTCATTCCCGCTACCCCAGAACACGGCAAAAAACAAATCCCCCTCGATGCGGGTATTGGCATCAAACCCATCAGTAAAACTGGTTCTCAGCGTTTAGTACGACGCGCCATCAAACACGCCTTACTGTTACCCAAAGACAAGCAACAAGTGACCTTGGTGCATAAAGGCAACATTATGAAGTACACCGAAGGCGCTTTTCGTGATTGGGGTTATGAATTGGTAACCAGTGAATTTCGCACTGAATGCGTTACTGAAAGGGAATCTTGGATTTTAAGCAACAAAGAGAAAAATCCTGATATCTCCTCAGAAGATAATGCCCGTGAGATTGACCCTGGTTATGATTCCTTGACACCAGAGAAAAAGGCGCAAATTGTCCAAGAAGTGGAAACAGTTCTTAACTCAATTTGGGAAACCCACGGTAACGGCCAGTGGAAAGACAAAATCATGGTCAATGACCGGATTGCTGACAGTATTTTCCAACAAATCCAAACCAGACCCGATGAGTATTCGATTCTGGCGACGATGAACTTAAACGGTGATTATTTATCTGATGCGGCTGCGGCCATTGTTGGTGGTTTAGGAATGGGGCCAGGGGCTAATATTGGCGATGCTTGTGCCATCTTTGAAGCTACCCACGGCACCGCACCCAAACACGCCGGCTTAGATCGGATTAATCCTGGTTCAGTGATTTTGTCTGGTGTGATGATGCTGGAATTTATGGGTTGGCAAGAAGCCGCAGACCTAGTGAAGAAAGGTTTAGGCCAGGCGATCGCTAGTAGTCAAGTCACCTATGATTTAGCCAGGTTGCTAGAACCACCAGTAGAGCCTTTAAAGTGTTCTGAATTTGCCGACGCAATTATCAAACATTTTGGATAAATGATGATTAGGGTGGGAATATCCCGCCCTATCGCTCAATTTATAGTAGGTGATTTATATGGTTACTAGTCCTTTAAAGTTAAACTTAGATACCGTTGCTCTCACAGACGAACAGTTTTATCAGCTATGCCAAAATAATCAGGAGTTAAAATTTGAGCGGACAGCTACCGGAGAATTAATTATTATGCCACCTGTGGGAGGAGAAAGCGGGAATCGAGAAGCTGATTTAATTATTGATTTGGGAATCTGGAATCGACAAACAAAACTCGGCTACACTTTTAGTTCTTCGACTATATTTAAATTACCTAATGGTGCAGACCTTTCTCCTGATGCAGCGTGGATAAAACGTGAACGATGGGAAGCTCTTACTCCTGAACAAAAACGTAAATTTCCTCCTATAGCACCAGATTTTGTCATGGAATTAAGGTCAGCTACCGATGATTTAGCAACTCTGCGTCAGAAAATGCAGGAATACAGGGATGCAGGGGTAAATTTGGGATGGTTAATTAACCCTCAACAGCAGCAAGTAGAAATTTATCGCTCAGGAAAAAACGTAGAAGTGCAAGATTTGCCTAGAGTGTTGTCTGGTGAAAATGTCTTGCCAGGACTTAGCTTAAGTTTATCAACTTATTAGGTATTTTCTAACGCCAAATTTCTCCTCCAGGTAAGTGAATTAGATAATTATCCATAATTGTTGGTAATTCCTTGGCCGAATAGGAATAAGTTAAATCAAGAAATTGAATTGCTCTAGTTATCAATTGGTTTTTATCCACAATGGCTGATAATTGAGAGCGCGTATATTTACCATTCATTACTTCCACACTGGCATCAGAGATGGCATCCTCAATTACTTCTTCTAATATCAACATTTCCCATTCATCTTGATTGACATAATAGGATATTTTATTTTCTTTGGTATTCAGCTTTTGAATTTCTCGGATTGAGTTGCGAATAGATGCCATCCAAGAATTTGTTAATCGCTGTTCTATTTGATTTTTAATTAAATGAATTAACAAGATATTTACATAAGACTGGATATTACGCAAAACTGCTTGCTTACTCATCCCCTCTAACTCATCCACAATTGCCAAAGCATCTGCGTAACGTCCTTGTAAAATGCTATTTCTGAGGTCAGTTAATTCTTGTGTCATTGTTTACCAAAAGATAAGGTTTAAAGCCGAGTGGAATTGTGGGCGATAGCTCCCTTGCTCTGGTGGTTGTACTCCTACGGAGAAGCAAGCTACGCGCAGCGTCTCGTAGAGAAGCCCCAACGCCACTTGACGCCAGTCCACTCAAGTCGGGAAACCCTTCCACCGCAGTGGCTCCTCCTTGTGGGTGGTTTTTCTCCCCTGCCCCCTGCCCCCCTGCTTTTTCACCATCTTCCTGCTTGCCAATCTTCGCCACCAGGTAACTGAGTTATTGTTTCTGCCACAATTGTAGGGATTTCTTTTGCTGCATAAGAATAAGTAAGAGCTAAAAATTTTAAAGCGGTTTCAATTAACTCAGTTCTCTTGATAATTTTAGCTAGTTGAAATTGATTATATTTACCATTCATTACTTCCACACTGGCATCAGCTATAGCATCTTCAATTACTTCCTCTACTATCAATATTTCCCATTCATCTTGATTGACATAATAGGATGTTTTATTTTCTTTGGTATTCAGTTTTTGAATTTCTCGGATCGAGTTGCGAATAGATGCCACCCAAGAATTTGTTAATCGCTGTTCTATTTGATTTTTAATTAAATGAATTAACAAGATATTTACATAAGACTGGATATTACGCAAAACTGCTTGCTTACTCATCCCCTCTAACTCATCCACAATTGCCAAAGCATCTGCGTAACGTCCTTGTAAAATGCTATTTCTGAGGTCAGTTAATTCCTGTGTCATTTTTACGAACCTTCATCAAATAATGGCTTAAATCTCTACTACTGGTGATATTTCGCTGTTATTTGCTATGAGCGATCGCATAAATTCGTGCAAAAAAATTGTAGTTGAGATTTTGCAAAACCCAACGCTGCCAATGATTTTGGGTTTCCTACGTCAAACCAACCTATATCTAATACACTATTGTAGCGGTGTCAGTCTACTAGGGCTTGCTGAAAAAGAACGAAAAGGTGACAGTATCTAAAAGTAACGCGATGTGCGACTTATTCTTGAAACCCCGCTTCCATTCCTCTCCCCGAAACGAAACGGAGAGAGGCTTTGATTCTTGCTCCCTTCCCTTGTAGGGAAGGGGTTGGGGGTTAGGTCTGAGAGAAAGTCGCACACGGCGTTAAAGTAATCAATAATTACTGAAAAAATTATAAAATGGGTATTTTTACTAAATCCCGACGCATTGCTATCACTGTCTTTTCCTTTGGCGTTGTCTTGTGCAACCAAGCAGCAGTAGCAACTATTACAGTACCTCTACGCAGCCAAAAGGGAATGGTTGTTTCAGCACATCCCCTCGCCAGTGATGCGGGAATTGCGATGTTGCGTCAGGGTGGTAATGCTATTGATGCAGCAGTAGCTACAACTTTTGCTATTTCTGTAGTTGAGCCTTTTTCAGCAGGAATTGGTGGTGGCGGATTTTTATTGATGCATTCTGGGGAAACTGGTGAAATCAAAGCGCTAGATTTTCGGGAACGCGCACCCATCAAAGCCACAAAAGATATGTACCTGGATGCAGCAGGTAATGTGCGTCCCAATGCAAGTGTCAATGGTCATTTGGCGGTGGCGACACCAGGGACTGTGGCCGGTATGTATGAAGTGCATCGTCGTTATGGTAATTTACCTTGGCAAGAGGTGGTGAAACCTGCGATCGCTTTAGCTAAAGATGGTTATATTCTCCGCCGTATTCTCTCTCCTCGTTATCTACAAGTCAGTGAGTCTCCCAGACACCCAATTTTCGACAATCCAGCAGGGCGGGAAATTTTCACTCGTAATAATGAGTTTTATCAACCAGGAGAAAGACTGGTACAGCATGATTTGGCTCGGACTTTCACAGAAATTGCTCGTAATCCCCAAAGTTTTTACACAGGTGGTATTGCTTGGGCGATCGCCTCTGATATGGCCAAAAATGGTGGTTTAATTACCCTAGAAGACCTCAAAGCTTATAGACCAATTTGGCGGACTCCTGTGTGTGGAAAGTTCCGTCAAGCAAAAATCTGCTCAATGCCACCACCTTCATCGGGGGGTGTTCATTTATTGCAGATGTTAAATATTATTGGTGAAACTGATTTCAAGTCTTTAGGTTGGCGTCATCCCGATGCTTTGCATTTAATGATCGAAGCCATGAAGATTGCTTATGCTGATCGCTCAGTACATTTAGGTGATCCCGATTTTGTCAAAGTCCCTGTACAACAACTAATCAGTCCAGAATATGCCCAAAAACGCCGTCAAGAAATTGATATGGAAGTGGCGAAACCGGCATCCCAAGTTCAGCCAGGAAATTTCAACTCTTTCCCCACTCCCCACTCCCTATTCCCTATTCCCACTTTCATTAAAAGTGAATCTCCTGAAACCAGTCATTTAACCGTTGTCGATGCACAACGTAATGCTATCAGTCTCACATTCACCATTAACTTAGGCTTTGGTGCCAGTGTCGTCACACCAGGGACAGGGATTATTCTCAACAACGAAATGGATGACTTTGCTGTTGCACCAGGAGTGCCAAATGCTTTTGGTTTAATAGGTAATGAAGCTAATGCGATCGCACCTCGCAAAACTCCTTTATCTAGTATGACTCCGACAATGATCACGGAGAATGGCCGCCTGCGGATGGCGGTGGGTACTCCTGGTGGTAGCACCATCATCACTCAGGTATTACAAATTATCCTGAATGTGCTGGAATACGAAATGGATATTGGGGCTGCTGTGTCCGTTTCCCGCATACATCATCAGTGGTTACCCGATAATTTACGTGTGGAACGTTGGGGATTAGATGCACTAACTTTGCAAGAGTTAAGCCGTCGCGGACACAATATTAATGAGATTAATTCTTGGGGTAATGCTAACGCGATCGTTGTCACCAAAGACGGCAATTTAGAAGGTGCCGCCGATCCTCGCGGTGAAGGTTTCCCCAGAGGATGGTAAATTATGAATTTTGCAGTCTTGATTCGACATAGCTGCTGCTACCAAATTCGTTTGCCCGTGCGCTATGTACTAGAGTCCAGCCTGCTTTCAGAAGTTTTTGATAAGTTGCCCAACCTTTTGAGCCACCAGGGATTTGGTAATCTGGTACTGCAAATTGAGGAAAAGCTGTGTAGGGTCGCCAAGGCTGATTAGGTGAGGCTTGCAAATGCAAAATTTTCTCTCCATCACTGCCGGACTTAGATAACCAGCACATTTGTCGCTGCATAGCAAACTCCTTTGCGTTTCGCTTATTTTGCATAATGGCAGATTTTTGTCAATACCTGCCTCGGCCTTGTGGGATAATTTTTTATCTCCCTAGTATGTGTGAGCAGAACTACTAAGTAAAACAGCACAATTACTTAATTCTCGATAGATCATTTGCATGTCTGGTGATGAAATGCCAAGACCAACCAGCAGAACAAGTATTTGTCCTGAACTTAGTTTGAGTGCAAGTTTTTTCTAATGGTATATGTGGTTATTGCTAGTGTATGTAGCAATAACTACGTTTTAGGTATATGGCTCAGGGTGAGTAAGCTTGTTTTGCTGGCTACAAGAGTGTTAATTCCTGATATTAGCTACTTTTCCAGTTCCTAAAAATATTTCTAGTATTTTTCCCTCCCAGAGAATTTATCAGTTATGGAATCGGAATAACACATCGCCTTTAAGCAATCCTGTATCATGACCATAACTACTAACAGTCAGCGATCGCAGGTTGTTAAAAATGGGTTTACCAACTACTTCTACTAGCTTGAGAATCGGTAGTTGACGCTCTAACAGAGTTTGGCTTTTTTGCCAGTCCAGATATATATACCCTTGATTGGGTTGGGGAATAGCCGCGATACTGTCTTGGAAATTGCGATCGTTAATCAAAGAATTTTTCTTGGCTGTAATTACTTCGTTTAACGTTTCCAAGTTGGAGGCGAAAATTTCGTAATCTCCCAGAGTGGTATGTACTCCCTGGACTTTAGCCTCAATGGCAAAGGTGGGACGTTTTTTGGTATCGGTTTGTTGAGTCGCCGCCCTTAACTCCGTCCAGGCGGAAATTTTTTGTTGATTCAAGTTGAAAGAACTAATATTTAGCCCATGATCTGAAGCGATCGCATCTAAATGAGATATACCTTCTGGTACATTTTCTAATCTTTCGACCACAAAAATCCAATCAGGATTACTTTGTCCTTCTTGGGGTAACAATGCTAAGGCGTATTCTCCTTTTACCCAGCTAAATATATCTTCTGCCAAGTTAATATCCTTGGTTTTCTGTAGTTCTGTCAGTGGTTGTACCAATCTGGAAATAATATCTGTCCCAGAACCAGATACGGCTGTTTTCACCTGTGTCCACACTTGGGCTAAATCACTATTACCCAAATTTTGTAAATCAGAACTAGCAATTACCATACTTGCAGCCGCAGGAACATACTCTAATGCTCCTACAGGTTTATCTAGGGTTGGGGATAAAGGCAGAATTTCCGAGTTCGTCAAAAAGTTAGTTTCTGCCAGAATGCCCTTGGAGTTCAACGACAAAGAAATAATTTGACTATCATAGGTGGCTTCGGGTAATTCTAAACCTTGCCATTCTGCCAAAATCGGCAGATTAAAAAAAGTCGTAGCAAAGGCTGACTGGGGCAATTTTTCGACAGCTTTTTGGTATTGGGGGGAACTACTCAAATTCAGATCAGGTGCTTGGACATTATTAATCGCATCTCGCAGCACCTTAGGATCATTGGCAAACAATACAAAGCCATCCACAACTGCACCAGCAAGGGCATCCTGCTGTGGTAGGGAATCGTCATAAATCAGCTTTGCGCCTTCATATTGTTCAACAGCCAAGTTGGCACCAGATAACACCCGCCGAGAAAACAACAAATCTAAAAACTCGCGACTTTTCTCTGGTTTATCAGTGGCTAGTGCCATAAGATACCCTGGTTGCTTGCCATTCTCCGCATCGCGGTCAATATCCAAGGTAGTCACAGAAAGAGTAATTTCATTTCCTAGCCAGGGTTGAATATCTTGTTTGTAATCGATGCCACTCTTAGCAAATAAACTAGTTTTGATCTGAGATAACTCTCCTTCACGCTCCAAAGCCTGTAATTTATCAGGATTCGCCAGCAAAGAAACCATCACCGGAGCCAGTTTCGACACAAATATGGCAGCACCAGGCTGGGAACTAGAAGCCAATCTAGCCGGACTTCTAGCGAAAAACCAAAAACCGGCGATCGCAACTAGCAAAGCGATCGCTCCTGCAACCAAGAAACCAAATAATGAACGTTGACTACTTACATTAGACATACTAAACCAGCAGTTTTACAGCCATTTAACCAGAAAGCCTCATTTGTTGGAAGTGGTGACTAAGAAGAAAAGAAAAAAGATGACAGTAATACTGCAAAGTCTTTCCCCCCTACTCCCCACTCCCCACTCCCCACTCCCCGGTTACTGAGCGCAGTCGTTCGCGCAGCGTCTCGTAGAGAAGTACACTCCCCACTCCCCTAGTAATAGATGCTCATGCTAGGGGAAGAATTTTCTGTCACCATAAGGAAGATAAGGTTGTTTACAAAAAACGCATGACAGGGAATCCTTCTGGTCTAAGCATTACTCAGATTAGTGTAGAGGAACTGGCGCAACGTCTGTCTTCTAATGATGCAACTATTCAGTTAGTAGATGTGCGCGAACCGCAAGAATTAGCTATCGCGAGCATTGAAGGCTTTGTTAACTTACCCCTGAGCGAATTTGTGGAATGGGGCGATCAAGTTCCGACGATGTTCAATCCCCAAGCGGAAACCCTCGTGCTTTGTCACCACGGCATTCGTTCTGCCCAAATGTGTCAGTGGTTAATGGTTCAAGGTTTCACAAATGTGAAAAATATTGCTGGTGGGATTGATGCCTATTCTCTATTAGTTGACTCTTCAGTTCCCCAATATTAGCTGACCAAATTGTTGAGATGTCATAGTAACACCATCTCAACAGTGCTATCTTTGATACCCTAATATTTCAGGAAATTATTAGGGTTAAAATTCCTCAATCTGTATATCAGGGTACATTTACTGAAGCTATATATATTAACTTCTACTAAAAAGTAGTAGTATAAAATACAGCTTTTTGGAAAAGAAGCTGCAAAAATACGGAAAAACTCCTAATAATCAGATCCAGCGAACTTATCGTGGTTAACAACAGTCAAGCTATAGCAACACTAATCACAGAACTTTACCTTTCGCAACTACAATAAAATTATATAACTTGCTATCTTAATTAATTATTATTTAACTTTTTGGCTTTCAAATCCCAAATTTTTTTAAAGTTTGATTAAAATTTGCGTTCAGCAAAACATATCCTATGGAAGTCCAGTTGACAAATCGACAACAGCATATACTTTGGGCAACGGTACGTCACTACATCGCTACGGCAGAGCCGGTTGGTTCAAAAGCGTTGGTCGAGGAGTACGACCTGGGTGTGAGTTCAGCCACAATTCGCAATGTGATGGGTGTCTTAGAGAAATCTGGGTTACTTTACCAACCACACACATCCGCCGGCAGAGTACCTTCGGACTCAGGCTATCGCATTTATGTTGACCAGCTAATTACACCTTCTTTACGAGACGTTACGCGCACGGAATTTTTAACTAAAGAAGTAGAATTAGCACTGCAACAGCGTCTGCAATGGGAAGATTGGAGTTTGGAAGCCACATTACAAGGAGCTGCACAAATTTTAGCAACTTTGAGTGGTTGCATTAGCTTGATTACCATGCCGCAAACCAACACAGCAACTTTGCGACATTTGCAATTGATGCAAATTGAAGTCGGACGAATCATGCTGATTGTGGTGACGGATGCTTACGAAACTCATTCTAGGTTGATGGATTTATCACCAGTTAATGTAGAAACACAACCAGATCCAGAGGTGATAGACCATGAATTGCAAATTGTCTCTAACTTTTTGAATACCCATTTGCGGGGCCGGAGTTTATTAGAATTAGCTAGTTTAGACTGGAGCGAATTAGATCAAGAGTTCCAGCGTTATGGTGAATTTTTGAAAAATTCAGTTGCCGAATTAACCCGACGCACTCTAGCACCAAATACCACCCAAATTATGGTTCGGGGTGTAGCCGAGGTGTTGCGTCAGCCAGAATTTTCTCAATTACAGCAAGTACAGACAATTATCCACCTGCTGGAAGAAGAACAAGACCAGCTATGGCGATTAATCTTTGAGGAACCGGAGACAGAAGAGGCTGGTAAGTCCAGGGTAACCGTTCGCATTGGAGCCGAAAACCCACTAGAGCCGATACGTACCTGTACTTTGATTTCTTCTACCTATCGCCGGGGTTTACTACCTGTCGGAAGTGTGGGAGTATTAGGGCCGACACGCCTAGATTACGAAGGTGCGATCGCAGTGGTAGCAGCAGCAGCTGATTACCTCTCGGAAGCTTTTAGTTAATTTGTTGAGAAGATGCTCAGAAAAATTACTTTTGGGGTGCTATGGCTAGGATTTATTACCTATGCATTTATTTTTGCACCTCCCGATCAACCAAATACATTTGAGTTGATCCAAAACCTATCTATGGGACAATGGCAAGGTATTAACCCTCTAGTCATTGCCCTATTCAATGTCATGGGCATCTGGCCTCTCATCTACAGTGCAGTATTATTTATTGATGGTAGAAGTCAAAAAATACTAGCTTGGCCTTTCGCTACTGCTGCTTTTGCCGTTGGTGCTTTTGCCCTTTTGCCTTATTTAATTCTCCGAAATCCCAATCAAGAGTTTGTTGGGCAAAAAAATCTCTTGCTCAAATTTCTAGATTCTCGCATCACTGGTATTGTCTTGACTATAGCCGCAGCGATTTTAGTTGCTTACGGTTTACAAGGCGATTGGGGCGATTTTGTGCAGCAGTGGCAAACCAGCCGTTTCATCCATGTCATGAGTTTAGATTTCTGTCTGCTGTGTCTATTATTTCCCTCATTACTAGGAGATGATATGGCACGTCGCGGTTGGAAAAATCAGCCAGTTTTCTGGTTAACCTCCTTAATCCCATTATTTGGCCCCTTAATTTATTTATGTCTGCGTCCACCGCTATCACCAGCAAAAGTAGAAATGACACCTAGTCAGTTGGACTAGTACCACTGCGCGGACGTTGGCTCGAAAAGTTGGACTGGGGGGAAACTATATCAAATAAAATGATTCGGTTTGTGGTTATTCTGAGTCAGAATTTTTATCTACCTTATAAGCCTGTAACAAATACTCACCATTAAAATGAATCAGGTGGGTAGCATCTTCCGCAACCCAGACATCTGTTTCCCACGCCACTTCTGCCAAATACTCAACCATAGCTTTACGGCTCAGAAATGTAGTTACCATTACCAGGGGAATTTTTGTATTAGCAAAGAGAGTTGCAAGTTCTTTCTTTCTCTTAGGATTAATTGGGCCATGAGAAGTGACAGCTTCAATTAAGACTAGCCAATCATTGTTTATGTGATGGATAATCACATCAGGCATTTTACCATGAGAATTGATAGTAACACCTAAATTTTTTAATGCGATTTCATTAAAATACGCAAATTTTTCATCAGTATCACCAACATAAATCAGTTTTCCTCCAGGTGTAAACCGTTGTGCAAACTCCTTAATAATCTTTTCAATCAGAATATTCTGTCCACCTGGTGATAAAGTTTTTAACTCTCCTTCAACTATTATAGGAATACGTAATAGTTCGCGCTCTTGAGCATATTGTTTTTTCAAACTTTCAACTGAAGAAAGATAAGTGCGAAGGCTCTTTTTCCACTCATTAGTTCCATAAGTGCGTAGTAATTCCAGCGCACTTTCTTCAATCTGATATACTGTCTTTGGACTATTAATAGGACGTTCAGGAACATCAGGATTGGCAATAACTAAAGTCGCGTCTAAGAATTGATGGATTGTTTGGCGACGAACAGTTTCACGAGTATTCGGTTTATATGTTTTGCCATAGTACTGTGCCATAAATTCCATCATTGGTGTGATTCCCATCAACGGAGATGCAGCAGTTTTCCATGAATCAGTGGGCTTCAAAGCAAGTAAAGCCAGAAGGGTCAATGCTGAACATTCATTGAGTTGTGCCTTGGGAAGCTCAAGTTCAACTAATATTTGCAGTGCTTCATCAATACGAGTTTTGATTATTAAAAAATTGTTTTCCGACTGATTTGTCATACTCAGTAATTCCTCTTCCATAAGTTCATCAATTTCCCTCTGTGATGGAAAATTTTCTCCAATTCGTCCTCCCAGGGATATAAGTTGTTCTATTTTAGGGTATTTTAGATTTTGTAAATCAGTTGCATTAACTTGAGTATGACCATTAAATAATCGAAAAAATGTATCGATGAGGGTTGAGTTAAGATAGGCAGCAAGACCGCGTGCTAGGGTAAGATTAAGTCCTTTTCCTTCCTGGTGAAAATAATTCAGATGATTTTCAAAACCTACCCAGGGATAACACATTTGGTTAGCATTATATACAGCAGCTACCACTCGTTTTTTTTCCTCTTTTGGAGAGAAGCGTTTAGTCAAAACATAATGTTCATTCGGTACTAGAAGTGAAGCGGTTTTTTCTGTATATACTAAGGCTTGAGATTTCCTCGTTGTTTGAGGATATTCTACATATCCTTTAAATAAATTTACTGGATAAATTAAAGGAAGACTGTCTTTTTCTAGGTTTAAACGCAGATATTCTTTTACGCGAAAATCTACAACACGTCCCGTTGATACTGTTAAGCCGATGTCTTTTAATGTGCAAGTAAAATTTGCTATTTGTTGAACTACCTGCTGACTTAATGTATCTGGAATAATGCGAATGAATTGTTGCGAGTCGTTGGAGTGGACTACCTCCCCATAAGCCAAGTTATTAGACATAATAAAATCATCTTCAGTACTCCTACTTGTTGTGATGAGTACGGTGTCAAATTTCTGTTTTTGTTTTGTAGCATGAATAATGATTGTCTCCTGCAAAACCTCATCATCACTAAAACTTTCTTGTCGAGATTCAAAAAGATGTATCTTTTCTAAAGCCATCATTGCCAAAAACATTTTTCGGAAATCCTTAAAATATGGCCCATTACAAAAACTACGTGGCGAAATAGCTACAAGCTCCCCCCCTGATTGGAGAAGTTGAGATGTAGCAGCTATAAAACCTGAATAGAGATTGCTGGTTTCTAAACCCAGAGAACGTAACAAAGTACGAACCTGAGAATGAGCATTAATTTTTAAATATGGGGGATTAATAATAGCGTGTGTAAATCTTAAATTGTCAGAATGATCAAACAAACTAGGCTGAAGAAGCCTGACAGCATCCTCAATAAAGTCTTTTTCTCGAATTTCGTAATTTAAAGAAATACCTACTCTTTGACATTCTTTTGCACATAATTCTAATGTTTGATGCAAATATTTAATTAGGAAAGGATCAATTTCATAAGCAACAATTTCTAAATTGTCTGGACGTTGCTGCTGAGTACAAAGTTTAGCCACAAAGGCTGCAAGTAATGACCCAGATCCTGCTCCTGCATCAATTAAGGATATTTGAGAAAGATTAAGTTTATTAAACATTCCCGTCATTAATTCTGCTACGGGAGCAGGAGTTAAAAACTGTCCTAGTGTCCTTTTCTGTTTTTGCTCCTGCTTCAAGCTGGCAGCAATTCTTAGAAGGTCTACTTCATAGAGAAAGTTTCTGGTCAAACATTTCGTTAAACTCAAAAAATTTAATGAATTTTGATGATTGTTGGTGATTTTTATACTGCTTGATTGCCACATTGAGGTTCAGTTTATGGAATAAAAATTAACTTTATTAAGTGTTCAATTAATGATATTATATAAATCAATTGCGTAATTTTTGATTGCCACTACTTTAATTATACAGATTGCTAAAGCCTGGTATTTGGTTAATTAATTATATACTAAATATTTATTGGTAAAAAAAAGGAGTTATATGGTTATGATTCCGATTATTGAAACGGTTTTTTTACGCCAAATGGCTTCAGGCGATCGCCTGTCTCTTCAAGTATACAAATTCATTGGCAAGCATCCAGGAAAAAAAGTTTATATTCAAGCGAATTTACACGGGGCAGAAATTGCTGGTAATGCCGTTATTCACCAACTAATTGAATTTCTATTAACCCTCAATGAGACTGAATTAATTGGGGAAATTTGGTTAGTTCCAGTTTGTAATCCTATGGGAACTAACGAACGTTCTCATGTTTTTTCCCCAGGGCGATTTTGTTTCTACGAAGCTAGAGATTGGAATCGCATTTTTTGGGATTACGAGAAAGAAACTAATGATTTAGTCGCTTTTGCTAAATCTCAACTTCATCTTCATCAAGATGTCGTCCGAAAAAATTATTTAACGAAAATTCAGCAAGAATTTAGGAAAGTTTCCGAAAAAGTTCATTCTCCTAGTAGCATACCTTACACTGATCAGTTTAGCTACAAACTCCAATATCTGAGTTTAGATGCAGATTACTTGATTGATTTACATAGTGCGACAAATCAAGGATTAAATTACCTATATTATTTTCCAAATCAGGAAGAAAGCGCTAAATTTTTCCGCTTAGATTTGGGAGTTTTGCTAGATAAATATGATGGGGATGCCTTCGATGAAGCTTTTATTAAACCGTGGCTGGCTTTAGCAGCCTGTTTCAAACAGCTAGGTAGGGATATCAAATTTGATCTAGAAGCTTGGACATTAGAATGGGAGCATCCCACTTTTTTGAATGTCATTGCGAACGCAACGAAGTGGAGTGTTCGCGTAGCGTGCCGGAGGCTCTAGCAATCGCATGGTTTTATTCTTAGTGCGAGACTTTGCGATTGCTGAGTCGCAAAGCGACACGCTACGCGAACGTCGTTCCTCCTCGCAATGACATTTATTCTCCTC
>JAKOMP010000018.1 GCA_022241785.1 Cyanocohniella sp. LLY | reverse complement strand
TATCTACTGTATTAGTATTACTACTTTGAGTAGCTCTAGAATCTCTTAAGCCGCTTAAAGACTCCCTCAATTTCTCGTTACCTTGATTAGTGGGAGCAACAGCAATTGTTGATGGTGATGATTCTGAAGTTAGTAAAGATTCTAACTTGGCTACAGCTTCCTGGCGTGGCACATTAGTAGGCTCTGGCTTTTCGGTGGTTGTTGTGCTTGGTTGTGGTTGTGGTTGAACTGTTTGTGGTTGAACTGTTTGCGGTTGAACTGGAGGCTTTTCTACACTCTCAACCTTGGGTTCTGGTGGTGTTACGAGGGGTTGTTTTGCAGCAACTACGGGAGGCTGAGGCGTAGTCTGTRGKGGGGATTCCCGCACAACTTCTGTTCTMGCCGGACTAACTGGAATTTCGCTACTGGTAATTGGGCGCGGTTGGGGTGGTTTTGTYTCTTCTGGAATTACTTCGGGTGGTTTTTCGGGTTCTTCAGTAGSAGGATCAATAATRGCTAWYTCTATTGGTGCATATTCTTCTTCAGGYGTTCTCACCAACAAATTTCCTATGCCTGAGGCYAATACGCCAATATGTAGCGCTAAYGAACCAATYAGACTGTAAATCAGAAACGACTTGAGAGCCTCAACTTCTTGGGAACGATGTTTGACAGTAATTCCAGAAAAGCTCATAGYCTATTGCTACCTATTATCAYTWATTTAGCTATYTKAAAACGTACTAGCTCAAAATATCAAGCGAAATAGGCAAATTATTTCCGTAATCCTACTATGGTGGSTTTTACCTGATAATTGTAAGCATTTTCTGTAGTTACAGCTTAATTTATATCGCTAAATTAGTTGCCTATCAACCCTATAAACTAATGTGTACGATTCAGCTTTATTTAAAATAATTATCAACTTTCATCTCTCCGGCACAGCGTTAGCTTGCCGGGAGTCCTCTTGCTCCATTGAGATAGAATAAGAGCGGAGCCTGTGTGTCACCTGAGAACTATCAAAAGATAGAAAGTATCGGTTAATAGCTGGTTTTACAAAACTAGAACTAGTAAAAGTCTGTATCCGAAGTAGGCTTATAGCATCTAAACGCTTGTAATATTTTTTATGACTTCCCTGATTCGCTTTTTGATGTGCGCCCCTGACCACTACGATGTGGACTATGTAATCAATCCCTGGATGGAAGGGAATATTCACAAGTCATCGCGCGATCGCGCCGTCGAACAGTGGCAGAAACTCTACCACATCCTTACACAACACGCCATTGTAGATTTAGTACCACCCCAAATTGGTTGGCCAGATATGGTGTTTACTGCCAATGCTGGCTTGGTATTAGGAGATAATGTTGTCCTCAGCCGCTTTTTGCATAAAGAACGTCAGGGCGAAGAACCTTTCTTCAACAACTGGTTTGAAGAGAACGGTTACACAGTTAATTTACTGCCTAAAGACCTACCATTTGAAGGTGCAGGAGATGCACTGTTAGATCGAGAAGGACGTTGGCTATGGGCAGGATACGGCTTTCGTTCTGAATTAGATTCTCACCCTTATTTAGCTAAATGGCTAGATATTGAGGTGCTTTCCCTGCGCCTAATTGATGAGCGGTTCTACCACCTAGATACCTGCTTCTGTCCTTTAGCTAACGGCTATTTATTGTATTATCCTGGCGCTTTTGATGCCTATTCTAACCGCTTAATCGAAATGCGTGTCGCACCAGAAAAGCGGATAGCGATTACCGAAGCCGATGCTGTCAACTTTGCCTGCAACACGGTGAATGTGGAAAGCATCGTCATCATGAACAAGGCTAGCAATGCTTTAAAAACACGTTTAGCAGATGTGGGCTTCCGAGTCATTGAAACGCCATTGACTGAATTTCTCAAAGCTGGTGGTGCAGCTAAATGTCTCACCCTGCGGGTAACGGAACCGCTACATGCAGAAATCCATGCCAATGTCTCGGTAGAAAGCCGAATTATTCGTATAGAAGGGCATTTACTCGACTCTGGTTTGATTAATCGGGCTTTGGATTTGATTGTGGATGCTGGGGGTAGCTTCCAAGTGATGAATTTCAACTTGGGAGAACAACGGCAAAGCACTTCAGCCGCTGAGGTGAGAGTGTCAGCGCCTTCCCATGAGGTGATGGAAGAAATTATCTCTGAGTTAATCGATTTGGGTGCGGTAGATTTGCCCCACGATGAACGGGATGCCAAACTAGAACCTGTGATCCAAAATGGGGTTGCTCCTGATGATTTTTACGTGAGTACGATTTATCCCACAGAAGTGCGGATTAACGGTGAATGGGTGAAGGTACAAAATCAACGCATGGATGGGGCGATCGCCATTACTCAAAGTCCCAATGGTCTAGTAGCAAGGTGTAAAATTTTACGCGATCTAGAAGTAGATGACCGGGTAGTTGTCGATGTATTAGGTATCCGCACCATCCGCAAAACAGAATCACGGGAACAGCGGAATTCCCAAGAATTCAGCTTTATGTCAGCGGGAGTTTCTAGCGAACGGCGTGTGGAATTAGTCGTTGAACAAGTAGCTTGGGAATTACGTAAAATTCGTGATGCTGGCGGTAAGGTAGTTGTCACAGCAGGGCCTGTGGTAATTCATACTGGTGGTGGTGAACACCTAGCGCAGTTAATTCGCGAAGGATATGTACAAGCACTGTTGGGTGGTAATGCGATCGCAGTCCATGACATCGAGCAAAATATGATGGGGACATCCTTGGGGATGGACATGAAGCGGGGTGTCGCTGTGCGTGGTGGACACCGCCATCATCTCAAGGTAATTAATACTATCCGTCGTTATGGCAGTATTACTAAAGCTGTGGAGGCGGGATTAATTAAAAGTGGCGTGATGTATGAGTGTGTCTCGAATAATATACCTTTTGTTTTAGCCGGTTCCATTCGGGATGACGGGCCTTTACCTGATACCGAAATGAATTTGATTACAGCCCAGGAGGAATACGCCAAACAGATTGAGGGTGCGGAGATGATTTTGATGTTGTCATCGATGTTGCACTCCATTGGGGTGGGGAATATGACTCCGGCTGGGGTGAAAATGGTCTGTGTCGATATTAATCCAGCTGTGGTCACTAAGTTAAGCGATCGCGGTTCTGTGGAATCGGTGGGTGTGGTGACTGATGTGGGTTTGTTCCTCAGTCTATTGATTCAGCAGTTGGATAAGTTGACAAGTCCCTATGTTGCTAATGTAGGTTAGGAAACGAACCGCCCTACGGGTTCAGCAGTTCCTCATGGGGGAAACCCCCAAGACCGGACTGCTTCACCAAGACGCAGAGGACGCAGAGAAAGAGAATGGTAAGGGTAGATTTTCAAGATGAGTTGCAGGTTAATTGGGTCAGTTTTGTGGCTGACTTTATGCTGGTGGGGATGGTTTTTGGCCCGCTCCTTGCTCCTTTTTTGGCTGCGTCTAATGTGTTTTTGCTGGGAAGGATTGCGGACATTATTTATTTCATGGGTAATCATGTGTGTCCGCAACCAGATATGGGACTTGGTTTAGCTCCCCCGTTTATTATGGCTGTATGTATGCGCTGCTATGGTACTGTGACGGGGTTGCTAATTACTCGATTGTTGTATGGGGTGACTGGTGGTAAGGGTTTTTATTGGTTGAGTCAGTATGGCTGGAATGGTGCGGCGCTGGCTAGTGTGTTGATGATGGCTTATCCTTTGGAATTGTCGGCCCAGGTGTTTGGGTTATGGGATTTTAATAATTATCTAGTGACTCCCTTCGGTTTGATTACGGGTGTGGCTTGGGGATTATTTACTATGCCGATTTTGCATGGTAAAGGTCATAGTTTAGTTTGAACAAAGACAGGCGATCTGCTTGCAGCAGCGATTCTTTTTGTTGTTATGTTACTATCAAAGTATCGACCTGTACAGAAAGTCTGTACAATTAGAGCAATAATGTACTTGATTTAAAAGTACAAAAGGGGAGCTTTTAATACTTATGGTTTCCAATAACGCCACTTACACTTACACACAAGCACGAGAGCGTTTGTCTGAATTATGCCAAAAAGTTACTTCAGAACGTGATTTCGTGGTTATTACACGTCGAAACGCTGAAAATGTTGCTTTAATACCTGTGGATGAACTTTCTAGCCTTTTGGAAACGGCTCATCTTTTACGTTCACCGCGTAATGCTGAACGTCTTTTAACAGCTTTAAATCGAGCTAAATCAGGTGTTGTGGAGTCTCAAAGCTTGGACGATCTTCGTCAGGAGTTAGGATTTGACAAAAAGGAAGAATCTCAAAAGCCAACCAAAAGAAGAAGCGCCAGAAATTCCAAAGCGAAGAAAAACAGTGTTTCAGCCTGAGTTTTTAGAAGACCTAAAATTTTGGGTTGAAACTGATCAGCGAGTTGCAATCCGAGCTTTGGATCTCGTTGACGAGGTTTGCCGAGATCCTTTTAAAGGCAAAGGTAAGCCTGAACCATTAAAATACCTGGATGCTAATACTTGGTTTCGTCGATTAACACAGGAACATAGAATTGTGTACCTCGTTAAAAATAATGAAATCAATTTTTTACAAGCCCGTTATCATTATTAATTACTTTAACACCGAAGAATAGCAAGGTAGTTTTGATTGGTAGTTGCGATGGCACGGATCTGTGGGCTTGAGGCGATCGCCTGACATAGATTTCAATCAATGCTAAGAAGTAATATTGATAGATTTACTGATGGTTTTTGGCAGAAGTAAGAAAAAAGTCAGAAAAAATTTGTTTGGTTAACTGAAAAGTTGATATCTAAAGCTTAGAGGTAACTATTAGCGCGCATCATTCTTGCATGGTAATGGCTTGGGTAGAAAATTTTTGAGAACTTCTGATAATAGCATCTGTATTAGTTTTTTATGAGGTTATCAATAAAAAATACGAAATATAACGGAGTTGTTTGATAAATTTTTTATGCTAAAAATAGCAAAGCTGAAGGAAAACATATTGAAGTTGAAAACTATAAAGCTTTAATAGACAAAATGTCTAGAATATGTTTTTTAGAGGTTATGCAATTAATTATTATTTAAATATGGAATTTGATTTTAATAATTTAGACCCCTTACTAGCAACTTTGACCAACCTGTTTGCAAATGATGGTTGTACAAAGCAAGTCGCAATACTCACAGAGGCAAATGCAAAAATTGAAAGTATAGATTATGACAATTGGAATGGTGGAACTGAAATTTTCCATTTTTATTTAACAATTCCTGATTATTTATTTAGCCAAATTGCTGATGAGCGAGAGAACTTAGAAAATGAAATTTTGGGAAAAACATCCTATGTTCTAACTCCATATATGAAAAGTTGGGACATTAGAGGGGTTTCGATTTCCCCGATGTTATCAAGTGATACTCAATGGAGAGAGAAAGCGAAAGTTTTCATAGAAGGGCAAGGTATCAACAACCAAGGACGTGTTCGCTCAGATAACATTGCAAGCAAGTCTTGTGACGGATTGTTATTTCGCTCTCAACCAGAAATTTACTTGTATCAAGCATTAAAGATGCTTGGAGTTCCTTTTGCACCTCTTGCCGTATTTGTTCGAGGGGGTCAAGATTATCGTCGTATTGAACCAGATTTTTTAATTATTAAAGATGGAATAACAATGATTGTTGAGCTTGATGGTGATACTGTTCATCGGGAATCACCCGCAGAAGCCCATGCTCGTTTAAATATGCTCACTCATGAGGGAGCTATTTCAGAACGGGTATTAGCAAGCGAATGTGACACGACTGAAAAAGCGAAACAATGTGCATCTAAATTAATAAATATTCTTAAGAAATGTAAAGCAAATATGAAATAGAAATACAGATTGTGCTTTAGCGTTTATGTCGGTGAAGGATGCGATCAATTTTGCGACTACTACTTCCTGCTAATAGAGAAGTCAGTATAGATGCATTTCACGATGATATGAAAACCCGTACTCTTTAGTACTATCACCGGTTAGGAAAGATATATTAGTAGAAGACAGATGCTAGTTGAGAGAATACCTATGAGTCAAAAGAAAAATTCTGGCGATGATTTTGGATTCAAGAATTTAGACAAGTTTAAATTTAAGAACCCTACGCCACGAAGACAAAAGTTTATTCCAGAACCATCAGCACCTTTACCAAATATTGATCCACCAAGCATTGATCCGTAGTAACTAACCAAAAATGAAGAAAGCACCTTTGCTTTTTCTCCGGTAGTGCGATCTCTTGCGGGTTAATTTGGCACTGAATGCCTTGCAGTCGGCCCTTTCGTCCCAATTTTGTCATCATAAACACATATCGCGGTTTGAGACTGAAGGGATATGTATAGCTGATTGGCAGCAACCTCTAAATAACTATGGTAAAAATGACTCAATGACACAATAATTACTTTAAATCGCCTCTATATACTGATTAATATGCTTTCTGGGTAAACTAAAAACAACACTGATAAACCATGCATTATCAGGCTTGTAACTAAATACAGTTAACTCAGAAGGCTATATAAAATGATTAATACTAGTTACGACTTTGACCAGGCAATTCTACCTACAGGTTCTTCATTAAAGACAAATATTCTGCTCCGGTTTCGGGCTGATGTTGCCGAATCTCCCCGACGTGATCTGAACTTATCTTTAGTAATTGACCGTTCTGGCTCTATGGCTGGTGGTGCTTTGCATCATGCACTCAAAGCTGCCGAGTCTGTCATAGATCAACTAGAATCTAACGATATTCTCTCAGTGGTGGTTTACGACGATGCAGTAGATACAGTGATCCCACCCCAAGCTGTAACTGATAAATCTGCATTGAAAACCTCTATTCGCAGAGTCAGAGCCGGCGGTATTACCAACTTATCTGGGGGTTGGTTACAAGGGTGTGAACATGTGAAGTCACAACTTGATTCGCAAAAAATCAACCGGGTGCTTTTGCTTACCGATGGTCACGCTAATATGGGTATTCAAGACCCCAAGGTACTCACAGCGACATCAGCAAAAAAAGCTGAGGAAGGCATCACTACAACTACCTTGGGTTTTGACGAAGGCTTCAATGAAGATTTGTTAATTGGTATGGCCAGAGCCGCCAATGGTAATTTCTACTTTATCCAAAGTATTGATGAAGCTACAGAAGTATTTAGCATTGAGCTAGATAGTCTGAGAGCGGTGGTAGGTCAAAATCTGAAGGTGACGCTGGAATTAGCTGATGGTGTCAGCCTTGTAGATACTTTAAGTTTGGCTACAGTCACTCAAAACGAAACTGGTCAAACTGTGATTAGCTTGGGCGAACTGTACGAGGGAGAAGATAAACTTTTGGGGTTGAGTCTAGAGATAGCAGCCGCAGCCATTGGTGATTTACCTGTGATGAAGTTGCATTACAGCGCTGATGTTATCCAAGATGAAATAATTCAAAGTGTTTCTGGTACAGCCGATGTTATTGCCAAAGTAGGTACTGTAGAAGAATCCGCGATCGCATCTTCCAGTCATATTATTTTAGAACTCAGCCGCCTCACCATTGCTAAAGCCAAAGAAACTGCCCTAAATTTAGCTGAACATGGCAGACATGAAGAAGCGGAACAAATTTTGCGTCAGTTAATTAAAGAGTTGCAGGATAAAGGATTAAATGAAAACTTTGAAATCGCTGAGGAAATAGATCAGTTAGAGTATTTCGCCAGTCGCATCGCTCAAAAAGCTTTGGGTAATGCTGGGAGAAAAGAACTGCGAGATCAAAGTTACCAAACCATGACCCGCAATCGTAGCGATTTGGCTGGGCGTGGTGTCACAGCTGGCGATGAAGTCTACGCGATGTCGGTTGTGAATGAAGTTGGTTCTGGTGTGGAACTGCACTGTATTCGGGAAGGCGGTAAATTGCGGGTTAAAGTCAAGTCTGACGGTTACGATGTTAGCAAGAACGTCCAATTTCCGCGAGCTATTCGTGCTGAAGGCGCACGCTATGTGGTTGAAAAACTAGAACTTTCCAGCGATGGTAGTTTTTACCGTGTAGAAGGTATAATTACCCGTCTTACTCAACCTGGTGAACCAGATATTTTCGTTACCCGCAGATCATCCCAACGAGTTAGCACAGGTAAAGCCGCCAAAGTCCCAGCTAGTATTGCTGATTTGGAAACCACAGATACAGTAGATAATAGAGTTCTAGTCCAGTGTGTCAAAGAAGGTAGCAAACTTAGAGCTAGAGTAGTTTCCGACGGCTATGAACCAGATTGGAATATGCGCTTCCCCCGTTCAGTGCGTGAAGAAGGAATGCTGTACGTAGTTGATGAAGTGAAAACAGCACCCGATGGCAAATCTTACATAGCCTGCGGTGACATTAAGCGATTTTTACAATCTAGTGTTTAGGGATTGAGGATAGGGGGACAAGGGGACAAGCAAGAAAAATTCTCCCCTGCTCCCCTGCTTCTCTGCTCCTCTGCTCCCTCATCTCCCTAAGCTTCCACCACTGGATGATACTCATCTGGATTATTAAAACCTGCAATCCAGGCGGCTGCTTGATGACAACTTTGCATGTATGGGGGAACGCGCAAAACATGAATGTGTCCAGTTGATGGGCAAGTAACTTTTAATACCATTAACGGTTCGTCATCTTCAAAGGGTATGGAGACAAGTTGACGTTCACCACCAGTATCTTGATCGCGATCGCGGATTAATCCACCTACTTGCTGTAAAAATGTTTCATATCCCAAACGCTCAATCAGTACACGGCGTAATTCTACATTCTCGATATTAAGTATCTCTTGTCCTGAGAGGGTGTGTGAGGCAAAGGCAATTTCATTAGTTACCCGCAAGCCTCGCCAGTGCAAAACGAAACCATGTCCCGCAGGTAAGTTAGTAATACCGCTACCAGCTAATTCAATCCAGTGAGTGACGTGAAGACCAGGAGGGAGTGTAGTTAAGTTTACACAGTCTGTAATATCTAGGCTTTCACAGGTGAGATTTTCTGGAAGTTGGTAAAGATGGGCTGCACTACTTAAATTCAGATGACCTAAAATGCGTATTCCATCCCAGGCGCGATGTTCTAAAATCAGTTTTCGCCCACGTTCAGGTGGTACGGGTTCATGGTTAGAGTCGGGGCGTTGTTTTACAGGTTTTTTCGGGACACGCCCATTGGACATGATGTTGAGCATTAGTCCTCTACCTCTATGTAAGCATCAGGACGGTATTCTCTTTGTTTCCAGACTCGGTAAAGTCCTTGGGGTAATTCTATTGCTCGATGTTCTTCGTGAATTAAGGTGGCGCTTGGTTGTTTGATTTCCAGAAATAAGTCGTTACCATTTGCCCACAATTGCACAGCCTGGGATTGCTGAATGCGATGGCTATGTCCTGTTACTTCACCGTGAGCGAGAGTTGTACCTTCACGTTTTTGTGCGCCTACAGGTAAGGTGGCTATACGTCTGATGAGAACGTCGCCATGTCTGTAGAGGGTGTTGGTTGGGGTGGGGTTGCGATCGCTATTCATGCTTTTATCTCTAATTGCCGGGAAGACCCCATGCGAAACGGAGTGGAGCTTGGGGATGAGAGGCGGTTAAATACGAAACATCTCTTGAATGATTTCTTGCGGGGCAAGAACAGAGAAAGGGATAGTTGAGTATTTAACAATTTTAGGGATTGTGTTGCTCCCTAAGATATTATACAATCCTCTCAGGTCGAGAAGGTAAAAATAATGATTGTTTTTGAGTTCAAAGCCAAAGGCACTTTGCGACAATATCAACAGATAAATGAAGCATTGCGGATTACCAAATTCATCCGTAATAAGTGTTTGCGGTTTTGGGTAGACAATCAAAATGTCAAGCCTTACGACTTGAATAAATACACAGCTGTCATAGCTAACGAGTTTGACTTTGCTGATAAATTAAATTCTTCAGCAAGACAAGCAGCAGCAGAGAGAACAGCTTTCGCAATCAAGAGATTTTTTGATAATTGCAAAGCTAATATTGCAGGTAAAAAGGGATATCCAAAGTTTCAAAAAAACAATCGCTCAGTTGAATATAAGTTGAGTGGATGGAAGCTTTCAGATGACCGCAAGTACATTAAATTCACAGATAAATGTAATATTGGTCAACTGAAGTTAATAGGGACTTGGGACTTACATCTTTACCAAAGTAAACAAATCAAGCGAGTCAGAATAGTTAAGCGTTCAGATGGTTACTATGTTCAATTCTGTGTAGATGCAGAACGCAATATAGATGCTCAACCAACGGGTAAAACCATAGGTTTAGATGTTGGACTGAATCACTTCTACACTGACTCACAAGGAAATACTGTAGAAAACCCTAGATATTTACGCAAGTCAGAGAAGGCGTTAAAACGTCTTCACTCATCAGTTAGCCGTAAAAAGAAAGGGTCTAATAATCGCAAAAAAGCTATTAACCGTCTTGGTCGAAAGCACTTGAAAGTTTCGCGTCAGCGTAAAGATAACGCAATTAAGCAAGCGTTATGCGTGGTAAGGTCTAACGACCTTGTGGCGTATGAAAAATTGCAAGTGAAAAACATGGTTAAGAATAGCAAGCTTGCGAAATCGATTAGTGATGTTTCATGGTCTTTGTTCACCCAATGGCTAGAATATTTTGGGAAAATATATGGACGAGTTGTTGTATCTGTTGACCCAAAATTTACAAGCCAAAACTGTTCATTATGTGGTGAAACCGTCAAGAAATCCCTATCTGTTCGTACTCATATTTGTAAGTGTGGATGTGTTTTAGATCGGGATTTGAACGCATCTATCAACATCTTGAACAAGGCATTGAAACAAACTAATTACGACTTAAGTACGGTGGGGCGCACCGAAACTTTTAACGCTTGTGGAGAGATGACCCTCTACCCAGATTTGGCAACAAGTCTAGGCAAGGTTGCTCAGTGAAGCAAGAATCCCCGTATCTAGCGTAAGCGGAATGCGGGGAGCGTCAATATATGGTGTTTTAAGTTACTCGATGAGTGTGGGAGTTGCTTAAAATTACTTAAGGTTTATGGCTGTGCTTTTGATGGGGTGATTTGTTTCGCTTGCGGTATGCGCCAGACAAATTATTGAGAACTAAACCACTCAACAATACCTTCAGCTAAAACTCTGGCTAACCTTTGTTGTTCTTGAGGATTCATTGCTAATTCAAAATCATCAGGGTTACTCATAAAACCTAACTCTAATAAAACCGATGGTGCGGTGTGGGGACGTGTGAGAGCTAAATTATTCCAATACACCCCAAAAGACGACCTACCTAAGTCTTGAACTAACCGATTTTGCAATAACACTGCTAAACTGTGGGCTTGAGGATGATACCAATAACTACTGACACCTTTGGTATTTTCAGCATCGCCGTCATCGGGCAAAAATCGATAATGAAAAGTTAGTGCGATCGCAGGTTCAATCTGATCTATCATTCTCTGACGTGCCACTAAAGACATATCCCGATCATCTTCCCTAGTCATCACCACTAATGCGCCGCGCCGCACCAATTCATCCCGCAATAGTTTTGTAACTACCAAATTTAAATCTTTGGCTAAATAACCTGTGGGCCCGGCTGCACCTAATTCTTCCCCACCATGTCCGGCGTTCAGCAGAATTTTCAACCCAGACAATGGCCTTTGTTGTCTACGGGAAATAGTAGGGGGATGACGTAAACTTAAAACTAAACTGGTATCTTGGTATTGCAGGTTGTAACCCCATTGTTGGTCATTTTTGAGGTTAAAAGTATATTGCACTGTTTCTGGTGCGATTTGCTGCCAATCTAGGCGGGCAATCATGGGGTTATCATCTAGACGAATTGTGTCTGTTTGGGCAGTGGTATTATGTAGAGTTAAGGTAAAAGTGCGATCGCCTTGTTCTATACTCACAGGTACAGGTACTTGTAGCGGAAAGACAATCTCTGTGGCTGTGGGTAATTGCTGCGATATGATACTGCGAATGTGGGAACGTGGGGGAATAGCGGTTGGTATAGTCCGAGTTTCTGGACGATGAATCCAACCGCCATAATCTAAACGTAACCAATCACCTTGTTTACCTGTAACAGCAGCCCTGACACCTTTGGGTAACGGAGTTAAGCGCGAGTCAGTGGTACTGGGGCCGGTTCGCGCCACACCAGCCTCAGCTATGACTTCTACTACTGGGAGTTTGGCTGGTGAAAGGCTGTGAATTTTTCCAGGGCTAACTTGAGTAATTGTCTGGTTATTAAGGGTTAATTGAAATTCTGGTTGTTTAATATCACCAGATGTTGTCAATGTAGTGCATCCCTGATATTTACCTGGGATATTTTGAGTAATAGGTTGATTTTCATCTATATAAATTGCCGCATTACTGGGTAGAGATATTTGTTGTGTTTGTGGTGTTAAATTAACAGTTTGTTGTCCTAAGTTGACTTGTATTTTTGCATTGGATGTAGCTATGGCACTAAAACAAATTTCTTCACCTGGTAAACGAGCAATATCAACTTGAGGAGTTAAAGAATCGGCAATAAAACCTAATTGGGTTGGTGTTTGTTGTTGAACATCAACTCTAGTCACCTGCATTTGTATTTCTTGATTTTGGTGACGCACAGTAAACACATTTTTTCCCATCTGCAAAGGGAAACTAGGAGCAAAATGACCAGATTGACTGCGGTTTATTAATTGATTATTAATATAAACTTCTCCACTTGGTGGTGCAGTTCCTAAAAAGAATATTTTATCTGTATTCGTTTGATGATTTGCTGGTGGATAAACTACTGTGAGCTTATTTTCTTGCACTAAAGCCACAGCAGGAGTAAGTAAAACCACTAATCCGATAAATGTTCGCATGGGAAAGTTCAGAGAGGGGAAATTGCAAAAATTTTGTTTGTCTGGTACATTCAAATTTTTGGATTGCTGCAATTCATGAGAAGAAATGCTCATAATCATCATGGCTACCAATCCAGAACCATGTTACTGTCTCACCCTGCAAAATCCCCAATGCTCGATAGCTTCGCGTTATCTTCACCGACCAAATATCTTCTTCACTGTTGATGCACTTGAAATGTAAAGATGGGTGAAAAGGGTTCTCCTGCCATAAACGATATGCTTTCCTTGCACTTTGCCGAATTTCGTAGTTTAACTTTCGATACTCAGCCCAGAACGAGGGAAGAACTGCTGAGTTCATAACTGGTCATAATCCATTGCTGTTGCTTTTCCTTCAGTAATTTCCTGTTTAGCTTTTTGTGCAGCAGCAACAAGTTTTGATTGACTATGTTGAAACAACTGATTCCATTTCATTTCATCTTGCAAGTTTTCAAGATACTCTCGAAGATGATCTACAACTTGCTCTTGTATCTCAACGGGTAAGGATTCTAACATCTTGACAATTGTGATAACTGCTGGTGATGACATGATTTAGCTCTTATACACAACTATATTTTTCAAACTAGCACTAATTCTCAACTTGAGTTTTAGGAACTTCCAGAAAATAAATTGTCCAATTTTCATCAGATGAAATTTTCCGCTTAGGCAATAAGCAATAGAAAATGTTGTAGTCATAGCCAAAAGTATTTCCCCCCTGCCCCCTGCTTCCCCACTCCCCACTCCCTACTCCCCACTCCCTACTCCCTAGTTTTAAACCACTCAACAACCCCATCAGCTAAAGCCCTAGCTAACTTTTGCTGTTCTTGGGGATTTTCTATCCATTCAAATTCTTCAGGATTAATCATAAAACCTAACTCTAATAAAACCGATGGTGCTGCATGGGGACGCGTCAGCGCTAAATTATTCCAAAACACGCCGTAGGAAGGTCGATTTAGCCTTTTGACTAAATAGTTATGCATAAATATAGCTAGGCTATGAGCTTGGGGATGATACCAGAAAGTGCCGATTCCCTTGGTGTTCTCCGCGTCACCACTATCGGGTAAGGCGTTGTAATGTATGGAAAGGGCGATCGCGGGTGATTCTCGATGTATCATGGCCATGCGATCGCCTAAGGAAACTTCAACATCAGTGTCTCTAGTCATGACTACTGTGGCCCCTAGTTTCACCAATTCATCACGCAATAATTTGGATACGACTAAATTGACTTCTTTTTCTGTATATCCGTTTGGCCCAGTAGCACCTGATTCTTTGCCTCCATGCCCTGGATCGAGTAGAATCTTGATACCAGATAAAGGGTTGCGTCTTTCACGCTTCATCGTCGGCGGATGGCGTAAAGATAAAACCAGGGTTGTCTCGTCGTATCTCAGCTTATATCCCCATTGTTGAGCTTTTTTGAGGTTAAAGGTGTATTGCGCTTGTCCTGGAGCTACCTGCTGCCAATCTAGACGAGAAATTAAAGGGTCATCATCTAGACGAATTGTGTCTGTTTGGGCAGTGGTGTTGTAAAGTGTGAGGGTGAATTTTTCATCACTTTGTTGCACACTCACTGGTACAGGAACTTGTAAGGGAAAAACTATCTCTGTGGCATCAGGAAGTCGGCGATATCCAACACTGCGAATAGTGGTACGTGGCGGAATAGCACCTGGTAAAGCGCGAGTTTCCTGACTATTAATCCAACCGCCATAGTCTAAGCGTAGCCATTCACCTTCTCTTCCAGTAATTGATGCCCGTGTTCGGTGAGGTAGTGGGGTGAGTCGAGAATAATCGGTACTGGGGCCAGTACGTGCCACCCCTGCATCTACTACCACCTCAGCAACTTGCAAGTTTGAGGGTGAGAGGATTTGAATTTGACCGATTCCTGGTTGAGTTATCGTCTTACCATTGAGTGTGAGTTGAAATTCTGGTTTACCCAAATCCACATTTTTACGGGCATCTGGGATTACAGCACCAGACATGATGTTGTTACCGTAGGTGAGGGAAGTAGGTTGTGGCAATGTAGTACAACCCTCATACTTGCCTGGGATAGACTGGGCAGTAGGCTGGTTACTTCCGGTGAGGGCAGCTGTATTACTTGGTAAACTTACTTGTTGGGTTTGGGGTGCAAGAGTAATTGTTTGATTTGCCAGGTTCACAGATACACTGGCATTAGGGGGTGCAATGGCACTAAAACAAATTAGTTCTCCTGGTAGTCTGGCAATGTCAGCTGCTGGAGTGAGAGAATCTTTGGCAAAGTCTAGCCCTTGTGGCAATTCAGGCTGAGTGGTACGCCTTGTAACTTGAATCTGAAGTTCTTGGTTTTGGTGGCGTACAGTAAAGAGATTCTCTCCCACTTCTAAGGGAAAACTTGGGGCAAAATGACCGGCTTTGCTGCGGTTAATTGGCTTACCATTGATGAGAACCTGTCCATCCGCTGGCGCTGTGCCAATAAAAAAGATTTTTTCCGCACTTGTCTGATGGTTGTTTGGGGGATAAACAACTAAAAGTGGTGATTCTGCCAAGGCTACTACAGAGGAGGTAACAATACAACCTGATATTCCTAATCCTAAAAGTTTTTTCACGACAACAGAACCAAAGATTTAACCACAGTGACTGTGGCACAATGACGGGATGTATTTTGAGAAGTTGCTAGAAATTCAAACTACTATGACTAAGTTTATTTTCGTAACTGGAGGTGTAGTTTCCAGTATTGGTAAGGGCATTGTAGCAGCAAGTCTGGGACGTTTACTGAAATCGCGCAATTATTCGGTGTCGATTTTGAAACTCGATCCTTATATTAATATCGATCCAGGTACAATGAGTCCTTTTCAGCATGGGGAAGTGTTTGTTACCCAGGATGGTGCTGAAACAGATTTAGACTTGGGACATTACGAACGCTTTACTGATACTTCAATGTCGCGGTTAAACAGTGTTACCACTGGCTCGATTTACCAAGCGGTAATTAATCGAGAGCGACGCGGAGACTATAATGGCGGTACGGTGCAGGTTATTCCTCACATCACCAACGAAATTAAAGAAAGAATTTTGCGTGTTGCTGAAGACACCAATCCATCTGTAGTAATTACAGAAATTGGTGGTACGGTGGGAGATATTGAATCGCTACCGTTTATGGAGGCTATTCGCCAGTTACGTAAGGAAGTGGGACGGCAAAACGTCTTGTATATGCACGTCACCTTAGTACCGTGGATAGCTTCGGCTGGTGAAATGAAAACTAAGCCTACACAGCATTCTGTCAAAGAACTGAGATCTATTGGCATTCAACCAGATATTTTAGTTTGTCGGTGCGATCGCTCGTTACCTGTGGGATTAAAACGCAAGTTGTCGGAATTTTGCGATGTTCCCCAAGAATGTGTCATCACTGCCCAAGATGCCAGCAGTATTTACGAAGTACCGCTAATTTTAGAACAAGAAGGACTGGCAGAACAAGCATTAGATTTGCTGCAAATGGAACAGCGTCAACCAAATCTGGTGCAGTGGCAAGCAATGGTGGAACGGTTGTACAGTCCCAAGTACACTGTGGAAATTGCCATTGTTGGTAAATATGTGCGGTTAAGTGATGCATACCTATCTGTAGTCGAGGCGTTGCGTCATGCGGCCATTGCTACCTATGGAGATTTGCGTTTGCGGTGGGTGAACTCCGAAGACATAGAAAACGAATCCCCTGATACTTATTTAGCAGGTGTTGACGGTATTTTAGTCCCTGGAGGTTTTGGGATTCGGGGTGTAGACGGTAAAATTGCCGCCATTAAATACGCACGCGATCGCCAAATACCCTTCTTAGGTTTATGCTTGGGAATGCAATGTTCCGTGATTGAATGGGCCAGAAATGTCGAGGGCTTAATCGGTGCTAACAGTTCCGAATTTGATCCCGAAACCACCAATCCAGTTATTAACCTGTTGCCAGAACAACATGATGTGGTGGACTTAGGCGGAACCATGCGCTTAGGACTTTATCCTTGTCGTCTTGTCCCCAATACGTTGGCTTACAATCTTTATCAACAAGACGTGGTTGACGAACGCCATCGACATCGCTATGAGTTCAACAATAATTACCGTAATATGTTGTTGGAATCTGGGTACGTTATCAGTGGCACTTCTCCCGATGGACGTTTAGTGGAAATTGTAGAATTTCCCCAACATCCCTTCTTTATATCTTGCCAATTTCATCCAGAGTTTCATTCCCGGCCTAACACTCCTCATCCTTTATTTAAAGGATTCATGGAAGCTGCTATCAACCGGACTCATTCACTTTCTGAATTACCAACACCTGTAGAAGTTTCTTAAATAATTCAAAACTCAAGAAAAACACTTTTTTGAGTTTTGAATCCACGCACAGCAACATTAACTTAGGACTGGAGACTTTTGTTCAGACATATACAGGGTGCATCATTCATAAACTTCAAACTTAAGGAGATGTTGTGGCGTACTGGGTGAAAATCCTTTACGAAAAGAAAGAATATGTAGTCAATTTCGACCGTGTTAATGCTTTTTGTTATGAAAAGAATGGCAGGGTTACTTTTTGGCTACCTGATTGTGCTATTCCCATTGTGATTAACCCGCAGAGTAATTTAGAAGATTATCAAAAAGTTTTAGAATATTTAGAATATGTGACAGGGCTAGAACTAGAAAATGCCCATTGGGTAAAAATCTTTTATGAAAAAAATGAATATATAATTAACCTCACTTGTATTAGTTCCTTTTGTCAAGAACCTAATAACAGAATAACTTTTTGGTTACCCGATGGGACGATTCCTATTATTATCAACCCTGTGAGTAATCCAGAATCTTATGAAAAAGTTTTAAAATTTGTGCAAAAGTCCACGGGATATTCTTTATCATAACTAATTTCTAGCCCCTAGCCCCTAGCCCCTAGCCTCTTCCTAAGTCGATTAAATTATCAAGCTTCCTAGACGCTTTAATATACTAAGTACTTGCTGTAATTCTGCATCGCGTTCCATTGATAAAGCATAAGAACGAGCATAAGAAAGTTGTTCTTGTTGCATTAATTTGACAAAAACAAACTCTCTCCCATTAATTAATAAACCAAAAGTTGGTTGTGTAAGATTTTGATTAGCAAGCATATAACTGAGGGCTTGAGGCAAGGCTATCATCACATCAAATTTACTGCTTTTTGATTCAATTACCAGTATCCACAAACGTTTTTGAATAACCAGAACATCAATATTGCCTTTAACAATCAAACCTTCATCTTCAGCAGTGATTTCTATAGCAGTTTCAGTTTCAATCTCAAAAGGAGGTTGATAAAATCCAGCTAAATCTAATAAAGGAGACAGCACTACCATCTTCACCGCCTCTTCTGACATGAAACGGCGTTTATTTAAGTTAAAATAATTGCTTTTAATTCGCTCAATTGCTTGCTTTTCTACAGCAGTTAGAGTCGGTAAATTATCTTGCCACTCTCTAAAGAAATTGGTATCTGAGGCCAGTTGCAAACCAAACTTGTCTTCCAATTCATCAAGACTGATTTCTCTTGCTGGAATAATTTGCACCATAGGAAACTGGGAAGATGGCTAATGATGAATAACCAATGATGATGCCAATTTTGCTGCACCCACCATTCCGGCTGAGTTGCCTAATTCAGCGGGTAAAATTTGTAAGCCGGCGCGAGATGTGGGCATGACTCGCTGTTCAATTTCTGCTTTAGCTGCGGAGATAAAAAACTTAAAGCTACCACTAATACCGCCACCAATAACAACTGCTTCTGGTGTTAAAACGTAAATTAAACTAGCTAAACCAATACCTAAACCTTTACCATATTCTTGCCAAAAAGTCAAGGCACAAATATCTCCGGCTTGGGCAAGAGCAGCTAATTCCACGGGTTCCTTCCCGGTGTGCTGACGAATGGCGGCAACTGACCCATACTGTTCTAAAGAGCCTCGATTGCCACTATTACACGTGGGGCCATTGGGGTTCAAGGTAATTAAACCCAGTTCTCCGGCTGCGCCTTGATGTCCGACAAACAGTTTGCCATCCAAAATAATCGCTCCACCTACCCCAGTTCCCAAGGTCAACAAAATAAGATTTTGAAAGTGGCGCCCTGCTCCGAGCCAAGATTCTGCCAAGCCTGCACAGTTGGCATCGTTGGCAATAATCGTCGGTTTACCAGTTTTGGCTTCTAACCAGTCGGCCAACGGTACATTTATCCATCCCGGTAAGTTGATGGCGATTTGGGCAATACGTCCTGTTTTATCGGCAGGGCCAGGAGTTCCCACACCAATAGCTACAGCTTCATTGTAGGGGTCTACTTGAGCGATCGCATCTATCAAAACCACCAGAACCGCTTCTGGTGTCGATGGTTGGGGAGTTGCTACAGTCAAAGATTGTAGGCAAGTGCCATCTGGTTGGAACCTTCCCAGCTTAATTGCTGTTCCCCCCACATCAATACCAATTACTTGAGAATTAATCACCTGATAAAATATAAACCAATTCGTAATTCAGAAAGCCAGATAGAAACTGGGTTTGTGGTTTTGGATGTGTTGCCGGATTTTAAAGCATTGGTATATAGCCTTTAACTCCTTAGCAACACGAATTAAATAACATGCAAGTCTAGTTTTTGACCTCACCCCGTCTTTGACTTGCGTCAAAGTCTCCCCTCTCCTTACCAAGGAGAGGGGTTGGGGGTGAGGTTCTATATTTTATTAAATCCACATTCCTTAGCAAAGTCGACCCCCAGGAATATCTGGAAATCAATCCATACAGATAAAGAAATAGTATTAGTTTTTTGGCGTTTTGGTGCGAAACATCTCTGAGTCTTCTGTATTTTTGGATGTGATATGTAAATTAGTCGCCATTGAAGAATGAAAACTTGATTGCTGCCAATTTGTCACTGGTGTACCGTGTAACAGTCCAGTTAGGGCAACGGATAGCATGAACCCACCAGCAGCGGCGGCGATTAAGGAAATATTATCTTTCACTCAGTTCTCTCGGTAATAAAATCAACAAATATTCAGACTCAGAAACAGTCACTTCGCTCCAATTTATTTTTTTCAGCAAAGATGGACTATTTCCGGATTCCATTCTCGCGCCGTAATCGAGGATTGACAAACTCATTTAACCCCTCACCAAGTAGTGATAACCCTACTACCATTAATGTCATGGCTAAACCGGGGAAGAGAGTAGTCCACCAAATGCCTGTGGGCAAGGCTTCTAGGGCTTGTCTTAAGTCGTGGCCCCATTCTGGCACTTCTTCGGGAAGTCCTAATCCCAAAAAGCCTAAACCGCCTAATACTAAAATTGCATCGGCGGCGTTGAGGGTAAATAATACAGGTACGCTTTGAATAACGTTAAAAAAGAGATAGCGAGATAATACAACCCAAGTAGAAGCACCCATTGCTTGAGCTGCTTCAATAAATACTTCTGTTTTAACACTAACAGTATGATTACGGACAACTCGGTAATATTGGGGAACGTAAGCAATACTAATGGCGATCGCCGCATTTAAAATTCCTCGACCCACCACAAAAGCTAGTGTCACAGATAGCAATAGCCCCGGTAAGGTGTAGATACTATCCATGACAAACAGCAACACCTTATCCAAATTACCGCCAAGATAGCCACTTAGCATCCCCAAAGGCACACCAATAATCATGCTGAGTGCTGTAGCTAAAATTACTACTTGCAACGCAGCTTGAGCGCCAAACAATGTACGGGAAAATACATCATGTCCTAAGCGACTCGTCCCGAACCAATATTTAGCTGATGGTGGTTCTTGGATAGGGTTAGCCAGAAATTCTCTAGGGTTTTGTAGCCATCCCCAACCCTGCAAGACAGGAGCAAAGAACGCCAGAAAAAAGAAAAATAAAGTAATGGCAATCCCAATCAGCATTAATTTCTGTGAAAGATTGGGATTTTGGGTAAAACGTAAAAATGTTGGCAGCTGACGTTTAGTGATGGCCATGAGCGATCGCCTGGATCAAGAAAGATACTATTCTACGCCACTACAAACCAACTAATTCACGAGATTCAAAATCAGAGAGTTGTTGAGCGATAGCCAATCTCGCTGCTAATTTCGCTACACTAAACTGGTTACGGAGATATTCTAAATGAGCCATCGCATTGGCTTTTTCCACAGATAATCGCATCTGCATATCCACTGCTTGTTGATACTCTTGATTCACCAACAGCACTTCAAAGCGACGAGACTTGCGTTGAGCATCATTTTTCAAATCCATCTCAAAAGCGGCAACACGGTCGGCATTACCTTCAAATCGGTTAATCTGGTGCTGCACCGCCATTAGCTGAGAATCTATTTCGTTCACCCGTTGAGCCGCTTGGGCGATCGCACTGGGATAATAACTTAATTGCACCATCAAATTACCTTCCTATAAATAGGGATTGGGACTGGGGAGATGGGGGATGGGGAGATGAGGGGGAGAGGAAAAACACAGATGTTGGTACTCACGGAAAATCTTTCCCCCCTGCACCCTGCCCCCTGCCCCCCTGCTTCTTCGCTCCCTGCTTCTTCTTCCCCTTAGGCCACTTCCCGCAATTGCGCTAGAACATTAATCTCTGGAAATGGCAGCGAGAGTTGTTCAGCTTGGGGTGCCGCAGCTTCTTGCAAAACTTGTACTTCGATATTCACACTTACTAAATAACTACCTGTCTCAGCACCAACAGCTTCGGCGATTAATTTAGCAATCTCCGGGCGTTTGGCTGTCAACGGGTCACGTAATATACACCGATCCCATTCGTGCTTGGCAGTCGGGTTGAGGTTGAGGATGTAATGCTTGATCATTGGCTTAACCCTTGAATCCATCTTCCAGAAGACTTTCACATCGCCGCGTTGCACTTGACTAGGCTTTGTGGAGGCTATACTTATTATAGTACATATGTACTTAAATGGGAAGAAAAATGCTGTTGTGAAAGATTTGCTCTAGCCCCTAGCCCCTAACAACTACTCTGACTTTTCACGTCATGTGTAAAAGTCCACGGAAAATCTAACTTCCGCTCTCAGCAATTCAAAGTCTCTCGCCTCGCAGGAGAGAGATTTAGAGAGAGGTTTTCCAGATACCGTGAAAAGTTAGAACAACTACTCTGCTTTACCATTTGTTTGCGCGCCCAGTAAATGAGCATCGTTGACCCAAATATCTTGTTGAGGCGCAGGAATAGAAATGCCGGCTTTATCCAAAGTGACTTTTAAGCGTCGGCGATACTCTCGTCCCACGTCCCATTGTTTGAGTGGCTGCGTTTTAATCCAGACACGAATCATCAAACCACGCACCCCAAAGTCATCTATTCCCAAAACTTCAGGTGGTGCGATGATTTTATGTTTCCATACTGGATCTTGATTCATCTCCATAGCCACATCTTTAATTAGCTGTAAAGCATCATCAATATTGGCTTGATAGGCAACTGGAATAGTTAAATCGGCACGTGACCAACGGCTAGAAAGGTTGGCAACAATTCTAATTTCACTGTTGGGAATCGTAATCAAGCGTCCCTCAGCATCCCGTAACTGAGTCATCCGCAAATTGAGATTTTCTACTAAGCCTCCTACATCTCCCACATTAATGACATCGCCCAAGGCATACTGGTCTTCTATAATCACCAAAAAACCGTTAATCGCGTCTTTAATTAAGTTTTGAGAAGCAAGGGAAACTGCCACACCAATTAAACTAGCACCTGCGAGTAGAGGCACAATGTCTATACCCAATGAAACTAAGGCTAATAAAATGCCAATTCCTAGCCAGATACCAGTAGTAATGCTTTTAGTCACACCAGAAAACGTGGACACTCGCAGTTGCATCCGTTCCGAAGTGTCTGAAGTTAATAAAGCACCACTGCTAATCAAAGTAGAAGTGAACTGGTCAATCAGGGCATAGGTGAAACGGATCGCCACATAAGTTCCTAACAGCACTACACCAACCCGTAAAGGAATTTGAGCAAATGAGAGAATCCCTACCTGAAATATCCGTGTATAGGGAAATAAACCCAAGATGAACACAAATCCACTGCCCCAAATTCCTATTTGAGTTAATTGAAACAGTCTTTTCTTGATATCTTCAATGTGTTGATGTTGCTGTTCATTGAGTTGAGTTGTGATTTGTTGAGCTTTGATAGAAAGTGGGAAAATAGGTTGTTTGGAGTGATGTTTGGAATGGTGCTGGAAATAATTGACTCCTCCACTGATGACAAGTACTAGCAATACAACCCCACCAGCAATCTGACCTCGGTTGATTAAAAATGGAGTTTGTCGTTCTTCTCTGGCTAATTGCAAAGATTCTTTCAACTGTTCGGTGATTTGAGTGGCCGTGACAGCTGGTGAATCTTGCCCTCTTAGTCTGGCATCTTCGGTAGTAACAGTCATTAAGTATCGCTCATCAACATAAATGACTGGTAATCCATTTAAGACGCTCTGCGTGATGTTGGGTGCTTCTGTAGAAGACCTGACGTAATTTTGACGGATTTGATTGAGATTTTGTTGGATATTCCGCGACCGCTCAGAAAGACTACTTCTTGTTGCCGCTATTTGAAATAATGGTCTTCCATCCAAATAAATCCACCCAGATACAATTCGAGTATCTGCATCGCTAGTAAAAGTGTTGGGAGCTAAATTTATGGGCAATTGAGCCGTAGCTGTGGACATAGGTACAACAGCCACAGCCATTGAACCTGCAATGGTCAACATTACACCCCTACCCAGACGGCGTTTAGGTTGCACTCGTCTAACTAGTGATGGGGAGGCTTTATGGGATGCGTCCAAGTTGGGGACGCCCTTGGCGAAAGTCCGGATGTTACCTAAGCAATTTTCTTCCCTCCATGCCTGTTTCTGCTTGAGAGAAGCAAAATTAGGCCACAAGACTTGCTTTGCGATCGCCAAAAATTGAAAGCGCACTCAAATACCTCCTTGAAAAAAATATACCGTCAGCTACTTCCAGGGCCATCCTATGTGATGTCATTGAGTAAATGTACTTACCTAAAGTTAAGTTTTACTCTTCACCATAGTGAGATTTAGAGATTTGGATATTTTTTACTCCTTTAGATAGATGCCAAAATGCTAAATTTACCATGTTGACTAAATAAAGTCAGCGCTGATCATACTCTTAACAAAAATCAAAAATAAAGACCAAAAAAGTCAGGCGTGAAGTTGATAAGAGGCGGGGGGCAGGGGGAACTAAAGGTTGAAACCTCACGCGCAAGTGGAGTGATTTTTCCCCCTGCTCCCTAGCTCCCTGCTCCCCTGCTTTTTCATATTTAAGGCTATGCAGGGTCATGCTAGTCCAGAGTACAATTAACTAGCTTCTTGGTAATGACAACTGAGAATCACCAGTTGTAGAATACTCTAGTAAAGTACGTAAGCTATTACGTAACTTTTTTTACTTTTTGAGGAAATTTTTCATGACCGCAACTTCTCCCCGATTAAAGCACGAGGTTAAAGACCTCGCCCTAGCTCCCTTGGGAAGACAGCGCATAGAATGGGCTGGACGGGAAATGCCAGTATTAGGGCAAATCCGCGATCGCTTTGCTCAAGAAAAACCCTTCGCGGGGATTCGTCTTGTAGCTTGTTGTCACGTCACCACAGAAACAGCACATTTAGCGATCGCGCTAAAAGCCGGTGGTGCTGATGCTGTTTTGATTGCTAGTAACCCCTTATCAACTCAAGACGACGTAGCTGCTAGTCTCGTCGCCGATCACGAAATTCCCGTATTTGCCCTCAAAGGCGAAGATAACGAAACTTATAACCGCCACGTCCAAATCGCTCTGGATCATCGCCCCAACATTATTATTGATGATGGCAGTGACGTAGTTGCCACCCTCATTCAAGAACGCCAACACCAAATGGGCGATTTGATTGGGACTACAGAAGAAACCACAACCGGCATTGTGCGGTTACGCGCCATGTTCAACGATGGCGTTCTCACGTTCCCCGCAGTCAACGTTAACGACGCTGACACCAAGCACTTCTTTGATAATCGCTATGGTACGGGTCAATCTACCCTAGATGGCATTATCCGGGCCACAAATATTTTGTTGGCTGGTAAAAATATTGTTGTAGTTGGTTACGGCTGGTGTGGTAAAGGTACTGCACTGCGGGCCCGCGGTATGGGTGGTAACGTGATTGTCACCGAAATTGACCCCATCAAGGCTATTGAAGCTGTCATGGATGGTTTCCGCGTATTGCCAATGGCAGAAGCTGCACCTCTAGGTGATATCTTTATCACTGTGACAGGTAACAAGCACGTCATTCGTGGTGAACACTTCGATGTCATGAAAGACGGCGCGATCGTTTGTAACTCCGGTCACTTTGATATTGAACTGGATTTGAAATATCTGGCTGCTCAAGCTAAAGAAGTGAAAGAAGTTCGTCCTTTCACTGAAGAGTATAGATTGACCAGTGGTAAATCAGTCGTCGTTCTCGGACAAGGACGTTTGATTAACCTGGCTGCGGCTGAAGGACACCCCAGCGCAGTTATGGATATGAGTTTTGCTAACCAAGCTTTAGCTTGTGAATACCTGGTGAAGAATCAAGGTAAATTGGAACCCGGTTTGCACTCAATTCCCACTGAGGTAGATCAAGAAATTGCTCGTTTGAAGTTGCAAGCAATGGGTATTCATATTGATTCTTTGACTCCTGACCAAGTTGAGTACATCAATTCTTGGATGAGTGGAACTTGATATTCGTTGATTAATTGACTTTTGGGGGATAGGCATTTTGCTTATCCCTTTTTTTTGGGGACTGGTATCCGTGAGAAGTTTGGTAAATTTCCTGTTTTAATCGAACAGTAGTTCTGCTAATTCATCAATGTTCAAATTTCTTCCTCCCAATCTTCAATTTGCAACCCATTCACACGATTAAATTCCCGTGTATTATGTGTAACTAATATTAAATTATTCGCTATTGCAATAGCAGCAATCTGCACATCATATGGGGCAATCGGCTTACCGCTAGCTGCCAATTCAGCCCGAATTTTCCCTGCTATCCTCGCGGCTTCTGGGTCTAAAGGTATAATAGTAAATTGACTAAAAAAACGTTGCAATATTGCTAAATTTCTCTCCTGTTGTCTGCTACGGTAAGCACCATAGTAAAGTTCTAATTGGGTTATCGTAGAGATTACAATATCGTTTGGTTGTAGTGATACTAGCCGATTTGTTACCGCAAGACTGCTGTTATTTATTAAGCGAATACAAACATTTGAATCGAGCAGACAAGTCAAAATAGCTGCTCCCTATTTTCATAATCTCCCTGTTCTGGTCGTTCTAGGGGTTCTCCTACCCAACCACCAATTACCTCTTCAAAAAAACCAGGTATCCAGCCGCTTTGCTCTGGTGTTTTTTGCTGAAGTGATGTTTCTAGTGGTTGATAAATTACCATGATTTCAACTTCTTTATCTGTTATTCCCACTGGGATATCTAAATGTAAAACTCCATCTGCACCGACACGCTTCTTTAATTTAATACTGTGCATTTCTGTTTATCCTTTATACAGTAACTTACCATTGATATAACGAGCGCAAACATTGATTATAAGTAATCGTGTTGGCTACAGGACTTACGCCAGCAAAATTTGTCATCTAATCCCCTTGAGGATACTCAATCCATAATTTTGTAATATCACGTAAGCTTTGGTAATCACCATTGCCCAAAATCAAGTGATCTAATAATGGAATACCTAAAAGTTGCGCCCCTGCTAATAATTGGCGTGTCAACTCTATATCTTCCTGGCTTGGTTCTACATTACCTGAAGGGTGATTATGTGCGACTATTGCTCGTGTTGCTCCTTGACGGATGACTTCTCGAAAAATGTCACGGGGAGATGCTAAAGTTTCTGTGGCAGTGCCGATGGTAATTACTTGAGTTCCTAATAAGCGATTTTTGACATCTAACAGCAACACAGCAAAACGTTCTTGTGTTTGCCACATCAGGTCTTGACTGAGTGCAGCCGCAGCCACAATGGGGTTATCAATAGGTATACTGTCTGTGGGACGAAATTGAAAGGCACGCTTACCTAATTCAATTGCCGCTAAAATAGTTGTGGCTTTTGCTGGGCCAATACCAGGAATTTGCATTAATTCCGCCGGGGTAACTTCTCGCAGAACTGCCAAGGGATCACGTTGGTGTTTACTCAATTCTTGTAGGATATATTGACCCAAACCCACGGCTGACAGTTTTCCTGGCCCTTGACCAGTACCTAAAAGAATAGCAATTAACTCAGCTGTAGCTAAAATTTTGGGGCCGTGGGTCATCAAACGCTCACGCGGACGCTCATTGGTGGGGATATCGGCAATTCTGAGGCAATAGGTCATAGAACAACTAAGAGAATAGTCACTTAGAAGGAACTATCTTTAGTTATCCCTTGTTTACGCTGCAAATCATCTCTTCAGGAAAAAATCTTTAATCTTTGAGAATTGCCAGTCAATGTGATAACTGTATCTTAGCTAATGACGCCATTTTCTGATAAATACTGAAATCCTAGTATATAAAAGAGCATTAATATGACGGAAAGTATTGATCAAAGCACAGCCTTAACACAACAGTGGTTGACAGAAATCCAAACACTCAAGCAACAACTAGTAGAACAGCAGCACGATCGCCATACGGCTTGGGAGAGCGCCCAAAAATGGCGTAAACTCTATAACACCGAAGCAGAACAACGCCGCACAGATGCTAATTTAGCCCAACAAGCCATCGCCTCCCTCAAAGCAGAGATACACCAACTCAAGGGACTAGAAACCGATATACTCGTTGACGGCAAAGCCAGCACAGAAGCCCAACAAAAAATTCAGCAAATCCAATCCATAGAAGACTTGCAAACCAAACTAATCGCCATTATGAAAGAACGCGATCGCCTACAGCAAGCCTTGAAAACCGAGCAAGAAAATCACGCCCAAACTCGCCAAAGCCTCACTACCGCCTTGGGTGACGCTATTGATAGTTTGACACGAGAAAGAAATGGAGAATAGAAGAGAGGAAGTATTTTTGTTCTTATCCCCTTGTCCCCTTGTCCCCTTGTCCCCTTGTCCCCTTGTCCCTTTATCCCCTTGTCCCCCACTCCCCTTGTCCCCTTATCCCCTTATCCCTTCCTCTTGTGATACGCTATCTGCTTGAGGAATGTAGAGGTACTCAAAATGACTAAATTACGGGTGGGACTACTGTTTGGTGGTCGTTCAGGTGAGCATGAGGTTTCTATTAGTTCAGCACGGGCGATCGCTAAGGCTTTAAGTGCAGAGGAAAATGCTAATAAGTACGAAATTCTGCCTTTTTATATCCAAAAAGATGGGTGCTGGTTAGGCGGGGAAGTACCTCAACAAGTTCTAGAGTCTGGCATTCCCCACCAAGAAAGTCAAAGCTCTCCTCTCGGCTTATGGCAATATCCTGATCAAGTTACGGAAGTGGATGTTTGGTTTCCCATTCTCCACGGCCCTAACGGTGAAGACGGGACGATTCAGGGATTACTTACCTTGATGCAAGTTCCTTTTGTCGGTTCTGGGGTGTTAGGTTCAGCACTGGGTATGGATAAGATTGCCATGAAAATGGCATTTGACCAAGCAGGATTACCCCAGGTGAAATATCAGGCGTTGACAAGAGCGCAAGTTTGGTCGAATCCTTGTGTATTCCCGAAATTATGCGATGAAATTGAGGCGGCTTTAGGCTATCCCAGTTTTGTTAAACCTGCTAACTTAGGTTCATCAGTGGGTATTGCCAAAGTGCGATCGCGCTCTGAATTAGAAGCGGCTTTAGATAATGCAGCTAGTTATGATCGCCGGATCATCGTCGAAGCAGGCGTAGTTGCTAGAGAAGTCGAATGTGCCGTATTAGGTAATGATCAAACTCAAGCCTCTATCGTAGGTGAGATTACCTTTAACAGTGACTTTTATGATTATGAAACTAAATATACTGTCGGTAAAGCAGATTTACTGATACCTGCGCCTCTCCCAGATGCCATTATTAGCCAAATTCAGGAAATGGCATTACAAGCCTTTGCAGCTGTTGACGCAGCCGGGTTAGCAAGAGTAGACTTTTTCTACGTAGAAGCCACAGGGGAAGTATTAATTAATGAAATCAACACCTTTCCAGGCTTTACTGCTACTAGCATGTACCCTCAAATGTGGGGCTATAGCGGCATCCCATTTTCTGAGTTAGTTGATCGGTTGATTCAATTAGCTTTAGAAAGACATTCTAGTCACGAATCAAAATCATAAACCCCAGAACAATCCCACTAAAAGCAGTTATTTTGACAAAAAGTATCGGATTTAGTAGCCTATGCAGCCAAAAAAAAGCTACTGAATTCCGAAATCTGGCTACGGATACCTGATGCTTAACTCCTCCAGTACAATCATGGGCTAGAGGGGTACAAATCTGAAAGTAATCATGGAACATAGTCAGAGCGTACAGCAAGAGCTAATAAAAGTCCCAGACCTGCCCCACAGTGGATCTGGACTAATAGGTAGCTCCAACATGTTTATCTATATGCTTACACGCCACCCACTGCTATTGTTAGCTGGATTGTTAACAATGCTTATGGGATCTGCGGCTTTAGCCTTATATAGCTTGGGTTATGCTGGCAATGCGGACACAGCAGAAATAGAAGAAATTCCGGCTGTAGTGGAAACACCAATCACAACACCCTCTGAGAATAGCAATCCTACACCTTTATGGATGGTATTTGCGATCGCCCTCAGTTGTGGGAGTGGTTGCTTCATCATTGTCCGGTTACTCAACCTTCCTAAACAGCGTCAAAAAGTCCGCAAACCGATCAAACGCCAACGTCAACCCATACCCTTGACACCAGGCGAGCGTCCAACATGGGAGCCAGCAGCTTTAAAAAATCCGCCAGTTTTTGTGCCCAGGCAACCATTAAGGCCCATTCACGCCATGCGGCCCAAACCCAGAACTTTGGTGACAGTTCTGCCCACAGAACATAGGCATCCACTAGATCAAAGAAAAGAATCTTTGGCAGAGTTGATGGATATACGTAAACAAAATTCTTTGTCTGGAATTTTACAGAAGTATTAATATTACTGTAAAAGAAAAACTTTTGAAATCAAGAAGCTTCTAACCAATAAGGGTACGGTCTGACCGTGCCCTTAAAAGTATATAAATACACTAAGAGGGGAGTAGGGAGTAGGGAGTGGACAAGAACGAAAATACTTCCATCCCCCCATCCCCCCTATCTCCTCATCCCCCCATTCCCCCACTACTCATATGAACTCCACCACAAAATCTCCCACACCTGTTGCTTTAACCATTGCTGGTTCGGATAGCGGTGGTGGTGCAGGTATTCAAGCTGATTTACGCACCTTTGCTTTTCATTGTGTCCACGGTACTAGCGCTATTACCTGTGTGACGGCACAAAATACTTTAGAGGTAAGACGGGTTGACGCTATGCCCACAGAGGCGGTAGTAGCCCAAATTCAAGCGGTGGTAGAAGATATTGGTGTCCAAGCTGCAAAAACAGGAATGTTGCTGAACCAAGAAATTATCTCTGCTGTTGCCCAACAAGTCGAAGCATTAGCAATTCAAAACTTAGTTGTTGATCCAGTGATGGTATCACGCACAGGAGCGCAATTGATTGATGATGATGCGGTCAAGACATTGCGTCATGCTTTGATTCCCCAAGCCGCTATTGTCACGCCAAATCGCTATGAAGCACAGATTTTAAGTGGGTTCCCCATTAATTCCCTAGACGATATGCGGGCCGCAGCTCAAACCATACACCGAAATCTCCGAGTGAAAGCTGTATTAGTTAAGGGTGGAGGAATGCAGGGTAACTCCCGTGGTGTTGATATCTGGTTTGATGGGCAAAAGCTGGAAACTTTGATTACACAACAAGTAGATACTCAAAATACTCATGGTACTGGTTGTACATTATCAGCTGCGATCGCAGCTAATTTGGCAATGGGTATGGACTTGTGGCCAGCAGTACAACAAGCAAAAAACTATGTCACTCATGCTCTGACTTACGCCTTAGATATCGGCAAAGGGCAAGGGCCTGTAGGACACTTTTTTCCTTTGTTACAACCATAATTCACCGTCAGCAGCCATAGCTGCTAACCACTGATTACTGAGATATTTCCCAGTAAATTAAAAATCTTTGCTGTCTGAGCATTTATCAATTATTCTTGGGCTAGTTTCCGAGATTGCTAGACTTTGTTAGCATCTCTGTACGATCTCATAAACTTAATTTTTGATACCAGGTCACTAATGCGAACAACCCCAAGTTCTGTTCACCGCAATCCACCAAAACCACCAACTCCCCAAACTCACTCCCCTACTGTGCCTCTGTCCGTATACCGGGAATTAGCAACAGAGTTACATTCAACACAGGCGAAATTAGATGCTCTCACCGTCCAAAATCAGCAACTAGAGCAGGCAAATCAACTACTACGCCAAGAAATTACCAAAGTAGCCCAGTCTTTTAGCCACCTGCAAAAACTTGTCGATTTTCATCCTCAGCCGAGTTCTCAGCAAACTGCCCATACGACTCATGAAGTAAAAACTCCAGCAAAAAAACCAGTCAAGGAAACTCGTCAACCTCAGCCGGCTCCCCGTCCACGTTCACCTGTGGTTACTGAAGCCCCAAAAAGCAAAAGCCATAAATCTAACTTTTCTGTGCCTATAGAGGAAATAAATTACCCTATGCCAGAACCAGTCTTCATAGAAGAGCAAGAAGTCCGCTATTATTCTCCGATGGAGACAAAAGTAAAAGAATTTAGTGGCTGGTGGTTAGCTATCACTATCTTGTTAATCATGCTCACCGCTTTTGGTGCTGGGTATTTGATTGTGCGTCCCTTGTTTGAACATCACAATCGTTAGTTATAATCCCCTGACTTTTGAAAGCTTTTATTTTTTGTTAGTCACTCAGGAACTCCCAAGTGGAACTCATTTATGTGCCAGAAATACATCATCAGGACACATACAGTTTTAAAAAAAGTTGCAATTTTTACTATTTTCTGAGAATAGCGCCAATGGTAACATTCTCAGACAGTATATCTGGTTAGATATATAAACGAACCTATCCTATAAGAAGTAAGGAGTCGAGATGATGAAAAAGGTAGAAGCAATTATTCGCCCCTTTAAGCTTGATGAAGTAAAAATTGCTTTAGTCAACGCTGGTATTGTCGGCATGACTGTTTCCGAAGTTCGGGGTTTTGGACGGCAGAAAGGGCAAACAGAACGTTATCGGGGTTCTGAGTACACTGTTGAGTTCTTGCAAAAACTGAAAGTGGAAATTGTCATTGAGGACAGTCAGGTTGATATGGTGGTAGACAAAATTATTGGTGCTGCCCGTACAGGTGAAATTGGCGATGGCAAAATTTTCATCTCACCTGTGGAGCAAGTTGTGCGTATTCGGACTGGGGAAAAGAACACAGAAGCCGTCTAAGCTACGGTAATTCGGTAGATTCTACTGTATCCCCAGTAATCTATAGCGAATTAGACCCTAAATTTTACCTGAGTTCGATGACCTCTCCCCAACCCCTCTCCGACGCGGAGAGGGGCTTAAATATGTCGAACTCACGTTAAATTTTATTTTTTAGGGATTTCCCCAGAAATAATTTTCCAAAATTATTTCTGGGATGGGCTTCGCCGCATGTCCCTCTGCCTTTTTTATATTTGGTGTGAGTAATTTTATCTATGTCTGTCACAGTATATGTAACCTTTTAGTAACAATAACGAGAATATTACATAGGGGCTTGTGTATATAAATTACAAATAATTGATTAATATAATTGTCCTCACAAGTTCCTCATACTTCATTACTATTCTTGAGATATAAACAGTTTTTTAATAACGACGGGCAATTTATTGACTGCTCGCCTTTTCAAGACACACCGTTTTTATCATCAGGATTTGAGAAAAGTATGAATTACTGTCCTTGTTGTTCTGGGATACTTTTGCAACATATACGTGCTTCAGGAATGACTTGGTTTTGCCGTCATTGCTGGCAAGATATGCCAGTATATCATCACGTAAATTCTAGTTCCTTGGCTGAGATGGTGGTAGAAGAATCACTCCAAGAGAGCAAAAATCACAAAAATAATTCTATTTACATTAGTAAAAAGACAACCATAACCGGATGGATTGGTCTACAAGATATCTCAGCTTAACAGGATATCGCCAGATCAGTGCATTGCTGGGGAATAATTAAGAATTAGTCAAAATTTACCTGACATCCTTCTAAAATTTAGGTTAAATGTTTCAGATATGCACTCTGTAAGAGTTGTCAGGTAATATTAGTGACACAACAAGACTCGAAACCCTCTCGTTCATTCGCCGGGATTGCTGGCATTGTTGCCGCAGCCACATTAATTAGTAAAATATTTGGTTTAGTGCGACAGCAGGCGATCGCTGCCGCTTTTGGTGTGGGTGCTGCTGCTACTGCCTACAGCTATGCTTACATTATTCCTGGCTTTTTATTAATCCTCTTAGGTGGTGTAAATGGCCCATTACACAGTGCGGTGGTTAGCGTTTTAGCCAAGCGCAAACGTGAAGAAGCTGCGCCTCTGGTGGAAACAGTGACAACCCTGGTGGGTGGATTACTGTTGCTGGTGACAGTGGGACAACTTTTGTTTGCTGATGCGATCGTTGATATTGTCGGTTATGGTTTGGAACCCACAACCAGAGCGATCGCCATTCAACAAATCCGCATTATGGCACCAATGGCTTTATTTGCGGGCTTAATTGGTATTGGTTTCGGCACTCTCAATGCAGCTAATCAATATTGGTTACTCTCAATCAGTCCCTTATTATCCAGCGTGACTGTGATTGCCGGGATTGCCATCTTAACAGGGCAACTGGGTAGGGATATTATTAACCCAGAATACGCCTTTATTGGTGGTATTGTCTTAGCTTTGGGAACCTTGGCGGGGGCAATACTCCAGTGGTTGGCGCAGTTAATTGTGCAGTGGCGTTTGGGATTAGGTACATTACGTCTGCGGTTTGATTTTAAATCCCCTGGGGTGCAAGAAGTCATTAGAATCATGACTCCAGCAACAATTTCCTCTGGGATGATGCCCATTAATGTCGCCACTGACTTGTACTTTGCTAGTCCTATCCCTGGTGCAGCGGCTGGCTTTAACTATGCCAATCTGCTAGTGCAAACTCCATTAGGAATTATTTCTAATATTATTTTGCTGCCTCTATTACCAATGTTTGCCAAATTAGCCGCCCCAGAACATTGGCCAGACCTTAAGTTACGCATTCGTCAAGGAATTTTGCTCACCGCCGTGACGATGCTACCGCTAGGGGCGCTGATGGTAGTGTTATCGGTGCCAATTGTGCAGATAGTATATGAACGGGGTGCTTTCACACAAGAGGCTACACAGCTAGTTTCATCACTGCTGATTGCTTACGGTATTGGCATGTTTGTGTATTTGGGGCGTGATGTTTTAGTGCGAGTATTTTATGCCTTGGGAGATGGACAGACACCTTTTCGTATCAGCACCTTTAATATTTTCCTCAACGTTGTACTAGATGGGATTTTGGTAAGACCTTTTGGTGCTACTGGGATTGTCTTAGCAACCGTAGGTGTCAATTGCAGCTCAATGTTAATGCTGTTGTGGTTACTGGATCGTAAACTCAATGGCTTACCGTTGCGTGAATGGAGTGTGCCTATTTTGGGATTAACTGGGGGTAGCGTTGTCGCTGGATTTGCCAGCTTTGGGACTTTAGTGGGTTTGCAGCAGTTCTTAGGTACAGAAGGCTTAATCGTTCAACTGTTGCAGTTGTGTATCTCCGGTTTCGTAGGAATTATCATATTTGCCATCATTACCTCTTTCATGAAAATACCAGAGGTTAATACTTTTGCCGTACGGATGCGTCAGCGATTTTTGAAGAGATAAAAAATTTTTGCTCGTAGTCAGGACTTTAGTCCTGTCTTTAGGGCAATCCGGTTCAGTTTTGAAAGGTATTGTGTTAACGGTCTTTAGGGACTAAAGTCCCTACTACAAACCCCGTAGCCCACAGGTTAAAACCTGGGGCTATATCAACTCATGTAGCCTTAATAAGGCCACTCCCAATCGCGAATTTCCGGCATATCTTCACCGTACTTTTCAATGTAGTGCTTGTGTTCAATTAACTTATCTTCTATCATCTGCTTGACATAAGCCGCCTTGTACCCCAGTTTCGGCACACGGTCAATTACATCCATCACCAAATGAAAACGATCTAGATCGTTAAGTACAACCATATCAAAGGGCGTGGTAGTAGTACCCTCTTCCTTATAACCACGCACATGCAAGTTCTTGTGGTTGGTATGGCGATAAGTCAGACGATGAATTAACCAGGGATAGCCATGAAAAGCAAAAATAATCGGTTTATCAGTGGTAAAAATCGTGTCAAAATCTTTACTACTTAAACCGTGGGGATGCTCACTTTGTGGCTGTAGTTTCATCAAATTCACTACGTTGACTACCCGCACCTTTAAGTCTGGGAAGTGCTGACGCAAAATATCAACAGCTGCCAAGGTTTCTAATGTGGGAACATCCCCAGCACAAGCCATGACTACATCTGGTTCACTACCTTTATCATTGCTAGCCCATTCCCAAATACCGATACCTTTAGTACAGTGCTTAATGGCGGCATCCATATCTAAAAATTGCAATGATGGCTGCTTCCCAGCGACTATGACATTCACGTAGTGACGACTTCTTAAACAATGGTCTGTCACCGACAGCAAAGTATTGGCATCGGGGGGCAGATATACCCGAATAATCTCGGCTTTTTTGTTAAGTACATGGTCAATAAAACCAGGGTCTTGGTGAGAAAAACCGTTGTGATCTTGTCGCCACACATGGGAAGTTAGTAAATAGTTGAGGGAAGCAATGGGTCGCCGCCAAGGGATATCATTGGTAGTTTTCAACCATTTGGCGTGCTGGTTAAACATCGAGTCAATGATGTGGATAAACGCCTCATAACAGGAGAAAAATCCGTGACGACCTGTTAATAGGTAACCTTCTAACCATCCTTGACAATTCGTTTCGCTGAGAACTTCCATCACCCGACCGTTAGCAGATAAATGCTCATCTTCTGGGAGGATTTCGGCTACCCAAGTCCGGTCTGTAACTTCCAGTACAGCATCTAGGCGATTTGAAGCGGTTTCATCAGGGCCAAAGATGCGGAAGTTGCGATATTCTTCGTTGAGTTTCATCACATCCCGCAAGAATTTTCCCGTCACTCTGGTAGCTTCGGCATAACTCTTACCTGGTTGGCTGACATCAACAGCATAGTCCTGGAAGTTGGGCATCTTCAGGTCACGCAACAGTATACCGCCGTTAGCATGAGGATTATCACCCATGCGCCGATGTCCTACAGGGGCGAGTTCTGCTAATTCGGGAATTAGTTGGCCATGTTCATCGAAGAGTTCTTCGGGTTTGTAACTCTTCATCCAGTTTTCTAGCAACTTCAAATGTTCTGGATTACCGACTACATTCCCAAAAGGAACTTGGTGCGATCGCCAGTAACCTTCGGTTTTCTTGCCATCTACTTCCTTAGGCCCTGTCCAACCTTTGGGGGTTCTGAGGATAATCATGGGCCATTGGGGACGCTTTTTAAAACCGTGTACCCGCGCTTCTCTTTGGATGTTTTGAATTTCTGCGATCGCAATATCTAAAGTTGCGGCCATTTGTTGGTGAACATCTGTGGGATCGGCACCTTCGACAAAGTAAGGTTTGTAACCATAACCTACAAATAGGTTTTCCAATTCTTCATAACTCAACCTTGCCAGTAAAGTGGGGTTAGCAATTTTATACCCGTTCAGGTGCAAGATGGGGAGGACTGCACCGTCATGCACAGGATTAAGAAACTTGTTGGAATGCCAACTTGTCGCTAAAGCCCCTGTTTCTGCTTCGCCGTCACCCACTACAGCCGCCACAATCAAGTCAGGGTTGTCAAAAGCCGCACCATAGGCATGGACGAGGGCATAACCCAGTTCACCACCTTCATGAATTGAACCGGGCGTTTCTGGCGCTACGTGGCTAGGAATACCACCAGGAAAGGAAAACTGTTTGAAGAGTTTCTGCATTCCCTCAGCATCTTGGGAAATGTTGGGGTAATACTTGCTGTATGTACCTTCCAAATAGGTATTGGCTACTAGTCCTGGACCGCCATGACCAGGGCCAGCAATGTAGATGGCGTTGAGGTCATACTTTTTGATGATCCGGTTGAAATGAACATAAATGAAGTTCAGCCCAGGTGTGGTTCCCCAGTGACCCAGGAGTCGGGGTTTAACGTGTTCCTGTTTTAAAGGTTCTCGCAGTAGGGGATTGTCTAATAAATATATTTGCCCCACTGAAAGATAGTTAGCTGCACGCCAGTAAGCGTTGATTTTATGCAGTTCTCCGTCTGTTAACGGCTTGGTTTGTGGAGTACTTACTAAAGTCATATCCAACCCTACAAAAGTATTTTTACCAATTCGTCAGTATGCCAGTTTAGTTGTCTGTGGTCAGCAGTCCATCTTACCCACAATCAAGTTTTCCAGGTTGTTACTGGAAGATGAGGCAAGATTATTCATGATTACGGTTAATCAATTGCCAATAAATAATTGCACAATGCCTATAATGTCTCCATGAAAGACTAACAAATTTAGTATCCCATTGAAAAATTTTTAAGATTGATCTTAAGTTTAATTTAATATTTTTCCTCAAAGAATAGATAATTATCTGGTGTCAGCTTAATAATCTCTAATAGGTGCTAATTATAAATATTTCTTTTGGTAGAGGCGGATTAGAGAATAAAAATATTTATTTATCTAATTTATATTTTATTATCTATCTGCCTGCTCTTAGGGTATTCCTGCAAGGGCTTTGTAAAGTTGCAGCCCCAATTTTGTCTAATTAATTGTGTACAAACGCGTATGATAAATATTTAGGCGATCGCCCGTTAATTAAAGCTAGCCTAGAAATGAAATTTCTCAGATAAACACTATAGAGAAAATGCCAGATTCAGCATTTACTATTTTTATTATCTTCGGCTTTATTTGGATACTCATGGGAGTTGTGGCGGTAATTGCTCTTGTCAAGTCGGAAGGTCAAGCGATTCGCTTTGACAAATCAGCACTGATTGTATTTATCCCTATTATTGTCCCCATTGTAATTGTGTTGTTATATCAGGTTTTCAGACCATTTTTTCCCTAAAATCAAAACCTGATTCTGGAACAAGCGATTGCACTTCTGTCACTGATAAACTCAAGGCTTGGGCAATTTGTTCTACACTCAAACCCATTTGCAATAATTGAGGTACAGCATTTCTTCTAGCTTGTTCTGCTTGTTCCGCCCGTTGGTGTTCTTGTTCTAAGCGTTGGGAAATTTCTGCATAACTCAAAAAACGTTCACCATTTGGACGATAAAGTTGCAAACCAGTCTCTGATGGTACGAAACGAATTTGTAATCTCGGACTCACCCAATCTGCCATTTGGGGGATGATATCTAAGCCATCTTCCCCACGCAGCCAACCTTGTAAACTATTACTGTCAGGATCATAAATGTAATACTCTTCCACACCGTAACGGTCATAGAAAAGTAATTTTTTCTCCATTTCTACTTTCGTATTACTGGGTGAGAGAATCTCAAACACTACTTGGGGTGAGATTCCGCCTTCTTTCCATTGTAAATAAGACAAGCGATCGCCTTTCGGTCTACCTATGACCACCATGACATCTGGGGCGTTGACGATAGTATTACGTCCTTCTACCGGATACCAAAATAAATCTCCGGCAACAAATACATGAGGATGATCAGCAAATAGCCAATCGAGATTTTGCTTAATTTCAACAATCCAGCGAAACTGAATCGTGTTATTCGCCACTGGTTTTCCGTCGCTATCTGGGTAAATGACCTCTGGTTGGGTCTGTGGTGGGATATGCGATACCATAGCTTCGCCCTCAGCAGGATGTTAAATAGGGATGCTTTTAAATTAACAGACGTGGGAGGATGTCTGCGGACAGAATATGGAGGAATCCCTACCTAAAACAGTACGATTGTTCTACTATAACTAATGTAAAGATAGTATTATTAAGAACTGTTGCCCGCAGCCTCCCATTATCAGCCAGTCGATATGTCAGATAAAAAGCTAGCCACATCTTTAAATGGACATCTTCCCTACCCTAACCACAATAGCCAGAATACCATTCGCATTCGGGGTGCTAGGCAGCATAATCTGAAAAATATTGACTTGGAATTACCACGCGATCGCCTGATTGTATTTACTGGCGTTTCTGGTTCGGGTAAGTCTTCTCTGGCGTTTGATACCATTTTTGCAGAAGGTCAACGGCGTTATGTGGAGTCCCTCAGCGCCTACGCCCGACAATTTCTCGGACAATTAGATAAACCGGATGTGGAAGCCATTGAAGGCTTAAGTCCAGCGATTTCCATTGACCAAAAATCAACTTCCCATAATCCCCGTTCCACAGTGGGGACGGTGACGGAAATTTACGATTATTTGCGACTATTGTTTGGTCGCGCTGGTGAACCTCATTGTCCCATCTGCGATCGCTCCATTGCGCCTCAGACCATTGATGAGATGTGCGATCGCATCGGGGATTTACCTGATCGTACCCGCTTCCAAATTCTTGCACCAGTTGTCCGGGGTAAAAAAGGTACTCACCGCAAGCTGCTATCTAGTTTGGCATCTCAGGGTTTTGTGCGTGTACGCATCAATGGGGAAGTGCGGGAATTGTCTGACTCTATTGAGCTAGATAAAAATTTGACTCACACCATTGAAGTTGTCATTGACCGCTTGGTGAAAAAAGACGGTATTCAAGAGCGGTTGGTGGATTCTTTATCTACGTGCTTAAAGCAATCTGGTGGTATTGCTAACATTCTGGTGTCAGATGAAGATAGAGAAGAAGAATTAGTATTTTCCGAGAACTTTGCTTGTCCAGTCCACGGGGCGGTGATGGAAGAATTATCACCCCGGTTGTTTTCGTTTAACTCACCTTATGGTGCTTGTCCCCACTGTCATGGTTTGGGGACATTAAAAAGATTTGCGCCGGATTTGATTGTACCTGACCCAGAAGCACCAGTTTATGCTGCGATCGCGCCTTGGTCAGAAAAAGACAATTCTTATTATTTGGAATTGCTTTATAGTGTCGGACAGGCTTATGGGTTTGAGTTACAAGCTAAGTGGAATCAGCTGACGGTAGAACAACAGCAGACTGTGTTGTATGGAGAGAACACCGAAGGAACCACAGCAGCCCAAAGAAAACAGACTTTTAAGGGTGCAATTCCCATTTTACAACGGCAATATGAAGGTGGTACTGAGTTAGTTAAGCAGAAATTAGAGCAATATTTAGTTGACCAGCCGTGTGAGGTTTGTCAAGGGAAACGCTTAAAACCAGAAGCTTTAGCGGTACGCTTGGGACAATATGGCATTTTAGAGTTAACAGGTGTATCGATTCGGGATTGTCGGGGGAGAATTGATCAGTTAAAGTTAAGCGATCGGCAAATACAAATTGCAGATTTAGTTTTAAAAGAAATCAAAGCTAGATTGCAATTTTTGTTAGATGTGGGTTTAGATTATCTTACCCTTGACCGTCCCGCCATGACTCTTTCTGGAGGGGAAGCCCAACGTATTCGTTTAGCAACGCAGATTGGTTCTGGGTTAACCGGTGTACTTTACGTTTTAGATGAACCGAGTATTGGTTTGCATCAACGAGATAATGGACGGTTACTCCAAACCTTAACTAAATTGCGCGATTTAGGTAATACTTTAATCGTAGTTGAGCATGATGAAGAAACCATTCGTGCAGCCAATCATATTGTTGATATTGGACCTGGTGCGGGGATTCATGGTGGTAATATAATCGCCCAAGGTGACTTACAAGCTTTACTCACAGCAGAAGAATCATTAACTGGTGCTTATTTATCTGGGAGACGGGTAATTCATACACCAAAAGAACGTCGAGAAGGAAACGGACGCAGTTTGGTAATTAAAAATGCCCATCGCAATAACTTAAGAAATATAGATGTAGAAATTCCTTTAGGTAAACTTGTCGCCGTGACTGGTGTTTCTGGTTCAGGGAAATCTACTTTAATTAATGAATTACTTTATCCATCATTACAACATCATCTCACCAAAAAGGTTCCTTTACCGAAACATTTACAAGAAATTAAGGGATTAAATGCTGTTGATAAAGCAATTGTGATTGACCAATCTCCCATAGGACGTACACCACGTTCTAATCCTGCAACTTACACAGGTATTTTTGATGCGATACGAGATGTATTTTCTCAAACAGTAGAAGCCAAAGCCAGGGGATATAAACCGGGTCAATTTTCTTTTAATGTTAAAGGTGGGCGTTGCGAAGCTTGTAGCGGACAAGGTGTAAATGTCATTGAAATGAACTTTCTTCCCGATGTTTATGTGCAATGCGATGTGTGTAAAGGTGCGAGATATAACCGCGAAACTTTGCAGGTGAAATACAAAGATAAGTCTATTTCTGATGTTCTCAATATGACAGTTGAGGAGAGTTTAGAATTTTTCCAAAATATTCCCAAAGCCGTAACTCGTTTGCAAACTTTATATGATGTCGGCTTAGGTTATGTAAAATTGGGACAACCTGCTACAACTTTATCTGGTGGAGAAGCGCAACGAGTAAAATTAGCCACAGAACTCTCTCGCCGCGCCACAGGTAAGACACTTTATTTAATCGATGAACCTACTACAGGGTTATCTTTTTATGATGTCCATAAATTGTTAGATGTGTTGCAAAGGTTAGTAGATAAAGGTAATTCAATTTTAGTTATTGAACACAACTTAGATGTCATTCGTTGTTCTGACTGGGTGATAGATTTGGGGCCAGAAGGTGGCGATAAAGGCGGAGAAGTTATTGGTGTGGGTACACCGGAGGAAGTTGCAAAAAATCCCCGGTCTTATACTGGGCAATATTTACAACAAGTGTTACAGCAGTATCCAGCGGTGAAGAAGTAGAGGTTATATTTCACGCAAAGTCGCGAAGGAAGAGAGGAAAGGATGGAAGAGTTATTGATGTTAAAGGAATTATTACAGGAGGGGAAAATTCCCGAAGCATTGGAATTGGTAGAAGAATTGGAGGAAATGAGTAAATCTGACAAGCTGAATAAAATTTTTAGTTATGGAATTATTGTTTTATTGCATTTAATTAAACAAGCAGCAGAGAAACGTACAACTAGGTCTTGGGAAGCTTCCATTTTTAATGCTGTTAAGCAAATTCAACGCACCAATAAACGACCAAAGACTAAGGGTAATTATTTAACCGAAGCAGAATTACTAGAAACCTTACAAGATGCTTATGAATCAGCATTAAGAAAGGCTGCATTAGAAGTTTATGAAGGTAAATATTCGGCAGATGAATTAAGTGAAGTGGTCAATCAAGAGAGCATAATTCAAGAAGCTTTAAATTTGATTTTAGCAACCCCTAATTAATTTTATTTCATACCTCTCTGCGCGCCAGTTGCTACAAGTGGAGTAACTCGCCCAAAGCACTGGCTTGTTTCTGCGTGAAACAAATCATCCCCCAAATCTGTAATATCAAAAAATTATCTTTACAGCCACATCAGGAGAATATTTTAGTTATCTGCTCCTCTTTGCCAAAACTGCTGTAAAATCTCTCCTGGTGGGCGATCCCATGTATCTATATGCTCATATATTAAGTTATCTTGGTTAAGTTTGTATGTTGAATAGCCATTAAAAAATAGCGGTGCTTTCCAGGGAACACGTAAGACTCCGCGAACTGTCCACTTGGCTAAAATAGTATCTTCGGCTGGCTGAGAGACTTCATGCAAGTCAAAATAAATTTGCGTAAAAAATAGCCGGGCGTGAAATCGCAATGTCCAAAATATAATGCGGTAGTTAAATTTCCATTTAAATTTATTTACCGGGTCTTGAAAGTAAATATCCTGCGTATAAATTTCATAGGAAATATCTTTTTTAAACAGTGTTGGTAAATCTAACTTCAGAGTATTAATTACCTGTTCAACCTGTAATTGAGATTTCACTCTTCTTTTCCTCTACAAATGAAGGGCTTTTTGTCAATCCCCTTTGACTTGACATACTACTTAATGTGATAGTTTTCTGACTTAACCCCATATCTAGTTTAGGGATAATCACTATACGAAACTGTCGCTTAACAGATGTGTTGACCCAAAACTCAACCCATAATTTTTACAATACTCACATCATACTTGGAAGAAATACAACATATGTCTGTAATCCAAAATTCCTGGAAACACGAATATATCACCACCAATGGGGTGAAACTGCACTACGTTACCCAAGGAGCAGGGCCATTAATGCTGATGTTACATGGCTTTCCTGAGTTTTGGTATTCGTGGCGACATCAAATCCCAGAGTTCGCCAAATATTTTCAAGTCGTCGCCCTGGATTTACGCGGATACAACGATAGTGATAAACCCAAAGAGCAATCAGCTTATGTCATGGATGAATTTATCAAAGATGTGGAGGGGGTCATTAAAGGCTTAGGATATGACAAGTGTATATTAGTTGGTCATGATTGGGGCGGTGCGATCGCCTGGTCTTTTGCCTATGCTCATCCGGAAATGGTAGAGCGATTAATTATCCTCAACCTCCCTCACCCTGCTAAATTTTCCCAAGGTTTACGCACTTTTCAGCAGTTGCTACGCAGTTGGTATATCTTCTTATTTCAACTACCTTGGCTACCAGAATTAATCCTACAATCTTCAGATTATCAAGTCATTGATCATATCTTTCAAGGCACAGCCGTTAATAAAAATGCTTTCACCCCAGCAGATATTGAGGCTTATAAAAATGCTGCGGCTAAACGTGGCGCGGTTACAGCCATGTTGGACTACTATCGTAACATTTTTCAAGAACCTTTTCTCACTGAAAATTGGGGAATTTTGACTATGCCTACATTAATGATTTGGGGAGAAAACGATACTGCATTAGGAAAGGAAATGACTTACGACACAAAACTTTATGTCAGAGACTTCCAAATTAAGTATATTCCCCATTGCGGACATTGGGTTCAGCAAGAAAAGCCTGATTTAGTTAATCAGTATATGAGGGAATTTCTGGTACTTTAAACTACTACTTAGATATTTATACTGTGTGCTATTTGGTATTAGGAGAACACTAGTCAATATCTCATGTTCAACTATGCCAAGTGGCACAGCTTCTGAAAAAGATTTAATTTTAATTTAATGGCATTATTTTGGCAAAAATTATCGGATAGCGAATGCCTAAAATCATAAGCAACAGTACTTCTGAGTGCATAAAGACATTTTTGTAAATCAATATCAATTTGTATAGTAAATCAACTATTTTCATAAATTTAGTGAGATAATACATTTGTGAGGAAAAGAACGGATTTAATCTAATGACCAAGGGGAAAAATTTATGAAACTCAAGCTATTCGCCACTCTAGCCTTAGCAACTCCCCTAATTTTTGCTAGTGTTGTGAACGCTGGGAATTCCCAGGACTTACAAAAATTACATTTCACTAGAGAATGTGTACAGTGCAATCTCTCAAAAGTTAACCTTAGTGGCGCTCATTTAATTGGTGCTGACTTACGAGGAGCTAACCTCCAAGGAGCTAACCTCGAAGGAGTCAATCTCGAAGGTGCAGACCTAACTGATGCTAATTTGAAAGGTGCCAACTTAACTTCAGCCTTCCTGACCAATGTTAATTTTAAGAATGCTAATCTCAACGGTGCAAATCTGACTCGCGCTCAGATTTACGACTCCAATGTGTATGGAGCATCGATGGATCATATGATCATTACCGACGCGGAAATCTATCACACTGGTATTGGTATTGGTGGCGAAGACGCAGATATGTTCCCCGATTGGGACTAGGCTGAACTAAGTAGATTGTTGTCTGTTGTCAAGAAATATAAATTGAGACGGGTGTAGGGATAAAATGAATTGTTGTTGGCAAGCATTATCCTTACACCTTTGGTGAATTCTAATTGCTCATAGTGCAAATACGCCACTAGGGAAATTATCACCCTGCGGTTTTCTTAGCTGGTTCGTGGAGCGTTCCACAAGAAAAGGGTAGGGAGTGTTATTATACCCCGACCCTAACATAGCCTTATCAGCGTCGTGCTTACTTTACACTTCATTCCGGGTTACAGCGGTTCCCGCTATTATGCAATCCGGTTTTCTCCCGGCCCCTCTCCTAGCAAAGCTTTCAGTTTTGAGGATGTACCTCATAGCTGCTGGAAGTGCTGTAGCATTAGCGCTCAGATTAATCCAATCCATATCTTCAGGATATTGCCAGTTATTTAGGCGTATTACCTGTGATGTGATTGCGTGTAGATGCACAGACTGCAATTTGTGTAAAAACTTTTTTGGTTAGCACTAACAAAATTTGTCTACTTGTCCTAATCTAGAAAAAGTAGCAGTCCTACATATTGCCAATCACAACTGACTCCATACCCATACCCTTATCATAAAATAGCCATTATGTCTAGTTCGTTTGCATACATAAAAACTGAGATTACATATTAATATCAATGACCAATGAGCTAATTGACGAAGGCGGCTTAAGATAGCTTTAATATCAGATAAAATCGGCGTTTATGCTTGTATAAATGAGAGGTGGTTTGATTTTTGCATGATTTGTACTCAAATGAGTACGATTATGAGCAATTGACACGGTATGGGATAATCACAACCTGAGGATTCTATATTGATTCACAAAATACAGAACTCAGAAAGCTGATTTTAATATATCCTGCTGCCTTCTGACTTCTATATTGCCTACTGATTGTCTATCTTGTAGTTGATGCAGTAGAGCATACTGGGCAATTATGGTTATAGGACACTAAACCCTTTTGTGCCTCAAACTCAGGTGTACCGATATCCTCGTGCATTGCCTAATCAACAGCCTTGTGGTTGTAACTGTCCGGATTAGATAAACTCAACTGTTAAATTTATTGGGAGTGAAAATGCAAGAACCAGAATTCACAGAAACCAAATCTACAGAGGCCGCTGTGCCAAATATCAACAACCAAACAGGAACTATTACCAAACTCCAGCCTCCTGTGCAGTCTCAAGAGCAATGGCAAAAATACGGTGAACAAATTTCTGGCTTTTTAGCAACACTGCCCGAATATCTGGGAAGCTTCTTTAATCAATATAAACAGCCCCTAGTTAGTGTTGGCTTAATTGTCGCAGCAATTGTTTCGGTTAAGGTACTCTTGGCAATATTAGACGCTTTGAATGATGTTCCTTTAGTCGCACCGACCTTTGAGTTGATTGGTATTGGCTACTCTGCTTGGTTTGTTTACCGCTATTTACTCAAAGCTACAACCCGCCGAGAGTTAACTGACGAAATTACAACCCTCAAATCACAAGTCGTCGGTAAAAACCTTCCAGAAGCTTAATACCTTCACCATCGTTATCCTCTTGTTCTGGTTTTGTCCTTACTTGAGGGTAGACGTTTTATCAAGTAGCTATTGACAAAAGCTACTGTTTATGTATTTTAAGGCGCCCTTTGGGGCGTCTTCTTTTAGGTAAGTGCGATGTCTTAAGCACTTACTCAGGGACTTGTAAAATATAGGCGATCGCATTGTCACTGATGAGAGCGATCGCCTCACCTATTACTCACACCAAGCATTCAATAATGCTATTTATTTTACAGATTTTCTGCGAACTTAGTTGCAATTATCTCAAGAGTAGGGTCATTAACCATTAGTGATTGGGAAAAAACTTCCCCCCTACTCCCTGTTTAATCTCACTGAGATAATCGTGGGTAATTTTGAGAAGAAATTTTCTCTACCCTGCCTTTTAAAGCCAAAGCTTGATGAATCATGACAGCTACCTCAGCACGTGTAGCCTCTTGATTAGGAGCCAAAATATTTGATTCTGGATAATTAAACACAAGGTCGTTAGCTGTAGCCACGGCTATTTTGTCAATGGCGTATTGAGGAATTTCTTGAGCATCTTCGTAGATACTTAATACTTGAGATGATTCCTCAGGTTCTGGTAGATTCAAACCACTAACAAGAGCAACTAAAACTTGTACTCTGGGAATCTTTTCTTCTGGTTGAAATGTTTGGTCAGGGTAACCTTTCAAAAAGCCAGTGCCAACAGCTTGTTCAATCGCTGGTGATGCCCAGGAGTTAGCTGGTAGGTCTGTGAAAGATATAGTTGTATTAGTCGTAGTTTGGTTAAAAGCCTGTTGCAGAATAGCCGCAAATTCAGCCCGGTTTACAGGCTGATTTGGTCTAAAAGAATCATCTGGAAAGCCCTTAATAATGCCACGAGAAGAAAGAACATCAATATAACGACCTGCCCAAAAATCAGAGGGGACATCATTAAATGCAACTGGTGGGGGAATAGTTGACTTTTTCTCAGCAGGAGCGACTAAAGGCAACGGTAATGATTTCAGGGATGACTCAAAGCTTCTCCGGAAGAAAGGCATTTGCCTACGTGGTGCATCAGAGGGCGCTAAGGTGGGCAGGGGTACTAGGGGACGAGTCGTGCTAGGTTCAACAACGGTTGTATTTGCTGAAGATGATGGAAAGGTACGGAAATTATTATCTGTATTGGGTTCCAACCGAGGTAATGGAGATGTTGAACCCGGTTGAGGTTCAGCGGTAGGAGATAAATTTGGGAAAAGCTGAAAATCCCAACTAGAACCACTGCGAAAAATTGACCAAAATAAAATTCCGCCCAAAGTCAAAAAGGCAACCAGAATGGCGATAAATTCATCAAAGCCAAGGGCAGTTTTTTGAGATGACTCCTGTTCGGAAGGAGGTCGATTTGTCATCGTAAATACCCTGGGGACAGTAAAATTTGTTTCTACTTTACAACGATGAGGGTGATGAGAGGGATCTAACTTTTCACGGTATCTGGAAAACCTCTCTCTAAATCTCTCTCCTGCGAGGCGAGAGACTTTGAATTGCTGAGAGCGGAAGTTAGATTTTCCGGGGACTTTTCCACATGACGTGAAAAGTCAGGAGAGGGATGAGGGAGAATAATTTTAGTTTTTAGTACACCTCCAAAATCTTGCCCCCGACTCCCAACATCACAGCACTCGCAGCAGACTGGGTATACTGTCTATCGCTTCTAAATTACGAATTTCAGCTAGGGCTTGGTGAAAATCACCTTCTCGGACATCGTGGGTGACAACTACAATTTCTGCTAGTCCTCCCTGAAAGCCTGTTTGCACAACTGACTCTAAGCTGACGCCATGATTGCCAAAACAAGTACCTAATTTACCGATGACTCCGGGTTGGTCTTTGGTCAGGAATCGGGCATAAAATCGCGTTACTAGCTCTGTCATTGGGGCAATTTGACAGTAGTCTTGATGTCCACAGGTTAATAGTGGATTGGGGTTGACTGTACTAGTTTTGAGGACAGCGACTAAATTTAAAATATCCGAGGTTACGGCACTGGCTGTAGCACCCGCCCCCGCCCCGGGCCCGAAAAACATTACCTCCCCAATGGGTTCTCCTTCTACGAGAATGGCATTGTAAACGCCGTTAATGCTAGCTAATGGATGGGCTTTCGGCACTAAAGTGGGATGAACTCTGACGGAAAGCGAAGAAGAGGGGGAGGAGGGAGTCGATTGTTTAGCGATCGCTAGTAATTTAATCACAAATCCCAATTTTTCGGCGTAGGTAATATCTGTTTTGCTGACTTGCCGAATCCCTTCACAATAAACATCCTGGAGGTTGATGCGGCCATCAAAGCCCAATGAGGCGAGAATGGCAATTTTATCGGCTGCGTCTAAGCCCTCTACGTCCGCTGTAGGGTCAGCTTCGGCGTAACCTAGTCTTTGGGCATCTGCTAAGACATCGCTAAAGTCGCTACCTTCGGTTTGCATCCGTGTGAGGATGTAGTTAGTTGTACCGTTAACGATGCCAGTTATAGTATGAATACGGTTAACTCTTAAGGAATGTTTTAAGGGTTGGATTACAGGGATACCACCGCCCACAGCAGCTTCCAGCATGACGTATACCCCAGCTTGGTTGGCAGTTGTGAAAATTTCAGCACCAAACCGAGCGATCGCCGCTTTATTGGCAGTTACAACGTGCTTACCATTTTTTAAGGCTTGGAGAATAAGCGATCGCGCTGGTTCTAGTCCACCCATCACCTCAACGACTATGTCCACAGCCGGATCACTGACGATAGCTTCTAAATCGGTGGTTAATACCTCCGCAGGTAATTCGACTTCACGGATTTTATCAAGCGATCGTACTCCCACGCGATATATTTCTATCTCCTGCAATAATGGGTTACGCCCCACTAAATCTTGCAGTAATTGCACCGTACCTGTGCCGACAGTGCCTAATCCTAATATTCCTAGTTTCACACCCACAGATTTTGCACCCTATTTTTTTAATGCTGAGTCTCTATAATAATTACCCGGCTAATCACAGCTTTGGGAAAAATCAAGCACTTAGGGACTTCAAACTAAATAAATGTCCAATCACTGGGTAAGCAGGGGAGCAGGGAGCAGGGAGCAGGGGGGAGAAAGACAACCTTACATCCCAGTAAATTGGACAATTTAATTTCTGGAAGTCCCTTAGAACTATTTTCTCAGCTATTCCATATAAAACAATTGTAGGGTGAGCATTGCCCACCCTACTTATTATCTTGATATTAGCCACCTTAGTCCAATGACTAATAACTAACTTAGTAAGTCTCTACGTGCCAACGATGAGCTTTCTTGAGTTCTTTTTGATAATCACTCCAGACTACTCCTTCTTTAGCAGCAGCAGCGGTTAGGGCTTCATCAATGCCACCTTCCATACCACGCAAACCGCAGATGTAGGTGTGAGTTTTTTCATCTTTAATCAGTTGCCACAGTTCGTCTGCATGTTCTGCCACACGGTCTTGGATATACATTCTACCACCTTGGGGATTTTTTTGTTCCCGGCTGATGGCATAGGTGAGGCGGAAGTTATCAGGATACTTCTGTTGCATTTCTTCCAGTTCTTCTTTATATAAGATGTTCGGACTTGTGGGAACACCAAATATTAGCCAAGAAAATCCTTTAAATTCATACTCTGGGTTAGCGGCTCTTTCTGCATCTTTGAACATGCGCCACAGATAAGCCCGCATGGGAGCAATACCTGTTCCTGTTGCCATCATGATGACCTTGGCTTCAGGATCATCGGGTAACAACATTTCTTTACCTACTGGGCCAGTGATTTTTACATCTGCCCCAGGTTCGAGCTGAGTCAGGTGAGTAGAACAAACACCATAGACTGTTTCGCCTGTTTCTGGGTGCTTGTATTCTAACTGGCGAACGCACAGTGATATTGTCTGATCATCTACATCATCGCCGTGACGAGTTGAGGCGATGGAGTACAGTCTAAGTTTTTCTGGCTTGCCGTTCTTATCTACACCGGGAGGAATAATCCCAATACTTTGGCCTTCTATATACTTTAAATCACTGCCAGTCAAGTCGAACTTAATGTGCTGAACAATCCCAATCCCGTCTTCTTTTACTAACGGTTCATTAGATATGCACTTACCAATAAATGGAGCATTAGGACGGTAAGTGTTGACAGGAACGTCAGCGCCTTTCTTGGCTTTCGCTTGAGTCATGGTGTTGCCTTTTTTGTCCTTCTTCTTATGCTGTTCTTCAGCAGATGGTTTAGCGAAGCCTTTAACTTCACTATTCGCATTCACAGGTGTGGCTTTACCATTTCCCTCACTGTCAGCAGTCTTCCCGGATGTGACTACAGCCTCTTGTTGGTGATCAGCACTCTCATGAGCCGCTTTACCATTAAGTTGTTCTAGAACACTTGCAGGATGGATACTAACAATTTTGCCGCCTAGGCGAGTGATCCGTCGCATTTCTTGATTCATGCGGTCGTAAGGCACTCTGATGAACACACTGCCACTTTTACGAATTGGGTAGTTCGTTTTATCAGTTTCTTCGTTCTGACGCAGACCCACCACTTCGTAAACGAAGATGCGGCTACCTGATTCTATGTTGGCAGCACCCTCAACAGCACCTTGATTGTACATTCGTTCTACCACTCCGATTTTTACTTAACCGTTTCTCAAAAAAAACTATTCCCTTCACAATCCAGCTTTAGTTTATCGAATTTTGGCTACCAAAACTGGCGCTGTGGGAAAGCGGCACCATAAATTAATGCCGTGCTAGGTACACTCACCAAAGACATGCAAGCATAGCAAAAAACACACCTGTTCACCTTCTAAGGTAAGGGATATGTCTTTGGGAGAATGTTAATAATGAGTCAATTTAATCTTTTTTTCGTGAATTACTATTCCTAAATTCAGGAGATAGTTTTCAACTACCCAAAGGGCAAGATGCAATGACGTATAGCATAAGAAGGCAACTCTAATTGGCAGAAGCCACAGCTCATTTTGCTTCTCATGTGCTTACCTTTTGTGCATTTTTCCCGTTAACCGCAGGCGGCATAACGGCAGATTTTACTTTCAGGTAAGAAGTTCGCGTTTCACAGGCTGTCCATTGACCTAGCATCTATGCAAAGTCAGGAGGTTACCCATCCCGGTTTGTCAAATAAGCAAAGGCTTGGCAAAACCAAATTTATCTGGTTTTATACAACTGATGACGCAAGTAATATAAGCAACTATAATCAGTTTCACTTGATGTGAAACATCTGTCAACCTCTATCAGTAGCTTACTAAATTTGCGTATTTTCCCAAAAATATCCTCTCATACTCTCAATCCCTGAGAATTGACTAACCAACTCATTCTTTAGATAGATTCTGACTTGAAAGGTGTAGAGAATTGTCAGAGTGAAAATTAAAATTTGCCTAGTTGGAAAAATTTGCTGCCAAAGTAAATTATACTTATAAACTTGCTGAATAAAGCGCAAAAGTAAGTATACGACGTTGACACAACATTTTGAGGTGGTAATGAAATGGCTATTAAAACCAATTACTAAACCATTAGGATGATTGTTGAAGCTATGGATTCTTCTTGACAGCAAACCTTGTTACAGAATACCCCCTTCTGTTAAAATCTAATATACCACTAGGATTAAATACTTACCAGCAGTGAATTAAGGTTCAGTAAGACGAGTAACAACATGATTAGTTGTTTGTTTCCCGTCTAAATATTCCATATCCCTGCTGAGTAGCAAGAACGCAGGATAAACCAATGGGGTAAACTCCTGGCTTGAAAATCTGCTGTGTGAAAAAATATTGATTGACACATTTAGTATTTAGAGGAGATTTATGACAAGTAAGCCGGAACGCGTGGTATTGATTGGAGTAGCCGGAGACTCCGGGTGCGGTAAATCTACGTTTTTGCGTCGTTTAATAGATTTATTTGGTGAAGAGTTTATGACTGTCATCTGCTTAGATGACTATCATTCCCTAGATCGCAAACAGCGCAAAGAAACAGGGATAACTGCACTTGACCCCAGGGCAAACAATTTTGACCTGATGTATGAGCAAATCAAAGCGCTGAAAGAAGGTCAAGCAATTGATAAGCCGATTTACAACCACGAAACCGGCATGATTGACCCCCCAGAACACATCGAGCCGAATCACATTGTCGTGGTTGAAGGTCTACATCCTTTATATGATGAACGGGTGCGATCGCTGCTCGATTTCAGCGTTTATTTTGACATCAGCGATGAAGTGAAAATTGCCTGGAAAATCCAGCGAGATATGGCAGAAAGAGGACATCGCTATGAAGATGTTTTAGCTCAAATCAATTCTCGTAAACCAGACTTTGAAAAATTCATCGAACCACAAAGAGAATTTGCTGATGTGGTTCTCCAGGTACTACCCACAAACCTGATCAAAAACGATACAGAGCGTAAAGTACTGCGGGTAAGGATGCTCCAACGTGAAGGTAAGGAAGGCTTTGAGCCTAGCTATTTGTTTGATGAAGGTTCAACAATTAACTGGACTCCTTGCGGACGTAAGCTGACTTGTTCCTATCCCGGTATGCAAGTGTACTATGGGTCAGATGTTTACTACGGTCGCTACGTCTCAGTATTAGAGGTAGATGGTCAATTCGACAACCTGGAAGAAGTTATTTATATCGAAACCCATCTCAGCAAAACATCCACCAAATACGATGGTGAAATGACTCACTTGCTACTTCAACACCGTGAGTACCCAGGTTCCAACAACGGAACTGGTTTGTTCCAAGTGCTGACAGGCTTGAAAATGCGTGCCGCCTACGAACGGTTGACAGCGAAGGAAGCAAAACTAGCGGTTCAAGTTTAAAGCAGCAGTGTTTGTGTCAAAGCTTTGGGGGTGCTTCCGGGTGACCCCCTTTTTCATTTGGGAAATAATATTTTACAGTTTAAATTTTCTGACAAAATACCGAATCTAAATTAGTAATTTCTCGCAAAGAAATCAAATACTAACTACTGAGTGTGTCAATATTGTTATGATTTCAGAAATTAGTAGCTGAACTAAAATATCCCAAATTTAGCCAGCGACAATTATTTTGAAGGAGGAACACTCTTTGTCTCGTCGCTATTTATTTACCTCCGAGTCTGTTACCGAAGGTCATCCAGATAAAATTTGCGATCAGATTTCTGATACGATTTTGGATGCTTTACTGACAGAAGATCCTACCAGTCGTGTAGCTGCTGAAGTAGTAGTTAATACTGGATTAGTTCTAATAACTGGTGAAATTACCAGCAAGGCTAACGTTAATTATGTCAACCTGGCTCGCCAGAAAATAGCTGAAATTGGCTATTTAGATGCTGTAAATGGTTTTTCTGCCAGCAGCACCAGCGTTCTGGTAGCTTTAGACGAACAATCACCCGATATAGCCCAAGGTGTTAACACCGCCCATGAAACACGCCAACAAAATAGTGATGAACTATTTGATACCATTGGCGCGGGTGATCAAGGTATTATGTTTGGCTTCGCTTGTAATGAAACACCAGAACTGATGCCTTTGCCTATCAGTTTGGCTCATCGTATTGCTCGCCGACTGGCAGTAGTACGCAAAACAGGTAAATTACCCTACCTGCGCCCCGATGGTAAAACACAAGTTACTGTGGCTTACGAAAACGGGTATCCAGTAGGTATTGATACGATTCTGATTTCCACGCAGCACACAGAAGCTATCGGGGACATAACAGATGAAGTAGCAATTCAAGCCAAGATTAAACAAGACCTGTGGTCGGTGGTAGTGGAACCGATTTTCGGTGACATTGACATTAAGCCAGATCAAGCAACGCGCTTTTTAGTCAACCCCACTGGCAAATTTGTCATTGGTGGCCCTCAAGGTGACTCTGGTTTGACTGGGCGGAAAATTATTGTTGATACCTACGGTGGTTATTCCCGACATGGTGGTGGCGCTTTTTCGGGTAAAGACCCCACAAAGGTAGACCGTTCTGCGGCTTATGCTGCTCGTTATGTGGCCAAGAATATTGTGGCTGCTGGCCTAGCAGAAAAATGTGAAGTGCAGTTAAGTTATGCCATTGGTGTAGCGCGACCGGTGAGCATTTTTCTGGATACCTTTGGTACGGGCAAAGTGGATGATGAAATCTTGCTGGGATTAGTCAAACAAAACTTTGAACTACGACCGGCGGGGATTATCCATGTCTTCAATTTACGTAACTTACCAAGTGAACGAGGCGGACGTTTTTATCAGGACATCGCGGCTTACGGTCATTTGGGGCGGAACGATTTAGATTTGCCTTGGGAACGTACCGATAAGGCGGAATTGTTGCAGCAACTTGTAACTCAACAGTTGTCGGCAGCGATCGCCTAGTAAAAAGTTAGGGTGTAGGGGGAAAGATTTTGAGCTAGTACCACAATCTTTCTTCCTCATCTTTTTTCCCGAAGTACCCACGTTAACTATTATTTCTCGACGAGGACAGATACTCAGATGAAAATTATTTGAGTATCTGTTCACTTCATGGTAGAATATGCTGTGATTTATTGCTTCTATCAGGATATAGTTGATTTGAAGTCTCTGGACAAAAAGAATAAGTAGAAATTTTTGTATAAGAACTATGTATAGATTCCCCAGGATAAAGTTAATATAGGGTAGTTTATCAATCAACGGTCAGGATATCATCACAATTCAGCGAGCGTCAAGAATAGTGGTGAACATGAACAAGCCATCACCGCCAAGAAAGATATTTAATAACCAGGGATTTTTTTGCTTTAACTAGGTATCTGTGTAAACATTCATATCAAAATTTATTAAAGATTAATGTACTCAGGAAAATTATCTAGTCAGCAAAGTTGTGAGATTTTTATAAAAGAAGATAATGTTAATCATCAATCAATTTGATCGTAGCAACAAAAATGATGCGGTCATATTTGCGGGAGGGTAAGGAGATTTGAGGTATGCAAACTCAAAAGCCAATCCCTTTTGACAGCAGTTTAGAAAGTAAAAAAGTGCCAGCCGAAGAGCCTTCGATAGACGAACTCCCGACTATTGAATTTCCCACGCGAGGGAAACTCAAAGCCAGTTCCTGGCGCATACATCAAAAAATTGGCTACGGATATTTTGTGGCAATTGGAATTGGCTTTTTCGGTTCATTGACTGGGTTAGTAATCGCCAATTACTACCGAGGAAGAGAAATTAGGCAATTCAATCAAGCCCAAGAGCAAAGACAACTGCTCACAAATTATAAAGATGCAGTATTAGGGGCGCAACTGCATAGCTCCAATTTAGTTGCAGTTTTGGAAGATTCACAACAACTGCCAAATAAAAAAGCTCAATTTATCGAGAGTGTTAACACAGCGAAAATATTGGAGCAAGATATTGCTGAATTTGTCGCCAGGAATCCTCGCGGATTAGCAGTGCCTGCTGATAATTTACAGGCTTTATTACGAGAATATAAAACAAGTTTAGAATCCTACGTTGAGCAAATAGAGAATATCCTACAAGAAAATGACTCTGAGGAAGAACAGGTAGCGATCGCCCGTGATGAGTTGCTGAAAATTATGCGTGGTGGAACCGCCATGCAGCTTGATAGTTTCAGTTCCAGATTAAACAATATTCTGCAAACTGCCGAACGAGAAGAAGCAACAAGACAACAAGATGTAGAACAGGCCAAGCAAGTTGAAAGACTGATTGTGATGATGAGTATGCTGGTGTCAGTGGCCATTGCAGCCATTGTCGCCTGGCGTACTAGTCGAGCGATCGCCGAACCAGTAATCACTGTCACCCAAGTAGCTGAACAAGTAGCCAGAAAATCTAATTTTGATTTACGCGCTCCCGTAACTACTGAAGATGAAATTGGCTTATTAGCCAAATCCCTCAACCGTCTGATTGAACGAGTTTCTGAACGGACTAAAGAACTAGAACAAGCTAAAGAATTAGCAGAAGCTGCTAGCAAGGCAAAAAGTATATTTCTAGCAAATGTTAGTCACGAGTTACGCACACCGTTAAATGCAGTTATTGGCTTGAGTCAACTGCTTCAAGATGACGCTACTGATTTAAACTTATCGGGAGACTTCATCACTGACCTGGAAACAATCAACTCTGCCGGTAGACATCTGCTAGAACTGATTAACGACATCCTTGATTTGTCCAAAATTGAAGCGGGAAAAATGACTCTCTACCCAGAGACGTTTCAAATAACCACCTTAATTAATAACGTTGTACTTACAGTCAAATCCGCTATAGACAAGAATGGCAATATTCTGGAAGTTTATTGTGATGAGCATTTGGGTACAATGTACGCAGATCAAACTCGGATGCGGCAAGTGTTATTAAACTTACTCAGCAATGCCGCCAAGTTTACCACCAATGGTAAGGTAAGCTTAATAGTACAGAGCGAAAAGACAGACATACTCCCCAATGCTCCCTTAGGTGTAATTAGCTTCACCGTGGTTGACACTGGTATTGGCATGTCTATTAGTCAACAGAAACAGTTATTTAAACCATTTACACAAGGGGATACATCAACCACAAAAAGATATGGTGGTACTGGATTGGGGTTAGCAATTAGCCGCCACTTTTGCCATATGATGGGCGGTGAAATTATGGTGAGAAGTCAGCTTGGGGTTGGGTCTACTTTCACTGTTCACCTACCATTGACTGTGCAAGATTAATAGAGAGTGTGGACATGATTCATACCTAGACGCTTTTAATTAATCTAGAATTGTAGTTGCTAATTGCGATACTCTCAGAAGAAGCGATTATTTGCTCAGTCGCCCTGATTACCCATGACAACCACCATTGATTTCCTCAGCCACCTTAACCCCAGCCAACGTCAAGCCGTCGAACATCACTGCGGCCCATTGTTAGTTGTTGCTGGTGCAGGTTCCGGTAAAACACGCGCGCTGACTTATCGCATTGCTAATCTGATTCTCCAACATCGTGTCCATCCAGAAAATATCCTGGCGGTGACCTTCACGAATAAAGCCGCACGGGAAATGAAGGAACGGATTCAAAAATTATTTGCGGAACAATTGGCCATGAAACAACATGGTCAACGGTTTGATTTATTAACAGAATACCAACAAACACAATTGCGATCGCAGGTCTACAAAAACACCATTAAAGACTTGTGGTGTGGCACTTTCCACAGTTTATTGTCTCGGATACTCAGGTTTGATATTGAAAAATATCAAGATGAAAAAGGACGGCGTTGGAATCGCAATTTTTCTATTTTTGATGAATCGGATGTTCAAAGTCTGATGAAAGATATCGTCACCAAACAGTTAAATTTAGACGATAAAAAATTTGATGCCCGTTCTGTCCGCTACGCTATCAGTAACGCCAAAAACCAAGGCTTATCACCCCAAGACTTTGAGCGAGAACAACCAAATTATCGGGGACGGGTGATAGCTAATGTCTATGATACTTATCAAGCTAGGTTAGCCGAAAATAATGCTCTCGATTTTGATGATTTGATTTTAGTTCCTACAAAGTTATTTCAGCAAAACGAGCAAGTATTAGATTACTGGCATCGTAAATTTGGTCATATTCTTGTAGATGAATATCAAGATACCAACCGCACTCAGTATGATTTGATTCGCCTATTGGTGACGAATGGTGAAAACGAAAAGAGTGCTTGGGAATGGCGCAATCGCTCGGTTTTTGTTGTAGGTGACGCTGACCAGTCGATTTACAGCTTTAGAATGGCAGATTTCACGATTTTGCTGGAATTTCAACAAGACTTTGGCGATGGTTTGCCAGATGAAGATACCCGGTCAATGGTGAAGTTAGAAGAAAATTATCGCTCTTGTGAAAATATTCTCCAAGCAGCCAATGAACTAATTGAAAATAACACCCAAAGAATTGATAAAGTCCTCAAAGCCACACGGGGAGAGGGTGAGCAAATTTATTGTCACAAAGCCGATGATGAATTAGACGAAGCAGATTTTGTGATTCGGCAAATTAAGACACTGGAACACCAAAACCCCGAGTTAGATTGGGGAAGTTTTGCCATCCTCTATCGTACCAACGCTCAATCACGTCCCTTTGAAGAACTGTTGGTGAGGAATCAAATTCCTTACACAGTGGTGGGAGGAATGAAATTTTATGATCGCAAAGAAATTAAAGATGTTGTAGCTTATTTAAGAGCGATCGCTAATCCCTCGGATACAGTCAGTATATTACGAGTGATTAACACTCCCCGGCGAGGAATTGGTAAAGCCACCATTGACAACTTAGTGAACGCCTCCCAGCAATTAGGTACAAATTTGTGGGAAATTATTAGCGATGAAACATCAGTCAATACATTAGCTGGACGTTCCGCTAAGGCTGTAAATAACTTTGCAGCCATGATTCGCAACTGTCAACAACAAGTAGCAACAGTTCCAGTTTCCGAATTGCTGACGGGACTTTTAGACGAGTCTGGTTACATTAAAGACTTGCAAAACCAAGGCACAGATGAAGCCGAAGACCGCATCCAAAACGTCCAAGAACTTTACAACGCCACATTACAATTCCAAGAAGAGAACGAAAACGAAGATGTATCTCTTCCCGCCTTTTTGCAAAGTACCGCCCTCAGTTCTGATTTAGATAACCTCAAGGAAGGGCAAACAGCAGTATCTTTGATGACATTGCATTCTTCCAAAGGGTTAGAATTTCCCGTGGTATTTTTGGTGGGGTTAGAACAGGGACTATTCCCTAATTACCGTTCCATGAACGACCCAGCATCCTTAGAAGAAGAACGCCGATTGTGTTATGTCGGCATTACTCGCGCCCAAGAACGGTTATATTTATCACATGCCCGTGAACGTCGTTTGTATGGTTCTCGAGAACCCGCCATGCGATCGCAATTTCTGGATGAATTGCCAGAAGAACTATTAGCTACTCGAAATAAAGGACGACATACACAGACCAAAACTGCTGCTAAAGCTGGCGGTAAGCCCTATACGCCCTCTAATTGGCAAGTAGGCGATCGCGTCTTACATAAAACTTTTGGTATAGGTGAAATTACGCACGTCTTCGGTGAAGCAAATAAAGTATCTGTGGCGATTAAATTTGCCAGTTTGGGGCAAAAAATTGTTGACCCAAGGATAGCACAGTTACAAAGAGTGGAGTAATATTGATTTTTGTCCTCTCAAAAAACGAGTGAGGAATTAATATCAGGCTAAAAAAAATTAAGCTAATTCTATTTCTTCAAAGTGTTCAACAGTGGGAAATGGCTCATAGAAATGATGCAGCAATTTTTTCCACTCTTGATACTCAGCAGAGCCTCTAAATTCTACAGTATGAGCTGCTAAACTGTCCCATTTGACAAGTAACAAATATTTACCTTGAGCTTCTATACATTTATGAAGTTCATGAGATAAATATCCTTTAGTTGAAGAGATAATACTAGAAGCTTTTTTGAAAGCCAATTCAAAATCATCTTCCAGTCCGGGTTTGATATTCAGCATTACTGCTTCTAAAATCATTAACTTTTTCCTGAATCCAATTGATGTGATTTACTATAATGCGTTCTTTAACTTCTTAACAAATTAAAAATAATTCTTCAGTAAATAGATAATTGCAGCAGAAAACGGCGTATGTTGTCCATTGCCATCAGGTTTGTCGTAACCTTGAGCTAGTTGCTGTATTTCTACATCGGTTAAAGCATCAATATCTAGTAATACACCATCAATTGCCGCCTTTCGCATTTTTTGCAGCTTGTTAATATTAAGTGCAAGCTTCTCAATTGTTGTTTCAGCAGCAGCACTTTGATAGGGATCATCTGTTGGCAAAATTTCGCCAGAAGCAGGGTATTGAAAAAAATCTGCACAGTTGATTTCTAGAGGCGAAACCGTTAAAAGCGTATCATACCAATATTTTTTCTTATGACCACAATGTACTGGAACTAGAGGAGGTTCTTCACTTTCTCCTTGACATGAAGCAATTAAATTTCTGTACTCTAGTGCCAAATGTGGATAGTTAGTGCGAGGTTGGAGATGTTCTATGTGGCTAGTTGTTCTAGTGATACGCATTCCACAATAGCAACAGAGATAACCCTGTTCTTTTAGCAAAGCATCATGCACAATAGGTTTTTCTGGTGCTTGAAAATTATCATCCCAACTAGGTTTCCAATCATCGTTTTCTAAAGCTTTCCACCTAGAAAATTTGTGTGGTTCCTGATTTTTTTTGATGTACTTCATCGATTGAGAATTTCCTTACGCCGGATGAGTACATCTGCTTTGACAAATTCTGCTTCATCTGCACCAATATCATGTACTAACTGTTGACGTAACTGTCTAGCACCTTCTAAATTACCAGCATCAATTAATCTGAATAATTCTAAAAGCCTTTCTTTTATTTCTTGTGGACGTTCAGGAACATCCATCAGGTCTTCTAAGATACTATTACTATCTTTACCAAAAGAACTTTCTGGCCGTTTGGCAATAACATTATTATCTGTTTTTTCTAAAATATAAATTCCTTCAGGTTTAACATGACTAATGACCTGAGGGGAATGTGTAGTGACAATCAATTGGCAATTAGGAAATGTGCGTGTTAAAGCTGGAATGATTTCTCGTTGCCATTTTGGGTGTAGGTGTAGTTCAATTTCGTCAATTAACACCACTCCACTACCTTGCAATGGATCTTCTAAACCTGGGTTAGCAATTGCCAAACGTCTTGCTAAATCTCCTACCATTGCTAGCAAGCATTTCTCACCATCAGATAATTGATTAACTATCAGTTCTTCTCCTTGCTTGATTACAGTCATTCTTAAGGGAGAACGCCGTACACGTAAGTTAGAAAAACTGGGTATCAATAAAGATATAGCTTGCCTGACTGCTTCTAATTGTATATCTTGATAATCACGGTTATCTCGTAGCAACTCACTTTCTAAATCCTCTCGATTTCTAAACCATTGAAAAAAACTAGAAAAATCATTTCTGTTACCTATGAGTGCTTTCTCGTAAGCATCTATTTGTTTAAACTGAGTTTTTTTAGGAATTTCTAGACTAATATCAATAACGGCACGATTTACAGAATAATATACTACTAATGGTAGATTGTATTCAGGCTCATTTTGCCAATGTCGCCAAATTGCATTAGCAGCCGCTTTAATCTTTTTATGACCTGAATCTTGCGATACTCCATTATAAATTCGGGATATTTCCCAATCTTCTTCTACACCTCTTAATGAAGCCGTAATCTTGAGTTTTGTGAATGAATGTTTATTAGAAATATCTTGTTCACTGAATGCTCTTAGTTTTTCTGTTGGAGAAACACCTCCAATCCATTCCATAAAACGAGAAAGTAAGAGGGATATTGCATCCAGAATACTTGATTTACCTACTCCATTAATACCAATCAGTACAGTCGGTTTATTTTCGTCAAATTCCAATGTCAAATCGCCAATCCCCCGGAATGATTGCATTTTTAGGCGCTTGACTTTCATAGTTTTAACTCAACTGAATAGAATGTATTTGGTGGGCATTTGCCCACCTTAATTAGCTAAATTTAAGCAGATTTAAACTTAATGACACCTTTGTCAAAAATCTTTTTATCAGTACCCATTGTATTTATTTCAATTCTATCTGAATACACATCATAAGCGGCAAAAGCCAACCTTTCAGCAGAATGTTCTGTCCACTTAGAACGCCCTGTAGGACGAACACCGGCACCACTACCAGTAGTTAAATAAGTTGTGCCTTCAATAGCAAGCGTGCGCTCATAATGATGGTCGTGTCCATTGATGTAAAGTTGCACATTGTACTTTTTAAATAAAGGTACAAAGCGTTTAATCAGTGATTGACTTACACCATAGTGTCCCGATGAATAAAATGGGTCATGCCCAAATACTACCTTCCACGGTGCGTCACTGCGGCTTAATTCTTGTTCTAACCAAACTACTTGGTTTTTCCAATCAGCATTACGGTTAGTATCTAAAGCAAAAAATTGCACTGCGTCACGGCGAAATGTGTAATAACGCCCCTGCATATTAAAGCCGGGATATTTAATTTGTGGGTTACCGTTCTCAGTGCGAATATCATGGTTGCCTAAACAAGCGTGAAATTTGACATCCTGAGACAGTAAATTTTCATAGGGACGCTCAAAAACTGCACCTATTTTTTCAATTTCGCCATCGTTATAAATGTTGTCTCCAGCTAAAACTACCAAATCATAAGGATTTCGCTGGTGATAAAAATTCATCGCATCAGCTACAGCATATTGACCTTTAGCGCCAGTTCCCGTATCCGCAACAGAGGCAAAACGTAATAGCAAGTCATTTTGGCGTGGGGTGGCGGCGATGACTGTTGAGTCAGCAATATTCGCAACTTGATTATTTTGACGAGTTAACGTCCAACCGAGAACTCCTGTACCTAGAGTGCCGAGGCTACTTAAAAATAAAAATTGACGGCGTTTCAGGCTCATAAACTCACCAAAACTCATTAACTAGTCAGTTTAGCCCAAGTAGCAAGAGCATTGAAGTGATACATTAAGGCAAAAGAGGCAGCAGTAAGAATGCTGGTCATTTGTCTTTGATTCGCTGCTTTTGGTGAAAGTTCCATGTCACAAGACAATCCCAACTCACAACCCCCTGATTCCCGCCAACCACCTTTTTGGAAAGTCAAAATCATCCAAGTTCTTCGAGGGACGATTGGTATTTTAGAAACTGCGGTAGTCAAACTGGAGACTGCACCCCCAACAGGTACTGAAGCAACACCCAGTTTTTGGCAACGTCTGGAAACACAATGGAATCGATTTTTAAGACAAGTCCGTTTGTTTTTACCATCAAATGTATCTAATAACTTGTCAGATACGGTATTGACAGGAATTTTGACAGTAATGACTGTAGCTATATTTTGGACAACTGCAACTTTGTTGACTAAAAATCCGACTGAAATAGCAACAGTCCCACCAGTTGAGGAGGTTCCTGTACCAACGCCAAGTCCAACAATCACTATTCCACCAGAATTAACCACACCAGAACCACAGCCACTAGAGGAAATTACACCGGAGCCAACGCCAACGCCGACGCCGACACCAGAACCAACACCGGAACCGACTCCAACGCCAACTCCGACACCGACTCCAAAGCCAATTATCAACTTGACACCAGAACAAACCCTGATTGCAGCGATTGAAAATCAAGTAGCCGAAATAAGCGATCGCTTTGCCTCTGGTTTGATAGAGTCAATACAAGCTAACTTCCGCACTAGCAATCTCACTGTCAAAATTAACGATGATTGGTATACACTCGCAGAATCTCAACAAAACAAACTAGCGGCGGAAATATTACAACGCTCTCAAGAACTTGATTTTACCCATCTAGAAATTGTCGATTCCCAAGATAGGCTAATAGCGCGTAACCCCGTTGTGGGCAATGAGATGATTATTCTCAACCGGCAGACATCAACTTAAAAAGTAGAGTTAAATATGTTTAGAGACTGGTTTTCCCATAACTTGGGAGTTGGTCAGGCGCGTAAAGAACAAGTATATCTGGAAATATGCAGTTCACTGAGCCTTGATGATCTCAGCTATTGGATTCAAGTTTTGTTATCCGCTGGTATTGCTACCCTCGGACTAGTCTTGAACAGTCCCGCTGTCATCATTGGCGCGATGCTGATTTCTCCATTGATGGGAGGTATTCTCGCCAATGGACTGGCCCTGGCTGCGGGTGATGTGATTTTGGCTATGCGGGCATTAATCAATCTAATTTTGAGTTGTCTTGTTGCCATTGTCTTTGCCATGATCTTGGTATCATTGCTGCCATTTAAGGAAGTAACTAGTGAAATTTTGGCTAGAACTCGACCTAATATTTTAGATTTGGTAGTGGCGCTGTTTTCTGGTGCAGTAGGTTCAGTTGCTATTTGTAAAGAACCCAAAGGAGTAGCAACTTCTATTCCTGGTGTAGCTATTGCGGTTGCTTTAATGCCCCCATTATGTGTTGTAGGTTATGGCATGGGGATAGCTTTGAATGTGAATTTTACCAATGGTTTCCGCATAGCTAGTGGTGGTGGCTTACTGTTTTTCACCAACTTGGTAGCAATTACATTTACCGCCATGCTAGTTTTTTTAGGCTTGCATATAGATAATAATCAGGTGCGCGCAAAAGTCAGAGAATGGCGGGCAGTACATCCAGAAAGTCTCTGGATACAGAGCATTATGGAGAAATTACCTGTTTATGGCAAGCTAAAAACAATTGGTTCTCTGCCGGGGAGATTTTTGTTGATTCTTTTTACAATTGTGGCAATCATCTTCCCACTGAATCGATCTCTTAGTCAACTCAGACAAGAAATTTCGTTGCAGCAACAAGAGAATCTGATTCGTCGTACAGCTACAGATTTGTGGCAGAAAAATTTTGCCACTTTTCCTAATGGTGAATCACGTTCTTATATTAGTAGTATGGCGACCTCAGAACGCAACAATAGGCTGACAGTGCAACTTCAGGTGTTTACTAGTCAACAATACACCCCAGATGAACAAGATATTTATGTGCAACAACTAGCCTCGCGTTTAGGGAGATCTGCCGATTCGTTATCACTCAAATTAATTGAAATTCCTACCGCCTCAAACGAACTTTTACGCCCAGCCCGCGAAGAAAGGATTCCTGAACCAATAACTACTATTGCTCAATTACAATCAAGTTTTGTGCAAGAAGTCCAATCTGCTTTGAGTGATTTGAGGCTACCCCAACCAGCGGAACTAATAAATTATGAGTTAATCACTAGTCCCATTTCACCCTTAAGTATCCGATTACTGTATCTGAGTGAGCGTGATATTGATGGAGATGGTCAAATACTGATTGCCGATAACATCAGAACTAGGTTGAATTACCAGTCTGCCCAGGTGACTATGCAGAGAATAGATAGTTCTGTGGGAGAAATTCTGTTTGAGGAAGAGGAATCAGAATTGACGACAGATAACAGCCAATTATTAGACAGTATTGGTCAAACTTTGCAGCAACAGCCAAATTTAAGGCTGGAAATGGTAGTTAACCAAGAAGAAAATGAGCTAGCTGAAATTGTTCAATTGCGATCGCAAGCCATTACAACATACCTCCAGTCAAATTGGCAAATCAGTGATGACAGAATAAGCTGGCAAACAGGAACAGAGTCTCAACGTAGCGCAATACTCCAACTTAGGGTAAACTCACGGAGAAAGCCACCAGTGCACAAGATACCCGCATCCTCTTAAATTCAATACGAAGAGATAAAATTCGGTTTTTCTCTTGTTAATTGATTAACAAGCTGCAACCTTAGTTATGCCAAAGACTCTTTTTGTCAGCTTCTTTCGCCACCTTAATTGGCGCGTACTCAAACAAACTTTTACCAGGACATCCGAAAGGCGACTTTTGGGACTTGGCTCGGAAATCGCTTTCAATGCAATGTTATCGTTGTTTCCGGCGATTATTGCCCTACTGACAGCCATCGGTTTATTTGAAGAATCCTTACAAGCAACTTTTAAACAGTTGGCGGCTCAAATCAGTCAAGTTGCACCAGAAGAAGTGCTAGTTTTAATTCGCGATTTTACAGCCAGAGAAATCACTAATTCTAGAAATGGTGGTTTGTTTTCTCTCAGCTTTGTAATTGCCATTTGGACTGCTTCTGGGGCCATAAGTACTGCCATGACTGCCTTTGATCAAATTCATCAAATTCCCGCTGAAAAGACACGCCCTTTTTGGAAAGCCAAGCTTGTTTCTTTAGGATTAACCGTAGGCACGATTTTACTGTTGATGTTGGCTTCCTTCTTGGTATTTATCAGCGATTTACTTCTAGGGATGGTGGTGAATGAAAACGGTTCTTTAATTTTCGTGTTGCATCTTTGGCAGTTGTTGAGATGGCCTTTAGCTTTAGGGATTGTGGCTACGGCCTTTGGCTTAGTTTATCGCTATGGCCCTAGCGTCTGGAATTCCGGTACGCCAATGATGCCAGGGGCAATATTAGCAGCTATTTTCTGGGCAATTTTGTCAGGCTTATTTCGGGCTTATGTAGCCAATTTCGGCAACTACAACAAAGTCTATGGCGCTGTAGGGACTGTCATAGTTTTAATGTTGTGGTTGTGGATGAGTGCTGCTGTGATGCTAGTAGGCGATCAATTGAACGTGACTGTGGGTGAACGGATGCGGTCAAAAGCAAATAAAAATTTACTAGACAAGCAATAAAACAGTAAATATTGTAGTATAATACCTAACTATTTAACCGCAGACAAGCGATCGCCTGAATGCCTGATTCTTATCGACGGGTTTCTCATATTAACTCTGACGCTCAAGCACTGACATTGAATCGGCTGCGTCACCTCAGCCGCATCTTAGATAAAGTTGTGACTATTCCCGGAACACCAATTCATATTGGTCTAGATCCCCTGGTAGGATTTATACCTGTTGGTGGTGATTTGTTAGGATTCATCCTTGCTAGTTACATTGTCATAGAAGCAGCTCGGTTAGGTGTCCCTAAAGCTACTTTGATGAGAATGTTTTTTAATATCTTGATCGACGGTTTGGTAGGCAGCATCCCAGGCATGGGAGACTTATTTGATTTTGTGTGGACAGCTAATGTGTATAATATGAAACTATTAGAAGAACATTTAAATCCTCCCCCGTCAAAAAAATAGATTTAGCTGAATGATTATTAGTTGCCATTGTCCGAATAGCATTCCCATGATACTAATTAGAATGCTGTAGCAAGATTTAATTGGCATTTTAACGAATTGTTAACAAAAGAATGAAAGATTGGTGGCAAGCTACTTTTCCGCAAGGAAGGCAAAATATAACTATTACTGATGCACATGGATATCCTGTGCAAATTGCTTACGGTGAAATAGGTACAGGTAAGCCGTTAGTTTTATTACATGGTATGGGTGCTTGGAGCTACAATTGGCGTCACAATATTGCTCCCTTATCTAAATATTTTCGGGTAATTTGCTTTGATGCTAAAGGATATGGGTTTTCGGAAAAACCTCAGTCTCGCCGCGAAAAAAACGGGCATCAAATTATTGAACTAGAGCGAATTTTGCAAGAATTATGTGATGAACCAGCCGTAATTGTCGCCGAATCTTTAGGAGGCTTAGTTGGTCTGGCCCTTGCTCAACATAATCCCCAAGTAATAGCGCGGTTAATAGTTGTCAATGTGCCTATTTTTGCTGAACGCCTACCCCATTGGGCAATGTGGTTACTTGCCCAAACACCGCTAGAAATCTTACAAACAATAGATTCTTTGCGTTTAACGTATTTATTTGCACCTCTGTTTAGAGAAATTATGGCAATGGAAAGGCGTGCAGTGCTTTTCGACCCATCACTTTTGACACAAGAAGATGTGTATTGGATAACTTATCCATTTATAGAGCTTCCTGGCACTATTTTAAAAGTCGGTGAAGAGTTACAAATAGCTGCGCGAGAAATTGAGCATTGGCAAGTAAATAAACCGAATATGCTCAGTCAAATTCAAAATAAGTTGGGTGATATTAGATGTCCCACACTCATTTTATGGGGAGACAAAGATAGTTGGTTTCCTGCTAGTCATGGGCAGAAGTTACATCAAAGTATTCCCAACTCCCAGATAAAAATTCTAGAGAACTGCTGTCACGATGCTTCCTCCGGTTCTGCTGAAGTTTTAAATGCGGCTATTATTGAGTTTTTACAAGACACAAATTTCTTTTAAAGTTATTACATAAAAAAAGAGTGAGAGGAGGCATACCAATCGCCTCGAATCTCCCACTCAGGCATTTCTCACTGTAGTGTTCAGGAACATGTACAGACTCTGCCCTGTATTTAGGGGGCTAATGTATACGTCATTGACAACACCTATACACATCTATTATTCCTGGTGTGACAAATGCCAAGTCTGATAATTAATGTTTGTTTACTCAAGAAAACAATCTTTGAGAAATTAACTAATGGTAGATATATTTTTTAGGTCATGAAAAACACTTCTAGATCATAGTAACCAAAATAATTTAGCTATTTGGTTATACCTGATAACAAAAATCTGGCTTTTCTTTATGTTCTATAATTTAACTCAGTTAAACTCATCCTGGTTGCCATTTTGGCAAGTTTTTCGATTTTCTAAAATAGCTACAGTAATGCCTATTGTGAAAAGTTTCAGTAATGTCAGGTGAGACTTGCCCACCAAAGTCTATATTTCTATTGCCTATTGCATACCTACACCACGCCAGCTATTAAAAATCAAATCGCTATAATTAATTCATCACTACTCATGGTGTGGTAACTCTAGGCTAGGCAAGACTCCCTGCAAATACTCAGCCCATTTTGCGGCTAAAGGAATTTCCGTAAACGGAACGCGCACTGACTCAGTAGATGTGGAAAATAAAAATTCCAACTCAATAACACGACCTTTTTCTGGTGTTTCTTCGACGGCTACTACTTTGTCATCTATCAAAAGTCGTATTTCTTTGACATCTAATAAAGAAAAGGTTGCTAAATTAATTGGGCCTTTCGGTGTGGGCTTTCCCCAAGTTATATTTTGCTCTTTTTGACCCATGACAGCATAAATATCATACTTAGCTTTGTCAAAATTTTCCGCCCACACGCGGTATGCTTCAACTTTTTGATATTCCTTAGCGCCCTGCCAAGCCAACCAAACAAAAGCCACTAACAAAGGCAACCATAAAAGACCACGTTCCATTGTTTAAACAAGTCCTAAATCTTGTGTGAATGTTGTAACTAAAGTGCAAACTACACCAACCAGGGACATAGATAAGTTATGGTAGTGAACAAACTGGCAAAAAGCGGTGATCCGTTAATATGAAAAGACTTATATTATTGTGCTTGTTTGTCATTGGGCTGGGGGCTGCGGTTTTTGGGTTCCTGAATTTTCAGGGATTGGCAGCTAAAGGCGAATTTGAGACGATTTTGCTGGATTTCCGCGAAGATGTTCCTACAGAATTGGTACAGCAGAAATTACAAGCGATCGCTCAAGAATACAACGTCACACCCAGATTAGACAATCAGTTTTCAGCGCGAGATCATGTGTATATTATTGAAGGCGATCGCCAGAGACTCAAAGAACTGAAAAAATCTCGATTCGCCGAATTTACACAAATAATCGAGCCGAATTACATCTATAGAAAAATTCCTCAACCAGCCGCGGTAACTGGGTCAAGAGAAACTTCACCATCTCAAAATAATACAGCCCAGCCTTCATTAAAAGGCCCCAACGACCAATATTACAGTAAACAGTGGAACCTGCACAATATCGGCATGGAAGGCGCCTGGGGACAAACCAAAGGCTCTGGTGTCACAGTAGCAGTGATTGACACTGGCATCACTAAGGTGCGTGACCTGCAAGAAACGAAATTTGTCAAAGGCTATGATTTCGTTAACGACCGTGAAGAAGCCACCGATGATAATGGACATGGAACCCACGTTGCCGGCACCATAGCCGAAGCTACCAATAATAATTATGGCGTAGCTGGCATCGCCTACGAAGCCAACCTCATGCCGTTGAAGGTACTCAGTGCCTATGGCGGTGGTACCGTTGCTGATATTGCCGAAGCCATTAAATTTGCTGCTGACAATGGAGCAGATGTCATTAATATGAGCTTGGGTGGTAGTGGTGAAAGCCAATTAATGAAACAAGCCATTGAATATGCCCATAAAAAAGGCGTAACCATAGTAGCTGCGGCCGGCAATGAAAATGATAATGGTGCCAGTTATCCAGCCCGTTACCCCTATGTGATTGGCGTTTCTGCATTTGGCCCCAACGGAGAAAAAGCCCCTTATTCCAACTTTGGTGCTGGGGTAGATATCTCCGCCCCTGGTGGTAGCGATGCTGGTAAGATTCTGCAAGAAACCATAGACCCCGAAAACAACGGCGAAGGAGTATTTTTGGAACTCCAGGGTACAAGCATGGCTTCTCCCCACGTTGCAGGTGTCGCAGCATTAATTAAAGCTAGTGGCGTTAACGAACCAGAAGAAATTTTAAAAGTCCTCAAGCAGTCAGCAAGAGTCATCCAGGATGATAGCTTGAACTACTATGGCGCTGGACAACTGAACGCCGAAGCCGCAGTCAAACTAGCCACTGAAGGACAAATCAGTTTCCAAGACTTCTTCCGCTGGTTGCGCGATAACGGCTATCTCAACCCCCGCTTTTGGATTGATGGCGGTGCTGTAGCACTTGTACCCAAACTCCTCATGGTATTAGGTTCCTATCTACTAGCATGGTTTTTGCGAGTTTACTTCCCCTTCACCTGGAGTTGGTCATTATCCAGCGGCTTAATTGCTGGTAGTTCTGGTTTATTCTTCCTCAGAGGATTATATATTTTTGACCTACCCCAATGGCCTTTCCGGGTTCTAGGCAGTTCCATTCCCGAATTAGGCAATACCCTGCAAGGAGCCAACGCCTTAAATCCACTATTTGCCAGCGTATTAATTCCCCTTGTATTAATAGCATTGCTATTAGGGCATCCCAGTTGGAAATGGTTTGCCATTGGTTCCACCTTAGGCATAGCAGCATTTTTAACAGTCAGCGCCATTTATGACCCAGCCGTTTGGGGCTTAGGAAGCAGTTACCTAGCTCGCAGCTTCCTCATAATCAATGCCCTACTGTGTTATGGATTAGCTCGTTTAGCATTGAAAAACGAAGAGGGGATAGGGGCTAGAGGCTAGAGCCGAAAAGTAGGTTGGGTTAAGCGCAGCGCAACCCAACGAAGCCAACTTGACTTCACAAGCGGCACTAGTCTCATCTCCCCATTCCCCTGATCATTCCCCCATTCCCTACTCCCTACTCCCCACTCCCCACTCCCCACTCCCCAACTATGAGCATTACAGTTACAGGAAAAATTCAACGCCGAGACATTGGTACTGGCGCTTGGGCGTTAGTCACAGACGAGGGTGTTACTTACGAAATCCTCAGAGGTGCTGACAAAAACTTACTCAAAGCAGGACAAGCCGCAAAAGTCACAGGACAAGTACGTGAAGATATCATGACCGCAGCCATGATTGGCCCCGTCCTAGAAGTGAAATCCTATGAAGTCATCTAGTTTTGACCAGCCATCGAATTGAGAACTTCTTGTAGACGAGTTCTAAACTCACCTTTGGGATGACCCCCTTTTACTTCACCTATAATCTGAAATTCCCCTTCAGGAGATTCACAGATAATATAAGTGGGCCATCCCATCTCTGATTTATCTGGATACTGAGACAGCAATATCTTTCGATACTTGCGGTAACTAGCTGTGTCTTGCATTTTCACATCTATAAATTGCAACCCCAGCTCTTCAGCCACTTTTTTGTCATAAAAAGACATTTTGTGGCAGATACCACACTCTTCTGAAGAAAACTTAATAACAGCTAAACTCATTTGGCTCTGCGCTTTTCTTGACTTAGGCAGTGTACTTTAGGAAAAACTCTAAGGGAGCGTAGCATATTGCTAACAACCCAACAATAAAATTATAGAAAAAATTAATAGATTTGCTACAAGATTGGCAGATATACCTCTTTAGATACTTTGTAGTTCATCAGGTAATGACAATATCTGTATGAGCAAAGCGGTATAGTAGGCTAGGTAAATTCATCGAAAAGCTTGCTATAAAATGATCCCCTGGCTTTTAACAGTGGGAAACTTTCCAGCTAATCAGTAAATAATCTAGATAACTAACCAAAAATTATGGTAGGATATATTAAACTACAATACACAACAGCTACATGTAGTTTGTCAGGGATAAAGTAGCTAAGTTTATGCATCTTTAAATAAAAATTGCAAATAAGCAATACTGATTCACTATTTTTGTAATAGTGTTAGGGTGAATTAATCTAAAAAATAGCATAGACACTAAAAGTATTTTATGAAGCCTTATTGGTGGAAAAGATACTAGCTATAGTTTAAAGCTAGGTTTGGTCAACAAACTATGACACGAAAAACAATAAAAAACTAAATTATAGTAGAATATTTTGACAATCTTGCGTTAGAATGTTGCCCTAAGCAACTACAAATGAGCAAAGGCTATAAGTCAAAGATTTTTTCCAAAACCCCGCAAAGTCTTTGTCAACTGGGGGAGTTAGTTATCAGGGTGTATCTACTAATTAAATGTTCTCAGATTAAATAAAGTCCTCCGGATAAATTTGTCCTCTGGTCATCTGTTATTTTTCTGAAATAAAAAAATCCCCCAGCGGTGGCAGCCAGCCAGGGGAGTTAGTTATCAGGGTGTATCTACCAATAAACCTTTCTAGGAATAAACAACATGTTCCGGATAAAATTGTCACAAATAGGGATATTGGTGGGATTTACCATAAAAAAATCTCCCATTGGTGGCAGTCTGCTAGAGGAGTTAGTTATCAGGGCGAATTTATCAACAGTGTGTTTTAAAATTTCATAGAGTTTGTTCTGGACAAAATTTTCATTAGTGTTATGATGATTGCTGTTTACAGAACAAAAAAAATCCCCCAACGGGTGTTAGCCAGCCAGGGGAATTATTATCAGGGTGCATCTACTAATTTAATCTTCTAATCGCAACTACCATTTTCCGGAAAATTACTATATAGCGGTTCCTGCTTGAGTACAATACAGTATGGGATGATGGAGTATATTAACATCTAAGTGTCTGTGGAATGAAACCTTACTCCTGTGATCTGCGCCAGAAAGTGATTAATGCACATAACAACACAGAAGGCTCTCAACGACAACTGGCAAAAAGATTTAGTGTCAGCTTGAGTTTTGTTCAAAGTTTACTCAGACGATATCGTAGTAG
>JAKOMP010000199.1 GCA_022241785.1 Cyanocohniella sp. LLY | reverse complement strand
CTGACTTAATCTCTGCTGTTAGCCATTCCCGAAAATCTAACAACAAATTCAAACGCTGTAATTGAGATTGTAATTGTACTTCTTTAGGAAATGTTGATGAATTATTTATTTGCTGATAAATTTTCAGCGATTCCAGAGCTTTGTTGTGAATAAATTCACTAGCTTCTTTCTTAAAAGCTGGTTCTTCTATTAATTTGTATTTATCTTTAACTTGTTGGTAAATTGACTTTTCAGTATTCCCTAAAGAAAGCAAAATTTTACTGTTATTGTGAGGCTGGGAATTTTCAACAATTAATAATAAATTGATTAAAATTAATTTTGATTCATTTAATTTACCTATTAAACGTAATACATCTCCCAAGTTATGCCAAGCCAGCAGATTTAAAGGTGTAAATGTTTGCTGATGAATTGTTGCTGTCAATAATTTTTTTGTAGATTCAGTAGATTGCTCTGTCTGTATGGTGCAAATTTCAGGTTCTCTATCTAACTTTAAAGCTTGTAAAAGTGTGCTGCAAGCCCGACGATTTAAACCTAAAGCTTGTAGAGCAAAGTTTTGGTTAATTAAGCTACCTATAACTCCATCTTCGTAGTGAATTTGACGGTAAATTTTTGTAGCTTCATTCCAAACTTTAAGTGCTGCCGCTGCTTGTCCATTATCAAAAAGTTGTTGTCCTTTTTGGATCAACAGTTGCGCCTGATTGTGTTTTGGTAGTTTTTTATTTGAAACATAAGCAGGAGAAATAATGTTAACTGTAGAGAAGCCTACAAAGCTGAAAAATAAATATTTAAGTGAATCTCTACGTTGAATCATTAATCTTGACAGCCAATCTACCTATAAGTACTTAAATTCGGCATAGCACTTATCAAAATGCTATACTGAAGTAATTTTAATTAAAGTTGATTTGTACTCATATGGTCAAGTTCGCCAGAGCATAAGCTAGCGGATAATCCAGTATCAGCACTCACGGACTTGGAATTTGCTGTTAAAAAGACTCTACCATTAGATGTTTTTACTAAAGCTTGCGCTTCCAAAATTGGTGCAGCTTCTTGAGCTATTGATTTAAGATTTTCTGAAATATTATCTGTATTAATATCAGTTGGCTCTAAAAGAGAATTGTCTTGCCAAATTGGGTTGTGAGATGGCAAATTGCTAGCACTAGGCATTAAACCGTCGACGCCAGTAACTACAAAAGTACTTCCTCCTGTACCAAATCTTCCTTGACAGACTGATGCAATCTTAGTATCTGTTTGAGCCACTTGTGGATCTGCTGTATTCTGTACACGGTTTCTGATTAAAGAGTTAATTTGAACTGTACCATCGACTCCTCTTTCTGAACTTGCCGTAATGCTGCTATTGGGGGAAAGAAACAGTCCTTTAGTGTCGATTTTGATATTGCCTCCTCGTCCTTCAAAGGCATTGGCAGTAATTGCGCTATTTTCTAGAGCAACTAGAATATCTGTGTCGATTTTGATATTTCCACCGTTGCCACTATTGCCTGCTGTTGCGGTAATGGCACTACCTCGACGCAATTGTAGGTATTGGGAGTCCAAGAAAATATTTCCCCCTTTGCCAGAAGCTGTTGCTGCGGTAATAAAGCTTTTTTGATTTAAGAAAATAAATTTACCATTAATGTATATGGAACCTGCGCTTCCATTACCTGTGTTCTCACTTGTAATTTTGGCACTGTCCCGAACAGACAACCACTCAGTTTCAACTAATAAATTGCCAGCTTTTCCTTCTCCTCGAGAACGAGATGACAGACCACTAAGTCCGGTGAAATTAGGCAGTGAAGGATTGCTTAGTTCTACTGAATTTGCTCTAATCGATAGATTACCACCCGTCCCCTGACCTAAACTAGCGGTTGAGATCAATGCTCCATCTTGAACAATTAACTTCTGAGTTTCCAAATTTAAATGGCCGCCATTGCCTGTACCTCCGGGAAAGGCTACAGTCCCTATGGAACTTGGAAATCTTATATTATTTATTGATGATATTCCAGTTACCTCTACTGAATTGTGGGATACAATTGTCAAGTCTCCTCCTGATCCCGTACTCAAACTACCAGAAGATATTTGTGCGCCATCTCGAACAGTTAACTGTCCGGTTGTAATAGTTAAATCACCGCTATCACCCGTAGCTCCTGGAAGTGCTGAAGTGTACAAGCCACTCAGAAAAAATCCATTCGGTGAAGCACCGTTTAGTTCAACTAAGTTAGCTGAAACTATCAAACTTCCACCTGATCCTGTACCAAGTACATAGAGAGTTACCTGTGCGCCATCTCGAACAGTTAACTGTCCGGTTGTAATAGTTAAATCACCGCTATCACCCGTAGCCCCTGGGTAAACTTGGGCGCCTAATCCAGTGATTATTCCTTCAGGCGAAACTCCATTGAGATTTACTGATTCTGTTCCAGTTACTAATAATGCCCCTCCAGTTTCGTTTCTTAGAGTACTGCTCTCAATCTGGGAACCGCCATTTAAGCTAATTCTTCTGCCTTGGACTTGGATATTACCACCGCCTTTGCCACTAGCATCAATAGCTGCTTGTTGAGACAGTTGAATATTCCCAAAGTTTTGAATTTGATTGTAATCTAAAGTCCAACCTTTATTTGTTGGTCTTAGATTGACTAAACCAGGTTCAGCAACACCACCGCCGCAAGATATCCAACCATCTTTGCCCTCCCCACAACCTTCCCCACAACTGCCACAGCCATTACCTCCACCAGCAGATATACTTCCCCCCTCACCTCCAACTTCCAAGCCGGAAAATACATATCCTAGTGAGGCTGATCAAACCATTGTTGTCGAACGTTTTGAGGTTGTTGGTAGTACAGTATTTAGTGCCGAAGAATTAGCTCAAACCGTGGCTGAATTTACCAATCGATCTATCTCACTTGCTGAAGTTTTTCAAGCTCGTTCTAAAATCACAGAACTATACATTAACAACGGCTATATCCCACATTCCGCACCCGCAACTGTCACACTCCAAAGAAACCGATATATTTAGTACATAAGAACTAATTGCTGGGAGAATTGGCTAGAATTTATTAGAACTAAATAAGAATTATTACTATTAATGTAGATATACAGTTAATAAACTTGGACTTTGTACAAAATTTTGGTTTTTAGGTAATTTTTATGGAAAACT
>JAKOMP010000198.1 GCA_022241785.1 Cyanocohniella sp. LLY | reverse complement strand
TCGTCTGAGTAAACTTTGAACAAAACTCAAGCTGACACTAAATCTTTTTGCCAGTTGTCGTTGAGAGCCTTCTGTGTTGTTATGTGCATTAATCACTTTCTGGCGCAGATCACAGGAGTAAGGTTTCATTCCACAGACACTTAGATGTTAATATACTCCATCATCCCATACTGTATTGTACTCAAGCAGGAACCGCTATATTTAATTTATTACAGCAAAAAACTAATGAAATATTTACTGGTGATGTGGTTCCCTCGGTGCAAGTTTGTCGGGAATTAACAACTGCTCATCAGGAATTACAAGCACGTGGGGAAGTGATAAACTCCGCCATTACTGCTAGTTTAGAATTTGTCTTGGGTTTTCATGATTATCTTTATGACAGACTTGATTTAGCTTTGGCACATTATCAGCAAAGCTTGGCTGGATGGCAAGAAAATGATGATTTTCCAGAACGGCAAGGTATAGTTTTAGTTCATATTGCTTTAGTTTATTCTCGGCAAGCTGTAATTAATCGTTTAGATAATCAAGTATCTTGGGAAATTGCGAGAGATTATTTGCAAGATGGTTTAAATATTTTTGAACAAATTCAGCGTCTAGATTTGGTCGCTCAATATATTAATGATTCGGGTGAAGTGCTGCGAAATTTAACAGCATGGTCAGATTTGCAAAGTCTGGCTAATCAAGCTTTACCATTACATGAAAATTATGGCACGCCTCGTAAATTAGCCCAAGATTATGGCTTTTTGGCAGAGGTGGCGTTACAAGATTCACGCTGGGATGATGCTTGGAACTTGGCAGAAACGGCACTGGAAATATTAAATAATAGGTCTGATTTAGCACTTCATGAACATGGTTTATATCAATTTATTTTAGCTGGTGCTTACGAGGGTTTGGGTGACATTACAAATGCAATTAATCAGTTAGAAACTGCTAAGTCTGTATGTCAACCGCAATATAATCCGCAATTATATATATCGATTTTAGAGAAATTACGTTTACTTTATTTTGGCAAAGCTGCATATCGTTTAGCTTTTAATTTGAAGCAAGAACAATTTCAAATTGAACATCAATATGGGTTTCGGGCTTTTGTCGGTGCATCTTATTTAAATCCTCAACGACAAGCAATAAATCCGGCACAGTTGCAAGCAGAAAATACAGACAGTGTGGCTCCAGAAATCGCTGCTTCTGGTCGGGGTCAAGATGTGCAGCGTTTACGAGAAAGAATTAGCAGCACTCAGTATAAATTGACTGTCATTCATGGTCAGTCTGGTGTGGGGAAAAGTTCTATTTTACAAGGTGGTTTAATTCCTGCACTGCAACAACAACCAATTGAGGGACGTGATGTTTTACCTATTTTGTTGCGCGTTTACACTGGTTGGGCGGGAATGTTGGGTCAGTGTTTGGCGGATAATATTAAGTCGTTAAATGGTAGTTCTCTAAATTCACCAACTGCTATTTTGGCAGAGTTGCGAAAAAATGCTGACCGCAATTTGTTAACGGTGTTGATTTTTGACCAGTTTGAAGAATTTTTCTTTGTATATTCAGACCAAGGTGATAGGCGGAGTTTTTATGAGTTTTTGCATCAATGTTTAAATATTCCTTTTGTGAAGGTGATTTTGTCTTTACGAGAAGATTATTTACATTATTTATTAGAGTTAGAACGGCTGTTTGATTTATCGGTAATTAATAATAATATTCTGGCTAAGGATATTCGCTATTATTTGGGTAATTTTTCAGTTGATGATGCTAAAACTGTGATTCAAACTTTGACTCGGAAAAACCTCTCTCCAAACCTCTCTCCTACGAGGAGAGAGGCTTTGAACTCTGGTTTGACTGGTGGCGGTGGGTCAGAAACTGTGATTAGAGAGGCTGTGAATGCTGGTTTAACTGGTGGCGAGGATAGAAAAAATCAATCTTATTTAGAAGCTGCTTTAATTGACCAATTAGTACAGGATTTAGCGGGGAATATTGGTGAGGTACGCCCCATTGAGTTGCAGCTTGTGGGGATGCAGTTGCAAACTGAAAAAATTACTACTTTAGAAAAATATCAAGAATTTGGCACTAAAGAAAATCTGGTTGAAGGCTTTTTAGAGTCGGTTATTCAAGATTGTGGGACGGAAAATGAAAGGATTGCTAGATTAGTTTTATATTTACTGACAGATGAAAATAATACTCGTCCTTTGAAAACTAAAGCGGAGTTGACAGCGAATTTAGCGACAACGGAAGTTGATAAGTTAGATTTGGTGTTAGAGATTTTTGTGCAATCGGGTTTAGTGCTATTAATACCAGAATCGCCGGCTGATAGGTATCAATTGGTGCATGATTATCTTGTTTCTTTTATTCGGCAGCAAAAAGATAATGAATTATTAGCGGAACTTGCACAGGAACGCGAACAACGTCTGCAAGCTGAAGCAAATTTACAACGTGAACAAGAAGCGAAGCAAATTTTAGCTGTGGCTAACCGGGAAGCAGAAAAAAAGATAAAGCAAGGCCGTAAAAGTTTGATATTCAGTTCTAGTTTATCAGCAGTTTTTTTTATAGTAGCAAGTATGGCTTCTGTTTATGCTGTTGTTTATGCCGCGAATCAAATACAAGAAGCACAAAAGGGAACAGAATTAGAACGGGCTGGAGTTAATGCGATTAGACAGTTTGAGTTTACCCCATTAGAAGGATTGGTGACGGCAGTTAAAACTGGTAAAGAGTTGAAAAGTTTAGTTAAAGATAATCGCCCTTTAGAAAAATATCCAGCTATTAGCCCGATTTATGCTTTGCATACTATTCTCAATGGTATTAAAGAACGTAACCAATTTCATGGGCATCAGGACACTGTCTATAGTGTGAGTTTCAGCCCCGACGGCAAAATGCTCGCCACCGCATCCAATGACSGGACAGCGCGGTTGTGGAGTCTGGATGGGCAACTGTTACAGGAATTGAAAGGGCATCAGAGCGCAGTCAATAGTGTGAATTTCAGCCCCGACGGCAAAATGCTCGCCACCGCATCCCATGACSGGACAGCGCGGTTGTGGAGTCTGGATGGGCAACTGTTACAGGAATTGAAAGGGCATCAGGGCATAGTCATTAGTGTGAGTTTCAGCCCCGACGGCAAAACCATCGCCACCGCATCCGAAGACCGGACAGCGCGGTTGTGGAGTCTGGATGGGCAACTGTTACASGAATTSAMAGGGCATCAGAGCGCAGTCAATAGTGTGAATTTCAGCCCCGACGGCAAAATGCTCGCCACCGCATCCCATGACCGGACAGCGCGGTTGTGGAGTCTGGATGGGCAACTGTTACACGAATTG
>JAKOMP010000197.1 GCA_022241785.1 Cyanocohniella sp. LLY | reverse complement strand
ACTATGTGCAATCCGCGTTTACGGTTGTACACGCGGATTAAATCCTCAAAAGCTTTGAATTTACCGCATTTTTCTAGGGTGGTTAGGTCAAGGATGACTTGCAGTTGAGGTCTACGACCTTTGTGGCGGCAAGATAAAATCGCTTTGATAATATGTTGACGAGTAGTGCGAATAATTTTACGGGTAGGCCAATCATAAGTATTGAGAAAGCGGCTTAAGGCACTCGCCGACTTGGTTTGACTGTGTTGAGGTAAGGGATAGCCTCTGTCCTCAAGGAATAATCCCAACATCCCTGTGAGATTTTCGCGTTGGTAGGCAGAAGGCATGAATGATTCGAGGGTGTAAACTAGCTCTTGGGCGTGAGCAAGAAGATGAGATATTTTTCTTGCTGATAAGTAGATTTAATACGCCCTTTTTCTCATATTTTGGTTACTTTCAGCAAATACAGGCAACTTAACTCCACTTGAGTCAAGACGTAGTTACTCATGAAAATGATAATCGAATCAGGGGGGTGGAGAGGCTAGTAATGCTAGCCTCTCCACCCCCAACCCACTAAATGATTATCATTATCTAAAAATTCCCGGTTGTACTTACTGAAATAAGTCAGCAATTGGGCGTTCACAAAGTGTATTAAATAACTAAAGCCTAAGTATATCAGGATTAAATAAACCTGTAGTTATGTTGACATTTATTTTACGTATTCAGTGTTTATCCAGTTAGGTGCAAGATATAAGTTACTTAGTAAGGCTTTTGATATTCTGCCATTTCTGCAAAGGATGTAAAACATCGCTGGCATTGTCCGTCTATCCATAAAGCCGGAATTGGAAAGGGTTTTTCACAGACAGGGCATTTTGATAATAAGCGTAACTGATGGCGATCGCATCCCACAGTCTTTTTAAATTGCCACTCGATTTTATGGCAAACTGACTCAGCATAGCAGGCTCCGCACAATCGAATTGGGCTGTGCTTCATTCCCACACCTTCTGGAGGCAACATCTGTCGTAGTCTTTCAGCATCAAGCTCAACCACAGTTGCTAGTGCGTCTAACTCCTGATGAGTTGGGAAGGGATTGAAGTAAAACTTTTCCCAACGTGCTAACACAACCCCAAGCCCTGCAACATCACCTAATCCACTAGGGGCAGAAAACTTATTCCCTTTTTCTCGTCGAAATCTACCTAAAAAATGGCTTATACTTTCTCCATCAAAAGGCTCAACTCTGGTTAACCAAATTTGTCTTTTTTCATCTATATTTTCTTCCATCTCACAATTTCGATGCTGCAATTACTTCTTTTAAAACATCTTTATCGACTTTTTTCTGTCCTCTCAGTAATGAGCGAATAGCAGCTTTACGAAGAATCATATCTAACCTACCAATTAATTTTTTTGTTGACTGCTTTAAAAGCTTTAAGTTATCTCCGCTTGCCAATTTTGATTCTTCAGGCAATCTCAAAACATCTCGTTCCCAAACTTGAATAATTTGTTTAAATTGACTATCTTCCAACCTATCTAACTCAAACTGTTCTAGAAAACGATTAATAATTTGCTCATCACGTTTAACTACAGCCACAAGACGACTTGTAGTACCAACTAGGAGAACCGCAATTTTTAAATTATCATCATCATAGAATAGATATGGCGTACATCTGAGAAAGTTTCAAATTTTAGGTGATTTGCTTCATCGATAATTAACATCTCAACTTGATGTATCTCAAGACTATCAAGCGCACGTTCTCTCAAGTCAGAAATTGTTCCATTTGAGGGTTTATTTAAAGCCTTAAGAATTTTAATAAAGAAATCTCTTGAACCGCAGTTTTTAGGAATTTGAATGTAAACCACAGGCTTTATACGCTGTGCTTTACCCTGTCGTGACTTGTTATAACTATGGGCAAACGCCTTACAAGTGACTGTTTTTCCGCAGCGTGATTCTCCAACTAATAAACCTGTCATCCTGGAAATAACTAACTCATACATCCAAGCATGGCAACGTTTAACTTGATCTAATTCTAAGTAAGGTTCACGGCTTAAACGTTCTATTTGAGCTTGGATTTCTGGTGTTGGTTCTTCAATAACACCAAATTGCTTGGCAAGTGAGATTGCGTCTGTCATGTCCACTACCTAATCGTCTTCAAACAACTCGTCTATGTAGCGGACTTTATATTTTGGCACTTCCGTTTCTGTTTCTAATTCAGTCTCAACTTCTAGTGGTTCGGGAACAGCAAATTTTTTAGCCACTTGTTCTACAGAATTAATTTGCTCATTTGCAGCTTGTTTGCGTTGTTTACGGTTCTGTTTAACTGTTTGTTCCACAAAAGTTTGGCGGTCTAGCATTGCTTCTAAAATTGAGTCGTTATTGATTTCTTCGCTTGCGTCTTTTAACCTCTTATTAATTGCCTTAAGTTCTCGTAAAGATAGATGTTCTGTTTCTAAACCTTGAGCATGGGCATAATCGAGAAACTCTTCTGTACTGTCTGCATTAATTTTGTATACAAGAAGCGTAGTTACGTCAGCAGGGTCATATCTCAGTGCTACAGTTTCTCCATCTCGACCTCTCAAATGATCTGCGCGATAGGTCAAGTTTTCAAATTGAATACAACCATATTTTTGAACTTTGCGCCGTTCTTGCTTCATTAAACAAATTGCTAAGTCCAATTCATCATAAAGGTATGGATCTGCCATTAACCCTGCGTCCCATCGCCCAATTCGAGACTGGTCTTTCATCCTGGCATCTGTGTGCTGGTTGTACTCATCAACCATGTAGCGCACTAATACCATTTCTAAATTTTTCAGAGTAAGACATGCATCTTTATCAACACTTTCTGGGCGTTTTTGTACATTTGAGCCTGTATATCCAGGTAGAAGATTTAATACTTGTTCATTAAGTGTTTTGAAAAAACGTTCAACAATTCCACCATCAGATGGCCGTCTTCTAAGAGCGCAAGTAAAACCTATTTGCACTGCAACCTGTTTTGTGGTGTGGATAGAAGTAAAATCTTTACCACCATCAGTATAAAAATAGTTAGGCTTGCCGTAAGCTACCCATTCGTTACGCAATATGTACTCAGAACCATAGGATTTGGGTAAAATCGCATGACGCAAAGCTAGAGCATCAATTTGAGAACTAGGGTGATCAAATCCCAAATAAAAACCCATTACACAACGAGAATAGGAGTCAATCACAATAGTTAACTTGAAAGGAAGTTCCCACAGTTCCTAGATGATGTAAGCTAATCCCTTTATAGCCCAGCCATGCACATACTTCTCCGTCAGGGGTGCGGACACGAATGTTCCCACCATCAACGCTTAATTCTTCAATCGTCT
>JAKOMP010000017.1 GCA_022241785.1 Cyanocohniella sp. LLY | reverse complement strand
TCTCCTGTGATTCTGTTACGGTAAGCCGCACCCAGATTATTTTGCGTCATAGCCCAATCTTGGGGAAAGGCGCTTTTGGTATATACTTCCAGAGCCTTGGTATAAGCAGCGATGGCCTGTTCGATATTCTCTGCCCTCTTTCCTGTGATTCTGTTACGGTAAGCCGCACCCAGATTATTTTGCGTCATAGCCCAATCTTGGGGAAAGGCGCTTTTGGTATACACTTCCAGAGCCTTGGTATAAGCAGCGAGCGCCTGTTCGATATTCTCTGCCCTCTCTCCTGTTATTCTGTTACTGTAAGCATTCCCCAGATTATTTTGCGTTGTAGCCCATTGTTGGGGAAAGGCGCTTTTGGTTCTAACTTCCAGAGCCTTGGTATAAGCAGCGAGCGCCTGTTCGATATTCTCTGCCCTCTCTCCTGTTATTCTGTTACTGTAAGCCGCACCCAGATTATTTTGCGTTGCAGCCCAATCTTGGGGAAAGGCGTTATGGGTTCTAACTAACAGAGCTTGTTCATAAGCAGCGATCGCCTGTTCGATATTCTCTGCCCTCTCTCCTGTTATTCTGTTACTGTAAGCCGCACCCAGATTATTTTGCGTAGTTGCCCAATCTTGGGGAAAGGCGTTGAGGGTATAAACAGTTTCAATTATTTCGTAGCAAGCAAGAGCAATTTCCATGTTGTTGGCTTTGCTACCCAAGGGAAACTGCTGAATTAAGTTACTAAAATTACCAATTACTGCGGCGACGGATCTTGCTGTGTCTGTTTCCGCTTCTGTTAGGGTATTTGTTGCCCAACGGCGCAATAATTCTGTAAAAATAGGATTGAGTTTATCAGTGTTGGCTGCCAGTAAGGGGTAAATTACTTGAGGATTACCGTTGCTTTCTGCTGTTGTCCTCAGCACTTGTAATAAAAATTGCCCATAAACTTCTATATCTTCTGAGGTGATAGACGTTTCATCACTTGCTTGAGATGTTGTTGGTAAATTCAGCGCATTACTGAGTTCTGTTGCTAAATTTTTCAGCCAATTGGCAGTATTTTTGTCTCCCTGCTGTGAAAAATGTTGTGCTACTGCTTTTAAAATCTGCAAAAAGCCAGCATCAAGCAATTCTGTATTAGCCGCTAATATTTCTGGTTCTTCTCCATTGGGGCAATTGAGTAAACTTTCAATTAGCTGATAATAAGCCTGTAGGCGCTGTTCATCCATGAGCAGGTGTGAGATAGACGCATCTTGAGGAAGCTTCAACTGTATTATCCTCAATTTCGGAAAAATTTGGGGATAAATTTAACTCACGCAGAGGCGCAGAGGAGGAGATTTTGAGATTATGTGGCTATATCGTTTTACCGGGTTTGGAAGTTGATAAATTGGGATGCAAATTTTTGGAAATCAGTAATTTAAAAGTATAAAAATACACTATATATTAATAAGTATGAGAAAGGTGATCGCCTTTCTTTAAACCCCCAACTCGGTTATGCAAGTGTCGGCGACTGGAGTCAACTATTACCAACAGCCAACCCTGGTGAAGTGATGAGTATTTTAATTCGTCAGATTTCAGTTTCATAACTTGCAACCATAACCCCGATTTTCCTCACAAGTCGGGGTTGCATTTCGCTAACAAAAGTAATCAGACAAGAGAGCGATCGCCTTGAGTTACGATAATACTTGCAAATACCTTGCCGAAACCTACCCTGTAGAATTTGCTAGATGGTTACTATCATCTGACACATCGCATATTCAGGTACTAAAAACAGAATTAAATCTAGAACCCATACGCGCTGATGCAGTGATATTGCTGCAAGCCGCCAATCAAATCTTACATTTAGAGTTTCAGACTTCACCCAAATCCACACCTCCCCTTGATTTTCGGATGTTGGATTATTACACCAGATTGAAACGTCAATACTGGTGTGATATTGAACAGGTGTTAATTTTCCTGCAACCTACTTCGTTGGAAACTGTATTTAACACGCAATATGTAGATAAAAATACTACCCATAGATATCGGGTGATTCGTTTGTGGGAAGAAGAACCCGCACCGCTACTAGCTAACCCAGCACTATTACCACTGGCGACATTAGCCAAAACCAACTCACCACCAGAGTTATTAGCCCAAGTCGCCGCTAGTGTCGATATGATTGAAGAAGCGGACGAACGACAGAATATATCAGCTTGTGTTCAGGTTTTAGCTGGATTGCGGTTTGAAAAAAGTTTGATTACACAATTTTTCAGAGAGGAAATTATGCAAGAGTCTGTAATTTATCAAGATATTTTGCAAAAGGGAGAAGAACGAGGAAAAAAACAAGAGGCACTGCAACTAATCCTGCGTCAGCTAACACGTCGCCTGGGTGCCATTGAGCCAGCAACAGAACAGCAAATACGCACATTATCCATCACGCAACTAGAGGAATTAGCTGAGGCGTTGTTAGATTTCACTAGCCACAGTGATTTAGTCAATTTCTTAGTAAACCTCTCTCCATCTCCAGCTAACTGAGGAAATAAAGTTTTAGCGAGGCGATCGCTTTTATCTAGGTGAAGCTGTAAGTGATAATTTGATGGAATAATAGCGTCAAAACCTCATATCATAATGCTTGACTCATGACCAACCTCAACCTGCTCTCAGAATATCAAAGCTTTGGCGGTAAACTCGGTTTTTACTCTCACGCTTCCTCAACCTGCAATGGTGAAATGCGCTTTGCTGTCTATCAACCACCACAAGCTACTCAACAACCAGTACCCGTTCTTTATTTCCTCTCTGGGTTGACTTGCACTGAAGAAAATTTTATGGCAAAGTCGGGGGCGCAACGTTACGCATCTGAGTACGGTTTGATGTTGGTTGCACCAGATACCAGCCCCCGTAATACTGGTATTGCAGGTGAAGATGATGATTGGGATTTTGGTACAGGTGCAGGGTTTTATGTTGACGCTACAGAAAAACCTTGGAGTCAGCACTACCAAATGTATAGTTATGTCGTTGAGGAATTACCGACTTTAATTGCAGCCAACTTTGCAATAGAACCAGAGAAACAAGGCATTTTTGGTCATTCAATGGGAGGACATGGGGCCCTAGTATGTGCCATGCGAAACCCCCAACTATATAAATCTGTATCTGCTTTTGCACCCATCACTGCACCTATGCGTTGTCCTTGGGGACAAAAAGCTTTCAGTCGTTATCTAGGAAGTAATCAAGAAACATGGCTTACCTATGATGCTAGTGAATTAGTCAAACAAGTGGGATACCACAGTTCTATTTTGATTGACCAAGGTACTGGTGATAAGTTTTTAGCTGAACAGTTATTACCAGAGGTGTTTGAGCAAGCTTGCACGTCTGTTAACCAGCCTTTAAATTTACGATATCAAGCAGGCTACGACCATAGTTATTATTTCATTGCTAGTTTTATTGAAGACCATCTCCACCACCATGCCATTGCTCTGGCATCAATTAAGTAAGGAATTTAACTTAGGGCAATATTAAACTAATTTAAAAAACTTAAAATAGCTCTAAACGTAACATTGCTTACGGTATTTAGATATAAAAATCCATTATTAGTAATTTAACACCAAATAATTCATAGGAGAACATTTTGAATAAAAATTTATTAGCTTTTGTAGCTAGTACAATTTTTAGCCTGGGAACAGTAATTTTAATTAAAAGGCTCAATCTACCTGTATTTTTGACTTTCAGTGTGGCTATTTATGCCTGCTACACTTTGATAGTTATTGTAACTCTGCTGAATTATATGGCTAAAATGCGGAAACTTAAATAAATTTGGTTACTCAGGGATTGGGCGAACGCTCCACAGTGCCACCCTGATAATTGGACTTTGGACAAATTTGCATTCATAAATGCAATTTAGCAGTTTCTCTTCCCTATTCCCTGCCAAAGTGAGAATTACCTGAAAATGCGCGGGTATACAGCCACTAATGCAAGATATCTGTGTAAGCGTTTCCTAACAAATATTGATTTATCAAGCCTAGACTTCTAGCAAAGCTTGTGATATGAACCAACATAAAAATTTAGACATCTGATTCATGGTTTTAAGTACAATTGCTGCAACTGGCGTATAAAAATTTTTCGTTTTAATTGAATTCTCTTTTCTCAAAACATAACTATTTTCCTGGATTTCCCCCGTTCCTTGTCAGCCAGTTCCTTCCAATGAATTGAGTATTTATACTTAATTTATCGAACCAAGAGTTTTTTTACGATCTCCTCTCCCGGAAACAATAGTTTTTTTGTACTATATTTTGAATTTCAAACCGGGGGTTAATACTCTATTTATTTCAAAATGAGAATTGCTGATCTGCCCCCTTTTTTTGTAATACTGACACTTATCATACTTTTATATTCTTCTTTGCGTCTTTGCGCCTTTGCGCGAGGCAAAAAATATGAAAACTTGGCAAGCCGATTTTTATCGTAGTCCACAAAAAGATCCCAATGGACAAATTCTCTGGGAGCTATTGATTTGTGATGCTAATCGTAGCTTCGAGTATACAGCCACCTGCCCCCAGTCAGAAGCCAATTCCACCTGGGTGACAGACCAACTCCAGCTAGCAGCCGATGAACAATTTCCCCGTGTAATTCAAGTATTTCGCCCCCAGTCCTTGAGTTTAATTCAAGCAGCGGGACGCAACTTAGGCATCAATGTCGAACCTACTCGCCACACCTTGGCATTAAAACAATGGTTGCAAGAAAAGCAATATCCTGTAACTGTAGATAAACCACCACCAGCACCACTACCAGAAAACCTCTGGGGCGAAGAATGGCGTTTTGCAACACTCCCAGCAGGTGAACTCATAGATATATTTGCCCAACGCCCCATTCCTATTTTGTCTGTACCAGAATCTCTCCAACCCATAAATTTAGGTTTAGCATCAACAGTACCCGTCCCTGGTGTAGTCATCTATGGAGGAAAGCAATCAATGCGTTTAGCACGATGGTTAGCACAAGCGCATCCCATAGCATTAAATTACATAGCTGGTGCGCCAGATGGTTTAATCTTAGAAGCTAGTTTAGCGGATAGGTGGATTGTTGCCACCTTTGAAGATGCAGAAGTAACTGCGGCGGCGCAACTTTATCAACAGCGTCAACAGCAAAGTCAAGGATTACACTTTTTGTTAGTACAGCCTGATGATTCCGGTATGACTTATAGCGGCTTTTGGCTATTGCGGACAGAGTAATTGAATTTGGTTTTTAAAATTCGCCGAACTCAAGTTTAATAAATGTTCTAATTATTATCAGTATACTCATCCTCCAGACGTAGTTATCATCCTGGTAAATATTCTTGAGGATGACCTAACTTCATGCAAAACTACACCAATTGATTGATATTTCAAGCGAGTTAATTTTTTAGTATTTAAGAACGCTTTGAAAGAAAATAATTAGGAAGCTTATATTATATTGTGTCCGGCAAATCACCCTGAATATTTCATTGCGAGGGGAACGTTCACTAAATGTACCAAAGAAATAGTGAAACGACGCGATCGCCTGATTTTTAGGATTGCTTTCTTTCGGTCGCCATGAGGGTTATTTGCACGGATATGATATTCCTTCAAAAATCGGATATAAACCCTATATGGAGAAGAAAATAACCTTTATTTTTCTGTCCATAGCATTAGCAGGTTTACTTTTTATACCATTATTTACCTTAAATCAGCAGCAACAACATTTGTTTTTGTTCACCTCTTTATCAATTAATCAAACTATTGAGCAGGTAAAACAAAAATATGAGTCTGATTTATTGAGTATTGATGGTGTAGTAGGTGTGGGAATTAGTGAATGTAACGATAAACCTTGCATAAAAGTGTATTTGGAAAATGAATCTCCGAATTTGAAACAGCAAATACCCAAGCAATTGGACGGATTCAAAGTAGATACACAAGTGACGGGAACTATTGAAGCATTGCCTCAGTAATAAACTGACTTTTCACGTCATCAGGACTTACGTAACCAACCACGTATTTCCGTCATTGCGACCGTAGGGAAGCAATCTCAAAGCCTTGATTTTCGTGGCAAGTGCGTAAGTTCTAGCCATATGGAAATAAGTAGAGCGACTTAAAAAAACCAAATTCTGTAAAATAATGTAAATTTACTGAAAATCAGTTTGTAGTTAGGACTTTAGTCCTGATTTGAGAACTAAAGTTCTCACTACAAACCTTTAATTTTTTACCCTGTTCTACTTAGTGCAAAAAAGTGGGATGCTCCCAATAACAAGTATTTTGTGTCTGAAAATAGGAGTTCACTATGAACAAAGTGAATACCGTCAAACAAAATTATGAAGAACAATTGATGAGGCTACCCAACGTTACAGGCGTGGGTATTGGCGAAAAGCAAGGTAAGACAGTTATTAAAGTTTTTGTCACCCAAAAAATTCCCCAGTCCGACTTGCAACCACAGGAAATTGTGCCGAAGTCTATAGAAGGATGTGAAACCGACGTTGAAGAAATCGGCACCATAACAGCACAGTAAAAGCACAAATCTAAGCAACTCAATCAACAGGAGATGTGATATGAAATTAGATGAAAGCAAGATGATACTGTCTGAAAAGTCCTCAGCAGAGGTACAAAAAGCTCATAGAGCAGCCGTAGAAGAGTTTATGAATCCACAACAGCTACGTCCCAATGTTGTTGGTCTGGGAGTAGGTGTAAAGTGGCACAATGGAGAACCTACAGGTGAACCAGCGTTGTTGACATTAGTAACTCACAAGATGCCAAAAAATGAGTTGAGTGACACTGACCTTGTACCATCGAAATTGGCAGATATGCAAACTGATGTCTTGGAAATAGGTTATCCTTTCGCCGGCGTGGGTGAATTGCGCCAAAAACCAGCACAACTAAGAACCGAGCTAATACAACCTAATAATGGTGTCTCTGGAACTTACCGTGTGACTGAAAGAGTTGACATACCAGACGCTGGTGTTGAGTTGCTAGCTAAACGCGCCCGCCCAGCTGAAGGAGGCTATAGTGTTGGACATTTCAAGATTACGGCAGGTACTATTGCTACTTGCGTGTACGATATTTTAGCAGAGGGTTCAACTAATTCTCCTGTGCATGGCAAAGGTATTCCGTCCCGCTACTATATTCTTAGCAATAATCACGTTTTGGCTAACAGCAACGATGCTGCTTTAGGTGATCCCATATTACAACCAGGCCCCTTTGATGGAGGGACTGTTCCTACAGACATCATCGCTCGGTTGAACCGATTTGTTCCCATTGAATTTGAGCCAACAATTCCCAGGGAACAGCACCGCAACCTTGTAGATGCGGCTATTGCAGAAGGAGCATTTCATGATCTTGATCGGGAAATTTACTGGTTGGGTTACGTGCGGGGCTGGCGGCGCAAGCAGAATGTCACAGTGGGAATGCCTGTGTATAAAACTGGACGGACAACCAATTTCACAAGCGGTAGAATTACAGCTATTAGCGCCACTGTTGATGTAGGCTTTGGCAATGGTAGGATAGCCCGTTTCAAGGATCAAATTGTCACCACTAATATTTCCGCCGGTGGTGACTCTGGTTCACTGGTTGCTACTTTGGTAAATAACACCCCGGCTGCTGTAGGACTGCTGTTTGCTGGCTCCTCGGTAGCAACTATTGTCAATCAAATCGAAAATGTGCGATCGCTACTACGAATAGAAGTTGCAGAACAGATACTCTAATACCTATAGAGGAAAGGTAGCCCATACCCAAACCTTTCCTCTTTAATTGGTAACACTGGCATTATTGTTGAGCAACACAATTTCCCCTGCATTGTTAATTTTAATGGGCCCGACAAGATGTTGATTCTGATTCAATTCCCGCAAAAGTCCCACAGTGCGAAAATGTTGATCGATTTCGGGGATTCCTTGGCGATTTAAATGCACTGGGATAATTTTACTTGCCACTAAATCACCCTGGGCGCTCAGTTGTACTTCTAAAATCATTGAGTATGCAGTCTGAGCAGTTGTGGATAATGTCCGATAACCCAGAAAATTCCCTAAAGAATAAGCTATGAGTTTTCCTTTATACATTTCCATCGCTCTGGGAACATGAGGGCCATGTCCTAATACTAAGTCGGCTCCAGCATCAACCATTGTCCGGGCAAACTCGATAGAATTACCTCGGTTTTCACCGTAGAAATACTCTGTTTTATTTTTAACATGCAGTGCTGCTGTTCCTTCTGCTCCAGCGTGCATAGATACTACAACAATCTTGGCGTTCTTTTTAGCTTCTGCGACAAGTGCCTGGGCTGCCGCCAGATTATGCATAGAATTATACATATCATAGGGAGCAAATCCGATCAAGGCGATCGCAGTATTCTTAGCTTCTAAATAGAGAATTTGATTTTTATGCCCTAGTGTGGCAATACCAACATCTTTGAGGTTTTTTACCGTATCTTGGAAACCCACCGTGCCAAAGTCCATTGCATGGTTATTTGCTATGTGGAAGACATTAAACCCAACTTCAGCAAATAGCGCCGCATAGGTGGGTGGGGAGCGAAAGGCAAAAACTTGTCCCCGACTAATATCTTTGGCAGTGTAAGGATGGTTGGTTAAAGTGGTTTCCAAGTTACCCAGCAAAATATCGGCTCCTTGCAGGTGACTTCTCAAAGACTGTGGCAATAATTTATGCTTAGATTGAGGCAATCGATAATCAGGGAAATTAGTTCCAGGAATAATATCCCCAACAGCTTTGATGGTGATGGTGTCTAGAAAAGTTTCCTCTTCTCCTAATGGTGGCTTGGGTTCGGGTACAGCAAAGGGAAATGAATCGGGTTCAGTGAATGTAGTAGCAGCATCTGAAGGTTGCAGTTGTCCAAAGCGAATTAATATTCCCATCCCAATGCCAAGAACAAAACAACCACTAATAAATCCCAATGAGCATAACTGCACAAACCTCTTACTTGCCATCGTTCACTCCTCACACAATGGCATTAGTTTAGCCTAAATCTCAGTATTTTCTGTATTTCTTACGTGTTTGATAGAACAATTTTAACTCGTTGAGTTACGGGGTTTAATCTGATTGCTATTTGAACGAACTCAGGATAGCTACTGGACTGACACAGCTAAAATGTTGCATTAAATTTATCTTGTAGGATGGGCGTCTCGCTGCCTACCCTAGAAGATTTATAATATATAAGTCTGGAACTCACTTACTTGGAAAGCGCTGTATCATGCGCCTGATAACTGATTTAAAAATTGCCTTGTCTAGCTAGGTTTTTAAATTTTGTAAACTGCGGATCGAATAACAGTTTTACTGTGCCTGTGGGGCCGTTACGATGTTTGGCTACGATGACTTCTGCTACACCGCGATCGGGAGTATCGCTGTTATAGTAGTCATCGCGGTATAACATGATTACCAAATCTGCGTCTTGCTCAATACTTCCACTTTCACGCAAATCAGACAACATGGGACGCTTGTTGGTGCGTGCTTCTACTCCCCGACTTAACTGAGATAAAGCAATCACCGGTACAGATAATTCACGGGCTAAACCTTTAAGAGAACGGGTAATTTTAGATAATTCCTGCACACGATTATCACCGCCACCTTCCATTAATTGCAGGTAATCTATCACGACTAATCCCAGTTCCATGCCTTGTTCTGCTTGCAGTCGCCTGGCTTGACTCCGCATTTGGGTAACGGTGATATTCGGGGTGTCGTCAATAAATATGGGCATTTCCGAAAGCATCCCAATGGCCCGGCTTAAGGGTTCCCACTGGGTTTGACTGATGCGCCCACTACGGAGATAACCTGATTCAATGCCGGCTTCGCTAGCTAATAGCCTCTGTACTAGCTGTTCTTTGGACATTTCTAAGCTGAACACTGCAACTGGTAATTTGTATCCGGCGGCGATGTTGTGGGCAAGATTGAGGCAAAATGCTGTTTTACCCATTGATGGTCTACCAGCGATAATAATTAAATCAGAACGCTGGAAGCCACTGGTCATGGAATCTAAATCATAAAAGCCACAGGGAATCCCCGGAAGGGCAATACCTTGATGCCGAGTTTCAATTTCTTGGAAGGTATTAATTAGAGTATCTGAAATGTGAACTAAGCCTGATTGGGGACGTTCTTGGGTAACACCGAAAACCTTCTGTTCGGCCTGGTCGAGAACTATGGGTAAATCTTTTTCTGTTTCGTAACCCAGATGGACGATTTCATTACCAGCTTTAATTAATTGCCGTCGCAGGTATTTTTCCATGACCAACCCTGCTAAGGCATCGATGTTAACAGCTGACACTGTGCGGTCTACAAGAGTAGCTAATTTATTTCTGCCACCAATACGGGCTAATATATCGTTATCTGTTAACCAACTGGTGACTGCAAGCAAGTCTGTAGGTTTACCTTGAGCGTGCAGGCGCAGTGCTGCTTGATAGATCTCTTTATGAGCGCTAATGTAAAATGCTTCTGCCACCAGGCGATCGCTCACTCGACCAACGGCTTCTGGATCTAGTAAAATACCTCCTAGAATCGCCTCTTCTGCTTCAATATTTTGGGGTGGTAGGCGATCGCTACCATCACCTTGAAAACTCAGTACTTCAGCCATAAGCGATGTCAGTGGGGAGATTTGAGATTTGCTGTTGGGTTCACTATTCCCTTATAGTCCAAAATCTAGGGGAAAATGCTGTAGCAAATTTTTTGTTCATAAACTATCTTTTTTCCTATTCCCCACTCCCTACTCCCTATTCCCTACTCCCTGTATTTTAGAGTTTTGAGCCTGCATAGGCAGGCTTAAGTTGATCAGAAATAGGGACACCCCTGCAAATAGTTCAAAAGCCCAAAATAATATATTTTTGACTTTTAACTTTTGACTTCCAAGGTAGCGGCCTTAGCTGGCTACAACTTCAATATCAACTTGTGCTGTGACATCTGAATGCAGCTTAACTTCAGCTTTGTAAGTACCAAGGTGGTTAATATCGGGAATCGTAATCCCCCGCCGATCAATTTCTTGGCTGGTAGCTGCTTGAATTGCTTCTGCTACGTCTTGAGTTGTGACTGTACCAAAAATCGCTTCGTTTTCACCCAGTGGCTTGGCAATTTGCAAGCTGCCAATTTTTTCTAAAGCTGCTTTTTGTTCTAAAGCTTGTTGACGCAGTTCTAATTGCCGTTGACGTTCTTGTTCCCGACGGCGTTCTACTTGCTTGAGAATACCAGGAGTGGCATGGGTTGCCAATTTTTGGGGAATGAGATAGTTACGAGCATAGCCGGGAGCTACATCTACTAAATCGCCGGATTTTCCCAGCTTGCTAATATCTTGATTTAAAACTAACTGCACGCGTTTCGCCATTGTTTTGGTTTTTCCTGTAAAATCTGATTAACTTGGGCTTCAGCAGCATACCTCACATGAGTGTAGCTGTACCCCAAGCAGCTTGGCTGATACTCTAAAGCTTACAGATCCTAGCGAATCGTCGGGTGTGATCGCAACTATTTGGTGATGAAAAAATCCAGGTGCGATCGCTAATGGCTGTAAATCAAGGTAATTAATCGCTGAAAACACCTTTTTGAATTTTTCGGACTTGCGTTTTCACTTTATCTAAAGTTACTTGTACCTGAGTTTTTTGCACGGGTGCTGGTATATTTGCCGCAGGTAACGCTGGATTCAAATTACGATAATGTTCCCAAATGTCCCAGTAAGGACAACCAGGCTGAATGCGAATACCCGCCCAGTGCAGATATTGTAGAGCTTGGTTAACTGTCGGGTCAAATAAAATATGGTCTTCTGCCTGAAAATGGGGAGTTCCTGCCCAATTTCCGGGAGCTTTACCTGTTCTCCTCACTACGTTAAAGCGGCGCGGAATCCGCTTGAGCAACATATAATTAATAATTGGTTGGTCAGAAGTCTTTTCGGAAAAGTCAAAGTATTCTGGATGGGTAGCACATTCGGTAAAGGTTGCGTATAAATCATTTTCCGAGACTAGGTTTTTCTTGGAACCCCAAAAACCACCATTAAAAATCTCTTTAACTTCAGCTTCAGTAAATATTTTATCTTCTAGAACTTGGGGACTAAAAACATTTTTAATGCCTCCTAAATGTTGATAGTCGCAACAAATAAAATCTGATTCAGCTAGATAGTTGAGATTATCAATAATTTTTTCAAAGACAACTATATCTGTATCAATATACAAAAATTCGTCAAACGGTCCAAACCAGCAAGCCTGTTTGCGAAATTGATTAGGACGGGCGAAAAATTGACCACCAAAGGTTTTATGTAGATTCTGGGAAAGTCGGTCAATAAAATCTAAATCTTCGTAAACTTTTACTCCATAATATTTATTGAGTGTGTCGGCAATTTTGTGATAATTATCATCATAAGGAATCATCACAATTGGTGTGTCTGCATCATGTAACCTAATACTATTAAGTAAGGCGATGGCATGATCTGTCACTTTGTCATTAGCAATAATATAAATTCCGCGACTCATTTTATTTACCTCTACCTGCTAATCCTAATTTTTTCAGTACTTTTGTTGTCAAACTGGAAGGGGCGTTATAAACCTTGGGTTTAGTGGTGAATTTTGGTCGCTGATCTGGTTCATGCAAATAGCGATAATGTAAGAAAATATCCCGATAAGGAAAATCAATATTTTCTCCTGCACACACTTTATTAAACAGCTTAGAAGATAAGCCAATATAATGTAGATATGTCAGTTTATTCCCTTTATCGTAGAGAATGTTATTTTGGGCTTCAAAATGCTCAGAAGTTACACAACAGCCGGTTTTTTGGGATTCAGGAAGTTCCAGAGCTAAGTTATAGCTAGAAATCCCGGAACGCATTACCATATAGTTGAGAATAGTTTGATCAGGAGCCATATCATAGAGAATTTGGGCTTCTCCTTGGCGGAGTTTTTCTAGTAATGATTCTCGCAGCTTGGCATCAAATACACCTTTTTTAGAAGCATAAAAACCAGAACAAAATATTTTTGTTTCCAGTTCTTTAGGTGTAAATATTTCTGTTAATTTCGCAGATGATTTATCATAAACATGAGATAAATCAGTATACTGAAAATCATATACTACCCAGTCATAATCATTTAATTTATTAAAAATTTCTGTTAATGGACTCATTAATAAAGTATCAGCATCCATATAAACGAAACGGTCGAAAGGCCCATCAAAAGCGCCATAACGTCTATGAGTACCAACTCGGTAATATTTGTCCTTACCTAACTTTAACCACTTTTCTTGGGCGATGGGATGTGCATCCCAAATCTGGTAAACAAACTCATCCCATCTCTGAATCGACTCTCGATCATCGTACAGTTGCACTTGGGGGCGATGAGCAATTTCCGCAGTAATTTTTGCAGTGTTGTCGTCATAAGGATAGATGCAAACGGGCATTTCTTGCCCATAAATTGCTTCTATGCTGTTGAGTAAAGCAACGACTTGTTCATAAACTATGTCGTTAGCGAGAGTACAAATACCATCCATATACAGTTCAAGATTTTAAAATAAACATTGTAACCATCGAATCTAAGAGACTTTAGAGACAAATTCAGCCAGCCAATTCAGCAGGTTTAACTTATGTAATATAATTTGTCTAGCTTCTGCGATCGCATCTTTAGCAGCATACCAAGCATCAGGAGTAGCAGTCACTTCCTGAATATAGGCAATACCTTTTTCATCTAAACTGGGTAACCGTAAAAAACTCCCCGGTGGTAGTAATTTATCCGCTGCTGGCCCACCATAGTAAATAGGTAAACACCAAGCTAACAAAGCATCCCATAATTTTTCGCTGACATACCAATTATTATCCGCATAATTTTCAATGGACAAATTGTAATAATAAGGTGCCATTCCATACCATTTGTTACCCAATTCCCCCGATTTTCTAGCCCAGTTTGGTAAATCACGCCCATACAAATCAAATTTAATATCACTAGATTGTAAGGACTGTAAAAAATCTAATCTCTGGCGATGGTTAGCAGTGCGATTAATTCCTGAAGTAATCCAACTACAGGTTGCAACTTTTTCAGGTGGTGGCATTTCATTTAATTCCCGAAACGAGTTATTGTGATACCAAATCGCGGGCATGTAGTCAGGAACAGGAGCAAAATCATCAGGGCCGGAAACATAACCAGCATACTTTTGTGCTTCTTGATAATTGCGTTTATTTCTATCTACAACCTCAGTTAATGGTGGTTCCCGCAACAAGTAAATTATTCTTTCCTTGCTTACTCCTCGAAGTAAAGAGTCAACACTTGATGGTGGTTTTTGTGGCCGTTTACGAAAATTATCTAACCAGGACTTCTGGCTGGGAGGTTTGGGAAAGTCGAACTGATACATCAATAAAAAATCTGGTTTTGATGCCAGCGCTTGCATTTGAATATTATCCCAAATGCCAAATTTATGCGGGGTTTGTTGCCACAGCCAATCACCTCTTTTTTCCAGAGCGCCATAGCTACTAATCATGCCAATAGTTTTTATATTCATCTGATTTATATTTTATGATTCATTTTAAGAGATAATTTGCGGATGTAGTGATTCATCGACATAACTCAAAATTTTGGCTGCACGATTTTCCCAAGAAAACTGCTGCACATATTCGATGATATCTGCATAACCTTCTACTTTTCTGGGACGAGTTACTAAAATTTGTTTTAAACATTCGGCAAATTTAATTGGGTTATCTGGCTCACACCAAGCGGCGATGGCTGGAGTATTTTTAAATTCCTTTAATGAGGGAATTTCTGTGGCTACAATGGGATTTCCTGACGCTAAGTAATCAAATAATTTCAAGGGAGATGTAAAAGTTGCCGCCTTACCAGAACAATGAGGGTGAGCTAAAATATCGGCTGCTTGCAATAAAGATGCTAACTGCTCATGTAAGACGTAGCCTAGAAATATAATGTTATCTACCTGCTTTTCTTTTGCTAATTGCTGATAATGTGCTACTTCTGTTGACTTACCACCGGCACAAGCAAATTGTACATTTGGTATTTGGGCTGCAACATCAATCAGGACATCAATACCTTTAAATCTTTGTAATGCTCCCGCATATACTACTAATTGTGAACGGCCATTAATCAACAGTTTTTCGCGCCATGCTGCTACTTTTTCTGGTTGTCTAATCATAAAAGAGCGATTGAAACCATTATGTAAAGTAATAACTTTTTCTGATGGCATACCGTTTTTAATCATACTTTCACGAATAGTATCGACAACGGTGATAGCAAGTTTAAAAAATGGACTTTTGACAATTTCTGGCTCAAATTGTTTATCTTCGTGATGGTGATGTTCGTAAATTGCCGGAATCCCATTTTTGATGGCTGTTTTGATTAAATTCCAGTTGCGGCTATGAACCAGCTTTGTCTGAGGAAATATATGCACTGGAAAATAATATTTTGTGGCAATAGTATTAGAATTAGTAAATTTACTTTTAAGATGATCAATAGGCCAAGGCATCGGTAAAGGAGCCACTTTTAATTTATCTTGCAAGTTATAATATTTGATAATTTCTTCTGGTGCCTTTCTGGGACGAAAAGGTAGAGTTAAATTAACCGGGTTAATAGCTTTTAATTTTTTATCAAGGTATACCAAAACTGTAGAATAACTTAAGTTTGCTGCTCCATTGGCTGCATTGGTTGATTGCACTAAGTGAGCTTCGGCTTTTGGTAACTCTCCTTGAATAAAAAAGATATAGTGTTTCTTTAAAGTAGCATTTTTCATATAATTATTTATTTTTAGATTTATGTATCAGCTAAAGTATCTAATATCTGAGAGTAATACCAATGATTACGTTCCCGATTTTCACTCAGGCTTTCCGGATAAGATTTACAGTCTTTAAGATAATGTTGCCAATTGTCAATTTTGCAAGAGAATTTATTTTTATAATGGAGTTCTAGCAATGTTTTATTAAAAATTGATAGCTTGAATTTATTTTGAACCCACTTTTGAATAGGAAAGATGCCAGTAGGATGTTTGAGCGTACTAAATTTGCTACTAAAAGGAAAAGATAACACTTTTTTACCAAGTAATGTACCCCAGTAAGCCCCATGATAAGAACTAGTTAATATAGTTTCACATGAACCGAGGAAATCTAAAATTTCTGCGATATCTTGGTTATTATTGGTCAAATGGGGAAAGTTACCAATTTTAATCTGAAATTTTTTATGTGAAAAAACTACAAATTCATGTTTAATTTCGCGCTTTTTATCAAATCCTGGGTGCATACAACTAGAACAAGGAACCCAATTATATTTATGATTAAAATCACGAATACCCACTAAATCAAAATTTTTCAGATATTGAGAATAGTCAAAATTATCCAATTCCTGAATTTTACCCGAAGTACCATAAGCTTGCTGACCAATTCCCCACGCAATTAACTTGGTATGTGCTTTTGATTCAATAAGTTTTGCAAAGGAATCTAAAAATGGAGAGTATAAAAGTCCACCTCCACCCACAATAATGTGTTTATCTCTGATGTCATCAATGTTAATTGTCCGAATATCGGCTTGTTCAACAGTATATCCAGGAAAGGAAAAATATTTCGTAGGTGCGGAAAATAAATCTCCGATGTTAGTGGGATCAATCACATGGTAATTAATAATTGATTTCATTTTCTTCTATTTTTTCAACCATAATATAGTATGTTTTTGTCATAAAATATTTAAGAATTTCGACTAAAATGTGTTAATTGAGCAATCAAGCACATACTTTAACAAGCGGGTATTTCCACTTGGGAATCAAAGTAGGTACTGACAACATCATTCATTTCTGACATAAACCTCTGGGTAGAAAATAAATATTTTTGAGTATTTAAGGATTGAATTAGCTTATTTTGAATAGCCGCATCTTTTAAGACACTAACAATTTTTTCAACAGCTTCTTTTTCGGTATCAAAAAATAATTCTTTATTATCCTGACCAACGATTTCGACCTGTCCACCTTCATTTCTCACAAAAGGAATAGCACCAGCTTTGACCATTTCCGCAATAGAGATACCAAAAGGTTCTTTTTTGTAGTGAATGCCATACTTACATTTCGCTAAAACTTTAATATATTCTTGATAGGGAAGATTATCATATAAGGTAATCCAAGAAGAATTTTCGGCTACTAGCTTTTTAATTAAATTAGTATATTGCCATTCATAAATTCCCCCACCTCCACCTGTGATATATAGCTTAATATCAAATCCTTGCTCACGAACCAATTGGAGAATTTTGATTACTTTGTGGGGCTGTTTAGGTTGGACAATTCTGCCACTACAGATAAAGGCATTTTCTTTCTCAACCCAAGGTATATTTGGCGGATCTATGACAACAGGAGGATAGACTACCTTGGCATTAACACCATAATGTCTTTTTACTGCCTCTGCTACACAATCAGAATTGGCTATGGAGATATTCTGGATTAGCTGTTCTTGAGAAAAATTTGAGACTTTTCTATGAAAATCTTTACCTTCGAGAACTTTTACCCAATGTATATATTGAATTCCTATTTTCCCCAGATCCATCGCATTGTATGCAGACATTACTAGGTCATATTCCTGGCTATTTTCCTTAAAAATCCGAATTAAAAAATGAAAAAATAGCATTCTGGCATCTTTGTTTTTTACCATCATAAAATAACAAAATACCGCCAGGAAATTTGGCAATATCGTTTTAATTTTTATATCGTCATTTGATATACTGGTTCCATACATAGAATTGAGTTGTTCAATTTCAATATCTCCCAGAGTAAATAACGTTAGCTCGTATTTATCCTTTAATGCTTGGATTATCCATAATCCTACTGCCTCTGCACCGCCACCCATAAAATATGGGTAATAAATAGCTATCTTTTTCATAATTAAATAATTTATTTAGTTGGGGGATATTTTATATTAGCGATTACCATCTATAATCGTCAATTAAATTCTGAGGTTACAAAAACAATTTTATATTTTATCCGAGAATTAATTAAATACTGTTTTACACTTGAATTTTTTCCAGACTTTCTACTTTATTTAGAAGATAAATAGATAAGTTATAACAATTAGCAATTAATTCATCTTCTTCTTGGGAATTATCTGTTAAATTATCGGCTAATAAAACTAAGGTGGCAACCATGTTATTGAGTTTTCTTTGAAGTTCATCAAACATTTGGATAAAACTTTCATCATGCTCTTGACTACTATAACTTTTGCCTATCAAGAAAGATGGCTGTAAGTTATTTTGGGATTGAAAAGTTTCCTGAAAAATCTCAACGTTTGTGATAATCCTCAATGTTGACTTGTAAGATTCATTCAGTAATTCTTGACGTTCTTGGGCATCATCTACCATGCCATCAGCTAATAATCTTAGGCAACCAATGATGGAGTTCAATCGTGTGCGAATTTCGTAAGAAATCCGAATGAAAGATTGGTGAGATTTGGTGGAAGTTTTTACCTGTTCGCCAAATTGCATTGTGTAGAGACGTGAGTAGTAACCCCCTTTTTGTAAAAGTTCTTCATGGGTTCCTAGTTCCACTACACATCCTTGATCAAACACGGCAATTTGATGAGCTTTTTGGACGGTAGAAAGGCGGTGAGCAATTACTAAGGTTGTGCGATCGCGGCTTAAATCATCGATAGCTGATTGCACTAAACGCTCAGAAACAGTATCTAAGGCGGAGGTAGCTTCATCTAAAATCAGAATTTCCGGATCTTGGAGTAAAGCCCGTGCTATGGCTAACCGTTGGCGTTGTCCTCCAGATAACATGACCCCGCGATCGCCTATCATGGTGTCAAAACCCTGGGGCAATTTGCTAATAAATTCATAGGCATTTGCCCGCTTGCTGGCGGTAATAATTTCTTCTTCGCTAGCACCGGGTTTGCCGTAGGCGATGTTATGTTTTACCGACTCATTGAACAAAAAGGTATCTTGACTGACAATACCCATCGCTTTACGCAGAGTTTTAATATTAAATTCGCGGATATCAACCCCATCGATAGCAATATAGCCAGATACGGGGTCATAAAATCTGGGCAAAAGATCAGCTAGGGTGGATTTACCGGCACCTGAACTGCCCACCAAAGCTAGAGTAGTACCTCGTGGTAAGTATAAATCTACATCCTTTAGCACCAACTTATCATGATTAGGATATGCGAAAGATAGATTATTAAAATGTACTCCCTCTTTTAATTGTGTATAAGCTAAATTACCATTGCCCATGAATGGCTTATTATATCGGTGTAAAAATTCAGCCACCATATCCACGCTGGCTGAGTTATTAGCAAAGCTACTGCGAAGAGTATTTAACTGCGACACAAAAGGTAGCAGCCGCAAGAGTACTAATAAATATGTCAACAGAACGGCTGAAAGCGAAGCAACTTGATCAGCAAATAATATTCGTCCTATAAAGACAATCAAAATTAAAGATATGAGTCCGGCAACTTCACTAATTGGTGCAATGATATTGGAATTAACCTGAGACTTAAATTCTGCTGTTTCACGCTCATCAATTAATTCATTAATCTTTTGATATGTTAAGTCTTCATTAGCAGTTGCTTTAACTAGGCGAATGCCACTCAAAGTTTCTATCAGAGTATTAGTGAGCGTTTTAGACATTTCGGTCAGCACTTTACCAAAATATTTAGAACGACTAATGGCAAACTGATTTACTAAAGTAACAAAAACTAGTAAAACCGTGGAAATAATAGTTAATTGCCAAGATATTGATAATAAAATAAATATAAAAACTAAAATGGTAATTACAAGGATAATTAATTTAATTATATTATTTATAGAAGTAGCTGCACGGGGAATCTCTCCATTTAGGCGATTCATTAAATCACCAAGTTTCATTTTGGTATAATAATTAATATCAATATCTAATAATAAATTTACCCCGGCCTTACGCATATCTGAGGTGAGTGTGCGAGATACAGAACTAGATGCCAAACTACTGGCGTAGCTAAAGGCATTTTTTAAAAAAATTATAAAAATAATTGATCCTGCCATCATACCCAAGCGATAACTTTCAGGAAAATTATCAAATGGCGACATAATAGCTCTAATAATGGGCGGCGCATTAGTTAAATCTATTTCTTGCCCTACGATTTTCAAAACAATTGGCACAATCATTGCTGTACTGATGCCATTAAATAAAGCGCCAGAAAAGCCCAATACTATTGTTAAGATGATTCTACCTGGATAAGGTTTAGTGAATTTTACTAGTTGATTAAGAGTAGACATAATTTATAATTAACCTTGGTAAATTGGCGCGTACTCAAGATTTAGTTTTTTATTTTCAGATGAAAATTTCATAATTTAGCTAAGATTTTTATTTTTCCAGTTGTGAAAACACTTGAGAAAGTGTCGATGCCATAGTATCAACACTATAATATTTAACACACCTTTCTCTAGCCATTTGGCCTTTTGTTTGTGCTTCGTCTAAATTCTGGAATATCCATTGAATCTTTTCAGCTATTTGTTCTGGACAACTAGAATCAACTAAATAACCTGTTTCGCCGAGGATGTCGGGAATATCCCCTACCCTGGTTGCCAAAACAGGTTTCGCCATGGCCATACCATCAGTTAATTTCAAAGGAAATTGAGCTAAAGCGGCTGGAGTATTTCGCTGTGGAACCACAACCACATGTGCTGCTGCCACAATTTGAGGCATTTCTATAGATGGATATTTTGGTAACTTGATAATCCAACGTCCCCATTTTTCCATAAGTTGAGCATCATAATCGTCGTAAGGACTGCCACCAACAATTACTAACCTTAAATCCGGCTCGTTTAGCAAGTCTAAAGCCATTAATACATCTTCAACTCCTTTGTAGGGTCTGGGCGCACCGGGAAACATTAAAATGCGATATTCCGAAAGCCCATAACGCGCTCTACTTTCTTCAGGATTATACAAATCTGGATTAAACAGATAAGTATCTTTGCCGTTGGGCAAATAAACACCGCCAAATCGCTCTTTTAAAAATTGGGTATGAATCGTAATCGCATCAGCATTTTGTGTCATGCCCTCAACCCATTTTAAATAAAGTGGATGATCTGGATATCTTAAAGCACCATTTGTTTTAAAAATATCTCTAAAAATTTGTTTAGGCGAGGGGCGATACTGCCATTTTTCGCCACCATGCCAACTCATTTCCCAGTCATCTATATCTAAAATAATTGGTCGATGATTTTTGAGCTTTTTTAACATAGATAAACCGAAGGTTGTCGGCTTCGGTCGCATAGCATAAATAATATCACCATTAAGTTTTTTCAGAACTTGAGAGGCTGAATGGATAAATTGCGGATAGTTATAGCCAATTACATGACTAACGGGAATTTCTGATTGAGGAATTACGGCTGGCTCATCACCAAAAACAAATCCGACAATTTCTACTTGATAATCAAGTTTTTGGAGAGCTTGAGCTAGCAAAAATGAACGAACACCTCCACCTCCCCATCTACCGGCTCCAGCACTTGATAGATCGCTGACAATTATTGAGACTTTTAATTGAGTTCTTTTTTGCTGTAAACTCACAATTTTTTTAGTTTGGTTGATATTGACTATAAAATTTCATTCAGGATAAAATGGCTAATAAATTAATTCATATAATTACTTACGTTTTTTAAACGAATAATCATCATTTATGCCAGTAAATATTTAAGCGAAATCGGTTGCTGATAAAAACAATATTAAAAGTAATTACTTTGATTTTTAAACAAAAATTTCCACAATAAATTTAACTTTTAATTTACACCTTTACATAGAGAAATTTTACTGATAAATCAAAACGCTTTTTAACGAGTTTTTGGATGATTTCAGTGTAAGTACGGTTGTATACTATCATTTTTCATGAAATATGACAGCTATAATAAATAAAATATAGATAGTTTGGTACAACTTGTGCAAGTTGCTCAGTGACTTACTGGACTACAGGATAACTGAAAAATACCAAATATGTACACGAGCAGGGAAGCAGAAGCAATGCAGGTAATCCGTATTGAAGCATTATCAGACAACTATATATTTTTGCTACATGATGAGCAACAAAATATTGCTGCTGTTGTTGACCCCGCAGTAGCGGAACCAGTATTGAGAAAACTTGCACAACTGAAAGCTGAGTTAGTGGCAATTTTCAATACTCACCACCATAACGACCATGTGGGTGGAAACAAGGAGTTAATACAACAGTTCCCCAGTTTGACAGTGTATGGCGGAGCCGAAGATCAAGGGAGGATTCCCGGACAACAGGTATTTTTGCAACAAGGCGATCGCGTGGAGTTTGGCGATCGCGTCGCTGAAGTGTTCTTTGTTCCTGGACATACCCGCGCTCATATTGCTTACTATTTTCCCCCCATAACATCTAGTGAACCAGGCGAGTTATTTTGTGGCGATACCCTGTTTGCTGGCGGTTGTGGTCGCTTATTTGAAGGAACACCGACGCAAATGGTGGCATCCTTGGGTAAATTACGTTCTCTGCCAGATAATACCCGTGTATGGTGCGCCCATGAATACACTTTGAAAAATTTGCAATTTGCCATCACGGTGGATAGTGATAATGCTGAATTACAAAAGCGCTACCAGGAAGTGAAGGACTATCGTAATCGTCAAGAAGCTACTGTTCCCTCGTTACTGGGAGTAGAAAAACACACCAATCCCTTTTTGCGTTGGGAACAACCATCATTACAATTAGCTGCTAAAAGTAGTGATCCAGTGCAAACATTTGCCCGCATCCGGGGAATGAAAGATAGATTTTAGACCCCAAGCCTGCATATGCAGGCTCAAAAATATGATGACGAATTTAGGCACAAAGAGTGAGAATCTTCTCGACTACCTCAGAGTTGACATCTTGATGTTCACCTAAAGCGACAAAACCGCGCTTTTCAAACCGCTCAATAATTACAGGAATGGTATCTAATCCGACACCGTAGTCAGATAAACGAGTGCGGACACCCACAGACTCGAAAAAGTTACGAGTTTTAGCGATCGCCTCATTCACTCGCGCTTCTTCTGTACCATCGGTAATTTGCCAAACTCGTTCAGCGTATTGTAAAAGTTTTTGCCACTTGCGATCGCGCCTAATGGTGAGAGTACTAGGTAGGACAATAGCCAAGGTTTGAGCATGATCTAAACCATGCAACGCCGTCAACTCATGACCAATCATGTGAGTTGCCCAATCTTGGGGTACTCCTGCACCAATTAACCCATTGAGTGCCATGGTCGCACACCACATGACATTAGCTCTCGCATCATAGTCTTGAGGATTGGCGAAGGTTTTGGGCCCCTCCTCAATCAGTGTTTGTAAAATTGACTCAGCCATGCGGTCTTGCAATGGTGCATTCACTGGATAAGTCAAATATTGTTCCATCACATGGGTGTAAGCATCGACAATACCATTGCTGATTTGCCGAGGCGGTAAAGAAAAAGTTGTTTCTGGGTCGAGAACAGAAAACCGGGGAAACACCAAAGGACTGGCGAAAAATAGTTTTTCTTGAGTTTCCCATTTCGTTACAACCGAGTTGGTGTTCATTTCTGAACCAGTGGCTGGGAGAGTTAACACAGCCCCAAAAGGTACAGCAGCCGTTACAGGTGCTTGTTTAGCCAGAATATCCCAAGGATCGCCGACAAAGGGAGCAGCAGCTGCAATAAATTTAGTTCCATCCAGTACCGAACCTCCACCCACAGATAGAAGAAAATTAATACCTTCTTTTCGTACTATCTCCACTGCTTTTAACAAAGTTTCCAAATGGGGATTCGGTTCAATTCCGCCAAACTCAGTTACCTGAAATCCCGTTAACGCAGACTTAACTTGCTCATAAACACCATTGGTTTTGATGCTACCTCCGCCATACGTAAGCAGAATTTTGGCATCAGCAGGAATTTCCGCCGCAATATTGGCGATTTGACCTTTGCCAAATAGGATTTTGACTGGGTTGTAAAAAACAAAATTTTCCATGAATAAATTCAGATAGATGCTGATTCATTGTAATCAGGATGAAATTCCTCTGCGGCATTTGGGTACTTCCTCAGCAAAAATATTCCATTCGAGTAGGTAGAGTTTATGGGAACTGCATCAGTTTTCAAATACTGGATGAATTGATGTTTAAGTGGTTGTTAGTGTTGATTGCAATAACTGTCGCATAAATTGAGCCTGAACATTATCAGGAAAGATAGTTAAAAAGTCTCTAAGGTCTTGGATAGCAGCACGTACGCTCTCTGAAGAAGCACCTTGAGAAAGAGCATAGCGATATAAATCTTCCGCATTGGAAGTATACTGAGCAGTCAAGCAATAAAGAGCTAAGTTAAAAGTGTTACACCAGTTTTGAGAATTTTCTTCGTATTTATTGTTAGCAAGTTGGATGGCAATTTCTATGTCGGTTCTTGCATTTTCTACTAGGTTAAGGGCTAGGTAGACTAAAGTCCGATTGTATAAATACCAATCACTATCGGAATCTAACTCAATAGCACGATTGAAATCTGCAAGAGCAATATTGTATTGCTTAAGCATAAGGTAAGTCACTCCTCGATTTGCGATCGCCCATTTGTAGTTGGGGTCAAGTTGAATAGCGCGGTCAAAGTCTGGCAGTGCTTCTGTGTAACGCTCCATTAAACGATATCTCAGACCCCGACGTGCGATCGCCCAGTCATATTTGGGGTCAAGTTGAATCGCACGGTCAAAGTCTGGCAGTGCTTCTGTGTACCGCTCCATTAAACGATAAGTTTCACCCCGATTTGCGATCGCCCATTGATCATTGGGGTCAAGTTGAATCGCACGATCAAAGTCTGACAGTGCTTCTGTATAACGTTCCATTAAACGATAAGTTTCACCCCGATTTGCGATCGCCCATTGATCATTGGGGTCAAGTTGAATCGCACGGTCAAAGTCTGACAGTGTTTCTGTGTACCGCTCCATTAAACGATAAGTTTCACCCCGATTTGCGATCGCCCATTGATCATTGGGGTCAAGTTGAATCGCACGGTCAAAGTCTGACAGTGCTTCTGTATAACGTTCCATTAAACGATAAATTTCACCCCGACGTGCGATCGCCCATTGATCATTGGGATCAAGTTGAATCGCACGGTCAAAGTCCGGCAGTGCTTCCGTGTAACGCTCCATTCGACGGTAAGTTTCACCCCGAAGTGCGATCGCCCGTTTATCATTGGGGTCAAGTTGAATAGCACGGTCAAAGTCTGGCAGGGCTTCTGTGTAACGCTCCATTAAATGATATGTCAGACCCCGAAGTGCGATCGCCCCTTGATAATTGGGGTCAAGTTCAATGGCACGGTCAAAGTCTGGCAGGGCTTCTGTGTACTGCTCCATTAAATGATATGTCAGACCCCGAAGTGCGATCGCCCCTTGATAATTGGGGTCAAGTTCAATGGCACGGTCAAAGTCTTGCAGGGCTTCTGTGTAGCGCTTCGTTCGACGGTAAGTTTCACCCCTAATCACGATCAGCCATTTATCATTGAGGTCAAGTTCAACAGCGCGCTCGAAGTCTTGCAGTGCTTCTGTGTAGCGCTTCGTTCGACGGTAAGTTTCACCCCTAATCACGATCAGCCATTTATCATTGGGGTCAAGTTCAATCGCGCGGTCAAAGTCTGGCAGTGCTTCTGTGTACCGCTCCATTAAAAGATAAGTTGCACCTCGATTTGCAATCGCCAATTTGTAATTGGGGTCAAGTTCAATAGCACGGTCAAAGTCTGGCAGTGCTTCTGTGTAACGTTCCATTCGACGGTAAGTTTCACCTCGCCAATATAAAGCAGTAGGTTGCCATTTTGCCTGAATCCTAGAATCCTGTAGGAGTGCAGTACACATCTCAGCGGCAACTTCATACCGTTCTTCTTCAAAAGCTTTTAACCCATTAACTAGCCGTTCACCCCAACTTTGAACTTCTCCAGAATCTGTATCTTTACCTGCTTGTAGCATCACTTCTGCCCACTGTTCAGCAACAGTGCGTTTATTTTTGAGAGCAGCAAGAAATTCATTTAAAGCTACAGGTAAACTTCTTTGTGGCAATTGACATAAGCCGTGGTACAACACATTTAAAGTGTGACTTTGCCAATCAAGGTCGCGCTGTTTTTTTTCTTCCTCTAGTTGCAGCTCATTCCGTAGGGTGTCGTAATAATCTGCTAACTTGCCATGTAGGTCGGCCCAAGCTTGGGGCGATGAAAGACGCTTGTAGCGTAACATTTGCGTTTTGACGACATCATGATAAGCCCAACCATCAGTACGCTCATTGACAAATGATGTTTCTTTCAGCCAAGCAAATAGTTCATCAGCTTCTGCTTCCCCTCTCAACTTAGCTACAATATCCCGGTTGAAACAACGAGGAATAGCTGCATCAAGAGCCACTTGACGATGCTTAGGATCATCAATCCATTTTAAAAACCGTTCTACAGCATTGCTGCTAGGCTCAATTACCCGATTAGGATCATCGGGATGAGCATCAGCTAACATTGCCACCAGTAGAGGTAAATTTCCCGAAAGGCGTAAAATCACGTCAACAACGCGACTATCAGTAATGCCTTTGCGTGTGAGATATTGCTTGGCTTCTTCTTCTGTAAAGGCTTCTAGAGGGAAACGAACCATTAACCCTTCATAATGCGCCCAAAGATTTTTATCTAATTCCTGACGACCAGCAATGATGATTAATATATTGGGAGGCACATCACCATGACGACCTTCCAAAATTTCTTGTAACCAACTATCAAGAAACTCTCCAGTGCGTTCATAGGTATCAAAAAACAGGGAAATAGTAGTTTTCTCAGCAATCTTAAAAATATCTTGTAAAAATATTGGGGTCAGTACCTCCACAGGTTCCTGAACTAAACGCACCTCGTCTTTATTTGTTAATTTCTTCGCAATATAAGAAAACCATTCTCCGCCTTGCGAAACCAAAGTATCCTCATCTACAAAATCGAATACAGCACCACCAACCGGAACCCGACGCGCCAACTTCACACCAGTTTTCACAACGGTTTTGCCCACAAAAGCCGAAAAACCTTGGGGAGCCTCTGGATCAGTTTCTAATTCTTGGCGCTTTTGGCGGTAAACTTTGTAGCGTTCGGTAAACTGCGTTAGTTTGTGTCCTTGTCGTTCCAACTCCTCAGCCAAGCGACCCATAACTTCAGGAACACTTTTTTCGGCTTCATCAATATAAGCTGTGATGATTTTTGTATCTTCTACTATTTTGCGAAACTGACGTAACAGCGTACTTTTACCTACCCCACCCTGACCCCAAACATTAAACAAAAAACGACGACTTTCATCTTCTAAGGATAATCCCAGATTTTGGCGAAATTGTTTTACCTGGTCTTCACGACCCACAAAACCTGACTGCTGTCGCTGTTTCAGAATATCTTGTAAACTCTTGGGTTTATTGTACGGGTTAATCACCGGATTTTGTTTTGATGTGCTAACACTTACAGGATAGCTACTAAATACGCAAGTTGTATTACAGAATTTACTTAATTAAAAAAGTTCAAAAATTTATTTCCATAGCAGGTAACAGGCTTGAAAGACTTTAATTGTAAAGATTTCATTATCAGCTTTTATCCTAAGTTGCCTAGCGATCGCTATACTAGCGTCACAAGTCTAAAATATTACATAAAAATAATCATTGTGGGGTGGGCGTCCTCGCCCGCCCAGAACAGAAAATCATCATGCACACATTTGGCTATGTAAATCCACTACTATTGCAGCGAAATTAAATGCAGTTTTGCCACCATCTCGCTACGAGCTGAAACTCCTAATTTGCGAAACATCCGTTTTAAGGCTTGCTTGACAGAATTTTGGGTAATCCACAGTTTTCCACCAATTTCGGCATTTGTTAACCCCTGTGCGACCAATTCGGCAATTTCTAATTCCCGCGCGGTGAGAGGACTAGCTAACTGAGAATTAGATATTTTTGGTGGTTTTGCTCGTAAAGTTGCGAGTTTTGCTGATAGATGAATACACAAGGCGCTTAAATCAGCTAAATCATCAGCATCAAAAGGGGGATTACCCTTATCCCTTGCTAAGTTGAGTGTGCCTACAAGTCTACCATCGCAAACAATCGGCCCGGTCATTACGTGTTCATGGTCATGGCGTGAGCAAAAATTTTTCCAATCTCCTGGGGATAATACTGATTGTTCATGGGCGGGAGCGTGACGTTCAACCACATAGCGCCCGACGGGATTGCTTTCCATACAGACTGCGGGAATAGCCTGGGGATAAATATCAGCTGTTGGTTGTTCATCGAGGAGATAAATACCCCAATGTTGCACGCCAAAATGTTCGCTAATTTTATCCGTCAGAGCTAGTCTTAATTCTGACTCATTGCGGACATTAGCGATCGCTTGAAATACGGCGTGAAGAAAATTAGGCATAAGTGTACCCACTTGGGGACTATGCGGAGCTTCAGAATACTCTTATGCTAATACCAGCAAAGATAAAAAGCTAATAGAATTAGTCAAGCTAGGAGAAGCATATGACAGTAACAAAACTCTCTGCTCAGGAACTTTTCCGGGCTGCTTATGAGAACCGTTACACTTGGGACAAGAGTTTCCCAGGTTATACCGCAGATATTACCTATAAATATGACGACAAAGTATTTACTGGTAAAGTAGTCATCGACGCTAACCTGAAGGCGGAAGTATTGGACGTAGATGACGAGCAAGCAAAAAAATCAATTCATGGACAAGCGTGGGAAATAGCTATTCACCGCGTCCGTCGCAGCTTTGAAGAAACCCATAGTACCAATACTTTCAGCTATGGCGACACTGACGAAACCGGTGCAACTGAGATTTTAGTTGGTGGTAAGTCAGAAGGCGATAAATACAAAGTCCGCAATAATGAGGTTTGCCACGTTCACCGTTTAATTCATGGTACTTTTGTAACAATTAACACATTTAGCAGTCACGATACAGGGGCAGGTTATCTATCCCATACTTATGACTCCGTGTATCATGACCCCAAAACCGGGGAACAAAAAGGTGGTAGAAGTGAGTTCACCGATGAATATGAAAAAGTTGGTGAATATTCCATTTTGAATCGCCGGGAAATTCGTACTGAAGCCGCAGGCAAAATATCTGTTCAAGAATTTGTGTTCTCTAACATTCAATTGTTAGAACCTGTCGCAGCTTAAACGAAAACTTAAAGCTTTAAATAAAAGCGATCGCACTTCTATACTGGAGGCGATCGCTTTCATTTTATCGTTGCTGGACAACGATGCTATTGATTATTGATCCGGATAATTTATGCAGGAATTAACACTGTATCAATAACGTGAATGACACCGTTATCAGCAGCGACATCGGGTGTTGCAACATTAGCATCATTGATTTTGACACCATTGGAAGCGTCAATATTCACTTTGCTGCCTTCAACAGTAGTCGCTGACTTCATCTTAACTACGTCAGCTGCCAATACTTTACCTGAAACAACGTGATAAGTCAGGATTTTCTTAAGCTGAGGAATGTCCTTGAGTAATGCATCTACTGTACCTGCGGGTAGTTTAGCAAATGCTTCATCAGTAGGAGCAAAAACGGTAAATGGGCCGGAACCTTTGAGGGTATCCACTAAACCAGCAGCTTTGACAGCAGCAACTAATGTGTTAAAGGAACCAGCGTTTACGGCGGTATCAACAATGTCAGCCATGTTTTTAATTAACTTTTTTACATTTCATCACAAATCTAAACGTTCCTTAAATATAAAGTCTCTATCTAAAGACATAAGTCTTATCCACAGGAATAATACTGAGCATTATTGACACGCAATGCCCAGTTAAAAATACTTATTTCAAATAATTTATCCGTCAGCTCATAAAATCTCTATGGGCTGCTACAAGCATCTGAGCCTGCCTTAAAACATTGCCAAATAAATAAGTAGGAATCTGCCAGGCTGCAACGGTAACCTCTTTAGTAATGTCTTGGACGCTAATTGCGATTAATTCATGATCTGGTGGCTCTCCCTCAACTGCACCAGACCAAGTAAAAGCTAACAAGAAATCATCGTATCCAGGTAAAGATGCAACCAAGCATTCTTCTGGTACTGCTTGACAATTAATCCCATATTCGTTGGCCAATGCTATTAATTTTTGATAATTATTTAAATTTGTCATTTGTCTTTGGCGTTGCTATAACAACAGCTACTATCAAATTTCCTTAAGTAGTGAAGATTCAAGTTTCTGCCGAGAATTTAAGTTCGTCAAGTGGAATTTTACTGCAAACGCTTATTTTCATTAGCAACAATTACTACAGTTTTTTAACGTTTTATTTGATTTTATTTTTCAATGTAAAGGAGTGCAGAGGTTTCATGAAAGCTTTATGCTTCATGTTTGAAAAAAATTGAGTTGCTCCCATGTATTGATATGTATTGATTTGTATATATATGTTGCTTGATAGTTGGCATTAAGCAAGTTACTTTAGATACTTCATCACACAAAAAATTCCGCCCATGCGCCTGACTTCATTGGATGTGTTTCGCGGTATTACTATTGCTGGCATGATTCTTGTCAACATGGCAGGAGTTGCAGGGGATGTCTATCCGCCCTTAGCCCATGCTGATTGGCACGGTTGCACACCCACAGATTTGGTATTTCCCTTCTTCTTATTTATTGTCGGTGTAGCCATGACTTTTTCTTTGGCAAAGTATACCGAAGTCAACAAACCTACGTCAGAGGTTTACTGGCGTATCTTGCGCCGCACCGCCATACTTTTTGCCTTGGGGTTAATACTAAATGGCTTTTGGAATCAGGGTATTTGGACTTTTAATTTAAGTAATATCCGCATGATGGGGGTGTTACAGAGAATCAGTCTTACATATCTGTTTGCCTCCCTCATAGTCCTTAACCTACCGCGCAAAGGGCAATGGATACTGGCGGGTATATTACTTATCGGCTACTGGCTAACTATGATGTATGTCCCAGTTCCTGATTATGGCGCAGGTGTACTGACGCGGGAAGGTAATTTTGGCGCTTATATTGACCGCTTAATTATTCCAACGGCTCATTTATACGCCGGTGACGGGTATAAAAATTTAGGAGATCCAGAGGGACTATTTAGCACTATTCCCGCCGTTGTTAGTATCCTGGCTGGCTACTTTACAGGGCAATGGATACGCAAGCAACCTGTAAAATCTCGCACCAGCTTAGGGTTATTATTATTGGGGATTGGTTGCTTAGTTATTGGTTGGGCGTGGGGTTGGACATTCCCCATCAACAAGAAATTATGGACAAGTTCCTATGTAATATTCAGTAGTGGTTGGGCATTACTATTGCTAGCAGCTTGTTACGAACTGATTGAAGTCCGACTGATTCGTCGCTGGAGTCAGCCTTTTGAAGTGATGGGCTTAAATGCGATCGCACTGTTCACAGCATCTATTTTATTAATTAAAATCTTAGTTAGAACTAAAATCGGCACAGGTGAAAATGCCATCACCACCTACAATTGGATTTACCAAAACATTTTCGCATCGTGGGCGGGTACTCTCAACGGTTCATTCTTATTCGCCCTACTTACCCTCTTATTCTGGCTAGCAATAGCTTATCTCATGTATCGCCAACGCTGGTTTCTCAAAGTTTAAACTCTGCGCCTGGTGCGAACGCCACTTGCTACAAGTCGCTTAACCCGCCCAATGCAGTGGCTCCTCTGCGTTAAAATTCTCGTCACATCCTCATCAATATCTTTTGCCTGTTGGGTATCGCTATTGCTCCACCCAACCTACAATTTTTGGATCTTATTCAATCCCCCATCCTTACCAATTCCGCCAGCCACCCTGGGATGCAACTTCACTATTAGACTTCAGTCCATGATTTTGCAATAGTAACTGATATTCTGTACTGCTTGACCAACGATCAATTTCTTTGGCTCGCAGTACTGGTACTGGATGACTTAACTGAGCTGTGCGGGCTTCTTTAACCATTTCACCCAATTCCGTCTTACTAATATCATCGTAAGCGCGAGCTTGGTCAACGAAGGCATCTAAGTTAAGTTGCGGTGCTAAAGTGGGTGAACCACCTGCCAACTTCATTAATACCGACATCACAACTTTGGGATCTTGAGTGGCTAACAATGCAGCGCGATCGCAGGTAAACTCAGCACAGCGTACCCATTCTAAAAGTTGTGATTGTATGGCTTGAGCCAGAAAAGCTCCCACATTAGGCACAATGGACGCAGCTAACACTAATAAGTTTACAGGTGTGAGGTAGACACTATGGTCACACTTGAGATGCCCCAACTCATGGGCAATTACTGCCTGTAATTCCTCTGGTGTGAGGATATCAACTAAAGAAGTGTGTAGCACAATAAAGGGCTGCTTACCCCGCATAGCAAAAGTGTAAGCATTAGGCGCCGGATGTTGGCGGATATACAACTGAGGAGGCTCTATATCGAGAATTTTGCAGGCTTCTAACAATAATTTGTATAAATCCGGCAATTGATTTTCACCCACCAGTACACTAGCGGCAATATTTTCCACATAAAAAACTTGTTCGGCCATTGGCCCGAGCCAATTTCGCACCATCATATCCAAACCTGGTATTTGCTTCAAAGATTTGGTAGCTTCCAAGTCTAATGGATGACGAAACGAGTCAGCTTTTAAACCGATTAATGGAGTTTTAAACAAGGACATGATGTAGCAAGCTGGAAAAACAAAATATCAACAGCCTCCCACAGACAGTATAACGAGATTATTCATGGGATATTAGCAACTAGAGAAGCTAGAGGCTAGAGGTTAGAAGCTAGAAGTCCCTAGTCCCCCTAACTAACGCGATGTGCGACTTATTCTTGAAACCCCACTTCCATTCCTCTCTCCGTTTCGGGGAGAGGCTTTGATTCTTGCTCCCCTTCCCTTGTAGGGAAGGGGTTGGGGGTTAGGTCTGAGAGAAAGTCGCACACGGCGTAAACTATGTCGAAATTGATGCCGGGTTAGCAGCTAATTCTGCATTTACTGGCACATCGCCCACACGCAGAATTTTTGCTCCCAGTTTTTCTAATTTCATATCAATTCGATCATAACCACGATCAAGGTGGTGTAAACCCTGAACTGTAGTTTGCCCTTCGGCTGCCAGTCCGGCTAAAACTAACGCTGCCGATGCTCGTAAGTCTGTACCTATTACTGGTGCGCCAGATAACATTGGTACTCCCCTGATGAAAGCAGTGTTGCCTTTTACCCGAATATCTGCTCCCAAGCGATTAAGCTCGGAGGCATGACGCAAGCGGTTTTCAAAGACAGATTCGTTAATTAAACTGTCTCCTTCTGCTAAGGTGAGCAAGGACATAAATGGAGCTTGCATATCCGTAGGAAAACCTGGATGGGGTAGGGTTTCAATATCCCTAGCCTTGAGCGTTTCTGCTGGGAGGACGCGTAAGCAGTCTGGTGCATCCTCAATGATGGTCACGCCAATTTCCCGCAGCTTGGCAATGACTGGGATTAAATGGTCTGGTAACACTGGTGACAAGCTAATTTCCGAACGGGTGATGGCTCCGGCTACTAAGAACGTACCTGCTTCAATGCGATCGGGAATGATGCTGTAATCAACAGAGTGCAATTTAGGCACACCAACAATAGTAATTGTACTAGTGCCTGCACCCTGAATTTTAGCTCCCATAGCGTTACAGAAATTCGCCAGATCAGTTACTTCTGGTTCCCGCGCTGCGTTTTCGATGATAGTTTCACCCTCTGCGAGGGTGGCAGCCATCATCAAAGTTTCGGTTGCTCCCACACTGGGGCTATCTAGGTAAATTTTGGCTCCTTGTAATCGGCCATTACTCCCTGGAATATAAGCATTACAAATGCCATGTTCAATCTGCACTTCAGCTCCCATTGCTTGCAGTCCGCGGACATGCAAATCAACTGGTCTAGCACCAATGGCACAACCTCCTGGTAATGGCATTTGTGCCACTCCTAGGCGCGCCAAAATTGCCCCAATGGCAAAAAAACTTGCCCGCAATTGGGTAACTAATTCGTAGGGAGCTTTTGATGTAGTAATTTCGCTGGCATTGATGTCTAAAATGTCTCCTTGTCTTGTTAGGCGCAAACCTAAAGCTGATAAAACCTGACCCATCCGCTCTACATCGGCTAACAAGGGTACGTTGCGGATGCGACAGTCCCCTGAACACAACAAAGCCCCAGCCATGATTACCAAGGCTGAATTTTTGGCTCCGCTAATTTTCACATGCCCCTGCAAACGATGCCCACCCCATATTTGCAAGACTGAGGAGTCTGCTTCAGGAGAAAGCTTGGCATCTGGTAAGCTGCTAGAAGGATTAATAAGCCTACCTCCAAAAAAAATACGTAATTTTATAGGTTAGAAGTTGGTTTCGATTCTACAGTAAAGAATTGGTTTGTCTACATTTTGTCTTCATATCTTGCACGAATAAATTTCGTTTTAGATGTGCTTTGTAAGCTGTAAGCCATCTATAGCAAGCTTTATGAGCATTTGACAATTCCAATTCTGATGAATGTTCAAGTATACCCCTTAGGCACAAATTAATACACAGTGATTTAGGATTTGGCAAATGAAACAGATGAGGAAGAAGTTTCCCATAACTTGACAAATATAAATTATTAAGCAACAATGGTAAATTGTCGATAAAGATTGACAATGCCAGCGGAACTGGCGGAATTGGCAGACGCGCTAGATTCAGGTTCTAGTGCCGCAAGGCTTCCGGGTTCAAGTCCCGGGTTCCGCATATGGATTTTGGATTAATCTAAAATTTAAAATTCAAAATCGTGTTAACTAGTTTACAAAATTCCCTAGTCAAACAAATTCGTAAATTGCACTCTACCAAGGAGCGCCACCAGCAGCAATTATGTTTACTGGAAGGAACGCATTTGTTGCAGGAAGCTTGCGCGGTAAATTACCCACTGGTAACAGTGTGTTGTACTCCCCAGTGGCAAACTACACATGCTTCTCTTTGGGATGAGGCTTGTAGCCGGTGCGATCGCTCGGAAATTGTCAGCGAAGAAGTTTTGGCGGCCATGGCTACTACAATACAGCCAGATGGTGTAATTGCCACAGCTAAACGAGTTAATCAGCAAATTAAATTACCTACTACTGGTTTAGTCCTCGCCTTAGAAACTATTCAAGATCCTGGGAATTTAGGCACAATGATTCGTACGGCGGCGGCTGCTGGTGCTACGGGTTTATGGCTGAGTGACGATAGTGTAGATTTAGATAGCCCAAAGGTTTTGCGGGCTTCTGCTGGACAATGGTTTCGCTTGCCAATGGCAGTAACTGAAGATTTAACAGCCACAGTCCAACAAAGTCAGCAAGCAGGAATGCAGGTAATAGCCACCTTACCGACGGCAGATTTAACCTACTGGGATGTGGACTGGCGAAAACCTAGTTTAATTTTATTGGGCAATGAAGGGGCTGGTTTGTCGGCAGATTTAGCCGCAATGGCAGACAAACAAGTGAAAATTCCTCTGAGTCCAGGAGTAGAATCATTGAATGTGGCGATCGCAGCTGCTTTAATGTTGTACGAAGCTCAACGACAATATAATTTGTAATTACTATCAACATCGAGAAGTTAAGATACCCGATCTTGTAAAAAACTCGGGTTACCTTGACGTTGTTATTTTGTCTTGTTGTCAAGATATTCTTCAATATCAGCAACTGCATCCTCTAAAGCCGCTAAATCAATGACTGTCAAATCTTCCACAAGTTCAACTTCCTTTGTAATCTCATTGCGAACTGGAGGAGTACCTTGATCTCCATCTAAATTTTCTTGCAAGATATCCTCTAATTGCTCAAGGGATTTCTGGAACTCTTGATCTGCGGCTTGGCGGGGTTTGTGCTGATTTTGCTCCATAATGATAAATATTGATGTAAAAATTCTGATTTACTAGCGTAATCTTGACAGCTATTCTACAGACGCAAATTTTGTATTATATATAACATTAAATTTGTGTTTAGCTGCAAATGAGCCAATCACACTGTATCAACTCTACACATTAAACAGCGGGACGGCAAAGTCAGGCAATATCGGTAGTAAGTTGGTATGAACACTACTGAGAAAACTAGCTGTTATCGCTCTTTGACAACGAGGAAATTCATCAAAAATGTTACTACATTTAAGCACTTGGCAGGAAATAGAAACTTATCTCCAGCAGTCTCAGGGCATGATTTTTCCCATTGGTTCCACAGAGCAACATGGCCCCACAGGATTAATTGGGACTGATGCTATTTGTGCCGAAGCGATCGCTCGTGGTGTGGGTGAAGCAACTCAAGCCCTAATTGGCCCGACAATCAATGTCGGCATGGCGTTACACCATACTGCCTTTCCTGGTAGCATCAGTCTGCGTCCCAGCACTATGATTCAGGTAGTGCGAGACTACATCACTTGTCTTGCCAAAGCTGGTTTTACCAAGTTCTATTTTATTAATGGACATGGTGGTAACATTGCCACCCTCAAAGCTGCCTTTTCAGAAACTTATGCTCACCTAGAAGATTTACAGATTGCCAATGCCCCAAAGGTACAATGTCAAGTTGCTAATTGGTTTATGTGCAGTTCTGTATATAAACTTGCTAAAGAATTATACGGTGATCAAGAAGGCTCCCATGCCACACCCAGCGAAGTAGCACTTACCCAGTATGTGTATCCAGAATCCATTAAGCAAGCACCCCTCTCACCAGAAGTGGCTAGTGGACACAAGATTTATAGTGCAACTAACTTCCGCATCCGTTACCCAGATGGACGTATGGGATCAAATCCTGGTTTAGCAACCCCAGAACATGGTAAGCAGTTCTATGACTTGGCAGTAAAAGAACTCAGCGATGGGTATCGGGAATTTTTAACCGCAGAATAAATATTATCCAAATCCAGAGACGTAAAAATTGCGTCTCTACTTCTGACTTTCCACATGACGTGAAAAGTCCACGGAAAATCTAACTGACAAACCAGGAATTCAAAGTCTCTCTCCTCGCAGGAGAGAGATTTAGAGAGAGGTTTTCCAGATACCGTGAAAAATTGCGTCTCTACTTCTATTTTTTTACCCAAAATATTGTGTAGCGAGATTCTCTAGGAATTACTTTTTCACAAAGTAGCAACACCAGTTAAAAAAGAAGTTTCATCAGTATAATACTCATGTGATATCTGCTATGTTGGCAGGATAACTATACCAATGACTCACTTAGATAACTTGGTTTTAGATTAAGAAAAGGTTAACAATAACACTTTCTCAAGCCTATTAATTAGGGTGAATCTTAAACAATATGGCTACAAAAAGCAAGAATCGAGAAACACTCATACTGGTGCTAGCTCTATTGATCACTAGTGGAGTTCTAGGATTAGCTTTGTGGTACTTCCAACTGTTTCCGAAAGTAATCCAAAATACTGGATCTCCTAATCAAATCAATAACGAGCAATCTTCTGATTCTCAACCTCAGCCAATTCAAAGTTTTGACCTAGCAAGTTTAGACACAAGTTTGCCTAACCCCAATGTTCTCACCATAGATGGCAGTGTCACCATCGTTACTTTAGTCAAGCAACTTCAAATTGCCCATAACGTGGCGAATCCTTACTTACCCACAACCTATGGCTTACCAGATGGTAGACCTAATGGTACTAATGCCGGACTAAAAAATCTTATTGATGGCAAAGTATTAATGGCAGCTAGTTCACGTCCTCTCAATTCCAGTGAATTACAAGCTGGACTTGTGGGTGTACCCATCGCTCGTGATGCTTTAGCTGTAGCTGTAGGTATTAACAATCCCTATAAAGGGGAATTAACCATAGAGCAATTGCGGGGAATTTTTCAAGGACAAATAACTGACTGGTCAGAGGTAGGTGGCCCGAAATTACCCATAAAAGTTATTAACCGTTCTCGTGACAGTGGTACGCGGACATTCTTTCAAGAGGCTGTACTTTCAGGACAACCTTTCGCACCGGATGGCGGCAACTTTAGTACGGTGGAACAAGATGAAACCACACCCATATTACGAGCTTTAGGAAATGATGGTATCAGTTACAGTACTGTTACCCAAATCGAAAACCAAAAAACAGTGCGGATTATTCCTATTAATGGCATATCCCCCACAGATAAAATTGCCGTTGAGAATGGGACTTATCCGATTAGCCGAGTTGTTTATCTCGCAGTACCTAGAAAAACTAGTCCTGCCGTCAAACAATTTGCTGATTTGGCTAAATCTCCTCCAGGACAACAAGCTATTCAACGCGCTGGCTTTATTCCCTTGCGATAAAAAACTTTATTTTCCAGCTTTCGATTTTATCAGGACTTACGTAACCAACCACGTATTTCCGTCATTGCGACCGTAGGGAAGCAATCTCAAAGCCTTGATTTTCGTGGCGAGTGCGTAAGTCCTATTTATAAAGAAACAGTCATCAGACATTCAACTAACACCGGAGAAAGTCAGGGAAAAATCTCCAAAATCATTCATATAGTCGATGACAATATCATAAATCAGGGAAATAATGCATCTATATTTTAATTCCATCTGCCTACAGAGAGTTTCGCAAACTTAGCGACTATCTGTAGACTGGTTGTATCGATCCAATTGAAGTAGAATCATGACCGACCACAACACACTCGCATCACGTCTTTATCCCACACGTATTGATATTCCTGCTGAAGCACGAGTACAAATTGTGGTAATTCTCAACAAAACATTGGCAGCTACCGCAGATTTGAAAACCCAGACAAAGCAAGCCCATTGGAATGTTAAAGGAACTGATTTCTTTCAGTTACACGAATTATTTGATGCAATGGCTGCTGAATTAGAAGCGTATATTGATATGGTCGCTGAACGCGTCACCGCTTTGGGTGGATATGCTTTAGGAACAGCACGTGCTGCGGCTAGCAATTCTATCTTGCCAGAATATCCCTTTGATATTTTAGAGGGTATGGAGCATGTGAAAGCTTTGGCCGATCGCTTTGCACTCTACGCCAAACATCTGAGAGAAGCCATCGACAAAACAGACAATTTAGGTGATGCTGATACAGCAGACCTTTACACCGAAATTTCCCGCACCATTGATAAGCGACTTTGGTTTCTAGAGGCCCATCTGCAAGTATCAGAAATCAAGGGTGAGAATGGCAAAACCAGTACTACAGCATCAAAAACAGCTGTTCTTAGATAAATATTTGAGTTATCCAACTGAATAGTATCTTTTTGGTAAGTACGTCACTTTTAAGTGCGTACTTTTCATTTTATGTGTATATACTTTACTATTAAAACAACGTGAGTTTGACAAATTTTAAAAACCCCTCTCCAAACCTCTCCCCTGCAAGGAGAGAGCCTTCCAAACCTTTATTTTTTGTTGATATTTAAATATATTTAAGCCCCTCTCCGCGTCGGAGAGGGGTTGGGGAGAGGTCATCGAACTCACGTTAAAACAGTTAATAAATTAAGTTTCTAAGAAAGAAATCAAAGATTATGTAACTAAACCAAACGAATAAATTTTAAATTAGTATCTTGCCCTGTAATGTGAGTAATTAAAAATATCATGCAAGTACTAAACCAGCTTTTCATCAAAATTCAGTTACTTGATATTTAAGTCAGCCAAAATTATAAAAACATTGTTTTTCAACTTGCAAACTTAACACCAACGAGGTAACTTTATGTCTCAAAATACAATTAACTATCTAATTCACGATCGCAACGCCCGTGGTCACGCTCAATTTGGCTGGCTCGATAGTCATCATACATTTTCCTTTGGTAGTTTTTACGATCCTAATCGCATGGGATTTCGCTCTCTGCGGGTAATCAACGATGATCGCATCGCCCCTGGAGCCGGATTTCCGACTCACAGTCATCGTGATATGGAAATTCTCACTTATGTGTTGTCAGGTGCAGTAGAACATAAAGACAGTTTGGGAACAGGGTCAGTAATTCGTCCTGGGGATGCTCAAATTATGAGTGCGGGTACGGGAATCGCCCACAGCGAATTTAATCCCTCACCAACTGAACCTTTACACCTACTGCAAATCTGGATTTTGCCAGACAAGCAAGGGTTAGCACCTAGATATGAACAAAAATCATTTTCTCCAGAAGAAAAGCGCGGTCAACTACGCTTAATTGCTGCTAAAGATGGGCGTGATGGTGCAGTGACAATTTATCAAGATGTTGATTTGTATGCATCTATTTTGGCACAGGGTGATGTTGTCAATTATCATGTCAAACCTACTCGTTATGCGTGGTTACAAATAGCTGAAGGTGTAGCAACCTTAAATGGCGAGGAACTAAGAGCCGGTGATGGTGTACAAATCAGTGGTGAAGAAAAACTACAAATCAGCACCGAGATTGGTACGGAATTTTTACTGTTTGATTTGGGTTAATCGGGATTAAGAATTTTATCCAAAATTGTAGGGTGGGTTAGCGACAGCGTAACCCACCATTATTTATTAAATAACTGTAGTCGTAGGGCTTTTTATTTACAATAATATTTTTGACCTAGTTCAATACTATATTTTTGCGCTTTCATTAAGAGCCTCTTAGCAGTATCACTGTCACTAAAGCTATTACTGACTGTTTCAGCTTGCTCTTCTAAATGCTGACTTATTTCAAAGTCGCTAAAACCTTTTGCTTTAGCTTCACAATATGATTTAGCATAAAACCTAATAGTTTCAGGTTCTTTATCCGCTAAGTTTTTTAAGCTAGTATAATCACTGTCGCCTTTGATAGCATCTTTGTATTCACTAACTACGTCAGTATAGATTTTTGTACTTAAATTATTATTGCTACTTGTAGAATCGCTAGAATTATTCGTGGAAGCTTCTTTTGGAGAACTTGTACTAGTACAACTGACTAAAAATATAAATACAATCAGTAGTAAGTTACAGAATAAATTGTTTTGAGATTTGGTAATGAACATTTTTTAGGATGGTATGTGTGTGTTTCCATAATTAGAGTTCCCCAAAAATATAGAAATTTTTCAAATCCTTCTGAATAATATTCAGAAATATTTTTTGCCTAGTGAAATCTTACTTATACTACTTCCATTTATTCTAAAAAGAGTTTAGGAAGTTATCCCAGCGTTCTATAAGTTCTGTTTCAGAAGCGTAGGGATAACTTTCTGGAGGGTTTTCTTGTTGATATTGTAAGTATTCTTCTAGCGTAGGAGTCAAAACTTCATTTGATTCAGATTCATCTAGGTCATTTATGTGCGACATTATTTCTAAGTTTTTCCTACTAGTTTCTCCCAACAATCGCCTCAATCTTTCATCTATTGGATGAATTTTACTGATTCTCTCTTCCATGAATCCACTACTTAAAAAACTATTGTCATATGAATAATCATTGTTTATAAAGTCAAAAACCGAGTGACCCCAAAAGCTCTCTACCAAAGGATCTAATAGCTGAAGCGAATAGAGCAAAGTTATATCATCTGGTGCCTTTTCTGTGTTCGTTGTTGAAAGGTGAATAATTTGATTCCTTAATTTACCAAATTCTAGATACTGCTCAAGTCGGTCAATTTTAATTCCAGTCGTTGCCCAAAGTCTACTAGGTAACTCTGCATAGCTTAGAGTGCGTCCTTTTTCTAGTAGGTCAATTAGCCCAAGAGTATCCTTAGAATTTTTGTCTAAAGTGGGCAATTGGGAGAAAATCAATAGTGGATGTTCTTGAGCGATTCTAGCTTTTAAAAGTATTTCTGCTGCATGAGCCGTATGTACTACACACATAAGCTTCTCATTCTGAGCCGCCTCCATAAATGCGTCACGGAAAAGAAGCATCCCCGTTTTTCTCATATTCCGGGGAACATCTCTCATAGATTGATCCATGTTTTTTGTAGTCATACCATTGTTATTCACCTAGTTTAGCCACGGCTAATTAAAATCAGTGTGATTGCTATAAATATTTGGATAGGGGTTTGAGAATCATAGCTACACTAGAACTTGACAACAAGTAATTTAGCAGCAGCAAATACAAAATGTCTAAAAAGCGTAATTCACCAGACCCTATCGAGCTTTTTCCGTCGCACACTCCCTATAGTTCAGAAAACTGGCAAGAAAGAGTTGCACAGGTGGGGTATCGCTTTAACCGACAGTATCAAAAGCAAGATTTGGAATTACCAGCAGAATTACAAGAAATGCCCATATATCAAGAATGGGTATCTGGTCTATTGTCTGGGAGAATTGTTTCTCCTTTTTGGGAAATTGCTCAACCTAAAAAGAACCAGCACTGTTTGGATATTGGCTGTGGTGTTAGCTTGTTAATCTATCCTTGGCGGGATTGGCAAGCATATTTTTATGGGCAAGAAATTAGTACTGTAGCTAGAGATACCCTCAATTCCCGTGGGCCGCAGTTGAATTCTAAGCTATTTAAAGGTATTGAGTTGGGGCCCGCTCATCAATTAAACTATTCGGCAGACCAATTTGACTTAGCGATCGCCACGGGGTTTAGTTGCTACTTTCCCCTAAAATATTGGAGTGCTGTCTTGGTAGAAGTCAAACGGGTATTGAAACCAGATGGACATTTTGTGTTTGACATCCTCAATCCCCAACAGCCTTTAGCAGAAGATTGGGCCGTGCTAGAAACATATTTGGGTGCTGAGGTGTTTCTAGAACCTGTAACTGAGTGGGAAAAAATCATCAAAACTGCTGGTGCCAAAATAGTAGGGCGACAATCAGGGGAATTATTTGATTTATATAAAGTCAGGTTTTGAGCGGGCGTGTTTTCCAACTTGTTGTATCGAGGACTTACGCACTCGCTACGAAAATTAAGGCTTTGAGATTGCTTCCCTACGGTCGCAATGACGAAAATACGTGGTTGGTTACGTAAATCCTGGTATCCTCAAAAAATCAGCAATCGCAGGGTATCGATGAACTGAGGATACTTAAGCCATTTTCCCGCATTACTAACTTCTGGAGAAGCTTGAAAACACGCCCTAGCCCCTAGTTACATCAACCTGTATTTCTCATCCCAGCAGCAATACCATTAATCGTTAACAGTGCGCCTCGTAATAACTCACCTTTGCTATAACGAGAATGAATTACACCAGAGGTGGCAGTAATATTGCGGGATTGGCGCAGACGTTTCAGGAGGGAAACTTGGATAAATCCTAAAGGTACAATTGTGCCATTACGTAACTGTACCGAACGTTGTAATACAGGATCACCATCCAACAGCCGCTGATGTCCAGTAATTTTTAAGACTAAATCCCTGGTGAGATAAAATTCATTAGCAATTTGCTCAAAAACTTTTTCTAGCCGGTCTTTATCTTCAGGATTCCCTAGTTCTTCCACATAGTGATGTGCCATTTGCATATCTACTTTGGCTAAGGTCATTTCTGCCTTGGAAATCACCATTTTGAAGAAGGGCCATTTCAAATAAAAATACCGTAGCAATGTCAGGTGTTCTTCTGGTTCTTCATTCAAGAATCCTTGTAATGCTGTGCCGATACCATACCAAGAAGGGAGCAAAACCCGGGTTTGTGTCCAGCTAAATACCCAAGGAATGGCGCGCAGACTGCTTAAATCTTTTTTCCCAGAAGGACGGCGTGCAGGACGGGAACTAATTTGTAGCTGGCTAATTTCTTCAATAGGGGTGACTTGGTGGAAAAAGTCGATAAAATCTGGTTGCTCGTAAATCAGATTACGATAATGTTGCCGCGATCGCACTGCTAATTCTTCCATAATCTCATTCCAAGGTTCGATATCATCAAACCCTGTTCGCAGCAGACTAGCTTGAATAACAGCCGTGGTGATGGTTTCTAGATTATACAAAGCCAAATCCAGCAACGAATATTTGGAAGCTAACACTTCCCCTTGTTCAGTAATCTTGATGCGCCCATTAATACTGTGTCCCGGTTGGGCTAAGATGGCCTCGTAAGCTGGGCCGCCTCCACGTCCTACTGAACCACCACGTCCGTGGAAAATGCGTAAACTCAAACCGTAGTCTTCGGCAATTGTCTGGAGTGATTTTTGGGCTTTATGAATTTCCCAGTTACTACTTAAAAAACCCGAGTCTTTGTTACTGTCAGAATACCCCAGCATTACTTCCTGTAAATTAGGGATGAGAGGGGAAGCTGTGGTGGGGATCTGTGGTAAGGAATTGTCTTGGCTGGCGTTAATTGCTGCGTAGCCACCTGCTAACAAAGCCCGATATAAGGGTAGTTCAAACAACTGCCGCATGACGCTACGGGAACGTTGCAAGTCTTCTACTGTCTCAAATAACGGTACAACTTGAATTGTGCCGACAGCAATAGCGGGGTCAAAAAGTCTGGCTTCTTTGGCTAATAGCAAAACTTCCAGGACATCGCTAACTTCGCGGCACATACTAATAATGTAAGTTTGGCAGATGTTAACACCAAACTCTTGCTGTAGCGATCGCAAGACGCGGAAAGTTTGCACGACATCGTTGGTTTTTTCCGAAAATGGCAATTCTGCCGGAATTAATGGTCTACGGGTTTGCAATTCCCCAGTTAGCCAAGCAACTCGCTGTTCTTCTGATAGTTCGTTGTACGATTGGGGTAATACTTGCAGATATTCGAGAATTTCATTCAATGCGTCGGAATGCCTGGTTGATTCTTGGCGAATATCCAACTGAGTCAAGTTAAAGTCAAAAATTTCTACTTGACAAATTAGCGTTTCTAACTCCCGACAGCTTAAACCCGTTTCGGTCAAGTTATGTTGAATCAACCGCAGTTCTGCCAAAAATTCTGACCCCGAACGATACAGGGGCTGATCTTCATTTTTGGGCGTTTCTCGATTATATAAAGCGATGTTGCGATCGCGGCTATTTTCCAGTCGTCTGAGTACATATGCTAGTTTCAAACGATAGGGTTCCTGGCGATAACGCAACGCTAGGGCATCATACACATCACTCAACTGGGATTGATCGAGTTCTAAGGATTCTAGCAAGTCTGGTAAGACATCGCTCCAGTGCATCGACACACTCAACAATTCAATCAGCTGTTTCACTGAGCGAATATATCTTTCCAACACCATTTTGCGCTGATAGCAGGCTGTTTGCCAGGTGGTTTCTGGTGTGACTGATGGGTTACCATCTCGATCTGAACCTACCCATGAGCCAAACGAGCAAAAGTTTTTTCTGGGCGGTTCTAACCAAGGAAATGTTTTACCTAAAGCGTATTTGAGACGTTTATATAGTTGAGGAATGCCATCAAATAACACTTCTTGGAAGTAATGTAAGGCATAATCTACTTCATCCAAGACTGTAGGCTTAAACTGGTGTAGTTCATCTGTCCGCCACCACAGGCGAATTTCTTCTAGCAATTGTTCGCGCAAGTCTGCTGCTTCCCAAGGATATCCGCCTAAGCTGCCATCGGCGCGATTTTCCACTTCATCCAGCTTTTGGAGGAGACTGACCACCTGCCGTTGTTTATCGCGGATGGTATGACGGACAATTTCTGTGGGGTGTGCTGTAAATACCAACCGCACATCTAGTTGGGCAATTAAGCGTTGAATTTGTTGGGGTGGTACATTCAGCTTGAAGAGATGGGGAAATAAGGTAGCAAAAGTACCTTTTTGTTTACCAATGGATTTTGTCACCCAACTTTGGGAAAACAGTTCTACTTCTATATTTTTGTTAACAATGGGATCATCTTCTTTTTGGTTGGAGGAATAGGTAACATTGGAGCGAGTTTCCTCCTGAATAATCGTTTCGGCTTCTCCCTCAGAATAGCGGGTTAATTGCTGCTGTTGTTCATATTCTTGCTCTATGATGTTAATCAACTGAAAATACAGGGCAAAGGCACGAGCCGCGCGAATTGCCTCGTTAATGTTCAATTGTTCAATTAACTTCACCGCAGATGAGGCTTGGTCATTAGTCGTTTGTCCTTCTGGTGAACATAAATCGCGTAATTGTCGCAATAAATCCACCATTTGTTGACCGCATTCTTGTCGGAGTACTAATTCCCACAATTCCTCCACCACCTGGAGCCGATGACGCAAAAATAATTCCGACGCGGGGTAAAAATTCGCCGCATGAGACACAGAGTATAAAGCAGAACCCATAATTTTTGCTCTGGTAAAGCCGATTAATGTTGACATCACATAACTTGGCATTAGCGATTGGGATTCATCATCTCAAATTCGCTAAAATTCCTGAAGTCTTTTAGGTTTTAAATATATTTGTTAAGTTAAATTGCTAAAATCGCTGTCTTCTGGGAAGGGGAGAATTGGTAGGCGATCGCCACGAAACAATTCTTCACTAGCTTGTCCCATAGATTCTAGGGCTTTTACTGTGGCCTTTTCTGTGGTGAGCAGCAGTAGTATAGACGCTGTACCTATTTGTAAGAGGAAAGATTGGGGAATGCTAAACAAAACCAGATTTAATCCGGGGTTATGTGACGATTGTGGGGTAGTAGAAGTCATTGCTAATTTTTTGTGGTTGGCAAATGAGTGAAACGAAACGCGAAATTCAACATCTGTGAGAGTTTCCAGGGTACAAATCTATCTTGGCCGATCTTGCCAGCCCAGAAGGTAATGAAATTGTTAAAAGAAAACGGCAAAGTGTGATAGACCTATGTTTCTAGTTTACAAGCCCTGAGTGACTTTCTGAGTGCTGAAGCGTGTAGTGCGGCGTGAGCCAGTTCTGTATTGTTGAGTTCACATTTAAATGACCAATGACCAATGACTAATGACTAATGAAAACAGTATTACTAGATAGTCAGCAATCTTTAGTGCAGTGGGTAAGCCAAGCAACAGGGATCAACTCTTTCGGGGTGAAAGTCCGGTTGCGGGGAAATGACCTACACATTTTGTGTGAAGGTTCAGAGTGTCCTCAACGCTGGCGCACCTTGTCTGACTTGCTTCATGCACTACAGCAAACAGATCTGGATCGGATTACAAGTAACGAACAACCCTCAATATACCAAGTATTTGTCTATGGGCGGAAGAAGGGGGAATATCGCCCCAAGTGGTGTCACCGGGTTTATTTAAACCAGCTAGAACGGCATCTAGAACAGGTAGAACAAGCTCTAGAAGATGCCGAAAAATCCGCTACCGTAGGTGGGGCGCTGATTGTTTCTAACGAAAGTTTGGCGCGTCGGGGAGATGTCCAGGCGATCGCGCGTTATCTGAGTGAAACTCTCAGTCCTTTGGGTGTGTCCGTGCAGGTACAAACGCAGCCGCACAGCCCCAAAGAACCTGGTCAAGCTGTAGTTAACCGCCTGTGGATATTTTGTCAGTCTAGCTATAGCCCAGATTCATCGTTATTAGCCGAACCCATAGCCCAACAGTTGCGACATTTGAAGCTGTCTGGCTACCAAGATGCAGTGATTGTTTCCCAAGTTAGTGGTGAAACAGCATCAGATTGGCGGCTGAGGATAGACTTGCGTCCCCCAGAAGTGATGCTCAAGGACTGGGCTAGGTGGGGAGATGTCCAGGCGATCGCTCGGCTCTTAACTGAGTTATTGTCAGAGTTTAAGGTGGCTGTCCAAGCTTCTTTGAAAGAATCAACTTTACATATCTTTTGCACCCCAGCTTTTGACCCTTTAGAAATTGCACCAGAGCCAGATAAAGCCCAGTGTTTAAAAATAATTGCCCACCAATTAGAAAAAATCGCCCCCCAAGGCATTCTGGCTGCTACTATTTACGGGCAAAAAACCGCAGATAATCAACCCGCGTGGATTGACTGGCTGACTTTACCTGCGACGGAGCATCCAGCCTTAGCACCTTTACCCTTAGAATTAGCCAGTGATGGTGATGAACCAGCCATTATTTTCTTACTAGAGCGCTTACTTAATTCTGACTTGGATTGGCGGTTAAAAACTGGCGGTTTGCGGGTACTGTTACTACGTAAAGGTGACTTGTTACACATCATGTGTGATGCACCCATTTGCCCAGCCCGTTCCCAAATAGCCAATAAAGTCATTCAGTTTTTGCGCCTGTTAAAACTTCCTGGCATTACAGGGGTACGTGTATACGGTCGTCGCGCTGGTAACAAGGAACCCTTTTGGCATCACGGTGTAGATTTGACACAACGCCAACGTTTAGTTCCCGAAGCTACCCCAGAATTTGCAGCTACTTCTGAATACGTAAGTGAGCTTTTAAACACCGAAACCAACGATCCGGTGTTACGCCCCGATTTAACTTCCGAGGAAGTTCAAAATTTTGTTACCGAAGTAGCACGCGACTGGGCTACAACTGCAACTACTACAGCTAAAAAGTGGCTCATCGGAACGCAGATATTTACAGATAGTAGTCAAGCAATACCCCAAAACCCTGATCATCAAGGGCTGAAGATAGCTTTAGTCTGGGGTACCTTGGGCTTATTACTCACCCTGCAAACCGATTGGATTTTGGGTTACATCACTAATGTTCCTGTACCCAGTGGGACCCAGACAGCTAGTGTTGCACCTGCATCTTTGGAAGAAGAAGCTTCATTAAATGCTGAAGTAGAACAGAGTCAAACAGCAGCATTTTTTACCAGCAGGTTGCAAAAACAATCTTCTTCCAGTCAAGGTAATGCATTTAATGCTTCTGGATTTACCCAAGGCGATGATGGACAGGAAAGAATTTTAAGGGCTGGGCCCCTGAAAGAGAAAGCCAACGCCGCAGCTATTTTATTAGCAGCGCGATCGCAAATGCCCAGTTTCAATTCCCGGCAATTGGACGAGCAACTAGCATTGTATAAACAGCGTGTTGCCAAAAACGGTAAACCCGCAGATGTCTTAATTATTGGTTCCTCCCGTGCTTTGAGGGGTATTGATCCGGCTGCACTGGCTAAAGCTGTAGCCCAGCAAGGTTATCCCCATCTGGATGTATTTAACTTTGGGGTGAACGGTGCGACAGCACAAGTTGTAGACTTGATTATTCGGCAAGTGCTAGAGCCATCAGAACTACCAAAACTGATTATTTGGGCAGACGGGGCCCGTGCTTTTAATAGTAATCGTGAAGATGTCACCTTTAAGGCGATCGCTGCATCAGATGGTTACAGACAGGCATTACAAAAAGCATTAACGACTGCAAGTCAAGATGAATCACTGCAAAATTCCGACAATGCGGAGATTCAGCCGCCAACAGTACCAAAAACAGAAACTAATAGTTATCAAACCGTAAATAATTGGTTAAATCAGGCAGTAGCTAGTCTTTCCATGAGCTACAAAAACCGCGAGCAAGTGCAATCTTTGTTGCATAAACAACTGCGATCGCTACCCTTATTTAACGAATCTCAGACTATGGCATTACAGCCCCAGTTAACCATAAATAATCCTGAACTAGAAATGCCCCAGCAGGCAGTTGATTTTGATGGTTTCCTGGCTTTATCTGGGCGATTTAATCCTATACAACACTATCGTCAACACCCCAGAGTCGCAGGTAATTACGACAACGACTATCGATATTTTCAAGTAGAAGGTGAACAAGATGTTGCCTTTCAAGAAGTCTTGCAATTTACCCAATCTCGCAATATTTCTTTAGTCTTTGTCAATATGCCTCTCACTGCCGATTATTTAGATCCAGTACGTACAAACTATGAGCAACAATTTCAGCAACATATGTTATATCAAGCGACAAATCCCAACTTTATCTATAGAGATTTAAGCCAACTTTGGACAAAAACCAATGATTACTTTTCTGACCCCAGCCACCTCAACCGCTTTGGTGCCTATGAAGTCTCGAAAAAGTTAGCTAATGACCCAATGATTGCTTGGCCGACGAAGTAAGAAGATGTGGGCTGGGAAATAGGGATATGAGGTGAAGTTTCTTCACAATGATCAATGACCAATGACCAATGACTAAAATATGAACTTTATTTCCATCTTCTATGGGCTGTTTTTATTGAGTGTGCTGGGAATTTACTGGTCTGTAAATCACCAGAAATTACGGCTGTGGACTTTGCTGATTGCTAGCCTTGTTTTTTATGCATCGTTAAATGTCCAGTACATCCCATTATTGTTAGCACTGACATTTATTAACTTTCGTGTGGGGCGAGAGATTGGCAAAAACACTTCACCAGGACAACATGCTGTTGACTGGCAAATTTCTAATGAAGAGTGGCAATTTGCCAATGCTGACTGGAATCGTCGTCGATTGAAGGTATTGTGGTTGGGGATATTTTTAAATGTTGTATTATTACTCGGCTTTAAATATTTACCAGCTTTTCTCAAATATGTTTTTAATTGGCAAATTAACTCACCAGATGCAAGTTTTAAATTAATTGCACCTTTGGGAATTTCATTTTTTACCTTTGAGTGCATTGCCTATTTAGTAGATATATATCGTGGTGCGCCGGCTACTGATGACTTTCTCAAGTTTGCTACGTATAAATTATTCTTTGCTAAACTAATTTCTGGCCCCATTACTCGATACCATAGCCTCGCAACTCAACTCAATTCACAACAATTTCCCACGGCTGACAGAGTGACACACGCCTCCTGGTTAATTGCTAAGGGCGCCGTCAAAAAAGGTATTTTGGCAGATAATTTGGGAATTTTCGTTGATTTATGCTTTGGTAACTTACAAAGGGCGGGTAGTGGTGATTTGTGGTTGGCGACATTTGCCTACGGTTTGCAGTTGTATTTAGATTTTAGTGGTTACGTCGATATTGCCCGTGGTAGTGCTTTACTCTTCGGCTTAGTTCTACCAGAAAATTTTGACTTTCCTTACTTCAGTACTAGCATTGCCGAATTTTGGCGGCGCTGGCACATGACTTTGGGAGATTGGTTACGCAACTATCTTTATTTTCCTTTGGGTGGTTCGCGTCAAGGCTTGACTCGTACTTGTTGGAATCTGTTAATTGTGATGCTGATTGCGGGTATCTGGCACGGCTCGTCTTGGGGTTTTATTGTTTGGGGTGTGTTCCACGGTTTAGCTTTAGGGGTGCATCGCCTGACAGATGTGACGAGCGATCGCTATGAAAGTCTGGAACATTTCTGGCAAAATCCTCTAGGGATAGTTGTCGCTTGGTTCTTAACTCAACTGATGGTTTTTACTTCTTGGATTTGGTTCCGCCTTCCCAACCTCCAAGACTCTTCTTGGGTAATTCGGCATCTTTGGGGCCATACTGCTGATGTCCAGTTTGCTCAAAAGGTTTATGTAGAAGCTCTGAATATGAGCCAATATCAACTTACTTGGATGCTAGGGACTTTAGCCGCTTTTATGGGTATAGTTTATGCCTTTAATGGCAGGCTGAAGTTAGATTTCAACTGGCCCGTCAAGCTTGTATTTGTACCCCTATGCTTTTACGCTGTGTGGTTACTCGCGCCCGAAGGCAGTTTACCTTATATCTATTTTGATTTTTAAAATCGCCTCATCGTTATATAAGTAAATATAATGTTTTTGCCAAAAAGAATAAAAAAATAATACTGTGAATAACGTAAATACATGTTAAGTTTATTAGAACGGACGCACGAAAAATGCGTCTAATTCATTACATTCATTAGCAATCATAGAAATATGACCACTACCTTACAACAGCGTCAAAGCGCTAACGTATGGGATCGCTTTTGCGAGTGGATCACCAGCACCGACAACCGGATTTACATCGGTTGGTTCGGCGTCCTCATGATCCCAACCCTACTAGCAGCTACCACCTGCTTCATCATYGCCTTYGTTGCCGCACCTCCAGTAGACATCGATGGTATCCGTGAACCAGTAGCTGGTTCATTRATCTACGGAAACAAYATCATCTCTGGTGCAGTTGTTCCTTCATCCAACGCTATTGGCTTGCACTTCTACCCMATCTGGGAAGCAGCTTCCTTAGATGAGTGGTTGTACAACGGTGGCCCTTACCAATTGGTAATTTTCCACTTCTTGATCGGTTGCGCTTGCTACCTAGGTCGTCAGTGGGAACTATCTTACCGTTTAGGTATGCGTCCTTGGATCTGTGTAGCTTACTCTGCGCCTTTGGCATCAGCTACAGCAGTATTCTTRATCTACCCCATCGGTCAAGGTTCATTYTCAGACGGTATGCCTTTGGGTATCTCCGGAACCTTCAACTTCATGATYGTGTTCCAAGCAGAACACAACATCTTGATGCACCCCTTCCACATGTTAGGTGTGGCTGGTGTATTCGGCGGTTCTTTGTTCTCCGCAATGCACGGAAGCTTGGTAACCTCCTCCTTGGTRCGTGAAACCACCGAAACCGAATCACAAAACTACGGTTACAAATTCGGACAAGAAGAAGAAACCTACAACATCGTTGCAGCCCACGGCTACTTCGGTCGGTTGATCTTCCAATACGCATCATTCAACAACAGCCGTTCCTTGCACTTCTTCTTAGCTGCATGGCCAGTAATCGGTATCTGGTTTACCGCACTGGGTGTCAGCACAATGGCGTTCAACTTRAACGGTTTCAACTTCAACCAATCAGTAATCGATTCTCAAGGTCGCGTCATCGCTACTTGGGCAGACGTCATCAACCGCGCTAACTTRGGTATGGAAGTAATGCACGAGCGTAACGCTCACAACTTCCCCYTAGACTTGGCTGCTGGTGAAGTTKCACCTGTTGCATTGACTGCACCTGCAATCAACGGCTAATCTTCAAAGCTTAGTTGCATAAGAAACGCCTCCTGGAAACGGGGGGCGTTTTTTYATGTATMTTTGTGAAGATAATTTTTTGAACCACAGAGGACGCAGAGAACACAGAGTTGAGAGAAGCATTAAGAATGGAGAAACTTCATATATGAGAGTTGATGTTGACTCAAAAATTCCCTATGATACCTGGTTTTCATTCAAAGTTCTGGGTATTTTACTCCTGGCTTCGGTCTTCGCTTCGATGGGAACTATTCTTTACGGTTTGATTATTGCCCATCAGGTTGTTTCTTTAGCTGAAGTTTTATTGTTTGCAGGTCTGTTAACGGCTATTGTGACTGCACCTTTAGCTGTATTAGGATTATGGTCACGAAGTAGACAAGGTTTAGAAGTTTCTAGTTTGGCAAAACTTTTAATTAAAGATGGTTTGCTTATTAACAGTCTGTTATTAGCTGTTGCTTTCGGCTGTTTTTGTGGGATTTTTGTTGTTTTCTCGGATAAAGCGTTTTATTCTTTTCTTCCTACTGAATACAGAGATATAGAATTACCCGGTTCTCTCCCGGGGTTCCTTGCGGCCTTTGGCGCAGGGATAAATGAAGAAATTTGGTTCCGGTTAGGTATGCTGACTGGGTTAATGACATTTGGATGCTGGCTGCTGAAACAATATCAAGCAAGTACAGCATTATTTTGGAGTACTAATGTAATTTCGGCTTTGTTGTTTGGTGTAGCGCATTTACCTCAATTTGCATTCATGATGAGTGGATTATCATTAGCCGTTATTGGGGCCGTATTGCTGCAAAATGGTATCGTAGGATTAATTTTTGGGTGGTTGTACTGGCACAGAGGGTTGCTCGCTGCTATGTTGGCTCATATTACTGCCGATCTTGCTATTCATTTGATTGTTCCGACATTTTTTGCCTAAAAACGCTGTACACAAACACTGTTGTACGGAAACGAATTCAAGCTATGAGTCATTTTCAAAATAGTAATATTACTTAATTTTTCTTAGAAACATCATGAACAAGAGACATTTTGTGTCCATCGCCATTTTTAGTGTTGCTGGAATTCTGTCTTACTCTTTGGCTGTCCTGGCTGATGAGGTCACCTGCCGCAATACATTAGGATCGGTGACAGTGAATAACCTGAGAGTACCTGATGATGCTACGTGTATTTTATCCGGTACAAGAGTCAAAGGTAATATCAAGGTAGAGTCTGATGCTACTCTCAGAGCCAGCAAAGTCAATGTAATTGGTAACATTCAGGCAGAAAATTCCAGAAATGTTGTTGTTGACTCTAACTCAGTGATTGGTGGGAATATTCAGATTAAGCAATCAGGGGCAGCAAGTATTACTAATTCGCGCATCAACGAAGATTTACAATTTGAGACAAATCATCGTCAGCTAGTTGCTCATAGCAATACAATTGGCGGCAACTTCCAGGCGTTTCAGAATTCTGGAGGGCTGACTATTAGCAATAACAGAGTTGATGGTAATCTCCAATGTAAGGAAAATCGTCCTGCACCAACAGGAGGAAACAACATCGTCAAGGGCAATAAAGAGGATCAGTGCGCCAAGTTATAGTAGCATCCCACAATTTTAGATTTTAGATTGATTCCACAGTCCTCTAGCCTTTATTCTGGGCTGGCGAGGACGTCTACCTCACAATGATTATTTTTATGTGGCCAATTAGCTTGGTCGAGCTACTAACCAATAGTCTAATTCCATAAAGATGATAGTCCGCGAAAAATGTCATCATAGTTAAGTTGAGAAAATACTGGAGATAAGACTACGGTTTACGCACGTCCTTTAGCACGGTTAATTGAGCAACTGCAACGCCTACCAGGAGTTGGTCCCAAATCAGCCCAACGCCTAGCTTTGCACATCCTGAAGCGCCCAGAAGCAGAAGTAGAAGCTTTAGCACAAGCTTTGATTGAGGCCAAAAAGCAGATAGGCTTGTGTTCCGTTTGCTTTCACCTATCTGCTGATCCTGTTTGTGAAATTTGTCGCAATCCTAACCGTGACGATACTTCTATCTGTGTGGTAGCAGATTCTCGTGATTTGATTGCACTGGAAAAAACCCGCGAATACAAAGGCAAGTATCACGTCTTGGGTGGTGTGATTTCCCCTATTGATGGTATTGGCCCAGAACAGCTAACTATCCAAGCTTTGGTGCGGCGGGTGAGTCAGCAAAAAACTCAAGAAGTGATTTTGGCAATTAGTCCGAGTATCGAAGGGGAGACGACAACCCTGTATATAGGTCAACTACTGAAACCATTTACCAAAGTGACACGAATAGCCTTTGGTTTGCCTGTGGGTGGTGATTTGGAGTATGCCGATGAAGTGACATTGGCAAGAGCCTTGGAAGGGCGGCGGGAGTTAGATTAAGTTTTATTGACAATTCCCACAGATGGATTTAACAAATTTACTGTTGTGGATTCTTGCTGTCTGTCCCAGTGGCGGTACAGTTAATTACCTGGGCATGTGTTGAATTTCAGGTAAGACTGCAACGCTTTGAGACTTACAAGGTTTAGTGTTGTGAGAATTTCTTCACTGTCAACACTATCAACCAATGGTTTGTGACAAGAAGCATACCACCAGGGTCGATTTAGCGTTCTCCTGCTTTTTCAATAGTTTCGATCACAGCCAAGCCTATACCGGAAGCTGCAATTAGCATTACTGCTGATAGCAAATAGGCGTTGGTAAATATCCGAAGGGCATCTTCAAAGAAAATGTAGGTGGTCATTGCTTCACCTTTTGAAATGTATGCTACTGGTACTGTTTATTTCTCCACACGCTGAGCTAATAATTCCCGTGGAAAAACTGCTAGCAATAGCATCTTAACAAAACTTTAGCTCTTTCATCAGATTGTTTAGATTTTTCTTTCTGAAGATTCGATGAATTTTATGGAACTTTTGTCCTAGACAATACAGAAAAAGTTTTAACGTAAAAATAATGGCTGGAAAAATGACCGTAATTAATTTATTATTTAAGTAAATTTAATTACATTTTTTATAAAAAAATGATAAACCTCTTAAATTTAGAAATATTGACACAACGGCTATTATTACGTTCTATATCATTGCAATATCAAGCAGATATCTTTAGAGAATTTACTGAAGAAATTACCACTTATACGTATCCTCGTGTACCTAAATCAATTTCGGAAACGGAATTATTTATTAATGAGTCGCTGCGAGAAATGGCAAGTGGGGATAACTTGATAGTAGTAATTTTAAAAAAAGATGCTCAAGAATTTTTAGGATGTAGCGGTATACACAACCTGAATAGTAAATATCCCGAATTAGGAATTTGGCTCAAAAAATCAGCGCATGGTAATAGATATGGACTAGAAACCATTACGGCGCTGAAGGATTGGGCAGAACGTAATTTAGATTACGAGTATCTTATTTATCCAGTAGATAAGGCAAATATTCCCAGTCGAAAAATTACTGAGAAGCTAGGGGGACAAATTGTTAAAGAATATGAAAAGACAAATTTGAGTGGTAAAACTTTACATTTGTTAGAGTACAGAATTTTAAAATCATAGAATTTGCTTGATGATTCTCCTGGCCAAGATACTCATTTAACCTGAGTTCGGGATAATCTCAAACCCGATTATCTCGTGCTTCTGGCTGAATACGTACGATATGCCGCCGCAAGTGAAACAAAGTGGAACGACGCGAACACAGGGGTCTTGGGATTGCTAGAGCCTCCGGCACGCTACGCGAACCCTGCGGTCGCAATGACAATTTTTCTACTGGATATGATATTGAGTTCTTAACCCGAATTGACGTTCATTCAACACACAGACTGGCAGTATAAGTCTTCAGGCGTTAATAGTTGTTCCGAGAGAATCGCAATCAATTTAAACTAAACAGCGCTCAATTGTGGCTAATACAGATTGGGAAAGTGTGGAAAAATCATACCCCCCTTCCAATCCAAAGAGAATTTTACGAGTTAATCCTAAACATGAATCAGTGAACAAGGCGTAATCTTCTGGTTGTAAATTGATACTTGCCAAAGGATCATCGGCATTGGCATCGTAACCCGCACTAACAATCAGTAAATCTGCTTGAAATTTGGCTAAAAATGGGACTATTTTGCTCTCTAATAATGGTTGATATACAGTGATATCACTGCCAGGAGGTAGAGGTAAATTTAAGACATTATCATAAAGACCACGTTCAGAAGCTTTGCCAGTACCCGGATAACAGGGGTACTGATGTAGAGAACAGTAGGCAATGTGGGGATGAGTTTCGACGATCGCCTGGGTACCATTGCCGTGATGCACATCCCAATCTAAAATAGCGACGCGGTTAATTTCGGGTTGTTCTAGGGCATATAAAGCGGCGATCGCTGCATTGGAAAATAAGCAAAATCCCATTCCCGCATCACGTTCCGCATGATGTCCTGGTGGACGCGCTAACACAAAGGCGGGATTTTCTGTGGCGATCACGGTATCAACTCCATCCAACCAAGCACTCACTGCTAACAATGCCACATCATAACTGCGGGGAGAAATGGCAGTATCTCCATCTAAATAACCACCACCAGTGACGGCAACTTCCTGGACTTTGTTGATGTACGCTTGAGTATGCGCTTTTACCAGCATAGGCATGAGCGATGGCTTTTCTGCAACTGGAGTAGGCGATCGCCAAACAATTTTTTCTGCAAAGTCCGCTGCTTTGAGGGCCTTGACGATAGCTGTCAAGCGTTCTGGGTTCTCTGGGTGGTACCTTCCAGTTTTGTGATCGAGAAACTCATCGGTATATATGACTGGTAGCATAAAGCGAAAAAAGTTAGCAGCAGGATGATAAAAGTTATTTTATATCGCTACTGCCATGATGCTTCGTAATTAGCGAGACTCCTACTCATCGTTGCTTGCAAGTGTTTCATCGATTGGTTGTTCAAGCATTTCCGGTACTAAAGCGGGGTTTCCTCTCCGTTCTGCTGGCGATTGTTCTCGGATGACATCATCCATTTTCGGCGGATGTTTAATCATGTCCAGTACCTCAGGACTTAATTGGGATGCTTCATTTTCTGGTTGCGTTTTTTCGGCTTGGTTGGGAACTGTTTCTTTATTCATGAATCTTGCCTTTAACTTATATCCCCTAGCCTAAGACATAGTATGGTAAGGCATACACTATCTTGGGGCTTAAATTTATGTTTCTAGACAGCTTTTCCCACTTCCTATTATGGATGACAGAAAATTATTGATTTTTTCACCAATTTGCGGACACAATATAAATTTTTTATCTATTTTTTAGAAAAAATATTTTTAAATTAGAGCATTTTTAAATAATTTTCTCCCTAAAATATGCCCAAAATCTTCAATATTTAGACATTTATTTTTTTTGATTTCAATAATAAAAAATAATATATTTTTTTCAAGCAAGACTATTATTTAAATAATCAAATAATCTCATGATTTAAATATTCTAAATAAATGCAAAATTTACGTTAAAAATACTTGATGGAAAAATAAATATAGTGTCTTAAGATTTAAATTTTAAATTTTGATTTTTGAGCCAGTTACTTTATCGGCTATCTAGAAAACTATATGTTAGAATTGTAGCAAAATATGGCAATTATTCGATACTAATTGAGAATAATTTTGCGCTTGGACAACTGTAAGGGTTAAAATCTACGTTTTTTGGAGTTTTTTAGGTTATGACAACCTCACAGGAGAGGATTATCCCGACGGATCTGCGGAACGAAATGTCCCAGTCTTATCTGGAATACGCCATGAGTGTTATTGTGGGTCGGGCGCTGCCAGATGCCAGGGATGGTCTGAAACCTGTGCATCGTCGCATCCTCTACGCCATGCACGAGTTGGGTCTGCTTCACGATCGCCCGTTTCGGAAATGCGCCCGTGTGGTGGGGGAAGTATTGGGTAAGTATCACCCCCACGGCGATACAGCAGTGTATGATGCCCTGGTGCGGATGGCACAGGATTTTTCCATGCGATCGCCTCTGATTAACGGGCATGGTAACTTCGGTTCAGTGGACAATGACCCACCAGCCGCCATGCGATACACAGAATGTCGCTTGCAAGCTTTAACCAGTCTGTCCCTACTGCAAGACATCGAATCAGAAACCGTAGACTTTATTGATAACTTTGACGGTTCCCAACAAGAACCGACAGTCTTACCCTCACGCATCCCCCAATTGCTGCTGAATGGTTCTTCTGGGATTGCCGTGGGGATGGCAACAAATATTCCGCCCCACAACTTAGGTGAATTGATCGATGGCTTGGTAGCACTGATTCACAACCCAGAAATCACAGATCTGGAGTTAATGGAGTATATCCAAGGGCCAGACTTTCCCACCGGGGCGCAAATTTTGGGAACATCTGCCATTCGAGAAGCTTACACCACAGGACGCGGTTCCATTACCATGCGGGGCGTAGCTGCCATTGAAACCGTAGAACAACGGGGACGACCGGATAGAGAAGCAATTATTATTACCGAATTGCCCTACCAAACCAATAAAGCGGCGTTGATTGAAAAAATCGCCGACATGGTGAACGAAAAGCGGCTAGAAGGAATTGCAGATATCAGAGACGAAAGCGATCGCGACGGCATGAGAATCGTCATCGAACTCAAGCGCGATGCCTATCCCCGTGTAGTCCTCAACAACCTCTACAAACAAACCCCACTACAAGCCAACTTTGGGGCCAATATGTTGGCGTTGGTGAATGGTAAACCCGAAATTCTCAACCTCAAGAAATTCTTAGAGGTTTTCCTAGATTTCCGCATCGAAGCCATTACCAGACGCACCCGCTACGAACTCCGTAAAGCCGAGGCGCGCGACCATATTTTACAGGGTTTATTGATTGCCCTGTCTCAATTAGATGCAATTATTGCCCTAATTCGTCATGCACCCGATGCACCTACAGCCAAAGGTGAATTGATTACCACCTACGGGCTTTCGGAAGTACAAGCTGATGCCATTTTGCAGATGCAACTGCGGCGTTTGACTGCCCTAGAAGCAGATAAAATTCGTCACGAACACGAAGACTTACAAACCCAGATTGCCGACTTGCAAGATATCTTGGCTCGGCGAGAACGGATACTTGAAATCATTGAAACCGAGATTGGCGACCTCAAAACTAGTTTCGCTACACCCCGACGCACAGTAATTTTACCAGGAGAAGGGGAAATAGATGAGCGTGACTTAATTGCCAATGAAAAAGCCATTATTCTGCTGACAGAGCAAGGTTACATCAAACGGATGCCTGTCAACACCTTTGAAGCCCAAAGCCGGGCTACCAGAGGCAAAGCCGCAGCCAAGGTCAAAGATGATGATACTATCGAGCATTTCTTAACTTGCTGCGATCATGACAGTGTTTTATTCTTTAGCGATCGCGGCGTTGTTTACTGCTTAAAAGCTTATCAAATTCCCGTGAGTTCCCGTACCAGTCGCGGTACACCCATTGTGCAAATGCTGCCAATTCCTAAAGAAGAAAAAATCACCTCCATTGTCCCCGTAGACGAGTTTTCCAAAGAAGAATATTTGGTCATGCTCACCAAAGGCGGCAATATTAAGAAAACCGAATTAGCTGCATTTAGTAATATTCGTGCCAATGGCTTAATTGCTATTTCCTTAGAAGAAGGCGACCAACTGCGGTGGGTGCGACGCGCTAGAGTCGAGGACAGCATACTCATTGGTTCTCGGTTAGGGATGGCGATTCACTTTAGATGTACCCACGAACAGTTGCGTCCTTTAAGTAGAGCAACTCGGGGTGTGAGAGCCATGAAACTGAAGAAGGGAGACGAACTCGTAGGCATGGACATTCTCCCCGCAGCTATTCTTGACACCTTAAACACAGAAGAGGCAGACATCGATAGCATCAACGGAGAGCAAGCCATAGAAATCCCCACCGATAGCGTCAGCGTGGAGCAAACCGAAGACATTGAAAATCTAGAGGAAACCCCAGAAGTACCAGGACACGGCAGTATAGGCCCCTGGGTACTAGTAATTACAATGGGTGGCTACGGCAAACGCGTACCAGTTGCCCAATTCCGACTACAAAACCGTGCCGGTCAAGGTTTAATGGCCACCAAATTCAAAAACCGTAAAACTAAAGACAAATTAGCTACCCTCCGCATCGTCAACAACGATGATGATGAAATCATGATGGTAACTAATCGCGGTATTATCATCCGTCAGGCAGTGAATGCGATTTCCATCCAATCACGATCGGCAACTGGCGTCAGAGTACAGCGGCTCGATGAAGATGACGCTATTAACGGTATAGCCATAGTTCCTCCCGATACAGTTGATGTGGAAGAAACTGAGTAAAAATCAGAGGGAGAAGTTAATAAACTTACTCCCTTACTTAATTTCTTTAGCTAGTGGCATTTTCATGGGGCTAACCGTAGCCCCTACTGGTGCATGGTTTTTGGCATGGATAGCCCTAGTCCCCCTCTGGGTATTAGTTGTTACTGCCAAATCCAAAAAACTATCCCCCCACCTCCTCGCCCTCACCTGGGGTGTCGGCTATCACGGCCTCGCCCTCTCCTGGATTACCGGCATATATCCAATGGATTGGTTAGGCGTTCCTTGGCTACCAGCTTTAGCAATCACTTTATTTTGTTGGTCATTTGTCAGCTTATATGGGGGATTACTCGTTGCCGTGTGGGCAGCTTGTATGACTCGTCTGTCTAACCAAAAATCCTGGCTACGTATTCTCATGGGTACAGCCATTTGGTGCGGCTTAGAAAGCCTATGGAGTGCAGGCCCCTTGTGGTGGAGTTCACTTGCTTACACCCAAAGCCCACACAACCTAGTAATTTTACACCTCGGTCAACTCTCCGGCCCCAATACCATTACAGCCGCCATCGTTGCAGTCAACGGCTTAATAGCAGAAGGCTGCATTAACAGCAAAAACTCCTCCGCGTCCTCTGCGCCTCTGTGGTATGCGCTGTACGCACGCTACGCGAACGTTAATAAAAATCTAGCCATCGCCACAGGACTACTAATTACCTTACACCTAACAGGCTATTATTTATACACCCGTCCCCTCTCCCAAATACCAGAAACAGCCTTAAAAGTCGGCATCATCCAAGGTAACATCCCCAACAAAATCAAACTCATACCCGAAGGTTTGCGACGAGCGATCGCAGGCTACACCGATGGGTATTACACTTTAGTAGACCAAGGCGTAGAAGCAGTCCTCACCCCAGAAGGCGCCCTACCTTTTTTCCAGCGCGACTTACCAAACACCAACTTAGTAAAAGCAATAAAAGAAAAAAACATAGTTGCGTGGATAGGGGCATTTGGAGAACGGGGACGCAGCTACACTAATAGCTTATTTACCTTCACAGGTAAAGGTGAAGTTTTTAGTCGTTATGACAAAAGCAAATTAGTACCCTTAGGTGAATATATTCCCTTTGAAAGCATTTTAGGCGGGATAATTCAGCGCTTATCACCACTGAACGAACACCAAGTTCCCGGTTCAACAAATCAGATATTTGACACGCCATTTGGTCAGGCGATCGCAGGCATCTGCTACGATTCAGCTTTCCCAGAAATCTTTCGTCGTCAAGCTGCTGCGGGTGGGCAATTTATCCTCAGTTCTTCTAACGATGCCCATTACAGCCCCTCCATGCCATTCCAGCATCACGCCTTAGATATGATGCGGGCAATTGAAACCGATAGATGGTCAGTCAGGGCTACTAATACGGGATATTCAGCCTTTGTAGATCCTCACGGCAAAACCTTGTGGATATCTGGATATAACACCTACGAAACTCATGCCGAAACTATATACAGACGGCAAACCCAGACCTTGTATGTCCGTTGGGGTGATTGGTTGACAGTTGTATTATTGGGGTTGAGCGCCTTAAGTTACTTGATGGGATTGCAACCAGTTAAGTAAATCTTCCATAGAAGTAAAATCTAACAAAGCTTCACCAAGAGTTTCTAATTGATTGGAAGAAAGACATTGGATGCGCTCTTTTAGTTCTGGCGATAATTCTCCTACTCGCCGTTTAAGTAGTTTCAAAATAATAACTTGTTCACCTTCTTGTTTTCCACGCTCGTAGCCGATGCACTCACCTGTAGTGACATATCTCATAGTCCGCTCCTGCTCAAATTGTTTAAATTCTTCCCACAATTGATTTTCCAATGCTTTTGGTAAAATCATAACCCAGTCGATAAATCGATAGAGGTTGCGAATATCCTGCTCTTGTAACCCTAAATCGTATAACCTGCGAATCAAGCTGAATTTCCAACTATCAAAATCAGTGCGTTCATTCATATTAGTCATTAGCGATCGCATCCTCCATGATAGATATTACACCGCGATCGCCTATCATGATTTGGCTGAACCATAGTAACAATTTATACTTATTTTTTTGATCAAGCTTGATTATTATCTGGTTTAATCAAACATCAAAAAGAATTAATGAAAAATATTTCTATTGAATTATCAACAAAATTAGAGTAAGTTAAACTTTATTAGGCGGCACAAATGAGAAAAATTACTACTATTCCTGCCAAAATGTTATTAAAACATGACACAAGTGATTACAGGTGAGCAATTTGATGAACTTGAACAAGAAACTTTAGTTTATTTAGAGGTTGCACATCACACTAAAGGATTTGACACAATCCAGAAATCGGAAAGCATATTTAGTTGTAACTGCTATCGCATAGTGCAACTGCGTCCGGGACTATGTTTAGAGATTTTTGATGAGACTTATTATCAGCAAGTCAATTGTCAAATTAATCACTATGAATTTTACGATTTAACATCCAAATTTTATCTTTCTGGCAATCATGGCGTGATTTGTCCGGGTATTCCAGGAGTTAAACATAATTATCAAGAAATAAGCGGAAAAAACTATTTATTTTATTTACCAGATATTGAAGAAATTGAGCAGAATTTTGCAGGCGATCGCACTCATTTAATTAGAATTTGTTTAGACTTAAATTTTGTCAAAGATTTTTACTCCGGTTTAGAAGTTTTACCTAAAAAATTAAAGTGTTTAATTGAAAATGATGCCCCACCGCGCTTTCATCTGCCAGTTGGAGATATTACACCTATGATGCAAACTGCATTATGGCAATTAGTCAACTCTCCCTATCAGGGAATAGCGCAGAAAATGTACTTAGAAAGTAAAGTCCTAGAATTACTGGCTTTGCAATTTACCCAATTATTAGAAGCAGAAGCAATACAAAAAACAATTATTAACCTCAAAAATCAAGATATTGAAAGTATCTATCACGCCAAAGACATTCTCATCCGTAATCAAGCCCATCCTCCCACATTACTGGATTTAGCCCAGCAAGTGGGAATTCACCACATGAAGCTAAAAAAAGGTTTTCGGCAAATCTTCGGTACAACTCCCTTTGGTTACTTGCATGAGTATCGCATGGAACAAGCACGGCAATTACTCCAAGCAGGTAACATGAGTGTCACAGCAGTCGCCAACGCTGTCGGATATGATCATCTCGGTCATTTCTCTACAGCTTTCAAACGGAAATTTGGTATCAATCCTAACAGTTGTCGTTCAGGTAATAAAATTCTGGTAAAGTAAAAACTTTGTCCTCTAGGGCGCAAAAATTGTCCTATATGGATAGACTTATGCTTCTGAAAATCAGTAAAGTGTCTTTCAAAGCTAATTAGTAATTCTTTTTAATAAGCTTTATGACTTTCAGAGGTGTGAGGGATATGAAGTCTAGTCTATTGAGTGGCATGGGTTCAGTAGGATTAGGATTTGCTGTCATTAACTTATTGCTACAAGCTGCTGTTAGGGCAGAGGTATACATACCCAAAGTAGAAACTAAAGCAGGACAATTACTTGTACAACAACAAAATAACTCAGTAGTTGAGATTACAGGTGTTCAAGTTAATACTACTGATAATGGCATCGAAGTAATTTTAGAAAGTGCCAATGCACAAGCACTGCAACCCATAGATAAAAGTGCAGACAATAGCTATATCGTAGATATTCCCAATGCTGTTTTAGCACTACCAGCAGATGAAGATTTTAACTCAGCTAATCCCTTTGATGGCATTGCATCTGTGAGTGTAACGCAAGTTGATGTTAATACTGTGCGGGTAACAGTGATAGGTGAGGAAGGTTTACCCACATCACAGTTATTTGATAGTAATGAAGGTCTGATTTTTGCACTTGTACCTGTAGCTGAAGTAACACAGCCACCACAGCAGCCAGAACAGCCGACAACTGAAGCACTACCAGAACAACCAACAGCCGAGATTGATGAACCTATTGAACTGGTGGTGACGGCTACACGTACAGGAGAAGAACTACAAAACATACCTCGTTCTGTAACAGTAATTACCCGTGAGCAACTTGAGCAGCAAACTAAAGTTAATCGTGATTTGCAAAGTATTTTAAGTAACGCAGTTCCAGGTTTAGGAGCTAGTTCAGACTCACAGCAAAGTTTCGCTCAGACTTTGCGGGGAAGACCACCTTTAGTATTGGTGGATGGAGTACCAATTAGTTCTAATATTGATAATGATACATCCGTTGCTAATTTACGTCGCATTGATGTTGAGGCGATTGAACGGATAGAAGTAGTACGCGGTCCGAGTGCAGTTTATGGTGATGGTGCTGCGGGTGGCGTGATTAATATTATTACCCGACGACCTAGTGAAGAGAAGGTAGTTTCCAACGCAGAAATTGGAGTACGATCCGTTGGTAACTTCAAATCTGGTAGTTTTGGGAACTTCCTAAGCTACGGTATTTCCGGTAAGCAAGGAGGAGTAGATTTTATTGCTTCTTTCACCCGTGATAGCTTTGGAACACCGTTTGATGCAGAAGGTGATCCCATACCATTATTTGGTGATGCAGAAGCCGAAAGTGCTTCGATTAACTTTTTAGGTAAGCTGGGGTTTGAATTAGGTTCAGAACAAAGATTGCAAATTACAGCTAATTACTTTAATGATGATCAAAATCAGTATGGAGATTATGATTTAACTGTAGGAGAAATCCCAGGAATTCAAAAAGCACGCCTCTTAGATAGACCAGTTGAGTTTGTTGATTCCTCAGATCCTTTTAACCGAGGAACTGTCATCCAACTTGATTATACCCACAATAATATCCTGAATAGTCAACTGCAAGCACAGGCATATTATCGTCAAACTAAAACAGCTGCAACCCTGTTTGATAACCGCATATTTGATCCAGATAGCATTTTAGATGTTGGTCGTTCGGTCGTGACCGCAGAACGATTTGGAGGGCGTTTGCAGTTAGATACAGCTTTATCAAATAACTTGAATATACTGTGGGGTACAGATTATTCCAGTGAAGATAGTAAAGGAGATTACGATTTATTTGATGTTGCAGAGTTTGACAACAGCGGTGGCAGAATAGCACGAAAAATTGGTTCATCAATTCGGATCGCTCCTTTTACTATCAAAAACTTGGGTTTATTTTCTCAAGTAAAATGGGAAGCAAGTGAAAAAGTATCCTTGAGTGGTGGAGTAAGCTATGAAAATATTAATGTCTCAGTTGTTGATAATTGGGTGGATGGAGACACTGGATTATCTTATCAAGGTGGTGAAAAGACTTTAGATGATGTGGTATTTAATGCGGGTGTAGTTTACAAAGCCACTCCAACAATTAGTCTATTTGCTAATTTTGCTCAAGGATTTTCACTACCTAATATTTCACGTATAGTACAGCGTCCCCAAGCAGGTTTCAATTTTGCTGAAGATGTCGAACTATCAGCACCACAAAAAGTTGATAGCTACGAATTAGGAATTCGTGGACAGTGGAATAATTTCCAAGCTTCCCTAGCTGGATTTTATAGTTATTCCAGTTTAGGAACCAGAGTACAATTTGAGGACTTTGGCAGCGATTTTAGAATTTTACGCGCTCCCCAACGCAATTATGGTATTGAATTAGCAGCAGATTGGCAACCGAGCGATCAATGGAAATTGGGAAGTACATTGACTTGGAGTGAAGGAGAAAGAGAAAATTCAGACACAGGTGAATTTGTATCAATTACTGGTTTTGAAATTTCACCTTTAAAACTGACAGCATACATCGAGAATGAAACCTTACCAGGATGGAACAATCGCCTTCAAGGATTATATATTGGCAACAGAAACAGTGCTTTTGATGCGGGAGAAGACCCGATTGGTATAGATAGTTATTTTGTCATGGATTTAATCAGCAGTCTCCAGTTGGGTGATGGTACTTTGAGTTTGGGTGTTAGGAATTTACTTAATAATCAATACTTAAATGTTACCAACCAACTTTTTGCTGGTTTTGACGATTCCTATGCCTTAGCGGCTAGAGGTAGAACCTTTACCTTAAATTATCGTTGGAGTTGGTAATTTACATGGCGGTTACACCCGCCATTTATTTTGAAAAATTTATATTCTAACAATCGAATCATCAAGGCTATTTATTACCTAATATGAAAATATTTAAAGTATTACTATTAATCATTTTTACATTTATTCTAATTATAGGTTGCAATAACTATATACCCCAAAAAAATAAAACGTTAAAGTCTAATTCAGTCACATCTGAGTGTAGAGTCATTAAGCATGATTTAGGAGAAACTTGTGTTCCCTTAAAACCTCAACGCATCATTGCTTTAGATGAAACATCTATGGAAGCGTTGTTAGCACTGGACTTAAAAGCAATAGCAACAGCACAGCCTAATATTGCAGGAAGCATCATACCAAAGTTGGGTAAAAAAGCAGAGGGAATTGTTTCTTTAGGAAAAGATGGACAGCCAAATATAGAAAAAATTGTGCAGTTAAATCCAGATTTAATTTTGGGGTTTTCTATTAGTGCAGAACAATATCAAATATTTTCACAAATAGCACCTACATTTACACTTGATTATGTGCAATTCGGTTGGCAAGATGCTTTATTACGTATTGCTGAAACAACAGATAAAACTGAAAAAGCACAAAAATTACTTGAAGAATATCAACAACGAGTTGAAAAAATCCGCACATTTGTAAATGATAACCTCACAGAAAAAACTGTTTCCATTAGTCGTTTTTATGCTGGTAACAACTTTACAGAATTTCGTACTAAATATTCATTTCCTGGCAGTATAGTTACAGAGGTGGGAATATCTCTACCAGAAATTCAAAATCAACTCACGACTAATGAAAATCAACCTCTATTTTCAGTGAGTTTAGAACGTATAGATTTAATAAATGCTGATATTTTATTTATAGTTTTAGATCCAGGGGCGGAAGAAAACGTTCAAAAATTTCAGAATAGTCCACTATGGCAAAATCTGAAAGCAGTTAAAAATCAACGAGTTTATACCGTTGACTCAAGTTACTGGATATTTGGAAATATTTTGTCAGCCAATGCTGTTTTAGATGATTTGTTTACATATTTAGTGAAACAACCATGATATTTGATTCTAAAAATCGAGAAATACTGCAAATATCTCCAGAATTAGCTAATAGTAATATACTGGGATTTTTAAGAGAAATATTGAATCTTGCTCAAAGGAATTTAGATAGTTTCTATACTGATGGCATTATTTTAAATCAGCCTCCTAATGATGTTGAGGTGATTTCACTTAATGATTACCTACAACCAGATAGACTTTTATCTGATTGGCAAACCAGCGAGATATATCAAAAAATTCCAGACATTCGCATTGCTGCATCTATTTGGAGCAAAATTTATAGCTGGACAACATTACCAGGTGTTTTAGCTTTAATGAGTTGGGCGGGAGTAGGGCTAGATGCTTCTATTGATAATGTAAGTTTTGTTTTGGAAGATGGTAAACCCAAGGCGCTATGGTTTCATGACCTGAGTGGTACTGTCATTTATCCTCAACAATTACCTTTAGCAATTCCCGAAAATTATCCAGGAAAAATAGTAAATAGCGTTGCAGAACTACATCAATTTGTTTTTAGTAACTTATTCCAACGCAACTTTGCACCGATGATAGACCGAGTTCATAGTTTAACTAAACTCTCTAAAAAAACTATGTGGGGAAATGCAGTGAATGCTTCTGAAAGACAGTTTGCTGAACTGAGTAAATGTACAAATTTAGAAGCAATAAAAACAGATTATTCAGCCTTGTATGAACAACCTTACAGTTGCGTTATGCCAGGCCGCAATCCTCTTTACAACTTAGTACGTAGTGAACAAATCAATGAACCCGGTTTACCAGCAACAACCACAGTGAGACTCACTTGTTGTTTATATGCGTTTATTCCTCCAGTTGATGAAAAATGCACTAACTGTCCTCTTTTCACACCTCAAGAACGTATCGCCCAAATCAAGCAATATATGACAGAAACTGATTGAAATGTCACAACAACCAAATTCCATCAGTATGCGTAATTTTCTCATAGTCTGGCTGGGTCAGCTAGTTTCTGCTATGGGTAGCGAAATGACCGGCTTTGCAATTGAAATTTGGGCTTGGGAAATTACAGGTAAAGCCACTACTTTGACTCTAGTGGGTTTTTTTAGTCTACTTCCCAGTATTATCATTACCCCGATTAGTGGTGTGATTGTAGACCGTTTTAACCGCAAATTATTAATGATGGTAGGTGATACAGTTGCGGTTCTCAGCACAATTATGATTTTGTTGCTGCATCTTACCAATAATTTACAAATTTGGCACTTTTACTTAACAGGCGCTATCGTTGGGACTTTTAACCAATTTCAATCTTTGGCTTATTCGGCTTCTGTGTCGCTGATGATTCCCAAACAACATTATACCCGCGCCAGTAGTCTGGGATTTTTATCTAGTTACGGTAGCCAAATTCTTGCACCTGCTTTAGCTGGGTTTCTTTACACAATAATTGGTTTTGTCGGAATTTGGTTGATTGATATTTTTACTTTTACTATAGCAATTTGCAGTTTATTATTAGTCAAAATTCCTCAACCACCACCCACAAAAGAAACTGAAAATATAGCCAATATTTGGCAAGATTTAGGATTTGGTTGGCGTTATATTGTTAATCAAAAAGGTTTACTAGCACTATTGATAGTGAATATATTATTTTGGCTCCCCCATGATATTGGTAATTCTTTGTATACACCGATGATTTTATCTAGAAGTAATAATAATACTTTAGTGTTAGGCAGTTTAGCTTCTGCGGCTGGTTTGGGTGGTGTTCTGGGGGCAATTATTGTGAGTACGTGGGGAGGATTTCGACGCAAAATAAAAGGTGTTTTATTAGGGATGATTGGTGCAGGTATCAGTAAAATTGTCTTTGGTTTGGGTAGAACTCCTTGGGTTTGGATTCCGGCTCAATTTTGTTCTTCTTTAAATTTCCCTTTGAATGGGAGTTCAGATAATGCGATTTGGTTAGCTAAAGTTGCGCCGAATGTGCAAGGGAGGGTTTTTGGCACGCGATCGCTTGTTTTACAGATAGCTTCTGCGGTAGCCTATTTAATAGCCGGGCCTTTGGCAGATAATGTGTTTACACCTGCTTTGAGTACAGGTGGTAGTCTTTTTGGTCTATTCGGGGGATTATTTGGAACTGGTACTGGTGCAGGAATCGCGCTGTTATATGTGATGTGTGCGATATGTATGTTACTGGTGGGGTTAAGTGGATTTTCTGTTCCCCAATTGCTGGATGTGGAAAAAATTGTACCTGACCATGATGCCGAATGTGGAGAATCTATGCATGGCAAATAGTGATATTATTTCTCAATAAATAGTTATGTAATCGAGGACAATAAATGTCAGATAATGAAGCAAATAGTATATTCTATGCCTTACTATCAGCATTTTTTGCAGCCTTGACGACTATTTTTGCCAAGATTGGAGTCGAAGCAATTAACCCCAATTTAGCCACCGCAATCCGCACCGTCGTAATTTTGGTCATTGTTTGGGGTTGGGTCTTTGCAAAAGGACAACTAGATACACTGCTGACAATTAACCCAAAAACTATGTTATTTCTCGTTTTTTCTGGGTTGTCAACGGGTTTATCTTGGTTATTTTACTTTCGTGCTTTACAAATCGGGAAAGCTTCTTTAGTAGCACCTCTGGATAAATCTAGTTTGCTTTTAGTTCTGATATTTTCGGTACTTTTTCTCAAGGAACCGCTAACGCTGCAAGTAATATTAGGAACAGGCTTGATTTTAACTGGTACATTGGTTTTGATTCGTTAGATATTAAAAGAATAAATTATCCAATTTACTCAAATAATATTTGTTGTCTTTCCCCCTGCTCCCTGCTCCCTGCTCCCCTGCCTACCCCAGTGATAGGATATTTTTTTAGTTGGAAGTCCCTTAGGACTGCAAGCGGACAGCCACGCTACCGCCATGTGCGGGTAAACCTTCCGCTTTTGCTAGGATGACAGCTGCTTCACCTATGGTTTGCAATGCTTGTTGATTGCATTCCAAGTAGGTAATCCGTTTGAGAAAGTCGTAAACACTCAAACCAGAAGCAAAGCGGGCTGAACGGGCTGTGGGTAGCACATGATTTGGCCCGCCTAAATAATCGCCGATGGCTTCTGGGGTATAACGTCCTAAAAACATACTCCCCGCACATTTAATTTGACTAGCAAATTCTTGTGGGTTGTCTACACACAATTCTACGTGTTCGGGAGCTAGCCGATTTAGTAGGGGGATACTTGCAGCTAAATCATCAACTAAAATTATTGCTCCATGTTGTTGCCAACTAGCACTAGCTACTGCTTTGGTAGATAGGTTGGTGAGAATTTGCTCGATAGCTGCTATCACTTGTTGGGCAAAGGTTTCAGAATCTGTAATTAAAATAGATTGGGCGCTGGGGTCGTGTTCGGCTTGCGATAGTAAATCCCAGGCTATCCACTCTGGGTTGTTTTTGTCGTCGGCTACTACCAAAATTTCGGAAGGCCCAGCCACGCTGTCTATACCTACAGTTCCAAATACCTGACGTTTGGCTTCAGCAACATAGGCGTTACCAGGGCCGACGATTTTATCTACAGGTATAAGGCTTTCTGTACCATAAGCTAAAGCGGCGATCGCCTGCGCCCCACCTATGCAATAAATCTCTGTCACCCCGGCAATTTCGGCTGCGGCTAGAACTGCGGGATTAATCTCACCACGAGGCATAGGTACTGACATGACTATTCTTTCCACCCCGGCAATTTTGGCTGGTAAAGCATTCATCAACACAGAACTAGGATAGCTGGCGCGTCCTCCAGGGACATAAATTCCCACTTGGGATAAAGCCACCCAATTTAATCCCAGTTTCACCCCGGCTGTGTCGGTGTAGCCAATATCTTGGGGTAATTGTTTTTCATGAAAAGATCCAATTCTAGTCGCAGCTAATTTAAGAGATTCCTTGACATCTACCGGACATTGTGCAGCGCGTTCGGCAATAAAATCTGCACTCAAATGCAGAGATGGGGGACTGTAATGATCAAAACGGCTAGTATATTCTTTGACTGCGGCATCACCTCGCACTTTTACATCAGCAAGAATACTCCTGACTGTACCACTAACATCAACCGTTGCCTCCCGGCGATCGCTCACCAGTTTTTGGAAGTTAACAGAAAAATCTTTGTCGGTTGTTTTAAGTAGCTGCATGGACTGTATCTCTAGAGTAATGCGGGTTTTGCCGTAATATATAGTTTAGTTTAGAGCGTTCATACCATTTGGCGAAAGTCAAATCAAATTACTCGCTAATTCAGGCGATCGCCTGTCAATGACTAAAATTCATACTACATATCTGGTTTTTCCTGTCAATTTGTGAAACAAAAATTAATATAGATGATAGCGAATACTTTATTTATAGAAAGGATATATTAGTTTATCTAACTATCCAAAAAAGCTGTTACTTAAATACAATTTTCCCTAAATATTGGGTTTTTTCCAACTAAAAATAGATATATTTATCAAAGACAAAATTATGTATATTTATAGATAAATATTTAGTGGTTGAATTATATGTTTTATCTACATGGTAGGCGCATTTTTAGCTTAGATTGAAACTAGCAGCATCAATCTTTGATGCATATAAAAGCAAGTCCTAGAAATCTCAGGGGCTATATATAATGACTTCTCGACGCTCTACCAAAAAATCTCAATCAGATCCCCCGGAAAAGCAGGAGAATAACCAAAATCTATTTCCCATTGTGGGTATGGGTGCTTCTGCGGGAGGATTAGAGGCATTTACAGAATTACTCAAGCATTTGCCTACTGATACAGGCATGGCCTTTGTTTTAATTCAGCATTTAAGCCCCCATCAAAAAAGTCTGTTAACAGAAATTCTGTCTCGGACAACCCCAATGCCTGTGGTGGAAGCTCAGAATGACTTGGTGGTAAAACCCAATCATGTATATGTGATTCCGCCCAACGCTATGATGACTATCATTCAAGGGCGGCTGAAACTGTCACCACGTGAGCAGATTCGCGGGCAAGTCATGACTGTGGATAGTTTCTTTTGTTCCTTAGCAGAGGAACGGGGAGACAAAGCCATTGGGGTTGTACTCTCAGGGGGTGATAATGATGGTTCACGGGGAATAGAAATGATTAAAGGGGCTGGCGGAATTACTTTTGCTCAGTGTGATTCATCAGCAAAGGTTCCCAGTATGCCCAATACAGCTATCGCTTCCGGTAATGTCGATTTTGTCTTGACACCACAACAAATTGCCGAAGAACTCGCCCAAATTGGTACTCATCCCTATATTATTCATCCCACTCCAGTGAAAGTAGTGGATACACTAATTGAGGGCGGAGATGCCTTAACAAATATCTTCAATTTATTACGAACTGCTACGGGAGTTGATTTTAACCAGTACAAGCAAACAACCCTAACGCGGCGCATCCTGCGGCGAATGATTTTGTACAAATTAGAAAGGCTAGAAGATTACGTGCCTTATCTTCAAGAGAACCCCGCAGAAGTTAAAGCACTATATCAAGATGTTTTGATTACTGTTACCAATTTTTTCCGCGATCCTGAAGCCTTTGAAGCTTTAAAAACTAAAGTATTTACCCTAATTACTAAAAATAGAAGCCCCGATTCACCTATTCGCATCTGGGTTGCTGGTTGTTCCACAGGTGAGGAGGCTTACTCCATTGCTATTTGCTTATTAGAGTTTTTAAATAATCAAGTAATTAATACTGCTATCCAGATTTTTGCTACCGATGTCAATGAAACCGTAATTGAAAAAGCCCGTAACGGCATTTACAAGCCTAACCAAGTAACAGATATTTCTCCCGAACGATTAAAGCGTTTCTTTGTACAAGTAGATGGTGGTTATCAAATTAGTAAGCCAGTGCGTGAACTGTGCGTCTTTGCCAGACAAAATTTAATTAACGATCCTCCATTTTCGCGGTTGGATTTGATTACGTGTCGTAATGTGCTAATTTATTTGAGCAGCACTGTGCAGAAAAAGCTGCTGCCAATTTTTCACTATGGTCTCAAATCTCATGGCTTTCTGATGTTAGGCACATCGGAAACAGTGGGTGAGTTCACAGACTTGTTTGCTTTAATTGATAGAAAATATAAAATTTATTCCCGCAAAATAGCTCCGACTCAATTGGGCATGGATTTGATTGCCAGCAACTACCCCGTAGAAACTCTCAACCCCCAGTTGCCAGCAAACACGGATATGTGGAATGATTTAGAAATGCAGAAGGAAGCTGACCGGATTGTCTTGAAGCAATATGCTCCGGTTGGTGTGATTATTAACGAAGATTTGGAAATTTTGCAATTTCGGGGACAGACTGGTTCTTATCTGCAACCTGCACCAGGTAGACCCAGCTTTAATTTACTGAAAATGGCCAAAGAAGAATTACAGCTAGAGTTACGCACCGCCATTCACCAAGCCAAAAAAGCAGAAGAAGCGGTAACTAAGTCAGGTATCGAAATTCAAGAGAACAAAGAAGTCAAGCAGGTGAAAATTGATGTTGTGCCATTTAAACCTGTTGCGGCTACAGAACGCTACTTTTTAGTGATGTTTAGCACTACTATACCTGAGTCAACAGCGATAGAAACAGGCGATAGCAGTGCGCGTCCTGGGCGACGCCAACTAACTAATGAAGAGAAAGAGAATAAACGACTCAGACAACAATTAGCCACAAATCAAGAACATCTGCAATCGACTATTGAAGAACAGCAAGCCACAAATCAAGACCTGAGGGCAGCCAACGAAGAAATCCTCTCCAGTAACGAAGAATTACAAAGTACTAACGAGGAACTAGAAACTGCCAAAGAAGAAATTCAGGCTACTAACGAAGAATTAAACACAATTAACGACGAACTGCAACGGCGTAATATTGAATCAACTCAACTCAGCAATGATTTACAAAATATCTTAAGTAGTATTCATATTCCCATCCTGATGTTGGGAAGCGATTTGCGAATTCGCTGTTTTACACCCATAGCCGAGAGAATCTTTAACTTGATTCCTACCGATACAGGGCGGCCCATCAGTGATATCAAACACAACTTGAATATTTCTGACTTAGAGCAACAGATTTTAGAAGTAATTAGTACTCTCAATTTTAAAACCCAAGAAGTTCAAGACCAAGAAGGGCATTGGTATGACCTGCGGATTCGACCCTATCGGACAATTGATAACAAAATTGATGGTGCTGTAGTCGTGTTAGTGGAAATTGATGACCTCAAACGCAGCGCCGAAAAACTCAGAGCATCTCGTGATTATGCAGAAGCTATTGTAGATACCGTCCGGGAATCCTTGGTGGTGCTGAATCTAGACCTACAGGTGGTGAAAGCCAATCGCTCTTTTTACGAAACCTTCCAATTACTACCGAGCGAAATAGAACAACGCCCCATGTTTGAGATTAGCAATGGACAATGGAATATTCACCAATTGCGATCGCTCTTAACAGAAGTTCTCCCTCACAATGCTCCATTTCAAGACGTAGAAATTGAGCTTGATTTCGAGCAAATTGGTCATAAAGTTTTGTTATTCAATGCCCGGAAAATGATCCAATCGGACGATGGGCAACTCATTCTGCTGCTGATTGAAGACATCACTCAGAGCAAGCAATGGGAAGCAGAACGTACCCAACTGCTAATACAAGAACAGTCAGCTCGGGCTGCGGCGGAAACTGCTAACCGTGCCAAAGATGAGTTCTTATCAGTTCTTTCCCATGAACTGCGGAATCCACTCAATGCTATGTTGGGGTGGGCAAGTTTACTCCGGACACGGCAGTTAGATGAAAGTACTGTGAATCGGGGACTACAAGCCATTGAACATAGCGCTCTGGCACAATCCCAGCTAATTGGTGATTTATTAGATATTTCGCGCATTAGCTCCGGTAGATTGCGTTTAGATGCCGAGCCGCTTGAGTTAGTACCGATAATTGAAGAAGCAATCAATGTTGTCAGGCTGTCAGCCGAAGCCAAAAATCTGCAAATAGAACTGAGATTAGATCCCACACCCAAAAATATAATTGGCGATCCAACTCGCTTACAGCAGATATTTTGGAATTTACTATCTAACGCCATTAAATTCACTCCAGCCGGCGGTAGAATTACAGTCACACTAGCTTATACCGACTCTCAAGCGCAAATTCAATTCAGCGATACAGGACAAGGTATTAGTTCTGAAATGCTCACCCGCATATTTGATCGCTTTTGCCAAGCCGATGTTAGTAGAACACGAACCAATACTGGCTTAGGATTAGGGCTAGCGATCGCCCGGCATCTCATAGAACTCCACGGTAGTACAGTGGAGGCACAAAGCCAAGGTGAAGGTCAAGGCGCAACTTTTACAGTCAAGCTGCCCTTAAATACTCAGCCACCAGAAATTATCGTACCAATTAATCCCAAGTCAGTTGTTTCCACAGTTCAAACAACTGAAACAACACCATCAATCGGTGAAATTCCATCACTAGTGGGCATACGAGTATTACTTGTAGAGGATCAAGCAGATATCCAACAGTTATTCAAAATAGCACTGGAAGATTACGGTGTGGAAGTCACAGAAGTAGGTTTAGCAAGTGAAGCCTTATCAGCACTAACGGCAAATCCTGGTGGGTACGACGTACTTTTATCTGACATCGGTTTACCACAAGAAGACGGTTATGCATTGATTCGTCAGGTGAGAGAGTTGAGTCCGGAAGCTGGCGGACAAATTCCCGCCGCCGCCCTCACTGCTTATGCTGGACATGCAGACGAAACAGAAGCTTTAGCCGCAGGATTTCAAATCCACGTCGCTAAACCCATCCAACCTGTTCAATTATTATCTGTAGTTGCGACCTTAGCAGGTAGATTAGGGGTTGACACATAAAAAAAATTGTGGAAAGTGTCAAAAACAACTACTCCAATTCTTTTAAAATCGTCTCAACTGTTGCCTTTAGTGGAGGTAAATTCTTCTCAATCACACCCCAAACTCGATTTAAATTTACCTTTAAATAATCATGAATCAGTATATCTCTAAAACCAGATATCTGCTGCCAAGGCACATCTGGATGAGCTACTCGAATTTCAGGAGACAACCGCTTTGTTGCTTCCCCAATAATTTCAAAATTTCTCATTACTGCATCTTGAATGATTGTAGTTTGCAAAAATGTCTGTTGGCCATCACAGGTATAAGATTCTATGCGCTCAATACATTCTTTAATATTAGTTAAGTAAAGACGGTCATCTCTCATAAAACTACAGCTTCCCGCAACACTTTATCTCTAATCAATTCATGTAAAGTGGCAGATTCTGCTACATCAACTTTACGTCCTAGCAATTCTTCCAAAGACTGTACTAAAGCAATTTGGTCTAACAAAGTTCGTTGTGGTTCCAGTTCTACTAAAAAATCAACATCGCTATCTGGTCTAGCTTCTCCTCTTGCTACCGAACCAAACACTCGGATATTATATGCTCCGTACGAAGCCGCAATTTGCAAAATTTCTTCACGGTAATCTTGAAGTATTTCATTAATGCCCATAACCTAACCTCTGAAAATTGAAATTAGTAAAACATACTATTCCCCAGTACCCAGGTTTCCAATTACCCCACTTGTAAAACTAGCACCTCATCTTGTGGAAAAATGAGAGTTGTACCCACTGGCAACATAGCTAAGGCATTGGTTTGAGCTACATTAATTAAATTGCCAGAACTATGACTACCACCGACTTTGTGAAATTCGTAAACTCCATCAACTAAATGCAAGCGTCCCCAAATATACGTTTCCCGCTTACCATTGGATTTTAATTCATCATGCGATCGCGCTTTCACAAATACTGGTTTCCAACCTTGCGCTAACCCCGAAAGTTTCTTAATAGCCGGTTGCACAAATCGCCAGAAAGTCACCAAAGCTGAAACAGGATTTCCCGGTAAACCAAAGTATATGGGGGACTGGGAACTGGGAAAAGAAGCAACAGTCAGGGGTTTACCTGGACTGATAGCTACAGAGCGAATATGAATTTTTGCTCCCAGTGATTCGAGAATTTGATCAATATAGTCATAATCTCCCACAGACACACCACCGGAAGATAAAACTATATCAGCGTTAGCTATGGCGTAGGCGTTAGCGGAGCTTATCGTAGATATCGCTTCTCGTAAAGCCTCTGGATTATCTTTAACAATACCTAACAATAACGGTTCTGCCCCATTCTGTTTTACCAAAGCTGCTAAAGCATATTGATTGGAATCGACAATTTGACCTGGCTTCAGGGGTTTATCTGGTGTGACTAATTCATCACCACTAGAAAAAATTGCCACACGGGGACGACGGTAAACACTTAATTGCGAACACTGCGCCGCTGCTAAAACGGCAATTTCTGGAGGATTTAGTTTAATTCCTGCTGGTAATAGTTGTTTTCCCGCTTGATAAAAAGCAGCTTTGTGTCTGACAAATTCTTGGGGTTGTGGTGCAGCTAAGATCAACACCCGATTATCTTCCCGGCGTGTCCTTTCCTGCATGACTACAGTATCCGCCCCATCTGGCATCACTGCACCTGTGAAAATTCGTGCTGCTTGCCCTGATTGCAGTGTAGACTGGGGTTGATATCCTGCGGGAATTTCTTCAATAATTTCTAAATTAGCTGGCTGTGCTTCGTGAGAGTGCTGCACATCTTCATACCGGACTGCATAGCCATCCATTGCTGAATTATCCCAATGGGGAAAATCCAATTCACTGGTGACGGGAGTTGCCAAAATGCGATTATCTGCGCTTAATAAATCGACAATTTCTATATCTTGCTGATGATCCAACGGTTGCACTAAATTTAAAATAATTGCCTCGACATCGCTAACTAATAACATGGCGCATGACTCCAATTTTTTAAAAAATTTGGGTATTTAATCTATATTTTTTATACTCATAATTTTATTACTACACCATATAATTCCCTAGAAAATTTAATTGAGGTCTGTAATTTGAGCTTGACAGAAAAACTTCAATCTTTGTTTGGCGATTACAGCAATGTTTGCATCACAGGGACAGATTATCTTTCAGCGCCCAGGTTTGCTGCTGAAGATGTTAATGCCTATTTTAGTGTTTTTTGGGGTTAACTTTGGCCTCAGTCAAATAATTGGGCGACTCAGTAATTTTAGTTATGAAAATCTTGCTTGCTTGACTTGCACAACACTAGCCCGAAATTCACCAATTTCACTGGCAATTGCCACAGCTACTTTTCCTCATCGTCCCTTGATTGCTCTTGCTTTGATTATTGGCTCACTTATTGAACTTCCGGTTATGGTGCTAGTTTCTCAGTCCTTGCTCTTTTTGCGTCCTCAGCAGCACTTATAATTTAACGTGAATTCGACGGAACCTAACCCCAACCCCTTCCCTTGTAGGCTATCCATTACCCGGATCTTTCTCAACAAAACTACAACTTACTTAAAAATAGCTAGAAAGCTTAGTAGGTATAGTTTTGAAATGAGATAGTAATCAGGGTGGTGGATAATGGAAAAATGGGCTGCCTCAGAATTGAAACAAGCCGATTTAGGAGATGCAAGACGAAACAAACGTCTGGTGCGTATAGTAGAAGACTTGGCTTGCCAACC
>JAKOMP010000196.1 GCA_022241785.1 Cyanocohniella sp. LLY | reverse complement strand
TGATTATGCGTTTATCGCTCTCAGAACATGAATCATACGATGAGCGAATAAGATGACCAAGATTCCGTAAAATTTCTCCATAGTCGTAAAATTGATTCTGCTGAAAAAAAGACTCTTCCTCTTTGGTTAAGGAAAAGCTTTTGTCAAGTACCAAACCAAAATCGGTTAAATATATCTGCTGTCCGTCTGTGAGAATATTATAAAAATGTGCGTCAAAGTGAATAATTTCCTTTGTCCTCAAAAAGGTAATTATCATATGTAATTCATCCAGAGATTTCTGGAGTTTGTAGGGCTTCTCTTGCAGCCATGTTGCTAGAACATGAGGGATGTACTCTAAAAACAGAATCAATTCATAGTTAGCATTAGCTCTATCTAATACATAATTATCAATACTTGCATTATTACCCCAATACTCCACAAAGCGTTGATGATTTTCCAGATCGATATTTTCATGTACTCCAAACAACGAAATAATTCGATAATGGTACATGAGAGGAAATGAGGCGATCGCTCCTTCTAATACCCAGTTAGTAGTTTTGATATGTGTCACAAGTTCACGGAATACATTTAAACCAATAGACCCTACACCATAATTAAAGTAAGTTGGTAAGTTATACAAATTTTTAGTAGATAATAAGTTATCGTATTCGATGTTAGTTACCCGGATACGTTTGACAAAAATTTTAGATTGCCCAAGGACGATGGTGTAATTTTTTCCCGAACTAAAACTGGATGTACCTGACTCACAATTGTTAAACAAAGAATGCAATTGTATATTATCTAAACCAGCAAGTTGTGAACTAAGCTCGAAGTACTTTTTGGTTCTAATTTCTAGATTGTTATTAGGCATTTTCTTGCGTTTAGGTATAGTCTCAAAGACGGTAACACCAATTGTAAATATTTTAAATAAAAGCAATTGCTCATATTTTCATCTTTATACGTTAAAATATACAATTATCACCGATTTGTTTTGCTAATTATCCACGGTTGTTGTCTGCATCCTAATTTGCGTTTTGCTGAAGAAATATCAACTCTTGGCATATGAATCTCCACAAGCTCCACGGTTTCTCGAACTAATGCTTCAAGTTCATTGACAGCTACAAGAGCTTCATGATGAAATAAGCCTTCAAGACGAGAGGCAAAATTTTCAGGGGCAATTTCCATTTGCTCAATAAATATGCTCATGCGCTTGAACTGAAATGTTGAGTAATATAAACGGTTTAACCCAGACAACACACCGATAAGATTTTGGGCTGATTCAACAAGGATTTGGTGATACCAGAGCGTTGTATCCCGTCTAGCAAGCTTGAACCGCATTCCCCAAATAGGGACAAACTGAAGATAATGCTCGACCATCTTTTGTGCGAGTCCATCTGGATAATTCGCAATCTTGGCTTTCCACTGTTGAATCAGCGTTTCGCCATATAACGGAATTCCAACCAGTGTTCCTGACATTGCTTTTATCATCGGAGATTGAACATCAAACTCCTGCAAGATACTGGATATTTCTTTTTCCCATTGTGTGATCGTTGCATGAGCAAACTGACATTCTACCCCGTTGACAACGAAACTCTCGCCAAATGCACCCTCAAGTGGATCACACAAAATTTCGATTAACTCTGAAGTATTGAGTTCTATCAGTCATAGATTGTGGTGGTTGGGATGAAAATATAAATCATAGTAGTTGACATTTAAGCAAAAGCTTAAGTATGATGAAATTAGTTAAGCTTCTGCTTAAATATTTAGTTAATTCCAGTGAGTAGACCTACAGCTAGTGATAACGTATTTCAATCGATCGCAGATCCGACCCGTCGGGCTTTATTAGATCGTTTATGTACTGGTGAGCAACCAGTTAAACAACTGGCTGAACCGTTTTCTATGAGCTTACCAGCCATATCTCAGCACTTACAAATCCTTTGTGACGCGGGGTTAGTACAAATGCGAAAAGCCGGGCGACAACGCCTATATCGACTGAATCCAGAGCCACTAAAGTCGGTATCTGACTGGATTGCCCATTACGAAAATTTCTGGCAAGAAAAACTGGATGCCCTTGGCAACTTATTGGAGGAAGATTCATGCTCCGAAACTTGAACATGGAAGTTTTCTATGCTTATCCACCAGAACGGGTTTGGCAGTTACTCACTAATCGTCGAGCATTGGCGATGTGGTTGATGGAAAACGACTTTGAGCCATGTGTTGGACATAAATTCCAATTTCAGCAACGTCAGTTTGAAGGAGGTATTAAAGAACTAAGTGGAAATATTAACTGTGAAGTAATTGAACTAGATGAGCCAAGAAAATTGTCCTACACATGGCAGGACAGTATGATGTGTCAAAATATGGAATGCCTAGCAACAGACCCAACCCAGACCTAACGAAGTGGAAATGTTCAAACGATTATCATTATTATTTGCTTACTTCTGGACAGTCAGGAAAAAGCGTCCTTCTGCGTAGGCGCAGCCCGCCACAGGCATCGCTATGCAAAAAAACTTTTTGGTTTACTGTAGATAACACAACTGTTTTCTTGGTTCGTGAGTCAGGCAAATTATGCAACTACATCGATTCGACAACATTCAGGAGTTCTGGCACTCCACTCAGGCTTACTTACTCCAGCATCAGGTAGAAAACAATGTTTTGCTCAGTATTTCGCATACCTTGTTGCATAACCCAGAACGTTATCTAGGCAAGCCTTATTTAGCAATTGTCCAAACAAGTGGTGAGATTCTGGCTGTTGCCATCCGCACCCCACCCCAAAAATTGATCCTATCCAAAGCCAAAAATATGGATGCCTTGCGGTTRATTGCTCAAGATTTGCGTCAAGAGCAACTGCCAGGAAGTATGGGACTGGCTTTTGAGGCAGAAATATTCTCGCAGACTTGGCAAGCCCTGACAGGACAATTCTATCAACGGTCGGTGGTAATGAAAATTTACCAATTAACGGCAGTGCAAACAGTCTCAACGGCCAGAGGATATCTTAGACTGGCAACTGAAGGCGATCGCTCTATYTTGATTAAGTGGCTTTCTGCATTTTTATCTGAGATCGATGAGGCGGTGAGCGAAGATGTCGAACACCAGGKAGATAATCGGTTGAAACAGCAGAATACTTATTTTTGGGTTGATAGCACTCYAGTTTCAGTTGCGTCTAGTAAACAAGTGTTACCTACAATTGGTCGGATCAATTTAGCTTATACACCACCAGAGTATCGTCGTAAAGGATATGCCACTACCTGTGTCGCTACATTAAGACAAAAACTGCTAGACCAGGGATGCCGCCATTATTTCCTCATAGCAGATTTAGCCAATCCCACAGCCAATCATATTTATCAAGCGATTGGGTATCGCCCCCTCAGCGATTGGCATGAATACTCATTCACCTCCAAGCAGTAAGCATAATAAAGCAATCGCTTCCAGGCTTGGGAAATAAATCAAACCAGAAATATTAATTTTTTCATCAGTCAG
>JAKOMP010000016.1 GCA_022241785.1 Cyanocohniella sp. LLY | reverse complement strand
GGCAACGGCAACCACTCGCACAGGACTCAAAGTTTTGACGACGATTTTCGATCAAACCTATCAAACGGGACGAAAAGTGGCTCTTGATTTCAAATCAAATATGAAAATTGTTTTTGATGAATTCTTGCCGCAATGGAATTACACCGCTAAACCAGAGTTACAGGTTATTTAATCCACGATCCTAAGGCGTTAATGGCATTGGCTAAAAAACGGCTGTTGACTGTCACATCAGGCTTGTACTTCCTCAATCCCCTGGCACGATTAATGAAAAATCTTTGTTGATATTCCCTGAAGGTGAGGGCATCAGCAATCATTGTCGATACTGCTTTGTCTGCTTTCTTGCCCAAAGCCACTACCCAATCGTCAATTCCTTTTTCTGGGCCTGGGAATAGTGCGATGCTACACTCACAACCAGCATCTAGTATGACATTAGCAGTGCGGCGGGTAGCTTGAAAAACGTGGTGTTTGGTTTTCGGTTTGGTTTCGTAGTCGAACAAGATGATGAATTTTCGCTCTGATTGCGCCATTGCTACTAAATCAGGATGCAGCCGTTCAAAATCTTCTTGACCAATGCGACCATTCCAAATTCCCGGTAGTGCGAATACAGCCCAACTCGCCCAAATCGTGGATCATGTATGCGCTCGATTTCGATATTTTGTTTTCGACACAAGGCGCTTGCCTTTCGACCCTTCGCACTCGCTTCTTTCACCGATATTTCTAAACCTTGAAGATTGGCGAAACCAACCACGCTATATTTGTGTCTACATGGAGTATTGAAGCGATCTTGTTCTATTTCAACTGCTTTGAGCCTTGCAAGTACTTGAGTTTGTTGCTGTTCTTGCTCCAACAAACGCTGTTCTTGCTCGGCCATCTGTTGTGCTATGGCAGCCAGTAATTGCACTTGGGTCATGCATGGATTGCTGCTGTACAGATTCAATACCCATAATCACTTTCATTAAGGTTCTATTGGCCCAGATGCGGAACTCGACAGATACCCACTGAGCTAAATCAATGGCAATTTCTGGGTGAATCCAAGCACCTTGAGAATTKCCATARCCRTCAATCTCAATGATTAGAGACGATATCGGGATTCCGATGTCGTTACTTAGTGCCGTCCAGTAAGCTTTTGTAGACTTCCTTTCTTTGTAATGCCCCCAAGACTTTTTATTKGCATGGCACATTTGAGTTGCATTCASATAGCCCTTGGGTACGCTGTATTTTCCTATCTKCCCGTCCTGGGGCATTTGATTAATTTCTGAGTCGCGCCAAAAGTGTGTCAACATGATTAATTATTTGATTATTTTTCCAATGGTTAATTACTGAAAAACACTCAGACATTCACCCGCACTAAATCTTGTTCGTTAACAAATGAAAATCGATTCACCTTATCTGGTGTTTGGGTTAAAGTTGGTGAACTCAATTCCACAACATAAAACCAAGTCCCATTGAGTAGCCGAATCCCCCAAACTAATCGCTGGTTTGTCACATGATCATGAAAACGCAACATCACGCAATCGCCTAACAAGAAATTCGGTTTTTTCACAGTGTTAGCGTGTAAGCGACCAGTGCCAATAATTTGATGTTGTGTAGCTTGAAAGATTTCGTTATCACAGGCAATCGCATAAATCCATCGGTCATATTGCCAGTGGACACCGCAGCAATAACCAAAGGCTCTCGGGTTCTTCAGGTAAACTCGCTCTAACAAATTAACTTCAACAGATGGAATGTCTTGACCCCAAGGAGGTGAAAGAAACCAGTATCGTTCTAGAGTAGCGATCAACTTCTTTGGCAAAGTTAGCTCAAACTTGGTCTCAATTATGGGGAGAATGGAATCAAATTATTTGGCAAGCATCTCAGGAAGAGGGGAAATATATAGTCCAAGAAGAACGCTGGGAAGAACCTTATTTTGATGATTGTACTTTTGTGGAAGATTTAGAAGCAGTTGCACAAAAAATGAAGCCATTGGTAAAAACAGCTTTTGAGAATGGTTTTAGTTATGATGATGGTTTTGCAGCTAGTTTGTTGTCAGCAGAAACAGACATCGCTGATGGTATACCCGATTGGATGGAAATTGCTAATGGGATTCATTTGGAAGGAGCGACAACAAGCAGCTTGTTGGAGTGGGAATGGTTATTGGTGCAGTCACAAGGACAAGATGGGTTCAAATTAGCTCAAAAAATTAGGGAATGGTCAGAAGAATTTTCCCACACCAGTTTAGACGATGATGTTGTGATTGATTTTTTTTCTAATTTACCCGATGTTCAAAAAAAAATAATTTTAGATGGGATGACAGCCAATCGGGAAAGTAAAGAGTGGAAGTCGGAACTGGAAAATACTTATTCCTATTGGCATATAATTTACATGGAATTGATGCAGCAATTTGCCACACCAGAGATATATTTGAACAATCTCCGGGCTACTATTTCGCAGCAAGCACAACTGGGTAGGGAATACAATGTAATACATTTGTTAACAAGAGATTTGACCCAAATAAAGTGCCAGGGAAATTTCCCGTATCCTAAATTTTATGAGGTTGTGATTCAATCTAACCAACTATCGACACCGGATGAGATTTCTAGGAGAACGTATCTTCAAGAATATGCACCTCCCGATTTGTGGGAAAGAGTAATCGCTTATTGGCAAGCAAATTTACACAACTTCGTACCATTACCAGAAGCATCCCAAAACTCAGATTATACGAAAAATGCACAATGGATGTCTGCGCTGAAGGAGTTAGCGCCGCAGAATTATGATAGTTTGTTGTCCCAATGGAAAGTCCAGCACAAACGTCGATCTAATTTGTGGAAGGCGATGAGAAATTTGGGACTGACGTAAAGAAAAATAGGTTACAATGCTTGATTTAAGCAAAATACAATTAATTGCTCGATCTTATTCTCCGCAAGAACTTTTTGCGGCCTTGGTTTGGCAACGCCAATTTAATCGCTTTAACGGTGAACAGGTGATTACTGACCTGGCTTCGCGCACAGATTTATGGGCCAGCTTTGTGTTCACAAAACCAGTTTTTGCACCGGATGAAAACGGGTTGAGTTTTGGTGGTGTAATTGATACCCTCTTGGCAATGGCAAACTATCGGCCAATGCCCGAAACCAGCACCATTCATTTTGTGGCTTATCCTGCTGATACTTTGTACATCCTCACCCAGAACCAAGACACAAAAGTATCTCAACTTTTGGACTTAGGGAAAAAGTGGCAAGCTGATTTAGTAGATGTAACAGATGGCACAAATGAAGAGTATGCTTTTCGACTTCAGCGCCGATTGAAAACTCGACTAGAAGGAGGGCTGCGGGGTGAAGATGTTCAACATGATAGTGATGCAGTGATTGTTACCTATTGGTGGGATTGATTTTGTTGCATTTTCCTCAATTGAGATCGTTACGATTAGGTATGGGCAATTGAAGCACCTCAGAAAAACGTGAATACTTAACTTCATCCGTAGGAGGACAATCCGCAGATACAGCAATTAATCCAATTTTGATATCCTCGAAATAAATTACACCCCCAATGCGATGTTCAACTTGAAAAGGGGCATGAAAAAAACCATACTGTAAAATGTAAATTGGCAAAAAGTCAGTAATCCTTATTGCTCTGCCAAACATTTGTTGACAAGTTTTCTGGATGATACTATCTAAACATTGATTATATTTAGGTTCACCCAGTTCAGTAAATTCTAGATGATCCGCAAAATGATCCATATAAAATAACCAGATATCGGATAAGTCTGGTTCAATAGTCAATTTTTGTTTGAGTTCTTGCCATCGGTCGATGTTCATACGTGTGGAGATTGATGAGGTGGAACGAGTAGACAGCACATCGCATCACTAAAGATGTAGTGCAGTATACCATGCCATTTACTCAAGTACCCGCCAAGGTGCCCAAAACACCAAGAATTCGTAGAGTGTGCGTAAGTTCTAAAAATATTCCAATTTGCCAAAACTAATTAAAAATTGTCATAAGACTTCTACTAGATATGAAAAAATTAAAATTGACAAATAATGCTGCTAAATTTACTGTATTTTTAATTTTAATCACCATTTTACTAACCCCTTTTGTAGTCGTTAATGCTGGAGAGCGTGGTGTATTAATGCAGTTTGGCGAAGTACAAGAAACAGTATTGAATGAGGGTATACATCTGATAATTCCTATTGTGAATACACTCAAAAAAATCAGTGTAAGAGTTCAAAAACAAGAAATTTCTGCTGAAGCCTCCTCTAAAGATTTACAAGACGTATTTACAGATATAGCATTAAATTGGCATATTATACCTGAAGAAGCTAATATAATCTTTCAAGAAATTGGCGATGAAATAAATGTAGTTGAAAAAATTATTAATCCAGCTATAGAAGAAGTTTTAAAAGCTGTGATAGCAAGGTACACCGCAGAAGAAATAGTAACTAAACGAGGAGAAGTAAAAGCCGTAATTGATAATACATTATCCACTAGACTACATAATTATCATATATTAGTTGATGATATTTCCCTAGTTCATGTCAATTTTTCATATAAATTCAGTGAAGCTGTAGAAGCCAAACAAATTGCAGAACAAGAGGCAAAAAGAGCCGATTTTATCGCCTTAAAAGCTGCTAAAGAAGCAGAAGCTCAGGTTAATTTAGCTAAAGGAGAAGCAGAAGTAAATAAATTATTGCTTGAAAGTTTAACTGAGGAAATTTTAGAAAGGCGAGCGATAGAAAAATGGGATGGTAAACTACCTTTGATTATGTCTAAAGATACTCCTAAGCTGGTAAATATGAGTGAGCTTTTAAAATTAAGGTAATTTAAATATTCTTAATAAACCCAGTATCAATAACTGGGTTTATGCTTAACTAGCCGAGAAGAAATTAGGAGGTTCAATAATATGAAACTGGATTAATGCTAAAATTAAAAAAGTATATGCAGTTGAAGAAACTAAGCCTGTCAATAGTTCTTTTTTTAAGTTACGTTCTTGGTTTTTTTTTTGCAAAACATCGATTGCACCTGCTTGCATCAACAAAATACCGATAATATTAGATAGCCAGTAACCAATAATTACACCCGGCATCAGTAATTTAGGAGCAAAAAGGCTACAAACATAACCAAAAGCATAAGCAATTGGTAAGTTAAATATCAAGTCATTCCACCAGCATAAGGGGGATAATAAATATCCAATGACTAAGAAGAATCCGCCTCTTAGCCTCTGCAATATTGTTTTGGGTAAATTTTCTGGGTTTGGATCTAACAACTCTTGCTCAACTTTTTCGATGTTAGTCATAATAGTACAGTAATTGCATCAACTTACCGTACTTTAAACTAAAATAGGCAGTAAGTCCAGGAGTCCACAGAAGTTTGATTCCGGATATTGGCAAATAATACGTATATATATTGTATTAATTAAATCTACAGCCGAAAACAAAAACTTGGTTATTCATTAATTAATTGCTGTTCCTCTGGGAGTAATTTTGTTTCACTCACTGGCTGGTCACTGATAATATTTGCTGACTGTGAGAATGGGCGAATAATTAAATTCACGCCCATTGCCCAAGCGATCGCCACCAGCCAACCTGCAATAATATCACTGGGGAAATGTACTCCTAAATATAAACGTGTCCAACCTATAGCGAAGATGTACAAGCTACCCAACAGCACTGTGAACCAGCACCACACACTATCCCAAGTTAAAATTACCAAAATAGCCACCAACGTCATACTCGTCATGGCATGACCACTAGGAAATGAATAATCAAATTCTGGTGCGGCTGAAACCCATAAATCGGGACGGACACGATGCCAAAATGCTTTAGCTGTATGGTTAATGATGGCGCTACCACTGGCAGTAATCAGTAAATAAGTAAGAGATCGCCAGCGCCGTTGTCCTAGTAAAATGAGTGCGATCGCCATCAGCATAGGTAACACAGTCCAAAAAGAACCTAGTTTGGTTAACAGCGCCGCGAATTGATCTAACTGGGGCTGGGCTATGGAATGAACCGTGAGTAAAATCGGTAAATCCCAAGGAAATCCACCTAAATTTTGCTCCACCTTTAACGCCAGTAGCCCAAAAATTTGTAGTGGTACATATACCCCCACAAAGAGTACCACCAAAGCACGCCAATGGGTAATTAGTAGTTTTCGCCCAAACTCTATGGGTGATTTTAGTTTGGAAGGCAAGGTTTTATTTTCTAAATCAGCCATCTTAAATACGATATTGCGATGTAATTGCTGTAGTTTTTTGAATTACTAGTACTCATTGTAGTACTTAGGACAAAATATTTGATTGAGATAGCTTTTACTCTAAAAACTAATTAATTCACGTATAAAATAATGTAGTTATTTTGTATAAGTTCACAAAAATATGGACTTTTATAATCTTTTACTCTTAAAATACGGTAAGTTGATCGACTTTAGGTATTTTATGGCATTTTTCCCACAGTTAGTTACAACTTGCAGTTGCCTCAAACAGTCTACACAGCAGCGTTACAACCAATCTTTTAGTTTCAGCTAACAAGTTTGAATTTACAAAACCCCAGGTAAGGACAGGAGTATGGATTTTTTATTGTTGCCTTTTTTCAGCTTTCTAGTTGGGATTGTTGTTGGTTTAACAGGAATTGGTGGTGCTTCCCTTATCACTCCCATGTTGATTTTTGTTTTTCAAGTACCACCTGCTGTAGCAGTCAGTTCTGATGTCGTTGCAGCCACATTGATGAAAGTTGTTGGTAGCATCAAACATTGGCAGCAACAAACCCTTGATGTGCAGGTAGTAAAATGGCTGGCTTTAGGAAGCGTTCCCGGTTCTTTGCTTGGGGTAGGGATACTGCATTTAATTAAACAGCAAGGGGAGCATAACCTAAACAACATCACACTACACTTGCTAGGTGCAACAATTCTGTTAGTCACATTTTTGGCGTTGGTACAAATGCTGCTGTTGACTTTTTTCCCCCATTTACAGTTACCGGAACTGCCAAAATTTGACTTAAATACTGGGCTAGGACGCTTACAAACAACTTCTGTAGGAGCCTTGTTAGGTTGTATCGTTGGATTAACCAGTGTTGCTTCTGGTTCTTTGTTTGCTTTGGTATTGATTACCTTTTTTCGCTTGGATGCCAGGAAGTTGGTTGGTACAGATATTTCTCAGGCGGCAATTCTCCTGCTATTTACGGCTGTTGGACACCTAACTTTGGGAACAGTTGATTGGAGTTTAGTCCTACCGATATGGCTGGGTTCAGTACCGGGTGTTTTACTGGGAGCAAAAATTTGTCAATCTGTACCTCAAAAACCATTGCGGTTTATGGTTTACTTTATTTTGATGATGGTAAGCGCCAAGTTGGTTTATTAGGAACTGGGGAAAATTCTTCAGGGAAGTCAAAAGCAGATGTAGGTTGAGTTAAGCGCAGGGCAACCCAACATGGATGTTGAAAGCTTAACCGATATCTTGGTGTTGGGTTTCCTTACGTCAACTCAACCTACTGGCGTGACAAGCTAAAAATGTTGGGTTCATCAGATGGAAAACAAAATTCAATCATTATCATTGATTATTTAACCCAACAAATTAGACTAGACGCGCTACTACTGATGTGGTGAGGAGTTCGGGTTTTTCCCCATTTCCCTGAATGATAAATCTGTATTACCTCTAGAAAGCTCCAAAAATCCCGGTTGCACCTTCTAAATCAGCCCCACGTAAGTTGGCTCCATTGATATTTGCATTGGTGAGATTTGCTTTCTCCAAGTCAGCATTTTGGAGATTAGCTCCTTGCAAGTTTGCTCCTTGTAGGTTGGCTTTTTCTAAGTCTGCATCAAATAAATTTGCTTGTTGTAGATTTGCTTGGGCAATATTGGCTTTGCCTAAATCTACTCCTTGCAAGTTAGCTAATTTGAGGTTGATTCCTTGCAAATTAGCATTTTTAAATTTGACATTTTGCAGGTTGGCACTTTCTAAATTTGCGGCTTGTAGGTTTGCTCCTTCAAAGGATACTCCGCTTAAATCACATCCAACACATTCGTTGGTTTCTAATAAATGGCTGACGTTTGCAGGGATGGACTCTACGGGTAATAGTATGGGAGCTACTACGGGAGCAGGAACTATAGGAGTTTCTACTGGAACAGATGTAGATGTAGATGGAGTTAATTCAGGTGTTGTTTCTACTTGCGCTAGGGCTTGGGGTTGGTTTAGTAGAAAAACTACCATTGCTAGTCCTACTATCCAGGAAGTGATTTTTTTGAAGTTGAGTATATTCATAAGTTTCTCCTTGTGATTTCTTGAGATTTTTAAACGCAAACTAAAGCTGAGTATTTAATTAGAAAACATAGCTAGGGAGGGTAGTAGTAGATAGCTTTCGCTGTCTATTAAGATAGAAAATCCTAGCCCAATTAAGACAAGAGGAAAGACTTTGCGACCATATCTTGCTAGAATAGGAGCCATTAAGGGGTTACGAGTCAAGCGATAAGATAAAAAACACCAAAACCCAACTGTTAAGTAGCAAACTAACAAAATTACTCCTAAACGTGGCAAGGTACTATTAGCAAATAAAGGTACGTATATGCCAATGTTATTACCTCCATTTGCCAGGGTTACAGCAGATACACGATAGGTTTGCGGAGCGCGTAAAGTTGCCCAGAGCGATTTATTTCGCTGCGGTTTAGTATATTTTAAATTAATTGATACGTCTTGTGTGGTGTTTTCGTTATCCTCTTTCCGGAGGAGATGATTTATACCAATGGCGATGGGCAAAAATCCCAACAATCCAATCCAGGTATGAGGAATAATTAAACCACCTAAAAAACCGGGAAGACTGGCAAGTACCAAAACTGTGAATCCTAAAAATTCACCGATAATAATATGTCTAGGACGTAAGACATGATTGACTTTACCAAAGAAGGCTGTCAAATACAAGTTATCATCAAATGTGGTGGCGATCGCCGCAGAAATCCCGATAATTACAGTACCAATTAACCAACTCATGTATATTGCTCGCAAGGATGTAGTTTTGTTCGTTTCTTACCCCTCTCTGATTTTGAATTTGAGGGTAGATTAGTTTGGTTTGAACTGCACTGAACTAGTATGAGCAGAACATTAAATTTTGTGCTTTTTTACAGGCGATATCGCTCTCGTTACAAATGGTAATTACTGCATATTTTTCAGTTAATTACCTGGGTTGCATCTACAATTAATACTATTGTGTTTGACCCAATAAAAGCAAATAGTCTTTTTTGTTAAAACGATAAATACAGTTTATGGAAAACTTAAATACCCTGCTTCGTATTACAGCGAACTCAAATCAGGGATTTATCAATATTTCAGGATATTGGCAAATACTTAGAGATTCCAGAATGTATAGCAATCCTCTTACTCACTTATTACCTATAATTATAAGTATTAAATAATAAATCAAAAGTTCCTCTTTCATACATGATATATAATCCCAATATAATCAGGAAGAAAGGCATAATTTTTTTACCATAGCGACTTAAAATATCAGCTACTATGGTTTGCCGTGCTAAAAGAGCAGCCATAATATACCAAATTGTTTTCATTAATAAAAATATAAAAATTACAACTAATAAACTAGCCAAACTATAACCAGCAAATAATGGTATATAAATGCCAATATTATCACCACCATTAGCAACAGTAACCGCAGCAACCTTATAAGTCTGAGGGCTAAAAACACTCAAAATTATAGTTTTAATCGGTTTATCTTAGGGCGAATGCTTAAAATTAGCTGTAACAGTCTGAATTTCTGGAGTTTCTGATTCTTGATTAATTAATTGCTTGCAGCCAATTATTATTGGTAAAATTCCCAATAAACCCATCCAGTATCTAGGTACTAATAATCCACCAAGAAAACCTGGTAAACTGGCAATAATGATAATTATAAAACCAAGATACTGTCCAATAAAAATATGCCGCCGTCGGAATTGAGCATTGATTTGAGAAAAAAATAGTAGTAATATAATCAGGTCATCAATATTTGTAATTAAGAAAGCTAAAATTGCCTCAACGAGCAGTGTAATAATGTTATTCATAGATATATATCAGTTTTGAGTATGAAAACTCATTGAAGATAGGAAATAAGGAGCAGATAACATCAATGTCCTAAGTTTCCCCGGCTAAATTAAAAAAATCAAACTAAAATGACAAATTGTTTTAAGAAATTAGGATAACAATGATGAATGAGTTGATAACTACGCTTTTAGTAGGAATCTCAGCTTTTATTGCTACTAATATTGATGATATCGTAATTTTGTTACTATTATTTTCGCAAATTAACTCTATCTTTAGAAGGCGACATATTATTGCTGGTCAGTATTTGGGTTTTACTATTTTACTTATTGCCAGCCTTCCTGGATTGTTTGGTGGGTTAATTATCCCGCTTAATTGGATAGGGTTACTGGGGTTAGTTCCCATAGCAATGGGGATCAATAGTTTAATTAATCAAGCAGATGATGAGAATACTGATGTGACAGTTGATTCAGCAGAATATTCAGAAATAGATGCTACTAATATCTTTAATTTACAGACTTACAGCGTGGCTGTGATTACCGTCGCTAATGGTAGTGATAATATCAGCGTTTATATTCCACTATTCGCTAGTAGTAGTTTTACAGATTGTTTAATTATTATTATAATTTTTTTGATACTAATTGCAGTTTGGTGTTATCTGGCTGACAAATTTACTCATCAAACCAAATTTATTAATTTTTTAAATCAAAAAGCTAACTACATTTTACCATATGTATTGATCATATTAGGTATTATTATAGTAATAAAAACCCAAGCTTTAAGTTGGCTTAAATTAGCAGCTATTTGTATTTGTTTAATTATTTTAGTCAAGGAAGATAAACAGATTAATAGTGAACAGTAACAGTATTTCTCTGTTCCGCGTTTCCTTTTGTTTCTGATTTAAGCAACTTGGATGTTATCTGGCAATAAAATACTTTCAAAAGCTGTCATGACTCTTGTGTGAAACCGTTGGCGGTGTTTCAGTTTCCACACAGGCTGGATAATTTCTAATTTCTTGACTGATTTTTTTTGTGGATCGATAATTCGCACAGCATATAATGTTCCTAGCTGCAATTCTTTTTTCACCATTAATTCAGGAATCGCCGCCGCACCAACACCACTTTCTACCACAGCTTTCACCATTTCGCTGGTGTTGAGGTTCAAGACAACATCTAATTTACTAGGTTCAATTCCCCAAGTTTGTAAGGCTTGTTCAAACATCTGTTGTGCGCCAGAACCAGATTCACGCATTACCCAACTAGTGTTTAATAATTCATCTAAATAAATTTCAGTACGCCCAAACCAAGGATGAGATTTACTAACGACAATTTGCAGGCGATCGCTTCCCACTTCTTCTGTTTCTAAAGAGTGCTGTAATGATGGTTTAATCTCCCCTGTTACCAAACCCAAATCATACATCCCTACAGCAGTTCCTTCACAAATTTCTTCAGCATTTCCTAACTTACAGTTGATAAAAATGCCGGGATATAACTGCTTGAACTGGCTGATCTTTTCAGGTAACCAATAATTTCCCACTGTGAGACTAGCACCTAATTTCAACTCTCCTCGTTGCAGATTATTTAATTCCTTTAAGCCACGTTCTGTTAACTCTACATGATCGAGAATTTTCTGTGCTTCTCCCTGCAATAATTTACCAGCATCTGTAATTTCAATATGACGACCAATACGATGAAATAATCTCGTACCGTATTCTGTCTCTAAACTTTGGATAGAAGCACTCACGGCTGGTTGGGTAATATAAAGTGCTTCAGCTGCGCGGGTAAAGTGCAACATTTCTGCAACGGCTAAAAAAATTCGCAACTGTTCCAGCGTCATTTTTACTATTTGTGCTTTATGGAATGGTGATTTTATACACTTTGTCAGTATTATACGCTAAACAGGGCGGAAAACTGTAGATACGTATGTGCTGTTATCTCTGCAATCCATAGATAGAATTTATTGATTTAACAAAAAAGACTGTTTGCTCTTATTGATAGGAAGCCATAGAGTAAAACTGTACCTTGATGGGGAGTAGGGAACAGGAACAAGAAGCAGGAGAGCAGAGGGAGAAGAAGGTGACTAATGACACAATTACGAATTACAGCACATGAATGAATTATTAACTGCTATTTCTACAGGACTGACAGCGTTCGTTGCCACAAATCTAGATGATATTCTTGTCCTGTCGCTGTTTTTCTCACAAATCAATACTTGCTTTCGTCGTCGCCACATTGTCATCGGTCAATATCTGGGTTTTAGTACGTTAGTTGTTGCCAGTTTACCTAGTTTTTTCGGTAAGTTTATTTTGCCTGAAGCTTGGATTGGTTTACTCGGTATGGTGCCGATCATGATTGGTATCCATCGCTTATTTCATCAAGAAACTGACGAACAAGAAGATTTCTCTAACCCTGAAGCTTCCTCATCTTGGTGGTCTAACTTTCTTTCGCCCCAATCATATAGTGTCGCCGCAGTCACCATAGCTAACGGTGGTGACAACATCAGTATCTATATGCCAATGTTTGCTACTCATACATGGGATAGCTTACTGGTAATTTTGGCGGCTTTCTTTGTCATGGTGGGTGTATGGTGTTATACAGCTTATCGTTTGACTCAAGTAAGTGCGATCGCTTCTTTTATTGCTCGCTATGGAAATCCTCTCGTTCCCTTCATTTTAATCGGATTGGGTGTTTCCATTTTGATGCAAAGTCACACCTTAAAAACTCCCGCCTTAACTGTCGTGACTTGTGTCAGTCTTGCGACTTACCTGTTAATTGCCAGCAAAAACACTTGGCAAGAAATTTACAGTTTTTCTTTGGGATCAGCCGATACTGAAATCTTCTCTAAGATAAAAAAATAAATATTAGATTAATCAAATTTACATCAATAGGTAGATGTAATAAATCTAAAATAATACCTTAAATAAGGTAGTTGCAAACCAGTAAAAAGATACACCCTTACTTCAGGAGAAACACATGAAAATTTTCAATAATCTTGTAAAAATTACTCTTGTATGCTTATTGCTTTTAGTAAACTTAGTGGTTGCTCAACCATCCTGGGCAGGAAAAAAACTTGCAGATGACCCTGATTATATAGAAGTCACTACAGCATTAGATACTGCTTTACAAGAGCAGCAAGATCAAGGAAATACACCAGAAAATCAGCTAGAAATTGCTAACTTAAAATTTCAAAAGTATCTTTTGGAAAATAGCGAAGATCCCGTAGGTATTTGTCGCAATGAAACTGATAAAACTCTATTAATCTACGGACAAAAATCCAAAAAATCTACCTCGACCTATGACAATGAATTATATCTGCTCTCCAGTGGTGCCGAAACCGATGATGAGTGGGACTGTCAAGGTGTATATATTCCTGGACAAGTAGCCACAGCAAAACAAGAAGCTACATCACCCAAAGCTTACAAGTTTGTACATGGAACTCGCCTAGTAGCTACAACTAACCCCGATACTGGTGAAACTGAATTTAATCTTCCACCTGCTAAAGTTTTTCAACCCGGTGATGCTAACTGGTTAATTCCCGAAAACTTACAAGCTGCGCTAGACGCAGGATTCACCACTGCTAAAATAGACGATTAATTTAGAAGTCGGAAGTCGGAAAATTAAACCAGGGTTTGCCACAAAATTAAGAGTCAGAATTTCTCTGGCTCTTTTGTATTAGAGAATAGATTTTACAATTACATATTTTAATAAAAAAAAATGATGAAAAGTGTAGAATTAATCAATAGAAACAATTGAAAAATGACCAATATAGTGTTTACTTGACAAATAAGTTATAGATATGGTCTTGTAATATAAAAATAACTAAAGATTTGTAGATCATCTTGAATATAAAAACCCCATGAAGTTGGAAACGGAAAGACTAGAAACGAAGCAGTTAGAAAAAAAGAAATATAGGTCAGATAGAATACGAGATCATTTAGCCAATGAACGTACTTATTTAGCATGGATGCGGAGTGGTATTGCCTTGATGGGTTTTGGGGTTTTAATTGTCCGCCTAAGGATTATTCGACCACCCATAGCACCACAACCGCCTGGTAATGGTTGGAAGTTGGGTTTAGCATTTGCTTTTGTCGGGGTGTTATCTGTATTACTTTCAACTCAGCATTATTTCGCAGTTCGTCGGGATATTGACGAAGACACTTATCAACCTCCAGACCGTTGGATACTGCTTGCGAGTTTAGCTGTAGTTCTCCTAGGTGGAGGAGTTCTATACTATGTGTTCACAGTTCCCCTAGATTATTTGAACACTTATATATTGGAGTAGTAGAGCTTAGGTTGGTGAGCTTTTTAGGTCAAACAATTTTGGGTTTGAGATTGCCATGCTGCTCAAGTCGCTCGGCAATCCATACTTTTATGATTGATTGTCGGGTTACACCTATTCGCGCAGCTTCTCGGTCAAGTGCTTCAATCATCCATGTGGGAAAATCAACGTTTACCCGTTGTTGCTCATAACCCAGACGACGAATCGTGTTTATATCCAGGTATGCAGTAATGTCCTCGCCTGCATCAAATTTTTCATCAAACTCTTCAGCCTTCATATAATTTTACCTCTTCATCTCTTCATCTCTTGCTCGGCGTATTGAAATAATTCGCACCCGTTCTGATCTATAGGTGATAACGGCAGTCCAATGCTTTTTGTTTATCTGCCCAATGACAATCAATCTAGGCTCATCAACAACACGAGCAAGCGACATTTAAATTGGTAGCTAAAGGCCTAAAATATTGGCTGGATTAATTAGCTTCCAACTCTGACAAGTCTTTAAACAGAGTCGTACTCAAATAACGCTCGCCAAAACTAGGTTGAACTATGACAATCAACTTACCGCTATTTTCGGGACGCTTGGCTACTTGAATAGCTCCATACAAAGCTGCACCTGTAGAAATACCAGATAATAAACCTTCTTCTTTTACTAATCTTCGACTGTAGGCGATCGCATCCTCATCATTAACTGCAATTACCTCATCAGTCAGTTCCAAACGGTAAATTGCGGGAATAAATCCTGCACCAATTCCCTGGATTTTATGCGCTCCCGATTTTCCCCCCGAAAGCACTTGACTGTTAGTTGGTTCCACCGCAATAGCTTGAAAACTGGGCTTGCGTTGTTTAATCACCTCAGCTACACCAGTCAATGTACCACCAGTACCAACTCCAGCCACCAAAATATCTATCTTTCCATCGGTGTCTGACCAAATTTCTTCCGCAGTAGTTTGACGATGTACTTTGGGGTTAGCTGGGTTCCGGAACTGTTGCAACATATAGGCTTGAGGCAATTCTGACACAATTTGTTCGGCTCTGGCGATCGCTCCCCGCATCCCTTCTATCCCCGGCGTTAATTCTAACTGTGCGCCATAAGCTCGCAACATCGCCCGTCTTTCGGTACTCATCGTATCAGGCATCGTCAGAATCAAATGGTAGCCCTTCGCAGCCGCCACCATTGCCAAAGCAATACCCGTATTCCCAGAAGTCGGTTCCACTAATATCGTTTTTCCAGGATGAATTAAACCCTCCTCCTCTGCTGTTTCCACCATACTCACACCAATTCTGTCTTTCACAGATGCAGATGGGTTCATACTTTCTAACTTCACCAAAATCTGTGCCACAGCTCCCTCCGCTTGAGGAATTCTGTTTAACTGTACTAAAGGTGTACGTCCGACTAACTCTGTAATATTTTTGGCAATTTTCATAATTCTTCTGTCGCTAAATATAATACATCTGACTTTGTTGGAGGCGTGCTTGTCGCTGCTCACATAAATCTTGAATCGTATATTGGCTTAAAACATTTTGTGCCGCCGTATCTGCTTCATGCCAAATATCCTGGATCAAGTTTTTTTCTAAAGTGTCTTCCGCAAGAGAATCTTTCTCTTTTTGTTCTCCATCCAACATCACCACCACCTCCAACAATGTCAGTTGCCAAGGTTCTCGCACCAAAATAAAACCACCCTTAGAGCCACGCTGACTCTGTACTACACCCGCCCGCCGCAAACTTGTCAAAATCTGCTCCAGATAACGCTCTGGTATGGGGTGTTTGCCAGCAATATCACTCATGGTAATGGGTGTTTTTCGAGCAGAATCGTTAGCTAATTCCAAGAGTGCTATTAATGCATACTCCACCTTGGCTGATAGATCCAAGAGAGCATAGTTCTGTTTTTTTAAACTTCCGTTCATTATACCACAGTTACTTGATAGACTTATTGTACTTTAAGGGAGAAAACTGCTAAAAACAATGTTTAAGGAGATACAGTTTATTGAATCATTATTAAAATACTATAAATCTATCTATTTACCGGTGTTTCTTTACAAAGCTCTTGATTTGAGGCTGAATCAGTTTCAGTAGACCGAAAAGTTCTGCGATCGCTCATAAAAATTTAGTAGCATTTGTTACTAATTACCCAAACCCAAAGTCAGGATATCTCCATACCCAGCACAAAAATATGCTTTTAACAGACCTCCGCACAATTTCTGAACGTGATCCCGCAGCCCGTAATTGGCTAGAGATTATATTCTGCTATCCAGGCGTTCAAGCCTTGATGTTGCATCGTCTGACTCACTGGCTATATAAAATTGGCATTCCTTTTATCCCGCGATTCATTTCCACCATCAGTCGCTTTTTAACAGGAATAGAAATTCATCCAGGCGCGAGAATTGGCAAAGGCGTATTTATTGACCACGGTATGGGTGTAGTTATTGGCGAAACAGCGATTGTGGGTGATTATGCACTCATTTATCAAGGTGTCACCCTTGGCGGTACAGGAAAAGAAATCGGGAAACGTCATCCTACCTTGGGTGAAAATGTAGTCGTAGGAGCGGGTGCAAAAGTATTAGGTAATATTCAAATTGGTCATAATGTTCGCATTGGTGCAGGTTCAGTTGTTTTACGCGATGTTCCTAGCAACACAACAGTTGTTGGGGTTCCAGGGCGTTTGATTCGTGCAGATAATACTGATGTTTTAGCGCATGGAAAAATCCGAGATGTAGAAGCAGAAGTCATCCGCGCCCTCTTTGAACGTGTCAAAGATTTAGAAAAACAAGTAGAACAATTAGAAGTAGATTTTCATCCATCCAACAACCAAGTAGAACTTCTCCACATCCAAGAGACTAAGACTGAAAGCAACTTGGTCATTGAGGAGTTTTTAGATGGGGCAGGAATCTAGATAACTAAACTCATCAATGTCTTTTCTTCTTTGATTGCCACTGTGATATTCATGAGTCAAGGCATCATCGATTACCCACTAGGTATAGTTTTGAGCATTGCTATGTTTATCGGTGGTCTGATTGGTGGCAGGCTCAGTTTGAGTCTTAGTAATATCTGGTTACAACGCATTTATTTGATGGCTGTGGGTGTCTTAGCGGTGATTACTTTTCGCAAGTCCCAAACACAAACCTCCTCATAACAATAATTGCAATTGAGGAGGTTTGAAGCAGTCATTATCTTACGCCATTAGCAGTAGCAAATACCCTTGCTTGTTTCGGCTTGATATAGACACGTTGTCCTTTTTCTAACTGAAGTTCATAGAACTGTTCTCGACTCAGATGAGCATTGAGCATTTCACCAGATCGTAAAACTAACTCAGCGCGAATCTCCCAGCCTAGATGAGTAATCCGATCAACGATCGCCGCAGTAGTATTCTCATCAGCATCTTTGCCAATCAAGATATCATGTGGGCGCAAAAATACTTTGTCGTTAGCAGACACTATACCTTGGTTGGGTGTAATACCAGTGTTACTGGGAAGAACATTCACAGGCCCAATGAAGCTCATCACAAACGGTGTGGCTGGATTGTCATAAATCTCTGCTGGACTACCAACTTGTTCTACTCTCCCTTTATTCATCACCACAAGTTCATCAGCAACTTCCATTGCTTCTTCTTGATCGTGAGTCACAAATACGGTCGTCACATGAACTTCAGAATGCAGATTACGTAACCAAGCGCGTAAATCTTTACGAACTTTAGCATCTAAGGCCCCAAAAGGCTCATCCAACAGCAATATCCGGGGTTGTACAGCCAGTGAACGTGCTAAGGCGATCCGTTGTCGTTGACCACCAGAAAGCTGAGAAGGATAGCGATCGCCAAATTGCTGCATTTGTACCAATTCCAACAGTTCATCAACCCGTTGGCGAATCCGGTTTTTCGGATGTTTACGCAAATCCATCGCAAAGCCAATATTGTCACGGACTGTCAGATGCTTAAATAGCGCATAGTGCTGGAAAACAAAGCCAATATTGCGTTCCTGGACGCTGTGGTAAGTAGAATTTTCCCCCACCAACCAAATTTGACCGCTATCTGGGGTTTCTAAACCAGCAATTATCCTCAGCAATGTAGATTTTCCTGAACCTGAAGGGCCTAACAGCGCTACCAGAGACCCTGTTTTAATTTCCAAACTCACATCATCTACAGCATGAAAATTACCGAAATGCTTGGAAATATTTTCTAGTAAAATTCCCATCGTTCTTTGTTCCTCCAATTTGGTATATATTATGTTTAACTACGATTACCCTATCAACTTTTAGTACTTAACAAAAATGTCAACTTTATCATCTGCTTTCAAACCTCCTATTTTTAATCAAAGAAAAATTCTTTCATCACGCTCCATACTGCCAAGAAACGATGATTATCTATGGAAAATTGAGCAAGGTGTAGTGAGAGTTGTCACTTGGCATGAAGATGGTACCATTGTCACCCTAGGTATATGGGGAGTAGGAGACATTATTGGTACAGTATTATCTAAAACAGAACCTTATCAAATTGAGTGCCTCAGTAAAGTGGAATTAAGCGCTCTGGAAATTCAAGATTCATCGGAATTAATCCAAGTTTTACAATTATATCTCCAGCATACAGAAGAATTAATGGTAATTCGTAGCCATAAAACTGTAGAAATCATGGTAACTAAGTTGTTAGAATGGCTAGCCCATAGATTTGGGCGAGAAGTTCAGCAAGGTAGACTAATTGATTTGCGACTCACTCATCAAGATATTGCTGAAACTATTGGCTCGACTCGTGTCACTATCACTCGTGTTTTGCATAAATTAGAGGAGCAAGGATTTATTCAACGGCTGCGTTTACATAGAATTGTGCTGAGAGAAGAAGATATTTGGCACTATGAAATTTAACAATCAGGAATCTCAAAAACTCAACAATACCAACTATCTTCATCTGTATTTGGCTTACCTATAATCTTCAGATGTAAAGATTCCAGATAATTTAAACAATTGCTGATGTGAGACATAGAACCTTGTAGTTCTAAGTCAAAACATCCTTGTCCATTAGTATTTTTGTCTAGCGCTGCACCCGTAATATTAACCGTCAAGTTATAACGAGAAATTATTTGGGAAATAATCGGCTCTTGCAAGTAAATTGGAGGAATATATAAACGCAAACGCAGTCGAGTCATACTACTGCTTTTACTAAATAAAACAACCATATAGCAATCCTATTTTAGTTGTGATAAATATCAATTTTTCTTATTGAATGTCAACAATCAATAGCCTGTATGCAAGATGTTACAAATTATTTAGAACTGCTATAAACTCACATTTAATTCATATAAGCTGTCCATGTAAAGAAGAAGCATCTAACCACAGTGGTAAATTGAGATTTTCTAAATAGTCGCAACTAGAAAATAGTTGCTGCGGTTTACCCCAAAGATCTAAATCAAACCACCCATCCTCCTGTTGATTAGCTGGTAATGAAGCTTCCATGATATTGACTGTGATTCCGTAGCGCGACACTAAGTCAAAGATGATTGGTGTCTGATAATAATCTTTCAAAATGCAAATTTGCACCCGCAGTCGATAAGATTGACTACTGTAAACTTGATAAGCTACAGGTGGTGCAGGTGTTGGTAATGAGTGATGTAAGGACTGAGGACTTACAGCACATTGCACATTATCTGCAATACTTGTATGCATTAAATGTACTCCCAGGTTCTGTAAATACAGCAGTCCGTCACAGATATGTTCATAATTACCTTGGAGTTGCAAATCAAACCAACCGTAGTTTTCTGTTGCAGAGAGCATCGCTGCCGTGATATTTACCGTGACACCGTAGCGTGATACCAAACGGGAAATTAGAGGTTGGCGTTGATAATGCAGAGGAATCCGAATGCGACTATCAACGGGAGTGGAAGGGTGTAATTTTTGACGTTGCATAGGAAAGAATAGAGAATTGGTAGAACAGTTAATCACCAATTACTAACGCTGTTTTCATCCCAGAATTCTAGTTCTATCTCCTGGAGATAATTGATAGCATCATCTATTTGTGCTGCTGTACCCTGTAAATCAAGTTCAAACCAACCGTCGCCAACAGCATTGGCACCCAAAATTGCAGCTGTAATATTAATTGTGAGACCGTAGTCTGAGACTAAACGAGAAATCACCGGTTCTTGATGGAAATTTCTGGGAATTCGCAGGCGAATTTGTTTGTGAATTATCTGATTGTCAGTAACCATATGCCAATTACCTTTTTGTCAGAAATTATCAGGAAGAAATGCTATGTGCGACTCTATTCGTCCCCTGCATTTTTGATCTGGAAGCGGCGCTCAAACAACTCTTTAATCACCAAGGTGAAAGCAGCTAATCCGGCTAGCACCACTGAAGCTGCAAAGGCACTTTGGGAATCGTAATTGCGATAAGCCCCTTCTACATATAGGGTGAGGGTCTGGGTACGGCCAATTAAATTACTAGAGACAACCGCAATAGCACCATACTCTCCCATGGCGCGAGCAGTGGTAAGAATAGTGCCATACAACAATGCCCAGCGAATAGAAGGTAGGGTCACCCGCCAGAAAGTTTGCCATTCAGTAGCGCCCAAGGTTTTAGCAGCTTCTTCTTCTTGAGTACCAACTTCTTCTAGTACTGGAATCACTTCCCGCGCCACAAAGGGCATTCCCCCCAACATAGTTGCCAGAGCAATGCCGGGGAACGCAAAAATAATCCTGATATCTAAGGATTGTAGCAAGGGGCCAAGTAACCCATTACGTCCATAGAGCGAGACCAGCATTAAACCTGCCACAATGGGTGAAATGGAAAAGGGCAAGTCAATAATACTTAGTAACAAAGTGCGTCCTGGAAATCGACGGCGGGCAATGACCCAGGCAGCACATAAACCAAAGACGATATTGAACGGCACGGCTATTGCTACCGCTAGTGCCGTCAAACGAAAGGCTTGAGTAAAATCGCGGCTGGTAAGGGTGGCGAAAAACGGGCCAATACCGCGGCTAAAGGCTCCAATGAAGACATAAAGGGTGGGTAGCAACAATATCAGGGCAAAATAAGCCACCACTGACCCAATTAACACAATTCTGCCCCAATCCCTAACTTGTTTGGGTTTTACTCCCTCAGATGGAAGAGACTGGGTAGATTTGACATCAAGCGTCATAGCGTTGCCTCCAAGTTTGCAAGAAATTCACTGCCAGCAGCAGCAATAGGGAAATCATCAGCAGCACTGTGCCAATAGCCGTCGCCCCAGCCATGTCGTTTTGTTCGAGGCGCTGGAATACTAAGATGGGGGCAATTAAATCTTGAAAGGGGACGTTAGCAGCAATCAATACCACCGAGCCATACTCTCCCACCGCCCTAGCAAAAGCCTGGGTTGTACCAGTCAGGATAGCTGGTACAAGTGGTGGTAATATCACTTTCCAAAAAGTTACCCATCGGGAAGCCCCTAAAGACCAGGCAGCTTCTTCAACTGTTAAATCTAGCTCTTGCAGCACGGGCTGTACAGCACGAACAACGAAGGGGACGGAAATAAACACCATCGCCACCGCCACCCCCAACCGAGTGAAGGAAACCCTAATACCAAAAGGAGTAAGCAGCGAACCAATCCAGCCTTGCTCACTGTAAACCGTTGCCAGGGTGATACCTGCAACTGCCGTGGGTAGGGCAAAGGGCAGGTCAATCACCGCATCCAAAACCCGCTTAAAAGGAAAATCGTAGCGTACCAAGACCCAAGCTGTAGCAGTACCAGCGACACAGTTAATAGCGGCTGCAAATAAGGCAGTGCCAAAGGTGATGCTGTAGGCTGATAGGGCAATGGGGGCAGTGGCCAGTCGCCAAAACTCTGCTGGTGAGAGTGTTGTAGCCCGAAGAATCAAGGCAGCGACAGGCAGCAATAGGATGATGGAGATATAACTAAGGGTAAACCCCCACGGCAACGAAAAGCGCTGGAACCAATTTTTGGGCGCGAGGGAAAAATTAGACTGTGTATTTGAAACTGTCATGGCTAAGGATATGAGTGAGACGCTAGCGTCGGGCAATATTAGCCTGGATGTCGTCAAAAATTGCGCCGTCAGCAAAGAACTTGGGACTGACTTGATTCCAGCCGCCAAAATCGTCGATAGTGAACAGGGTGGAGATTTTGGGATATTTATCGGCAAATTCCGCGACTACTTCTGGTACCACCGGTCGGAAGCCTACTTTGGCAAATTCGCGCTGGGCTTCGGGGGTAAAGAGAAACTGGACAAAGGCTTCTGCTACTTCGCGGGTTCCTCGCTTATCAACGTAGCTATCGACTATGGCAATGGGGTTATCGATGGAAATATTGATATCAGGAACTACGTAGGGTAAATCCTGTCCCTGCTGTTTAGCTAAGATAACTTCGTTCTCATAGTTGATGAGGGCATCTCCCTGATTTTGAGCAAAGAATGCGTCAGTGGCTTCACGGGCATCTCTTGGCAGCACCGGCACATTGGCATAGACTTTAGTCACAAATTCTTTGGCTTGTGCTTCAGTACCACCTGTTTTGGTTATCTTCCCCCATAGTGCCATGTAGTTCCAACGAGCGCCACCAGAGGTTTTAGGGTTAGCGGTGATTACACTGACATCATCGCGGGCTAAATCATCCCAGTCTTGAATATTTTTGGGGTTGCCTTCACGGGTAACGATTACGCCCACAGAGCGGTGGACAATACCGTCGCCATCGGGGGTCTTTTTCTCCCAGCCTGGCTGAATTAATCCGGCATCCTGGATTTGTAAAGTATCTGCTGATAGTGCTAGGGCAACAACGTCTGCTTCTAAGCCGTCAATTACTGCACGAGTTTGGGAGCCTGAGCCGCCGTAGCTTTGGTCAAAGGTAACGGTCTCTCCGGTTTTCTCTTGCCACTGTTTGGTAAACAGAGGAATAATATTTTCATAGGCGGCCCGGGTAACGGCGTAGCTAACTAGGGTAATTTCTTTGGTTCCAGAAGCCCCCCCACCATTACCAGGAGAGCAAGATGCAGTCGTGACAGTCAAGCTGACTGCTACCAAAAACAGTGAAATAAAACTTTTTAAAGATGTACGTTTCCATCGATTCCATTTATCCAGCCACATCCTGATTCTAGGCTCCTTGGGTTAATCTACAAATAATCGATCAAGTTTTAGTATTTACGGGGACTTAGTAATCGATATTACAGATAACTTTATGAAATAGCAAGATATTCACCATAATCTCAATCAAGAATATGATGATGTCATAACTTTTAAAAAACGTAAGCTTTGTAAAGGCGACCTTTTTAGCGATAATTTGATAAAAAATAGACTATTTTTTTAAGTATTTTTAGTAATAGGACTTACGCACTCGCCACGAAAATCAAGGACTTGAGATTGCTAGAGCCTCCGGCACGCTACGCGAACCCTACTGTCGCAATGACGGAAATACGTGGTTGGTTACGTAAGTCCTGAGTAATTTATAGAAACTATAATAATGTTAAGCAAATGATTAGCTGAACGAATTATTAGATAAACAAAACAGTAAACATATATTAGCTTGATACATGAAATACAAAATATCAAAAGAAATAAATAAGGGACTTGTCCATACCTGAGAATCATCAAGTAGAAGGCTATCGACGTACTGACACATAAAAAAGCGATCGCAGATGCTCAACAATATCTGCGACCGACCTAACTCATCAGAAAAATTGTAAAATTTATAAAAAATAGCAGATGGATGGCAATCACCCAACCGCTATTGAGAAGGGAGTAAGGGAAACTCTAATTAACTAGCCAGCATGGGCAAATTCTTTGGCAGCATTCTGGGAGTAATTCACTGCTTGAGCAAACTCTTTGAGGACATCTTGCAATCTTTGGTCTATTTCTTCATCGAGTTGCACGCTACCATCTGGCTGAATTTGAATTTGTTTATCGACTGCATACACGGTACTCAAGATATGCCGTGCGCCTAGTTCTGATAACACAGGTTTTAAGGCATACTCTACTGATAATAAATGCGCTATGGTTCCACCTGTGGCTATTGGTAAGACGACTTTGCCTATCAATGCTTTCTGGGGTAGTAAATCTAAAAATGCTTTGAGTACGCCTGTGTAGGCTGCTTTATATATGGGCGTAGCGATAATTACGCCGCTTGCTTTTTCTAGTAGAGCTTTTGGTTTTTCTAAAGCAGCACTATCATAACGTCCATAGGCTAAGTCTTCGGCGGGTATATCTCGTACTGAGATGATATCTATATTTAATTCTTGCTGTGATAGGGTTTTGGCAGCTTTTTCTAGGATGGCGTAGGTTCTGGAAGGATGGGAGGGACTGCCGGCGATCGCTAAGATATTTGTCATTTTAGGTTAGACCTTTGAGGATTTTTAAACGCAGAGGTGATACCATTTCACAAAAAACTTGATATGGATGTAACCATTGAAAACTTTACTACATCTAAGTTTTTAAATTGCGAATTGCGAATTGGTATAAACGGAGGGGATTTTAGTCTACGGTGGCGATTCGTTGTTTGGGGAATTCTCGGTTGGCGACGATTTCACCAAAGGGACTAAATAATTGTGGTTGAACTATTGGTTGATTTTCTAGGGGTAAGCGAGGGAATAGTAGTTCCGCTACTCGGTAGGCTTCTTCTAGGTGGGGATAACCAGAGAAGATGAAGGTATCAATGCCTAATTTTTGATATTCCAACATTCTTTGGGCTACTGTATCGGGGTCGCCTACTAGGGCTGTACCGGCACCACCACGGACTAAGCCAATTCCTGCCCACAAGTTCGGGCTGATTTCTAGGGCTTCACGCGACCCGTTGTGTAGTTCTTTCATCCGGCGTTGTCCTTCGGAGTCCATGCGGGCGTAAGCTTGTTGGGTTTTGGCGATCGCTTCTTCGTCTACGTAGCGAATTAAGTCGTTGGCTGCATCCCAGGCTTTACTTTCTGTTTCTCGCACAATGACGTGGAGACGAATACCAAAGCGTAATGTTCTGCCTTGGGCTTCTGCTTTTTGGCGTACAGAGGCAATTTTTTGGGCTACTTGTTCTGGCGTTTCGCCCCAGGTTAAATATACATCTACGTGTTTGGCAGCTATTTCTTGGGCGATGGGAGAGGAACCACCAAACCATAAAGGCGGATGTGGTTTCTGTACTGGAGGAAATAAGAGTTTTCCACCTTGAATATTCAGATAATCTCCCTCGAGGTCTGCTGTTTCTCCGGCTGCTATCTGTCGCCAAGCTGCTAAAAATTCATCTGTTAATTTGTAGCGATCGTCATGAGAAAGATGTAAGCCATCTCCAGCTAATTCTACAGGATCACCGCCTGTAACTACGTTAATTAGTAATCTACCACCAGATATGCGATCAAAGGTGGCTGCCATTCTTGCTGCTACTCCCGGTGACATCAATCCCGGACGGATGGCGACTAAAAATTTCATCTGCTTGGTATATGTCACCAAGGTTGATGCTAAAACCCAAGCGTCCTCACATGAACGCCCTGTAGGTAATAATGCCCCTGTGAATCCTAAATGATCTACTGCTTGAGCAATCTGTCGCCAATAATCAAAGTTGACTGACCGTCCACCTATGGCAGTGCCTAAGTAGCGTCCTTCTCCGTGAGTGGGAATAAACCAAAGTAGCTGCATGATATCTCAGAGTAGCTGCAATATTTCCTAGATTTTAAATACGGTAAGTTTATCGAGTTACCGGATTATTTGAGTTACTCTGACTATCGCATAGGTTTTTCTACAAAGCAATAGTTTGGGCAAAATAAATACGGCATCTTTATCAACTTACAGTAGTTTATCCCTTGCGGTTTTGTGATCGCTGTGACATACTCTAGTTTGTAAGTACATCATTCCGACAGACTTACCGTACTTTATAAACCTTTTATATTCTTGCTGTAAGGAATTCATCATGCTTGAAGATGCACAAGGATTGGTAGTAACGACAGATTCAGCCCAGGCGATCGCAGCTATTAACCGTTTTATTGATCAAGCTCTTGGTTATGGCAAAGATGCAGAAACCGCGATTTTACAAGCAATTGAAGCCGATCCAACTTGTGTTTTAGCTCATGCTTATGCAGGTGCTTATTATCTCACCCAAGAAAACAGCAAGGCTTGGCAGCAAGCGCAACCATATTTGCAAGTAGCACAACGGAATTTAACTAAGATTACTGACCGAGAACAGTTATATGTGCAGGCGATTTTGGCTTGGGCTAACAAAGAAATTGATGTAGCGATCGCCTTGCATGAAGAAATTGCTAACAAATTTCCCCGTGATTTAATCTCTGTACAGCAGGGACAATATCATTATTTTTATACAGGTAATAAAGAAAAGTTACTCGAAATTGCCCAGAAAGTTTTACCTAGCAATCCCCAGCATCATTATTTATATGGGATGGTAGCTTTTGGTTTAGAACAATGCCATCAATTGAAAGCAGCAGAAAAAATGGCACGTCAGGCGATCGCTTTCAATAGAAATGATCCTTGGGCGCATCATGCAATTAGTCATGTCATGGAAACTCAAGGGAGAGTGAGTGAGGGTATAGTTTGGATGGAAAGCTATGCAGATACTTGGGAAAACTGCAATTCTATGCTTTATACCCATAATTGGTGGCACATTGCCTTATTTTATTTGAAACTAGAAAACTATCAAAAAGTTCTTTCACTATACGATAATCACATTTGGCAACGTGCTAATAAACAATCTCCTAAAGACCAAGTAGGGGCAATTTCAATATTGTTACGGCTGGAATTACGTGGAGTAAATGTAGGCGATCGTTGGCAAAGTATTAGTCCTTATTTATACAGCCGTATTGATGAACACGCATTACCATTCCAGGATTTGCATTATGTTTACGCCTTAGCTAAAGCTGGACACAATGATTGGGTGAAAGAAATGCTGCAAAGTATGCAGTATCACGCTTTAAGTATTAATCCTTTCTTGCGGCGCGGTTGGTTAGAAGTGGCAATTCCCGCAGCTAAAGCTATGGTAGCCCATGCCCAAGGAGATTTTCAGACAACTGTGACACAACTGCAATTAGTTTTACCACACTTGCATGAAATTGGTGGAAGTCATGCACAGCGAGTTTTATTTGAGCAAGTCTATCATCATGCGGTGTTGGGGACACAAAAACAAATTTTGATGTATGCCGTATCTTAAAAACTAGTGCAGAATAATTTGCGTGGTGGACTACTAGGATTGATAATAAGACAGGACTTACGTAACCAACCACGCATTTCCGTCATTGCGACCGTAGGGAAGCAATCTCAAAGCCTTTATTTTCGTGGCGAGTGCGTAAGTCCTATAAGATTGAAGTAGAAGTAGTTTTACAACATCCTAAAGGTAAAAAATGCCTACTTTCACTCTGACTAATGAGCAAGTTGTTGAGTTAGTCAAACAACTACCCACCGAACAACAGATTGAAGTGTTTAGATTTTTACTGCTACAACAGTGGGGACAGTGGGAATCTCTATCGCAATATGGAGCGGATAGAGCCAGAATTGTTGCTCAAGAACGAGGACATAACTGGGATACAATGACTGAGGATGAGCGAGAAGCTTTGATTAACGACGTGGTACATGAGGATTAGTGCGATATACTGCTGTTTTTGATACCAACATTTTAATTTCTGCTTTATTATCTACAAATAGTAATCCGTTTCGATGTTTAGCTCTGGCAAAGATTGGGCAAATTGAGTCTGTGACTTGTCAGAATATCCTAGACGAGTTTACTGAGAAGTTGATTATCAAATTTAAGTTTTCTCAAGAAATGGCACAAGCAGCAGTAGAAGAGGTGCGTAACTTTTCTCGGTTGGTCAAAATATCTACAGAATTGAAAGCGGTAGATGCTGATCCAGATGACAATATGGTAGTTGAATGTGCTGTCATTGGTGGTGCAACTCATATTGTTACTGGCGACAAGCATCTTTTATCTTTAGGGAAGTATCAAGCAATTACAATTGTCAAAGCAACTGAATTTCTTGCTTTGTTATCCCAGTTTTGACGATACTAACCAGTCAGCTAAGAATATAAACCAACAAAAGAGAGATTCTGATTTAATACCCGATAATCGTCTAATTTCACCGCAGCAAAGCGTCTAACTCCGAATTGTTTCATCACTGTTTCTAACTCTGCATCTGGTTGGAGTAGTGCTAACTGCATTTGCTGAATTAAAGATATACTTAAACGCTGTGCTACTACTAAAGGTGGCATAGGAGAAGGCCCGATTGCTTCTATTACACGTAAATGTGGTGATAATTCAGGACAATCTTTTAATTCTTGTTCTAATACAATGCTGTCAATGGCTGCACAATCCGCTTTCCCCTCAACCACCCAACGAATTGAACGCTGATGAAAACCTGATTCTATGGTTTTTTCAAAAAAATTGTGTGGATATTGTTCTTGACCTAAACGCTGAAAAAGTAAATTATAACCACTATTAGAACCAGAATCGTTGTAGCAAAACGTCTTTCCTGACAAATCAGCAAACTTTTTAATATTACTATCAGCTTTAACAATCACATCTGCATAGTAAATCGGACAATTACCATACCGAGGTGCTTGCATTACAGGTGCAATCAATGTCTGCAATTGGTCTAAAACAACTCGACTGTAACGAATTAATGGTAATCCACAGATAAAAGCTAAGTCTATTTGGTCTTGAAATAATAAAGGATCTTTTAAAGGGTCGTATTCACTTTGATGTAATTGAATTTCTACTTGTAAAACACGACCTAAATAAGCTGCGATCGCCTGATATAATTCAAACCAATTAGGTGCTAAGTAAGATACAGCCTGCAAGCTTGTTAATTGATTCATTTTTGTTCTATAACAATGTTGTTTGGCAAAACTTGAGTTAATTTTCGACCAGAGTAATGAACATATAAAAAAAATAAACTAGCAAAAGTTAGCAGCATAATCGAAAAAACTGATGTGTAAGCTTGCAGATGCCACCATAACCCTTTAAATAAGCCAGCAATTAATTTTGATATTTGATGTAAAACATTTGCATTGACTTGTTCATTGTTGGGGATACGGATTTGTTGGGCTACTGTCATGGTGATTTCTCCTGTAAACTGCACAAAGTACTATAAGCTGATAGGCTTAGTGTAGATTATAATATATATCATCTATCTTCGTCAAAAATTATTCATAATTACTCAGAAAGAGAAAGTTGAAATATCATTAAATTAGGCTCAAAAAAAACCCTAACTTAAATCAAGTCAGGGCTATAGTATGATGGAAATTGGTATGAGTTGGAGAACAATTACTGCTGCTTTATTGCGAATTGCGTACAGCCTAGCGGCATCCGGAGGCTCTATTGCGAATTGGTTTTATCGAGTTAATTTTGAGAAGTGACAGTATCTTGCCTCAGTCTTGGTGGTGTTAAAGCCGCATACTGTTCAGATGTTAAAGTAGCTTCCCGAATATCAATTTTGTTGGGAATAATGTTTTCAGTGGAAAACAAATCAGCGATGGCTTGTTGATTTGCCATTAATTCTGGAGTAATTGCTCTTAAACGATAAGTTCTTCTTGCAGTAACTGTTTCCAAAATTGGCACATCAATTTTTAGTTCTGGAGCAAGTAATTGAGCAACTTCACTAGTATTATTCTCTGCCCACTCGCCTAATTTGTCTATTTCTTCTAAAATTATCTGCACTAATTCGGGATTTTCTGTTGCAAAAGGCCGAGAAGCCATATAAAATCCACCTTGAGTGGCAATACCACTGGCATTTCTGATAATTCGGGAATCAACACTGTTTTGTACCAAAGTTAAATGTGGGTCCCAAGTTACCCAAGCATCAATTTTACCTTGGATAAAAGCAGCACGGACTTCTGATGGAGGCATACTAATAGGTTGAATATCACTATACTGCAACCCTGCTTCTTCCAAAGCTTTAATTAACAAATAATGTGATGCTGAACCTCTTTGAAAAACAACTCTTTTACCTTTAAGGTCAGCTACACTTTGAATCGGAGAATCACCTCTAACAATAATACCACTACCTTCACCTGTGGTTGGTTTTCTTCCAGCTACATATACTAAAGAAGTTCCAGCAGCTTGGGCAAATATCGGAGGAGTTTCACCAACAGAACCTAAATCAACATGACCGACATTCATGGCTTCCATTAATTGCGGACCTGCGGGAAATTGCGCCCACTCTACTTTTACATCTAAAGGTGTAAGTCGTTCTTCTAAAACTCCTTTAAGTCTGACAATATCACCAGAACTTTGATATCCCATTCGCACAACTTGAGTTTTAAAAGCCACCGATTTTGTCTCGGCTGTGGGAGTTTGATTTGAGCAACTAGTTAAGGTAGATATAGCCATAAAACCAGGTAATATGACTAATACAAATCTCTGAAATATATTAAATTGAAAAGATTTTGTAGCAAACACCATGACAAAACTAGCGATTAATTCTGATGAGGATTATTAAGTCAAGATGACAACAGGTAAATATTAAAATGGACGACTACCTGCCAAACTTACCCGCTTCATTACGCGGCGTTGCTGAGAGTTAAATGCTTGGCGATAATGTAAAGTTGATTGATTATCCCAATAAACAATATCACCTACAGACCATTTATGTTGGTAGTAAAATTGCGGTTGATGTAAATGCGAGCGCAACTGTTCAATTAATTCAGATCCCTCTTGTGGATCTAAACCAACAACTTCTACTTCTGTGGCGTAATCAAGATATAAAATCTTCTTCCCACTTTCTGGATGGGTCCTCACCAATGGATGAGGAAAAACAGGACTAATTAGGGGGATACTCTTGTCAAAACGGTATTTAGAACGGGGTGTATCGGGTTTCCTGACAAATGGGTTATAGGTAATCAATTGTAAATCAGCAATGCGACGCTTGGTAGCTTCATCTAAAGTTTCATAAGCTAAGTTCAAATTTAACCAAAACGTATCTCCGCCTTCATTGGGTACTTCCAACGCATAAAGTAAAGAACCACTAGAAGGATAAGGAGTCCACTTATGATCAGAATGAAAAGCTAATTCCCCAGTCCCAGTATAGCCACCATCAACATTGGAAACGGGAATAATTACTGGTGTTACTCCTGGCTGAGACGCGAGTACTGGTATATCATCTGGAGGGACAAACAGTGAACCAAAATGAAAAGCAAAGTTTAAAAATTGCTCATCTGTGAGGTATTGATTTTTGAAGATGAGAATGTGGCGATCGCGTAATGTTTGTTTTAGTTGTAATATGACTTCAGGTTTAAGTTGTTGACTAGCATCTAAGCCAGTAACTACAGCGCCTAAAGGTGCATTCAGAGGGGTGATTTGAAAGTTAGTTAAGGTGAGTGTTGACATAATTGATTATTAAAAATTTTCTACAAATAATGAATCACAGAAACACAAAATTCATAGAGTTGGAGATAAAGAGGTAATTTTTTACCTACTAAAATATCTTTCCCCACTACTAATTTTTTGCACGTACTTCCTGGGGTGTAATTTCGGCATATTGTTCGGGAGTCAAGAAGGAATCTCTGACATTGACTTCCTTAGGTATGAGTCCCAGTCCATACCATTTTTCGGCAACTTCTTGTTGTTTATTAATAATCGCCTCAGTAATTGGGACAAGTGTGAAATCATACTTATCGTGCATGATTTCTAATATTGGTGGCTCAAGTTGAGTTGTTGCAGAAAGTAATTGAGCAATTTCTTTGGGGTTATTTATAGCCCAATTATTAGCTTTTTGCAGTTCTTCTAGAAAGACTTTAATTACTTCCCGATTTTCTTCATAAAATTTACGATTAGTGGAAATAAAGTTATTGGTATCTCGCAAACCATTACCACCATCTGTCAAAACTCTACCTGTACCATTCTGCACATTGCGAGTAACAAAGGGTTCCCAAATAAACCAAGCATCTACTTTACGTTGACTAAATGCCACGTTAGCATCTGGAGGTGCTAAGGCAACTGATTCTATATCACTAAGTTGTAGACCTTCTCTTTCTAAGGCTCTAACTATAAGATAATGACCAATTGATGCCTTTTGAAAAGCTACTTTTTTTCCTTTCAACTCTTTGATACTTTGAATGGGAGAGTTCTGAGGGACTAAAAGTGAAACTGCTTGTCCATCCGAAGAATTAGCCGCTAGATATACAAGAGGTGCGCCGGCTGCTTGAGAAAAAATTGGCGGTGACTCAGCTGTAGAAGCAATATCCAGTGCGCCTGCATTTAAAGCTTCTAATTGTTGGGGCCCTGCCGCAAATTCTGGCCACTCTACACTATAGCCTAAAGGGGCTAATCTTTCTGCTAAAATGCCTTTTTGTTCTAAGACAGCTAGGGAAGTAAGTTGTTTAGAACGAACAATTCTAATTACTTTATTCGGTGCATTACTACTAGCTACATTAGAAGCAGATGAACCTGTTTGTTGCTGAGAATTATCCGGTGAACTACTACAACTAAACAATGTGGTAGATAATACTAAACCGTAGCCAAAGGCAAGCATGGCATAACGACGAGTAATGCCTCGGCGTGTCCATGATGCAAATTGCTCTTTGAAATCTGCCATGAATTAATATACCTCTGAATTTGTCAAAAAATTTTTTCAATTCAAGATTTAAACCGTGACTCTTGTACCATCAAATTTGGTGAAAGTGAAGCCATTAAATGTTTCGTTGTAACCCAATCTTTCATCCCTCAAAATACTGATGGCAATTTGTTCCCCCAAAGCCAAGCCAGCAGCACCATCTGTGCGCCAGTGAATCCCACCATGACCACGACCAAGGGTATAATTAGCTGCCAGTTTGTTTAATTCACTACCCACAGTTAAAACTTCTCCTATATAGGGTATAACCCTAGTCGGATTATTTGGATCAGGAACTACAGGGTCGGGAATGATATAATTTTCGTCAAAGTATGCTTTTAACAATGTGGCACTGACACCGGCGATCGCAGCTGCACCACCCACATAAGATGAATGTATGGGTGAACCTTCTGGGTATCCATGCGGTAAGAGATAAGAGCCAAATTTACTAAAACTTTGAGCTAAGGCTTGGGAGTTTAATATATCCCTATGAATGGGATATTGGGTGTTATTAACAGCGTTGTTGTAGATTAATCCAGCATAAGCCTCTGGACGCAAAGTCCGGTGAACATAAAACTTTGACCAGTATGCAGCTCTAATGGCGCGGGATCTTCCCAAATACAGTAAGGCTTGTAAATGTCCCAAAGCAAATGACCCATTTCCGCCTTGTTGAGTTGGTGATAGAACAAAGGGATTACCTGAATCAAACGGTGCGCCAATACCAACACCAAAAGGATCAGGAGCGTTGCGACTACCACCTAAAATTAAAGCCGCTCCAGAAAAGGCTGCCCCTGGTGCATGGGAGTATTCAGATAAGTCACGAATTGTCGATACATAACGACGTACTGGGTCATACTGAATAGTTCTAGGAGTGCCACCATTTTGCACATTCAACCATTCATCATAATCAGTGAGAAAATCATTACCAGGTAAAGCTGTGCGAATTACAGGCGGAATATATTGAACTCCCCAAGGAATATTCAATAAAGCAAACTGGGAAATGTGAGGCCCGACTAATACTCCTGGCGGAGTTACGTGTCTTGCTGTTGTACCAGATCTATCATTTGGGTCAACATAAGTGACACTACCACGAAATAAGGTTTGGGGTGTCACACGTCCATTTTCCCTTGGCCCAAAGAAATTGGAAAACTTATTCAGTTCTTCAACTGCTGCTAAAACCAGACGATTACTAGTATTATTATTTAGCTCGTCGAAAGGTACGTCCCGTAATAAAGCTTGCCAATATAATTCAACAGCTTCTACAGCTCGTTCGGAACTAGCTAAAGCTGGAGGCGGTGGTAATGGAACCTGCGCTCCGTGAATTCCTTCTAAACTAGCTGCAAGCGGCCCTTGAGCATTTACCAGTTTTCTAGTGCCACCCAAAATTACTTTCTCAAAATCTTCATGAGATTGGGTATTTATAGCTCTAGTCAAAGATTCATAAGCAACTAAATCAACTTCACCGAGTCGATTATGTGGTAGTCCTCTACTATCAGAGCCAATTTTGTTCGGATACCGTTCCTCGTCGCCATTAGTAGGATTAAGTGCAGCAGGAATCCGACGATTAGCTTCAGCAGCAGCAATACGTACGCGATAAGCTTTGTCAATGTACCGCTCACCCAACGACTGTCTTCCGCGTCTTCTTTGGACAATGCTCTCCCGTGCTAGACTTTTTTCAGGAGAGAACGTTGAACCCACCATCCCTGCGACAACACCACTTGCAGTAAATAGACCTGTGTGTAACAAAAAAGACCGTCTACTAGCAGCATTTAAGACTTTAGATTTCTTCTCATTAAGACTCATAACTTGATTTCCTTGCGCCTTTGCGCGCCAGTTGCTACAAGTCGGGGAACCCGCCCAACGCACTGGCTTGCCTTTGCGTGAGATTAAAAAAAGGAAGTAAGGTGGTGTTACCCACCTTAAACAACCGATTTAGAGGTATACTGTGGCGGAAACTTTAGGAATATTGCGTAATAACGGGTAATTCTTGGTTAAGTACCCAATTGCCAATATCACGCAACTCATAATCTACAGGGTCATGTAGCGTAAAAGTACGTAAATCACGCCAATATCTATCAAACCCGTATTTGTTCGCTGTGGAACGGGTTCCCATGACTTCAAACGTACCTGAAGTAATATCTAACCCAGCACTGGTAGCAAAAACTTTGGCGGCAAAAACAGAAACTGCCACTTCTCCCCTTTCTGCTTCAGTCAGATTAACTTCTTGCTCCCATGCCTGCTGTACTTGGGTAGCAGCTTTATCTGCTAGGCTAATGGCTGCTTGCAATTCTGTCCACAAGTCTCCATAACGACGCAAAATATATAGGTCTTGAGTTGCACTATCTACACCTGAGGTAATCCAAGGTTTAGTTTCATTGATGGTGTATTGTTTGGCAGCCTCTAATGCTCCTTCCGCAATTCCTAAATAAATATATGTCTTCGTCAGTTGGGCAATAATTCCCAAAAATGTACTAAAAGCACCATCAGGAGGGTGAGGATATCCCAAAATTTCATCTTTTTTCACCAAAACATCGTGAAAGGTGAATGTATCGCTATCTGTGCGGCGTTGTCCTATATTATCCCAATCTTGGTTAGAAGCAACACCAGTCCTATCTTTGGGAATCACAAACAACAAAGGCAGTTCTGAATGATCTGGAATCGCAGAGAAGACACGCAAATCTGCAATAGCCACACCAGTACCAAAACTTTTAAACCCGTTAACCCGAAAATTGTCACCTTCTGGAGTAATTTTCAGTTTTGTATCTCTGGTATTAATGGCATTTGCCCAAAATAAGTTTTTTTCGGCAGTTTCCTTGTAGTATCTTGCTTTTTGCTCTGGTGTTCCAGAAACATGAGCCAAAGCTGTCAAGTTCAGGTGATTGCCATACAATTGACCAATAGAACCATCTGCTTTCGATAGTTCTTGGACGATTTTGAAAGCTTCTACCCAAGTAGCACCAGTACCACCATATTCTTTGGGTACAACTAAAGGTAATAAGCCAGTTTCTCGCAATCGTTGGATTTCTAAATCTGGTAGTCCTGCTTTAATATCTCTTTCTACGGCACTAGCAGCTAGTTCTGTAGATAAAGAAGTGGCAACATTAATCCAGTCTTGGGACTCTTTTTTAACTAATAGTTGCACCATAGCCTGTTGTTATGCTTGTGATGGGATGAGGAAAAGGGAAATGGGGATAAGTTAAACATGGTGGAAGTTAGGAGTTGTGGACTACATAAAGAGGTATAGCTCTCCCCAAGTCCCAATATTTAATTCTGGTAAAAAATCTATGCAGCTTGGGAATTTAGGAGATATTTAGCCAGGCGATCGCTCTTAGTGAGCATTTGTGATTAAATCTGTACAACCAGTTGATTTGGCTGAGGTTTCACAAATTAAGCGCATAATCTACGGTAAATCGGTAGATTTGAAGTAGATTTTCATAGTAATAGTTTTGCATAGTTAGCTTGAAAAGACAAGTATCTTGAAAAAAATCGCCAACGACATTTTTAAGCTAGGAAGTAATGAAAGTTTTTTACTTTTTATTTATATTCTGCAAATCTGTAGAATTTGTTAATTTTTAATCAGGTCTGATTGTTAAATATTTTGATTTTGAGTTGAAGTAAATTCAAGACTAGAATGATATGAAGCTTCATAATGTCATGAAAACTTGATATTATCTTGGCTATAAGAATATATACTTATAGCATTGAAAATTTTCATCAACTAATTCATGAATAAATAGCTAGAAAGCTTGCTGGATAAGATGTTCATGATTTATCAATTGCTAAAGGATTTTTATGTTTGAGAGTTGAAACAATCAGAGTAACTGAATAGCCATTAACTGCTTTCAGCCAAATTTTGCTTTTCATCAGTTAAAATCCAACAACAGTGGGAAACCACCAAGTCTTGAATGATAAGGGTTTCAGGCAAATTAATCCAAAAAAATGTATGTAAACCCCCTAAATTTACGTCAAGTAGATAGATAATGTGACCTTAAACTTGGGTAAATTCTCTAACCCCTTGATTTCCTAAAAATAAGGTTTTAACTTGTTAATTAGATAAGCCATTCCACTGAATTGCAAAAATAAGGAAATTATTATTATGATGACAACCGAAGTTATACTTAACGAAATGCAAGCTTGTAAAGAAACCTGCATAGAGTGTCAAACTACTTGTATTGATACCCTGAAATATTGCAAGACTCAGGGTAATAAATATGCTGATATGACAATGATGTCCATGATGCGCGATTGTGCTGAAATGTGCATGATATGTGTGAACATGATTAACGACGGTTCTGAGTTTATGGGTAACACCTGTAGCTTATGTGCCGAAATGTGCGATCGCACCGCAATGGCTTGTGAAAGAATGAGTAGCGATGCCACGATGATGTTATGTGCCGCTATGTGCCGCAAGTGTGCTGAATATTGCAAGAAAATGGGACTTAATTCTGTTTCTTATTTCCGTCGCTCCAGCTTGGTGGCAGATGCGGCTCTACTATGTGGCTAAATTCTTTGATGACAAGTGACAATTTTTGATAAAGACATATTTCCCTGAGTGCTTTAGTGGAATGACACTCAGATAAAAAAGAGTTGACTGTTGATGTATAAGTTTCGACAGTCAACTTTATTTTTGCCATGTGGAGGATGTGGGAATTAGCTAGAAGTTAAGCAGCAACAGGAGTTGCAAATCTAGCATATCGTTCTATATAGAACTCTTTATTATGAGCGATCGCCTGCACAGATTCGCGCTGTTTTAAAGCTTTTTTCCATTGACGCAGACGGGTAAATTCTTCGGGAATAGCAAAACCGCGATAGTGTTTCAGTGCTGGCCAGCGTTCAAACCAAGGATAAAAGGTAAAATCAACTAAACTTACCGATTCTCCAAACCAGTAAGGGCCTTCTCCCGAAAGTTTTCCTAAACCTTCATTTTCAATAAACTCCAGATGTTTGTATAGTTCCTGTTTGGCGGCTTCTTGTTGTGAAACATCTGGATTCCGTAAGAGGGTAGAAAAAGCCGGAACTAATCTTGTATTAGCAAAATCAATCCAAATCCGCGCTTGTGCTTTAGCAATGGGACTGCTGGGTAATAGTGGTGGATTGGGAAAGACTTCATCAAGATATTCGTTAATTACAGCCGATTCCCACACACGTTGATCACCATGTGCGATCGCAGGTACTTTGCCATAAGGCGAAATATCTATAAATCCTTCCGGCTTGTTCTGCAAATTAATCTCAATCAATTCAAAATCAACACCTTTTTCTTGGAGTACCAGGCGTGAACGATGAGCATAAGGACAAACAACTGCACTATATATCTTGATTTGGGACATTTTCTGTTCCTTTCTTTAAATGAACTATGAATATCGCAGAGGGCAGAGTCTTGAGTACAAAAAATTAATGACTTACTTGTAATAATTGATATGCATCATTACTCATCACTTTTTCTAGTACTACTTCTCTGATATGTATAAATGCATCACTAGCTCGGTCTCGTGGACGCGGCAATTTTACAGGTACATCTAAAGAAATGCGGCCTTCTTCAATCACTATCACTCGATCTGCCATCGCTACAGCTTCTTCTACATCATGAGTGACTAAAAACGCCGTAAAGCCTCGCTCTTGCCATAACTCTTCGATTAAATGTTGCATTTCTAGACGAGTTAAGGCATCCAATGCGCCTAACGGTTCATCTAGTAGTAATAAACGTGGTTGGCTCACCAATGCTCTTGCCAATGCTACCCTTTGTCGTTGTCCTCCAGATAGTACATAAGGCCACTCATCTGATCTATCTTCCAGACCCACTTGTCTTAATACTCGTGTAGCTTTTTCAATCCAATTTTTTCCTTGTAAACCCAGCCCTACATTGTCAATTACCTTTTTCCACGGTAGCAAGCGGGGATCTTGAAACATCACTCTAACAAAGTGACTAAGCTTACGTAGCGGTTCTCCATCTACCAATATGCCACCATCAGTAGGTTTATCTAACCCAGATACAAGGCGTAGTAAGGTACTTTTACCGCAACCACTGCGCCCCACAATAGCAATAAACTCTCCTGGTGATACTTCTAAATTTAGTGACTTTAAGACTTTTGTAGTACCAAAAGTCTTTTTTAAATCCAAGATTTTCAGTTCTGAACCTTTTGTATTTAAACCCATATCTATTTCTCCTGCTCTAAGTAAATTGTTGAGGCATTGATGATCGACAAAGTGGAAACGTTCCGTTAGCGAAGCGGGGCGTAGCCCGTTCCGACTTGTTTAACTAGCAGGTCTGTAATTAGGATTCCATGATAAGAATTTCTGTTCCAAGCCTTTAGCTAAGGAATTTGCTAGTTTACCTAACAGGGCATAAATGATGATACTTAGCACCACAACATCTGTTTGCATAAACTCACGGGCGTTCATTGCCATGTAGCCGATACCAGAATCTGCGGCAATTTGTTCAGCAACAATTAGCGATAGCCACATAATACCCAAGGAAAAGCGAACTCCAATTAGAATTGAAGGTAAGGCTCCGGGAAAAACAACTTGTTGTAGGAGTTGAGTTGTGCTTAAACCGTAGACTTTACCCATTTCAATTAGATCAGAATCGACGCTACGAATCCCATGATAAGTATTCAAGTAAATTGGGAAAAATACCCCCATGACCACCAAAAATAATCTAGCTTCATCCCCAATCCCAAACCATAAAATGACTAGAGGAATGAGTGCCAAATTAGGAATGTTACGCAGCATTTGTAAGGAACTATCTAACAAAGCCTCACCAATGCGAGAAAATCCAGTAATTAATCCTAAAATAAAACCAATTCCCCCACCAACTACAAACCCAGATATGGCCCGTAAAGCACTAATTCCTATGTGCTTAAAAAGTTCTCCAGATAAGGCCAGATTAAATGCTGTAATAACTACGCCACTTGGTGGGGGTAAAATTCTACTGGAAAGTAACCCAGTTCTGGAAGAAATTTCCCAGAGCATGAGTATAGCAAAGGGTACTGCCCAAGGGATAACTTGATTAGCAAATTTGCCATTGAGTACTGTTTCTAGGGATTTTTCGCGGCTTCTCGTATTTTTTAGAGTAATAGTCATAAGGCACTGATTTAGTTATTTTGCAAATTTTTCATGTATGATGACTTCGACAAGGAAAATTTAAAATGTCTTGATGCGGTAATTTGTGGTTTTTTCTACACAGATATAGAAAACAGCAAAATTGTCAGGGTATGAAATCAAATACTGTATTCCGACCGATTTACCGTAGAATATAGAGACAATCTTACACGAAATTACGTAAAAATCAACCCCAAAAAGTAAAAATTACAGAATTTTTTTGTGGTTATTTGTAGGACTTTTTCGTGATTCACTGACTAAAAAGAAAAGTTTGTTCGCAGCGCACCCACCCAAATAGTATCGTTGGCATTGTTGTGTTCAGGATTGGTAATAACGAACAAAGCTGGTGTGATCGTGATGTTATTATTCACTCGATAAGTATAGAAAGCTTCTAAATGCAAAGATGTATCTGGATCTTCACGCTGTTGTCCATTAGTAGCAATATAGTTACTGCTGGTCACTTTTGGTGGCACACCTATGACAATTCCCCCTGTATTTCCTGGTTTACCTAAGTCAAGAAAAGCAAAAGTCAGCGCACTATTTATGATAGTTGCATCAGTATTAGAGGCGTTTGCTTGTTGGGCTAATGTGTAACCAAACCAACCCCCAACAATCAAGCGGCTACTAGTTCTCCAGTTAAAATTTAAGCCAAAGTTATTGCTAGTAGTGGCGTTTTGTTCAAAAGGATTTCTCGCAAAGGCGCTACCTGTGCCACCAGTGAGATTAAAACCAGTTCCAGTGCCAAAATATTTACGCACGTAAGCCAAACCAATATCTAATTGATTAGTAGGCGAAAAGGTCAACTGAGCAGATGCTGAATGGTTGGCGTTGAAAAATCCATTAGCACCGCCACTTGGGGTACTAGCTTGATTATTATCTGCAATGTAACCTACGTTTAACTGCAATTGATCACTAAACCGATGGGTGATCGCAGCTCCCGCACCTTCAAACCCCGGTCGATAAATAGTGGGATTAAAAGCTGAAAACCTAGATAAAGCACCATTTGCGCCACCGACTGAACCATTTAACGTCGGTGTGAAAGTAGCTGTTTGTAATCCTACAGGCCCTACCCAGACAGTAGTTTGAGAATCCACAGGAAAGCGATATGTCAAAGTGGTAAGAGCTGTATTGTTTCCTATGGCACTATCAAATGTAAACCGAGTCATGTGAGTTCCCGTAGTTCCAGCCAAATTAGGAACAGTACTAGCAGCTGTGATTAATGTTGTCAGTAAATCTTGACCAGTAAAACTAGTTTGAAAGTTGAGTCTGGCGCGATAGCCAAGAAATGTATTAGTCTCATCTCGATCACCACCCACGCGATCGCCAAAGGGATCAGCCACCACAAAAAAAGCATCCCCAACTAATTTGGTAGTTGTAGAAAACTGACTGGCTTCTACTTTAGCCGTTCGTTCTTCCAAAGCATCCAACCTACCCCGTAAAGCCACAAGTTCTGACGCAAATTGTTCGCGCAAGTTTTGTAAGGTAGCTAAATCTTCTGTTGTGACTAAATTCTCAGTGCTAGTAGCAATTAGCTGGTTAATTCTATCAAGACAAGTATTCAATCCATAAGCAAACTCATAGCGTGTGATAGCACGATTTCCCTGAAAATCACCTGTGGGGTATGTCGTCAGACATTGATAACGTTCAGCTAAAGACTGTAAAGCCTGAAATGCCCAATCTGTCGGCTGAACATCTGATAATTCAGATACTGATGTAACTGATTGTGTAGGATGATTTTGATTTATATTCTGCTGAGAAAATAAATTTTCATGGGGAAATGAAAGAGAATTTGGTGTTTCAATGATTTCTGCGCTGGTGATTTGGTCGTATGTATACTGAAGATTTTTTACCGAAATACTTGTGTTATTTGGAGAACTTTCCTCTATTTTTTGCTCAGATAAATTTGGCTTTTCAGCAGCAATTGTGACTGAAGACAGGACAAAATATCCATTAAAAAGGGCTGGAATCAATAGCCCATAATTCCACAAAAATTTAGACATTGGTTATTGAGTTATGCACAAAAAATTAATAAGTCTTTTATTGATAGCAACCCACGGGAGTTTTACATCCCCATGACACATTTTTTCAATCATTAAATTGGCATTTGCTATCAAACTACTAAATTTTTATCGGTATTTAGTAGTTTTACTATTAACTTTGGATATTTGCATAATTTAATAAAAAACGCAAGTCCCTTAAGAACTATTTTTTGGTTAATTTTTGTTAACCAGTACTTGCGTTTAACTCTTAAGTATGAAAAGCTTAGTTGTGACTAATCTACGGTAATTCGATCAAGTTTAGGTAGTTGCTGAGAATACATAATAGTATTTGATCTACTACCTATTTACTTCATCAGAACTGTAGTTAAGCCCAGATGCTGTCTTCATTTTTTACCTGATGCCAATATCCCAGATGTAATAAGATTAACTGGATGATATAGCTAAGATACCGTACTCAATCTTCTGCTAGATGTAGGTTAGATTTTCTAACGATAATCTAACCTACAATTTTTTCTACAAAAAATTTAGCTTTTACCTCTCTAAATAAAGAAAGACTGATTTTTTATAAATTTTATTGATGAATCTTTGTATTGTTCAACACCTCTTTAATTTAGCAAGAATCACTAAGATAACATCTAATATTGCTCAATACTTCATTCAGTAAACTTCAGGCGATCGCACCATAAGTAACTTCCAACTCAAAAATTATCCCCATCCCTGCGGGACGCTACGCGAACACTGGTCGAGAGAAGTAGGGAGTAAGGGAAGAAGAAAAAATTCCATTAAACTTGGATCATTTATTTTCAGAAATTCCCAAAATATTGGCATTTTCTCATACCATCACTAATCTGAGAGGCAACACAGTTATGATTAAACGCCGTCGTTTTCTCAATATGGCTACGTATAGTCTAAGTGGTTTTTCCACAGCATATTTGTTAGGGAGTTGTAGTCAGCAAGACCAACAAAATATTGTCCAAACTTCTGCTGTAAGTGGTAGTACAAGCAATTTAGATTACTCTGCAATCACAACTAAAGTTCTCCGCATGGGTTATCAAAGTGCTGGCGATCTTGTCTGGAATCGACAAGTTTTAGAAAAACGCTTAGATCCTTTGGGGGTAAAAGTCGAATGGTTGCAATTTGCCCAGGGACCTCAACTCATGGAAGGGATGGCGGCGCGTAGGGTTGATGTGGGATCAGTAGGAGAAACCCCACCGATTTTTGCCCAGGTAGCCGGCTCAGATATTGTTTACGTTGTTGGGACTAATAGAAATCCCCAATCAGGTGTATCTAGTGTAATTGCTGTGCCACCAGAGTCTTCACTTCAGAAGTTTGAGGAGATAAAAGGGCAAGAAGTTTATTTTCAAAGAGGCTCGGCATCACACTATTTTATTCTTAGAGCTTTGCAGTCAATAGGCTTGACCATTAACGATATCATCATCAAAAATATGGCAACTATTGAAGCACGGGGTGCTTTCTTAGAAGGGAGGATTCCCGTGTGGATGACAGGAGATCCACATTATGCGATCGCCCAAAAAATGAATCGCATTCGTGTATTGAGGGACTCTGTGGGGTTAGATTCTCCTGGTGGTTACTATATTGCAGACAGACAGTTTGCTTTGGAAAATCCTGGCTTGCTGAAAATTCTGATTGAGGAACTTCATGCTCTTGATAAATGGGCAGATACAAATCGAGATGACGTGAAACAATTGATGATCACCGAACAAAAGCTAGATCCAGATGTAGCTGAAAGAGTCATGTCTCGTCGTACCTTTGCAGGACGTAGAGGCCTCAGTCCCGCATTAATCGCAGAACAACAACGTGTTGCCGATTTATTCACGGAAGTAGGTGTCATTCCTAGAAAAATTGACATTAAGGAGGCGCTACTTCCATCTGAAGTGTATGCAGCCATCACACCATCAGAAATTATGGTTTAGCTACAAAAGATTGTATGATAATTAAAACTACGGTAAATCTATTGATAAACCGTAATATGCAATCTAGCATAGATAAACACCTGCTATTACAAGTCGGCCCCGTACAGCCTAGCGGCATCCTTGGGCTGCTTTTATAATCGCCAGGGCTAGGTGCTTATTTATCTCAATCCCATAGTCAGCAACATCATTTTTACAAAGGAAAGCACTCCATGAGTAACGTTCAACTTTACTTTGCTAAAGCTTCTACCTTCTCGCAACGTACCCGTGTGGTTTTGTTAGAGAAAGGTATTGATTTTAGCCAGATTGAAATTGATTTACAAAACAAACCAGATGGATACACCAATATTTCCCGTTATGGCAAAGTTCCAGCCATCAAACATGGAGATGTGGAACTCTATGAATCTGCAATTATCAATGAATATTTAGAAGAAGTGTTTCCCGAACCAGCGTTATTACCTGCTGATCCTGCAACAAAAGCGATCGCCCGCCTCTGGATCGACTACGCCAACACTCGATTAGTACCTGCGTTTAACAAGTTCTTGCGTGGTAAGGATGCACAAGAACAAGAACAAGGACGACGAGAGTTTACAGAAGCATTGTTATATATAGAGCAAGAAGGATTAGCTAAGTTATCTGAAAATGGCCCTTACTGGTTAGGGGAGCAGTTTAGTTTGGTGGATATTAGCTTCTATCCTTGGTTTGAACGCTTACCTGTTTTAGATCACTTCCGTCAATTCCAACTACCAGCAAAAACACCCCGTTTGCAAACATGGTGGAATGCAGTAAGCGATCGCTCTTCAATTCAAGCAGTAGCAAATCCGATAGATTTCTACGTGCAGAGATTTTCTAAGGTTCTCGGTCAACCTACTGCTGTTGGTGCTGGACAAAAGTAAGGCAAAAGGTGGAGAAAGGTGCATAATTTCAGCACGTAATGAATTGAAATAGTCCCAAAGCCTTTTACTCAAAAATAACTCTGGTTATGTTTCGCCCAATTTTTCATCTTGCCTTCCCCGTCCGAGAGTTAGAAGAATCTAAGAATTTTTATGTCACCACCTTCGGTGCCAAGGTCGGTCGTATCCGTGACAAGTGGCTCGACATATTTCTTTTTGAAGCACAGATTACTTTGCATGAACGACCCTCTGAGGTTTTACCGATAGAAGAACATGGCGTGCGTCACTTCGGTGCTGTTTTGGCGTGGAGTGATTGGGAGACGCTTGCAAATCGCCTTGATGAAATGAGGATTCAGTTCAAGGTAAGGCCAAATGTTTCTGGTGTGGATACCGACGCAGAGCAAGCAAAGATGCTGTTAAGCGATCCGAGTGGAAATGCAATCGAACTAAAGGCGTACAGAAATCTATCTGTTGCCTTGGAAATAAAATGACTTGCAAGAGTGTTTATTAACCGAAGTCTAACTCAACCTAACAAAGAAGAATGATTGAAGGAATTAGTCATATCACATTCATCGTCAAAAACTTGGAGAATATGACAAAATTCCTTGTATCCATATTTGATGCTGAGGAGATTTATTATAGTGGTGAGCAAGCCTTCTCCATCTCAAAAGAAAAATTCTTCCTGATAAATGGCTTATGGATTGCCATCATGGAAGGGGATTCTTTACCAGAAAAAACTTATAACCATGTGGCTTTTAAAATAACCGAAGAAGACTACGAACTTTACACTGCCAAAGTTAGGAGTCTTGATTTAGATGTGAAGGAAGGTCGAAGTCGTGTAGAAGGAGAAGGGCGCTCCTTATATTTTTACGACTACGACAACCATTTATTTGAGTTACATACAGGAACTCTAAATCAACGGTTACAAAGGTATCTGGGAAACAATGAGACTTACAAAAAATAAAATATTTCCTAAAAAATAATTATTATCATTCTTAAATGAATGCTGTCTTTCGTTTTTTGTAGAGTAATTTATTTTCTGGAAGTCCCTTATCAAAAGTTGGGTCAAACAATCAGGATAAAAACTATGAGCCTAGATAGCCAAATTCTAGACAAACCAGTTTCCGCAAAACTGCCATACGTAGAGGCTAACCTCAGTTACCTGGTTCCAATGGCAGAAAAACCAATTAACTATACTTATGAACCGCCAGCCGGGATTCCTCGCTCTAATGGCACTCATCAGACACACAAGTTACCAATTTACAATGCTCGTTCTATCTCTGAGCAAATCTTGTTAGATCGAGAAGGATTTGCATTTACTAGACATGAAACTAATGTCAGTAACTTTTATGATGAAGACGAAGTACGGCGTGTCTACTATCCAGAAGCAGAGCAGTTATTAAAAGATGTCACAGGTGCAACTCAGGTGGTGATATTTGATCACACTTTGCGTAATGCTGGTCAGTCTAAGCCTGGTGAAAATAATATTAAAGAACCTGCCAAGCGCGTACATAACGACTTTACAGCAAAATCTGGCTATACTCGCGCCCGTCGAGAATTAACTGCACGGAGAATAGAAAATATTGATAGTTTATTGCAACGACGTTTTGCCATTATTAACGTTTGGCGAGCGATCGCTCAACCTATTCAAGAGTCACCTTTAGCATTGTGTGATGCTCAAAGTATTGCACCTACAGACCTGATAGCTGGTGATTTGGTGTACCGCGATCGCGTGGGTGAAACTTATTCGGCTACCTATAATCCTCAGCATCAATGGTATTATTTTCCGCAAATGCACAGCGATGAGGCACTATTTATTAAGTGTTTTGATTCCGCAGAAGAGGGAATCGCGCGTTTTGCGGCTCATACAGCTTTTACAGACCCCACAAGCCCAGCAGATGCTCCTCCACGGGAAAGCATCGAACTACGGACATTCGTTTTTTACCCTGAATAGAAGCAAAATTTCCCTCCCTATTGCCTGGTTTCCCCTTGGCGGTATGCAAATTTCATAATTATGACTACGAAAAAACAAATCAAACTAGGCGCATTCTTACCCGGTTCCGGCCATCACGTAGCAGCATGGCGACACCCCCAATCTCAAGCAGATGGGGGCTTAAATTTTCAGCATTACCAGCAACTAGCACATGCCGAACGGGGCAAATTTGACATGGTGTTCCTCGCCGATGGTTTAGCCGTCTGGGATCGCGGACAGGGGAAAGAAGCTTTTAGTCGTTCGGGACAATTTAGCGTCCACTTTGAACCCCTAACCTTGTTATCAGCCCTATCTGTAGTTACAAAAAATATTGGGTTAGTAGCAACAGCATCAACTACCTACGAAGAACCCTTTCACATCGCCCGCAAGTTTGCATCCCTGGTTTGTTCCGGACTGAGTATGAAGGTAGCACCCTACGAGAAAATCTTGGTTTACCTCGTCCAGTTAACCAATTTACCCAAGTTGCATCTCCTGAATTAGCAGGTGCTGCTATTTGACACTAATTTTTCAGTATCTCTTCTCTGTTCGGGAAGAGATACTGAAAAACATCACCCTTTTTTATGAAACTCTTCTCCAGAAAAACATCCCAATACGCACGTATAGCGCGTGTAGCAATTATTGAGCTAGATTTAGTTGATCAAGTGGAACTGCAAGAAGTCACGATACGCGATCGCCATAGCGAATTACTCAATTACAATCCCACAGGAAAAGTACCAACCTTGGCCACTGATGACGGATTTATTTTGAGTGAAACCCGAATCATTGTCGCTTATCTAAACCGATTAAATCCAGAAATCAAAATTGTCGCTGACGATTCTGACGGATTTTCCCAGCAGCTAGAAGGCATCACAACGGCGTTTATAGATGGTATTAGTACCTGGACAAGAGAGCGAAAATTTCGTCATGAAAGTGAGCAATCACCTAGCATAATCGAGTTAGAGCGATCGCGTGCTTTAAGAATCTTGGATTACTTTGAGAAGATTTCCGATAGACTCGATCAAACTCCTAAGCTTGCTCATATCACCCTTGCTTCTGCACTAGGACTAGAAATTCGTCTACCTGAACTTCAATGGCGACCAAATTATCCCAAACTGGCACAATGGTATGATGAGTTTTCCCAGCGACCATCCCTGCAAGCAACAAAGCCAGAGTCTTAAAAATAATACTGACGGTTCTTCTATCCTCGTTTGTGTTGACGTTTCATAATGTCACCGTGCGAGTTTTGTTTTCCGAACATCTCGTAGTCGGTTTATTTTTAATCGGTGGATACGTAGAACCGGATTTACAAAGGTTATTTAACTACTCATTATGCACGTAAGCTGGAACCTCAATTAGTCCGCAGATTTGTCATAGTTGTTGCTTTTAGTATGACTATCTATTTTTTGTACGGAAATAGAAATATTCAAATTAACAACTCAAAAGTAGTTTCATATCTAGCAATAGACATCCAAAAATTACAGGAGAAAAAAGATGACTTCCACAATATTGGGCATAACTAAAAATGGGGGATGAGGACAACTATCTCCCCTATTTCTCATTTTTTAACAAATTTTCCAGGGATATCAAAATGTCAGATAAATGGAATCCTGAACAATATGAAAGGTTTCAAGCAGAACGCAGTCGTCCATTTTACGACTTGGTAGATTTGATCCAACACCAAGAGAATTTACGAGTTATAGACTTAGGATCTGGAACAGGAAAGCTCACGAAATATCTGCATGATACCCTAGCAGCAAGGGAAACTATAGGAATAGATGCTTCGGAAAATATGTTGCAAAAGGCACGTCAATACGAAGGTGATGGACTACGCTTTGAACTAGGAAAAATTGAAGATAATCCAGGGGACGGAAAGTTTGATGTAGTTTTTTCTAATGCTGCTTTACAGTGGTTGATAGGGCATGAAATTTTACTGACAAAATTACGAAATAAGCTACAACCAAATGGACAATTGGCTATACAAATTCCCACAATGGATGATGAGCCAGTGCATCAGTTAGCAGTGGAGACAGCAAAAGAATTTAGTGAAGAATTGGGGGGGTATGTGCGGCGATTAAAAGTACTATCTCCAGCCGATTATGCCAAACTACTTTATAAGTTAGGCTTTATTAAACAAAACGTAAAACTTCAAATTTACGGTCATGTATTACCTTCAAGAGAAGCCGTAGCTGAATGGTATCGTGGCTCATTATTAACAGCTTATGAATCACATTTAGAGAGCGCAACTTATGAAAAATTTGTCCAGCGTTATCAGCAAAAGTTATTTGAGATTTTACCCGATGAGCGTCCATTCTTTTTTCCCTACAAGCGGATTTTAATTTGGGGACGTATTTAATTCGTAATCTTTCCTGCGGATGCTGCTAGGCAGGCTGTATGTAATTCTTAATTAACAATTATTAATTGTTGGCAGTGCATTTATAAATGCTCAATATTTTGAGTTGATTTTCTCTAACTATCAAGGCAGAATTTATGACTAAGGTGATTTCTTTTGACCGAGTTTCTGATATTTACGATGCTACACGGGGATTTCCTCCTGAAATTTCTGAACAAGTCACTGATTTTATCCTCAACCTAGTTTCCGCTACCCCAGAAACTAAGTTTTTTGAAACTGGTATTGGTACTGGTAGAATCGCTGTACCAATTGCGAAAAGAGGTTATTCCTATACAGGAATAGATGTCTCTGAGAAAATGTTGGCTGAATTGCATCAAAAACTAGAGGGTGTGTCTCACAAGTTAACAGCCATTCAAGGAGATGCTACTGCTTTACCATTCGAGGAAAATTCTTTTGATGTCGCTGTGACGGTTCATGTATTTCATCTAATTTCTAATTGGAAGCAAGCATTGGCAGAAATTCGCCGTGTCCTCAAGTCAGGGGGGATTTACCTTTATAGTCATAGTCAAGCTAATGCTACTCAACCTAGTGCGGACACTAATCCTGATAGGTGGGAATTTTCTCAGCGTTGGCGGGCTATTTTAGATGATTATGGTCATCCCTTACCTCGTTATGGTGCGACGCAAGAGGAAGTATTAACTGAGTTGGAAACACAAGGCGTGACTTTAGAAACGGTAATTGCTGCCAAATGGCAATTTCAGCAAACTGTGGGTACGTTACTAGAAAATCATGAAAACAAAACCCAAAGTGCATCTTGGGCAATTCCTGATGATATTTTTACTCGTGCTGTTCAAGATTTACGTGAGTGGACTTTGCAACGTTTTAGTTCTCTAGATTACGATTTTTCCGAGGAACGCCAGTTTAAGATTGTTGTGGTACGCAACTGGACTTGAATTAGTTTTTAGAGACGCGATTAACGCGTCTCTCTCATTACACAATTTTTGTGACTATTCAGCACGTTTATCCTGCTGTTACGGCTACTTTAGTGTGTTTATTCAGATAGTCTACAAATACTCCTTTTAATCGGGGACTAACATGAGGGTGTTCAATAAAACCGAAGCCTAAACTTCGAGCTTTGGCTAGGGTTTGTTCTGGTGTTAATCCTTCTTCAATAGCAATACTTAATAATGCAATCCCTGTGGAACGCATAGCTGCTGCACAATGGATGACAGCTGGTTTAGGAAGTTCTTTTAATATCTCAAGAATTTTAGTAATTAACTCTTCATTCAATTCTTCTAACTTTAAAGGTGCATTGACATAATTTAGTCCTAATGATTCTGCTATTTGTTGCTCATCTGGTTTAAATCCTAATTCATCAGGCGATCGCAAATTTAACACAGATTTAAAACCTTCTTGAATAGCTTGCTCAAGTTGTTGTGGGATGACTTGTCCTGTTGTTGTGAAATTTTCGCTAACCCGGATACTGTTGATCACTTTTACTCCTTTTGACTTTCTCGCCTGAGTTGGTAAATGCCTGCTTTAGAAACCTATAAGCAGCTATTTAAAATACGTATGCCAAAATTTTCCAAATAAAACTAGATATCCTTTGATGACATCTGAATTAGCTGGAAGATGCGTTTAATTTTTTTGCTTTACTTATAATACCCGGTTTGTCTATAGACTTACCGTAGTTAAGAAATAGTTATACAGTTTGTCGATAGGATTACTGTAGTTTATATTTTTTTAGATTTCAGTAGTCACCATAATTTGGTAATGGTAGGTGCTGATATATCAGAACATCAGACTCAACCAGGAGATAAAGTAATGAGTACCAAAGAAGATATTTCTGTATCCATCGGGATAATACTGTTTTCCAACCTGACACAATTAGACTTCACCGCACCCTATGAAGTCTTTTCTAGATTGCCAAATACAAAGTTATATCTGTTAGCAGAAACTCTAGAACCGATATCGAGCGATCGCGGCTTGATTGTTTTACCTAACACAACTTTTGCTCAAGCACCGAAGTTGGATGTGTTGTTTGTGCCAGGAGGCCCTGGAGTCAATGCCAAAATGGAAGACCAAAGTTTCTTAGATTTTCTCAAAACCCAAGAGGAACAAGCCCGCTACGTCACCTCTGTTTGTACTGGTTCCTTACTCTTAGCTGCGGCTGGTTTACTGACAGGTTATCGTGCTACTACTCACTGGTTATCACTAAACGTACTAGAGTTATTGGGAGTAGAAGTAGTCAGAGAAAGAGTAGTAATTGACCGGAATCGGATTACAGGCGGTGGTGTCACAGCTGGAATTGATTTTGGATTAGCGATCGCAGCCGAGTTGTTTACAGAAGCGATGTCTACGACGGGCTACGCCTACGCTCAAGAAATTCAACTAGCCATAGAATACAATCCCCAACCACCCTTTAATAGTGGCTCTCCCCAAACTGCTCCTCCGTCCATAACTGCTCGTGTTCAAGCCGCCAGTCAAAAGTTTCAAGCTAGTAGGCGGCAAATCGTCCAACGATTACTAGATAAACAAACTCAAAATACTGACTCGCCCCAATAACTTTAATCTTGACTAAATACGTGTAGATACCGGAGAATAAACATTGATTATAAAATTTATATCCACACAGATCATGAGTAACTCTGCAACACTCAAAAAGATCAAGAATGAGATCAGTGGGACTGTGTTCTCGTTGCCGTACTATGTAGCTCGCGATCAAGGCTACTTCGCAGACGAAGGGATTGATATCGAATTTGTGAAGCGCAACTATGAACGTCCACCAGAAATTAAACTAATTGAAGATCATCACCAAGTTAGTTCTTTTGGTGGTAACGGAAAATCCCTATTTGAACAAGGAGATACCACCCTCTACCGTGCTTGTGAGTGGGGACAAGTGAGACGCACTTATGACAGTTCTCGTGGTGGTCAAGTTGTAGCCAAACGTGCTGCCATTGCCAGCCAAGCAATCATTGTGCGACCCGATTCACCCTACAATATTCCTCAGGATTTAGCTAACGTACCCGTCGGTGTTAACTTTCACCACGGCTCCCACTACATCGCTATTCAAACCCTGGAAGGTTTCTTACCCAAAGAAGAAATCAAAGTAGTACATATCGATGGTGGTGGTCAAGGAAAACGTTTCAACCGCTTTGTTGCTTTGCGTGACGGAGTTGTTGATGCTGTTGCCGTTATGGAACCCTGGATTACAGTAGCAGAAAAACTCGGCTACAAAATTATCGCTGAGGCACACTATGTAGGCCTAGAGATTGGTAGTCCAGACTTGGATGAAGAAACATTCGAGGCCATCAACAGAGCAATTCGTCGCGCTGTGAAAGACCTACAAAAAGACCCTCTGCAATATGTCCAATATCTGATCGACGACGTAGCAGAGGATATTGTAAAGCTTGGACCCTCAGACTTCCGTCGTAACCGATTGCGCTACGCCGACCCAGCACCATACGCTGAAACTGACTTTCAACGTACCTACGACTGGATGGTGAATTGGGGACTTATTGAACCTGATGCCACTTTTGAGCGCATCGTTAGCAACCGAGTTGCTTCGTTATCTGTGTCTTAAATGGCAAGGATTTGATCACACCTAAGCTAGCAGTGGACTGACATAACTAAAATGTTGCAAAAAAATTGTAGTTAAGCGCAGCGCCACCCAACGAAGCAAACCAAATATTGGGTAAGGTTGGGTTTCTTTCGTTCTTCCACCCAACCTACATTTACTGTGTTAGTCCACTACAAAATGGTGGGACTTGGCGATCGCTATACCGTAGTTCCACCTATTTCTAATGTTTCTAATTTAGATATATCTCAAATAAATCTATGACTTCACGTAGAGACTTTTTAAAATACACTTCTATAGGATTAGCAACTGCTGTCACGACAATCTCTTGTGCAGATAACACTATCAATCAATCTGTGGCTGATCAGGGAACTCAGGGAACTATTAAAGTCAGACTAGGCGCAGTAAGCGGTATTAACTCCATTGATGTTTGGATTCCAGAGGATTTGGGTTACTTTAAGGAGGCGGGCTTAAGTGCAGAAGTGATTCAATTCCAAGGCGGCGGGAGAATGCGAGATGCTCTAATTGCGGGAGAAATCGATTTTTCTGCCCAAGCACCTTTACACGTCTATCTCTCTCAGCTGAAGGGAGTCCCTCTAAATGTTGTCGCTAATCGCCGTAATCTAGTAGATACTTCCTTAGTTATCCGTTCTGATTTGCAATCTCAAGTCAAAACAGTGAATGACCTCAAGGGAAAAAAGTTCTCTGTCGGTGAGGTTGGTTCTTGGGGCTGGGCTGTGTCAGTCAAATATTTGCGTCAACACGGTCTGAGTGAAAAAGATGTGGAATATGTGCAAAGTACAAATAGCACGACTTATGCACTACTAACCAGTGGTCAGGTAGACGCGGCGGTAACTGGTGCGCCTGATTTGCACAGACTACTCAAAGAAGGAACTGTTGTCCAATTGGTTAATGCTCTGGAACCCGCGACACATCAAAAATATTTTGGCGCTCCGGAAGCTATGACCCGTGCTTGGCTGAGTCACGAACGAGTTACTACTGAAAAACCTGAAGTCGTTGAGAGATTAGTTACAGCAGTCAATCGCACTTTTGAATATATGCATCAGACTTCACCAGAAAAAATCCTAGATGCGGTGGGACAACGTTTTCAAGGAGCAAATTTAGATGCGATTCTGACAGGTCTTCAGACTGAATTGCAACTGTCAGTTCCTAGAAATGCCTCTATTAGTGAAGCAGCATATCTTGCAGACCAACAAGTATTCTTCGATGCTGGAATTATTGATAAATTAGTTCCCTACTCTCAAGCAGTATTTGATAAATATGCAGGTCGTCGAGCTTAATTCATAATTTTCGGGATTAATTCTTCTTTGGGATTTTTGCTTATGTCAACCCCTATGATCACCACCCAAAATCTCTCCATTTCTTATTGGAGTAAGAATAAGCGGATTGAAGCATTACAAGATATTAACTTGACTATTCATGCTGGTGAATTTGTCGCGTTGATTGGGCCAAGTGGCTGTGGTAAGAGTACTTTACTGAATGTGATTGCGGGGTTAGTTCGTCCTGGTACAGATGTCAAAGGTACTTTTAATAATAGTGGCATTAAAGAAATTGGCTATTTGTTTCAAAAGCAAACTCTACTACCTTGGCGGACAGTCCTAGATAATGTCACTGCTCCTCTGGAAATTCGTGGTGTCCCGCGAAAGGAAGGACGGGACAAGGCTTTGGCACTGCTAGAAAAATATGGCTTGTATGGTTTTGAGCATAGCTTTCCTAGAGAATTGTCAGGTGGAATGCAGCAGCGCGTTTTGCTGATTCGGACATTGATTTATGAACCAGATGTAGTGTTACTTGATGAGCCTCTGAGTAGTCTGGATGCTCAAACACGCGCGCTTTTACAGGATGAGTTTTTGCGATTATGGCGCGATACGGGATGCACCTTTATTTTGGTAACTCATGACCTGGATGAAGCGATCGCACTTTCCCAAAGAGTATTTTTACTTAGTCCACGTCCTGGGAAAATTGTCAAGGAATATGAAATTGATTTACCTTCTGGACGTTCGGCGATCGCAATTCGCACAGATCCCCGATTTCAAAAAATCCAGCGTGAGATGTGGTCAGATTTAACTACACAGGTATTGCAACAGCAAGATCGAGGATTCGCACTCTTTAAAACTTAATAGAAAATAATATGAGCAATATCCGCAATAGAACCTTAACCATTGGGCAATCTGCGCCCTCTCCTACTCATGAACAGACAAACCTTTCCGATTCTAACCCGCAAAAAACCAACTGGCAAAAACGTTTAATACAACTAGCCGTACAGCTAACACCCCTTGTCGTAATTTTATTGGTGTGGGAACTTGGTACAGGCGGATTTAACATTCCCAAGTTGATTGAACCAGCCCTTGTAGGTAAACCAAGCAACATTGTTCAAGAGTTAAAGCAACTATTTCTCAGTGGTATTATCTTTAAACATATTTTTGTCACCTTTCAAGAAGCGATGGGTGGATTGGCTCTGGCGGTGAGTGGAGGTATCAGCCTGGGAATTGGGTTAGCTTATTCTCCAGCAGGGGCAAAAATAACTCTGCCTTACGTCCAGGTATTTAATTCTCTACCTCGCATTGCCTTAGCGCCCTTTTTTATTATCTGGTTTGGGATTGGATTACTTTCCAAAGTCTTTTTAGCAGCTTTGAGTGCTTTTTTCCCCATCTTTTTCACAACCTATCAGGGACTCCAAAGCATTGACCGGGAATTAATTTCTGCTTTTCAGGTCATGGGTGCTAATCGCTGGCAGATGTTGCGTATGGTTGTACTACCTTCGGTAATTAGTTGGGTCATTGCAGGGATTCGGACAAGTTTGGGTATGGCTCTAGTAGGGGCGCTGGTGGCTGAGTATGTGGGTTCAACTCAAGGTTTAGGCTATCTGTTGATGTCAGCCCAGGGAATTTTGAATGTAGATCAAGCCTGGGCAATATTGGTAGTTTTAGCAGTGATTAGTGTTTTTCTTGATTGGGGTGTTCGGGCTTTAGAAAGCTACATTTTACGCTGGCGGCCAAATCCTGAAGAATTATAATCAATCAATTGATCCCATGTTAATCATAATGCGGCGTGACATTTCTCTGGTTATGGGGAGTATACTACAGTAAATCTATACGGTTTACGTATTTTTCATGTACGGAGAAAGCAGGTGACACAGATTCAGCGTCAAAAAATATCCGCAAAAGCGAGCCAGTTTACAGAGTCCGTGATTCGAGAAATGACACGGGTAGCACTGCAATATGATGCGGTGAATTTGGCTCAGGGGTTTCCAGATTTTCCCTGTCCATCAGAGTTAAAACAAGCAGCTTATCAAGCAATTGAGGCAGATATTAACCAATATGCCATTACTTGGGGTGACAAAGCATTTCGAGAGGCGATCGTTTGTTAGAAAAAGTGGTGAAAAATTGGGGTGTGACAACCACTTATGTAGATATTGATGATATCACTAACTTTGAGGCTGCTATTCAACCCCAGACTAAACTAATTTGGGTGGAAACTCCAACCAATCCCTTGTTAAAAATAATTGATATTGCCGCGTTAGGAAAAATTGCTCGTCAACACAATATCATTTTAGTAATTGATAATACTTTCGCCAGTCCTTATTTTCAAAGACCACTGGATAATGGTGCTGATATAGTAGTCCACAGCACCACCAAATATCTAGGAGGACACAGTGATATTATTGGCGGCGCAGTTGTGACATCTAATCAGCAACTATACACCGAATTGAAATTTTATCAAAATGCAATTGGAGCAGTTCCTAGTCCTTTTGATAGCTGGTTAGTGCTGCGAGGAATTAAAACTCTAGCTGTGAGAATGCGAGAACATGAAAAAAATGCTTTAATATTAGCTAAATTTTTAGCCCAACATCCCAAAGTCGAGCGTATTTATTATCCCGGTTTACCTAGCCACGAACAACATCAATTGGCAAAATCACAAATGTCTGGTTTTGGTGGAATGATTAGTTTGGAATTAAAAGGCGGTTTTGCAGAAGTGGAAAAATTTGCTGCTCGTCTCAAGCTGTTTTTGTTAGCCGAAAGTTTAGGAGGTGTAGAGTCATTACTTTGTTATCCTGCGAAAATGACTCATGGTTCTTTACCAGACGCAGAAAGATATAAGCGGGGAATTAATGATAATTTAGTCCGTCTTTCTGTGGGTATTGAGAATGTATTAGACTTGCAAGCTGATTTGGAAAATGCTTTGTCTGGGACATAAGGCTGGTAAGACGTTGTGGTATTGTCAGAATTATCGCGTCATTTAGATTAAGCCGAGCTTAATACAGTTAATTTCAATTGGATAATTGCAATAAAGAACGTAACCGAATACCAACTCCAGTCCCGCATAAAGCAGCAAGAATCCAAATCCAACCGTGTAAACTGGTGGAAGCAATACCACTAAAAAAGACGCTGACGTTACAACCAAATGCCAAAAAAGCACCATAACCCATCATTAATCCACCAATAATGGTTGCAATTACTAATGAAGGAGAAATCTGAGTTTTAGCAACTAAGTTTCCGGCTGCGGCTGCGGCTAATAAAGCTCCTAAAATAATTCCAATATTCATCACTGAGGAAACATCAGTAAATACAATATCGGAGAATGACATTCCTTCCCAAAATGGACTACTATCAGGATTCCAACCCAAAATAGTGGCGATTTTCGCTGACCATAAGGCAAATCCCCAAGTAATTCGCCAAGGATTTCCAGAAATGACTAAGGTGAGCCAATTGAGAATAGCTAAAGCGATCGCTCCTGTGAATAAGGGCCAAGGGCCTGATAAAATTTCTCCGGGATGAGGGAAAATTGGCGATTTATCTGACTCGGTTTGTGGCTGATTCTGATTGCTTTGACTCCACCACCACAGTAAACCTGCAATTAAGATAAACAAGCCTAACTGTAAAGTAACTGCTCCTACCCAACCTAGAGTTTCTCCCAAAACAATTGGCGATGTTTGTGGTAGTTTAGGCCATATATCTCTAGTTAAACTTCCCCAGAATGCACCTATACAAAAAGTGAATAGGGTAATCAGCATGGTGTAACTACCGCTACCAATTGTATAAAGTGTGCCACAAGCACAGCCACCACCTAACTGCATCCCAATACCGAATAAAAAAGCACCAATAGCACCTTGTAGTCCCACTGGTGCGATCGCGCCATCAACTTCTTGACCAAATATCGAGCCAGCCGCTAACACAGGCGCAAATATTATAGTGGCGATCGCCAGCATCAATAACTGAGCATATATCCCCCTCACGTCTCGATTTACTAGCAGCTTGCGATAAGCAGAACTAAAGCCAAATCGGGAATGATAAAGACTAACGCCTAACAAACCGCCAATGAGAAATAATCCGCTTTGTCGCCAACCGTAGGTACTTAAAGCTACCGCTCCACCTGTGAATACAGCTAAGGCGATCGCTACAATTAATTTCTGGGGTCGAGCTGATGGTAAGGGATTCTCAATACTACTAGTCATAGACAAATATCAAAGTTGATCTAGTGCCAGTGGGACACAACTCTATGTCATGTCCTCACTTAGCTGGTCTAAGTCTGCGGACGATCTTTATCAGAGTTTTCTGATCTCCTATCTCTGCTTCTTGTACAACTTACCAAAGTTTCTGGCTCTGTATTGTTAGTTAGACGCAATTCTTGTAGTTCTAAAGCGCCAACCCCGGCCAACAAAAAAGCCATCGATAACATGACGATTTTCATCAACAGTTTCCTCTGAATGTATATTTACTTAGCTTACCTGTTCCGGGCCAGTGGCTACAGGTAAATCTTTTTGAGTACTATATTCTGTCCAAGAACCCTCGTAAACTCTTACTTTGGGGTAGTTAAGTAAATGTTTCAAGACAACATATTGTAGTGTTGCTTCTCTACCTGTACTGCAAGTGACAATAATGTCATCTGAGGAACGAATATTTTTTTCTGCTAGTAGTTTTCTGATGTCTGCTAATGGCTTGAGTTTGTGGGGATTATCAGCATCTGTAAATGTCGGCCAAGGAATATTCCGCGCACCGGGGATATGTCCGTTGCGTACCCAAATATCCTCTTCCCCACGGAAAAGGTTTGCTGGTCTGGGATCAATAAAGGTGATTCCTGGCTTACCAATTAGCTGTTTGACTTGAGCTAAATTCACACGCACAGCCGGATTATCTCGCACTGTAAACCGACCTACTTTATATTGGGGAAACTCTTTGGTGATTGCTTGAGATGCTTCATAACCTTTATAGCCACCATCTAAAACAGCAATGTCTTTGACTCCAGAACGTTCTAGTAAATAAGCAACCATTGTTGCACCTAAAACATCTCTATCGTCTGAATAGACAAGGACTCGGCTATTGTTAGTTATCCCAGAATTGGCAAATATTTGTCCTATTTTTTCATTACTCCAATACTGCACCGGTAAACCTTCTTGGGGCCCCCGGAAGGCAATATCAGCAATATTCACTGCACCTGGAACGTGACCTTCTATATAGTCTAAGGGGAAGTTACGCACATCCAAGATTCTTAAATTAGAGTCTTTGGCATTTTCCGTTACCCAACTTGGGGAAACAAATTGAATTTTGGCATTGTTATTAGTAGATGATAATGCAGCTGAAAATGGTAGCAGAGGCATTATGAATAAACTGGCAAAAAACACTGCTCCCAAAACGAAGAATTTATTTTTTTTTAATTTCTCTAAAGAAAATTTAAACCTCACAATCATGCTCCTTGCTGTGCAATATACTTTGCGATCGCATTGACACTGTAGATAATGACAACTCTTTTGCAAGTTGCCTATTCTGTAAAATACTTAATGTCAATCGGACAATCGTATTTAATAATTATGTATATTACTATTCCATGTATACCGAAAAAAATCAATAGCTAAAAACTAGGAAAGTTAGCATATCATTGTCAGGTTTTTTTGAGCGGTTTTTCAGCAAATTTTAATGTGCGTCAGTATCAATGATTTTGAGTATGTCCAGCTTTTTTTTCACTTGTGAGATAAATCAGTAAGTAGATAGAGAGTCAAAAATGTTAATATACTAAAAGTCTATAGACTTATAATAGTTGATAAATATAGAAATTCGACTTGATTCTTGCTAAGTATACTGAGAAAGCAACCTTTGTATAACAAGCTTCTAGGCAATTTGGTTTTTCAAAAATCAAATAGGAGTCCTATATAATCAACATATCTCTATATATATTTTTTGTTTTGTATTTGCTACCAATAATTTTCTATGTCGGAAGAATATCGCTTTGAAACATTGCAAGTCCATGCAGGACAAGAACCAGATATAGCAACTAATGCCCGCGCTGTACCAATTTATCAAACAACATCATACGTTTTTGACGATGCGGATCATGGGGCGCGGTTGTTCGCCCTGCAAGAGTTTGGTAACATTTACACGCGGATCATGAATCCGACAACGGATGTATTTGAAAAGCGAATTGCTGCTTTAGAGGGGGGTGTAGCAGCGTTAGCTACCTCTAGCGGTCAGGCGGCGCAGTTCTTGGCTTTAAGTACCATCGCTCAAGCTGGGGATAATATTGTTTCTACCAGTTTTTTATATGGGGGAACCTATAACCAATTTAAAGTTGCTCTACCACGTTTAGGAATAAATGTCAAATTTGTCGAGGGAGACGATGTAGAAAATTTTCGTCAGGCGATCGACGATCGCACCAAAGCATTGTACGTGGAAACCATCAGCAATCCCCAATTCAATATTCCCGATTTTGCAGCCCTCGCCCACATTGCTCATGAAAATGGGATTCCCCTGATTGTCGATAATACCTTTGGGGCTGGCGGATATCTGGCTCGACCAATTGAACACGGTGCAGATATTGTCGTGGAATCTGCTACAAAGTGGATTGGTGGTCACGGTACTTCTATCGGTGGCGTAATTGTCGATTCTGGTAAATTTGACTGGGGTAATGGTAAATTCCCCCTCTTTACTGAACCATCCCCCGGTTATCACGGCCTGAATTTTCAAGAAGTATTTGGTGTAGGTAGTCAATTTGGTAATATTGCCTTCATTATCCGTGCCAGAGTAGAAGGGCTAAGGGATTTTGGCCCCTCATTGAGTCCATTTAATGCCTTTTTATTATTACAGGGATTAGAGACTCTTTCTCTGCGTGTAGACCGCCATGTTTCCAACGCTTTAGAATTAGCCCAGTGGTTAGAACAGCAACCACAAGTAGCATGGGTGAATTATCCAGGACTTCCCCATCACCCTTATCATGAGCGAGCTAAAAAATATCTCAGACATGGATTTGGCGGAGTATTAAATTTTGGGATCAAAGGTGGACTAGAAGCGGGTAGAACCTTTATTAATCATGTTAAATTGGCAAGTCATCTAGCAAACGTTGGGGATGCAAAAACTCTCGTGATTCATCCTGCTTCCACAACCCATCAGCAACTAAGTGATACAGAACAAGTTTCCGCCGGTGTGACACCTGATTTGGTACGTGTATCAGTGGGTATTGAACACATAGACGATATCAAAGAAGATTTTGAGCAAGCATTTCGTGGGATTAGTAATTAGTCATTAGCCGTTGTTCTCTATATTCCCCTGTTCCCCGTTCCCTGCTATAGATGAATTATCAGCACTTCATTTCACCACAAACTCAGTATTATCATTTGCCGAAGCCATTTGAGTTAGAAGGAGGCGAAGTTTTAACTGGGGTTCAGGTTGCTTATCGGACTTGGGGAAAGTTAAACTCAGAAGGTGACAATGGAATACTCATTTGTCATGCCTTAACTGGTTCAGCTGATGCAGATGACTGGTGGGAAGGTTTGTTAGGTGTAAAAAAAGCACTGGATAGCGATCGCAATTTTGTTGTATGCAGCAATATTTTGGGAAGTTGTTACGGCACTACGGGAGCAACTAGCATCAATCCCCAAACAGGAATCCGTTATGGCGGCTCATTTCCAGCGATTACGATTCGGGATATGGTTCACTTACAAGCTGCACTGATTAAATACCTGGGAATTAAATCTTTACAGTTAGTCATTGGCGGGTCACTCGGTGGGATGCAGGTACTAGAATGGGCGTTATTATATCCAGAAATCGTACAAGCGATCGCACCTATCGCCACTTCCGGTAGACATTCAGCTTGGTGTATTGGGTTAAGTGAAGCTCAAAGACAAGCTATTTATGCCGATCCCAATTGGCTTGGGGGTCACTACACACCAGAACAGCCACCAAACCAAGGATTAGCTGTAGCGCGGATGATGGCGATGAGTGCTTACCGTTCTTGGCAGACCTTTACAGATCGTTTTGGACGACAGTATGATGCTTCTGCTGAACAATTTTCCATCTCTAGGTACTTACAATATCATGGTCAAAAGCTAGTAGAGAGATTTGATCCTAATACCTACATCACTCTTACCAAAGCAATGGATAGTCATGATATTGCTCAAGGTCAAGACTATAAATCTGTTTTGCAAAGCATTAAACAACCTGCTTTAGTTGTTGCTATTGATTCTGATATTCTTTATCCACCGATAGAACAACAAGAACTAGCAGATTTAATTCCTCATGCTCAACTAGGTTTTCTGAAATCAATTTATGGTCACGATGCTTTTTTAATTGATATAGAAGCCCTGAATGAGCTATTAATTAACTTTCGTTGACACTCTTTCTCATTATTTAACTCGCACTCGTCTATCAATTCTGAATTCAAAACTTCACCATGAAGGAACGGTATGTCTATCTCTTCTATTTTGTTTGATTTAGATGGAACTTTGACCGATCCCAAGCTGGGTATTACTCGCTGTATTCAGTATGCTCTGTCCGAACTCGGTTATAAACCACCGGATACTGAGGAGTTACTTTGGTGTATTGGTCCTCCACTTAAAGACAGTTTTATTCAGCTACTGAAAACTTCTGATCATGGTGTATTGGAAGAAGCGATCGCACTTTATCGTAGTCGGTTTTCTACGATTGGATTGTTGGAGAATTTTCTTTATCCCCAAATTCCTGAAGCGCTGAAAGAGCTTCATTATGCTGGTTATCAAACCTTTGTTGCTACTTCTAAACCTTATATTTATGCTAAAAAAATCATTAAATATTTTGGCTTATCGTCACTTTTAAATGGTGTCTATGGTAGTGAATTTGATGGTACAAGAAGTGTGAAAGGTGACTTAATTTATCACATTTTGATGACAGAAAATCTTGCCTCATCTACTGTGGTAATGGTAGGCGACCGCTCTCATGATATCATCGGAGCCAAGCTTCACAATGTTAAAGCAATTGGTGTCACCTACGGCTATGGAACTGAGGAGGAATTAAAAACTCACGGTGCTGATAGGATTGCTCATTCTCCAGAGGAGATTACGCAATTACTGATTGATGGCTGGGAAAAATGAATTTCACCATTAGAAGCTTCAGCCATCTGTTGCTCATCTGGGCGAAATCCAAATTCATCAGGCGATCGCAAATTTAAAACCTGATTGAATAGCTTGCTCAAGCATTTAGAGTTGGGTAGCTTGGATCATCTTGTTCGTAACCTAATTGTCTACAAGGTCACTTAGCATATTGAGGCGAACAGGTTGCTTATTTGGAAGCTCAACGGTAATAATGAGACTGCCGCCCATCGCAGCAATGTAGTTTTGGAGAGTGGAAAGTAAGGGATGCAATTCAACATTCCAGCACATCCCCCTAACTTATCATCTATGATATATCTCGTCAATGATATTATTGTTCGTGCTTGTTGGTAAGACCAGGATGCGAAAGCGCCAAGATTCACGGCAATACTTGTCTTCTAGCAAACCAACTGAACAATAAAGCTGTTCCCAATCCCCAAGCACCGTTGACTAATAAAGCTGTAATCATCCCTGGTGCTTGCCAACCTCCAGCTATGGGTAAACCTTTCAATGGTGCAACTACAAACCAAGCCACCAATGTCGGTGCAACAGCACCAAAAAGCAGCGCCGCTATCCAATAATTTCTATTTACTTGCCAACGTAATGTCAGAGTAGCCCAAACTAAACCCCAAATTCCTCCCCAGAAAGCCGCCGAAATAAATTGTGGTATACCAAAGGGTGGTGTTGGCGTGGTTTGATAGGGTGCGCGGGGTGCAAAGTTAATTGCATGAAGCAATGCCAGCAAGCCTTGGTGAAATACCAACACAGCAATAAATCCAGCCACAAAAGCCAGGATAAATCGAGAAAATTTTGCTTTTTGACTCATGGAATAGCTTGCTTCCTCAGAATAATTTATGGTAAGTTGCTATTTAGACTAACTACGGTAATTCTATCAAGTTACAGTAGTTTATTTCATAACTCAATCACTAAAATCAGCGCATTAGTTAAAAGCTGAATACACATAAAATCAGGTGTTTTATGGCGGCAATACAAACGGTCGGTATTTTAAGTCCAGGTGACATGGGACAGGCGATCGCAGCTGTTCTCAATCAAAATGGATTAAAGACCATTGCGGCGCTAGAGGATCGCAGTCCAAGAACTCGGCAATTAGCAGCCGCAGCCAATATCGAAGATGTCGGTTCTCTCACACAACTGGTAATTCAATCAGATGTAGTGTTATCAGTTCTTGTCCCCGCAGCCGCAAAAGCAGCAGCCAAGCAAGTAGCAGAAGCTATAGATAATGTGGGGAAACAAATTCTGTATGTTGATGCTAATGCGATCGCACCGCAAAAAGTAAAGCGTATTGCCCAAATCATCGAATCAGTGGGAGGAACATTTATCGATGCTTCTATCATTGGCCCTCCTCCCAGAGTTCCCGGACGTACCCGCATTTATGCGTCAGGAAAACAGACCGATGAATTTCTACAACTAGGAAATTATGGATTAGATATCCGAATTATTGGCGAAGAAATCGGTCAGGCTTCAGGATTGAAGATGTCTTACGCCGCCTTAACGAAAGGATTAACAGCTATTGGTACAGAATTACTGATTGCCGCCCATCGCTTAGGCTTGGATGAGCAATTATGGAACGAAATATCTAGCAGTCAACCAGAACTTGCGGCTATTCTCACCCGTTCCATTCCATCCATGACACCAAAAGCACATCGTTGGATCGGAGAAATGGAAGAGATTGCGGAAACTTTTAAAGAAGTAGGTTTGACTGAGCGGACTTTTTACGGAGCCGCCGACATTTACCGCTTGGTGAAGGATACCTCGTTAGGTAAGGAAACACCAGAAGAACGTAACCGCGAACGCCTTTTGAGTGAAATCATTACTACTCTTTCCGACGAAACTGCACCAAAATAAGTATCATTCATCGAATTTTTTGTAAATTCATGGACAAAATTAAATTAGTTATTTTTGATTGTGATGGTGTTCTGATAGATAGTGAACGCATAGCCAACATTATTTTGTTGGAAATACTCAACGAAATAGGGATATTTTTAACTTTAGAGGAGGTCATTGATATTTTTATTGGCACATCCACGAATTTCTGTATAGAAATAATTCAAAATAGGTTTGGTAAATCTCCACCAGAAAACTTTGCTACTGAATTTGAGCGAAGATGTATACAAGCTTTTATAACAGATTTGCAGCCAGTACAAGGAATCAAGGATGTTTTAAGTACGCTCAAGCTTGCTCATTGTGTTGCCTCAAATAGCGGTCGTAATTGGGTGGGAAAAGCCTTAGCCAAGACAGATTTGCTTTCTTACTTTTCAGGAAAAATCTTTAGTGCCAAAGAAGTTACACGTAGTAAACCATACCCAGATGTATTTTTATATGCAGCCGAAAAAATGGGATTTTTACCACAAGAATGTGTAGTAATCGAAGATACACCAACAGGTGTTCGAGCTGGAGTTGATGCAGGTATGACCAAAAATGGTCATACAGAAATGATTAACCCCGAAAAACTACGAGAAGTTGGTGCATCTGTTGTATTTAATGACATGAAATTATTACCAAACTTGTTAGAGCAAAATCAATACTTTGTTAACAGCGCAAAGTCAAAGCGTGATATCTAATCGCTATTAATGTTGTATAAACAATCAAATTATATATTGAGGATAATTTTGTATGAGCTTAGACCTACAACTATCAGGTAAAACAGCAATTGTCACAGGTGGAAGTGCAGGTATTGGGTTAGCGATCGCCAAAGCGCTCTACACTGAAGGTGTAAATGTGGTAATTGCTGCTCGTAATCAAGAAAAACTAGAAACAGCCGTAGCAGATATTCAGTCTCTACCGACATCAGGAGCTAAAGTAATTTCTGTGAGTGCAGATATTACACAAGCCGAAAGTATTGAAAAAGTGGTATCAACAACTCTAGAACAATTCGGTCAAATTGATATTTTAATTAACAATGCTGGTTCAGCACGTGCAGGTTCTTTTTTAGAGTTGGGTGACGATGCTTTTTTGGATGCTTGGAACTTAAAATTATTAGGTTACATCAGATTGGTAAGAGCTGTTGTCCCCCATCAGAAAAACAGACGCGATGGGCGAATTGTCAATATTATTGGTGGTGCAGGACGCACACCCCGTCCTTCTTTCCTCCCTGGCGGTACAACCAATGCAGCTTTATTGAACTTCACACGCGGTATTTCTAAAGAGTTAGCCCAGTACAATATTCGCATTAATGCCATTTCTCCTGGATTAACTGCTACCGAACGTGCGGAAAGTTTAGCGTTGCAAAATGCTCAAATTCGCGGTGTGAGTGTAGAAGAAATCAAAGCCGAATCTTTAAAAGCCATACCATTGGGTAAAGTTGTCAAACCAGAGGAAATTGCTGCATTAGCTTTATTTTTAGTTTCTGATTTAGCATCTTCTATCACTGGAGGCGAGATTATAGTTGATGGCGGTAGTACTCCAGGGGTTTAATAGTTAACAGTTAGCAGTTACTGAATTAATAGATATCTTGCACTAGGCTATTTCTGCACCTGGTGCTTTTTATTTTTTTATTTAATAAATTCAATTTATCGTTTTAAGAAGAAAGAATATTTGCTCTTATCTGAGTCAGATAATACTATTAATTTCATAGGCTAACAAGCTTACCAGTTGAAGAACGAAATTACATCTGTAGTTAAGGCGATCACTGCAATTATCTTCTGGAAAAACTTGCTAAATCATTGCGGAGGAAACTATGGGATGGCTAATTGGTACTGTATTGATGGGAATGTCTGCGGCTTTTGCTACTACATTTGATGATAATTTATATTTGACTGCTTTTTTCGGTAAAGTAAATCATGCCTTTCGTCCCAGACATATTATCATAGGCGAATTTGTGGGATTTACGACATTAGTAATGGCTAGTCTCCCTGGTTTTTTGGGTGGTTTAATTCTGCCAGAAGCATGGATTGGGTTACTAGGACTTCTCCCTATCTTTATTGGTATTAGTCATCTGATGAGTAAAGAAGAGGAAGAAGTTTTACAAACTGTATCAGTTCAATTTGAGCAGTCAGTAAAAAGTCAATATCAGAAACCACGTCAGAAAAAAACATTATTAGCCACTCTCAAAGATCCACAAACCTATCGTGTATCAGCAGTCACTATTGCTAACGGTGGTAATAATATTGGTATTTATATACCGTTATTTGCTAGTAGTAATATTCCAAGTTTAGCAGTAATTTTGTGTGTTTGTTATTCCGCAATTGGTACATGGTGCTTTCTCTCCTATAATCTGACTCGCAATCCTGTAATGGCTTCGGTTTTAACTCGTTACGGTCGCAAAATCTTTCCATTCATCTTGATATATTTGGGTTTATCAATCATCATCGATAGCGGCAGTTATCAACTTTTTCCTAATTTAGCAATGCTTTTTAATTGAATTTTGAACACAGAGGCAACATGAAGACTATTAAAATCGCTTTAATGATTCTAATATTTATTATAAATTTAGCTACTTCTAATCCTTCTTTGGCAGATGACATATCAAATTCAATTTCTAATTCTGATTATTTTATAGGACAAAAAGTTGTTTGGCTGTATAAATCGCGTGCTGATTCTGAAAAAATTCAACGGATTCCAGCCGAAGTTGTAAAACTTGGCTCTAAGCAAGTGCAAGTCAAAGTGCAGAAGAATCAAAATGATTTTGTTAATCGTTGGGTAAACCGAGACAAATTAGAAGTTGCTCATCAAAACCTCCAACATCCCCAATAGATTTTGATGCCAAAGTTCAGGTTGTTCCAAATACGGGTTCATTCCAGGAAATGGATTTCCCATTGTGCTTTTTTTTAATTATTTACTGCTTTCTTGAACCTATTTTAGCTGTTTGAATTTTCTGGATTGCCCGTTGTGCTTGGATGGACACTTCTTTATCAGGATCATCTAAGGCTTGTTGTAAGGGGTTAATAACGTCAGGGTGAGCTAAATTTCCAAGTGCGATCGCAGCTTCTTTGCGGACATCTGCATATTCATCTGTTAATGCTTGAATTAATTTCGGCATAACTTGAATATCTGGGATTTTTTGCAAAGCTTGTGCTGCTGCTTTTCGCACTTGCCAATGTTCATCATCTAAGGCTATTACTAATGCGGAAGTTGCTTGATGATTTTCAGGAATAGCCAGAGATTTCGCTGCATTCCGGCGAACTTGCCAGTCACTATCGTTTGTCAGTGCTTGGGAAAGTATTATAATTATTTCTGTATCTTGTAAATTTCCTAAAGTTAAAGCAGCAGCACGACGTACAACTGCTGATTCATCAAATATTAACTCTAAAGCTTGGGGACATTTTTCTAGTTGATTGAGATATCGCAACGTGGTAATAGCAGCTTCTCTTAAATCAGGATTGTTTGATTGTAAAAATGGTAATATATAGGGTAAAGATTGAATGTCGTGTATCTTACGTAGCAATACTAAAATATTTAATTGTGTATTGATATGATTAATTTGTAACTTATCTAATAAAAGTAACAAATCATCTTGTGTAACTAATTCGTTTAAGGCTGATGCGGCTTCAGATCGAATCTCTGCATCTGCTGAATTTAAGCGTTCAATTAAAGCTGGGATAGCCACAGGATCGGCAATTTCCCAAAGAGCAGATATAGCTATTTTCTGGACACTGGTATTTTCATCTTGCAACGCCATAATTAAAGCATCAATTGTTTCTTCATCACCTAAATGTTGTAAGGTTTTGACAGCTACTAGACGGTCATTTACATCAGGCGATCTCAGCATTTCTAGCCATTGATTCAATTCGGAATTAGTACTATTTGTAGACATTTAAAATCCTGATATCAATTGGTTTGTTATAAGTAAGTTTATGATCTGATACAATTACCGCAACAAAAAGGGAATTTGTACTGTAATTGCATTGGTAGGACATTCCTTTTCACAAGGTAGACAAAACCAGCATTCATCATATTTCATATATGCTTTTCCTGTCTCTGGATTTTTTGCCAACACATCTAATGGACAAACTTCAATACAGGCTGTACATTTTTCTAAGCATTTAGATTCATCAACGATGACAGGTACATCTATTCTTTGATTGATTAAAGCCATAAAACTACTCCTTGATTTTATAATTAAGCCGTTAAGCGGTACAATAAATGGGGTAAATTAGCATGAATAATCTCATGCTCATATTTAAATCTCAACTTTTCCATAACTCTTTGTGAAGCTTGATTTGTGGTGAGAGCAAAGCAAACTATTTCTTGTAAATTCAGCAATTCAAAACCAATTTTCAAAATTGCTTCACCCATTTCTGTAGCTAATCCTTGTCCCCAAAAATCAGACATAATAGCATAAGCTAATTCTACTTTATTTATACCTTCTACATCACTATTGCGAAGCCCAGCACGACCAACAAATTTATGACTAGTTTTATCTCGAAACACCCATAAACCAAAACCATAACGCTGCCAATGATGCAAATTATTGAAAATAAATAATCGTGTATTTTCATCAGAACGTACGCCACCCAAGGTCGCCATCACTTGTGTATTTTGGTGCATCTCGCAAAGTTCATGCAAATGTTGAAAACGTAAGCGTTCAGCTAACAATCGGGGTGTGGAAAAATTTTCTACTAACTGCATATTTTAGTCAATTAATTTTTTTTGAAAATTTAACGACTGTTTTATGTTAAAGTAACCAAGTTTTTTATAAAATAAGTTTTTTTTTTTACGTTTAATATTTGAATTTAACATAACACTGTCACATCCTACTAAAAAAGCCCACTGCTCAATTTGCTGCATTAAATAACTCCCTATACCATGACGACGATAACTTTTATCTACAACTAATCCTAAAATAATAGCTGGAGCGGGAATCACTATTGAGTCACAAATATAAGCGTGTACCCAACCAACAACATATTCATTATCTACATCTAAAGTTGCCACATACACAACATGAGCATCATTATTTTGAATTATAGCTAGTCTCTGTTCTACTTGTTCCTGGGATACAAAATATTTCAATTGCTTGGAAAGATTAGTAATCCGCTCTACATCTTTAATTTCAGCTTGTCTAATTGTGATTTGGTCAATTATAGTAAATTCTTTGATCATAGTTAAAAATTAAATTTTGATAAATATATCTATTATAATATTAATTAAATTTAAAATAAACGATTTATGTATTTTGCATCTAAATTAATCATAGTATTTTTATTAGTCTCAAATTAAGTTTTTATAAATCAATCCAATAGCGGAAAATAACTGTGTCTGAATTTTCCAAAAATCCCTCACTTGCTAATTTACCTTGATTTTTCTGAATTATGCGGGCGGAAGCAAGATTATCTTGGTCGCAAGTTAAAAGAACGCGACTTAAACCCATGTTTCTAGCTTTTTCTAAAGTCATAGCCAGTATTTGTGTACCATATCCTTTACTTCTTTGCAGAGGACGAATCATATATCCAATATGTCCTCCACGATGTTCTAAATTAGGTACTAACCAATGGCGTAATTGGCTTTCGCCCAGAATTAGTTTCTTCTGTACTACTAACCAAAAAGTTGTTGCAGTTACGAAACCAGGTTTTAAATCCATACCTTTTGAGTTATTTTCTAAGTATTGAATATGATCTGAAAAATTTTTTTGAATTAACGTCAAATTATTCTGATCAAATAGTCGTGATTCACTACGTTCTTGATATTCCGCCACCATATCAATAAACTCAGAATGTAAATCACAAGTTGGGTTAATTAACTCAAGCATTTTAGAAAAATAATTGAATTGCTAATTAATTTTTAGATACTCTAATTACAATTTTTTTTTATCCGAGCTTTAAACGAAAAATTCTAACCCTTCCCACGGAGATGCTTTAGCAGTTTTGATTCTGGTATTTAAATCAGAAGCATGAATTTCCAGTTTATGATTATTTGGATCAAGGAAATACAAAGAAGCACCTTCACTTTGATTTTGTTGCCAAATTTTTGCTCCTGATTGTTGAATGCGTTGGCTAAGAATAGGAAAATTTTTCACAGAAACAGTCAGACCAATATGGGTATATTCAGGTAGAGGATTTTCTCTAACTTTCTTGTCTAGAATTAATGCCAACCAAATGTCACCAGCCGAAAGATAAGCACCTTTAGTCCATTTTGCCAGTAAGCGAAATCTAGGACATTGGTATAAAAATTGATAGATTCTTCTAAATTTCTGACAGATAAAGTAATGTGATTAACTCCAGTAATCATTTTTTAAATTCTTTACTCTTGAGGTTGCAATTTTTTAGAAAATGTCACCGACTGTTTGATATTGGTATAACCAATTTTTTCATAAAACGAGTGAGCCTCTTGACGTTTAATATTAGAACGTAACAGAACACTCTCACATCCAACTAGATAAGCCCACTGCTCGATTTGCTGCATTAAATAACGTCCAATTCCATTATAACGATAATCTTGATCTACAACTAATCCCAAAAGAATCGCTGGAGTCGAAATAACTATTGAGTCACAAATATGAGCGTGCGCCCAACCAATCACATCTTCATTTACTAAAGTTGCAACATACACAATATGAGCATCACTATTTAAAATTTTAGCAAGTCTTTGCTCTATTTGTTTATTTGTTACAGAATATTCAAGTTGTTCGCAAAGACTAACAATTCTCTCTACATCTTTCATCTCAGCTTGTCTAATTTTAATTGTCTCACCTACAGTAATTTGATTTGTCATGATTTTAAATTACAATTATTTAGTTAACCAGCGTTGCACGGATAAAACGATAGCCTAAATCAATCTCTGTTAAATTGCGAATATCACCATACTTTTTTATCCATTCACCACTATTTAAATCTGCTGTTAATAACTGTAATCCTTGCTCTATTAAATCTTGATTTGCTAAAGCAAAAGATGATATTCCGGCTCGTACTTCTGGTTGAAGATATAACTCTGGTCTTCTCCAGGCTGCTGCTGCGAATAAATCAGATAAATCGTATGGTAATAAAAGGGGTATGGCTTCAACGCGCCTTTTAGTATGAGTCTGAATTAAATCAATCTGTTCCTGAAGAGGCAAAAATCGTAAAGCATCTTCCCACAAAAACGGAAAGTAATCATACAGCCATATCTTCTGAGCAAACCTAATATCAAAACTTAGCAAAACTATTACTCCATCTCTAATAACTCGTTGCATTTCTTGAAAAGCTTTTTCGAGATTATTAAAGTGATGAATTGCTAGGATACTGACAACAGCATCAACAGACTTATCTGGTAGAGGTAATTTTTCTGCATAGTCAGGGAACCACTTAACTTGCGGATGATTTCCTGCTTGTTTTTGCATCACTACAGAAGGTTCAATAGCATTAACAAAAAATCCTTGGTTAGCTAGAGCTAGGCTGTAACCACCAGTACCAGCACCAATATCAGCGATAATGCTATCTTTTGGTAAATTGAGTAAATCAATTAGTTGATTGACAATGCGAATATCAGGAACACGAGTTCTTGAATATTGCTGACCAATTGAGTTATAAATAGGCATGATTTTACCTTACAGTTACATCATAAAATTCTTTGACTGCATCTACTTCTACAATGTAAGGATCTACAGGACGTTTAAATAATACCATTTGTCCTGATTCATTTTTTTTTAAGTTGACGTGACAAAACCACTCATCATCATTCTTTTCGGGATAATCTAAACGGTAATGATAAAGTCCCCAACGTGTTTCTTGACGATATAATGATGCTCTGGCTGCCATTTCTGCACAGTCTCGAATAAAATGCACTTCTAGAGAACGCATCAATTCATGGGGGTCACGCGCACCCATTAAATCTAAGGTTTGTTGATATTGGACAAAATTCTTCAAACCAATCTCAATTTTATTACCTGATTTTGGTGGTTGCAGATAATCATTAACTAAGCGTCTTAATTTATATTCAACTTGAGTATGAGGTACACCATTGGGACGAGTTAATGGGGCATAAATTCTGATTTTTTCAGCTTCTAAAAAATCTGTATCTGGTTCGGTAAAATCTAAATTTTCAATATATTCAATGGCATGAGTCCCAGCTATGCGACCAAAAACAAATGCTCCAATCATATAATTATGGGGAACGCTGGCCATGTCTCCAGCTGCATATAAACCTGGGACTGTTGTTTGGGCGTTTTCGTTTACCCATACGCCAGAGGCACTATGACCGCTACATAAGCCGATTTCTGAGATGTGCATCTCTACGCCGTGGGTGCGGTAATCTTCATTTCTGCCTTGATGAAAGCGTTCTCTACTTGGTCGTTCATTCGCCCAAAGTATGGATTCAATTTCGGCGATTGTATCTTCATCAAGGTGGGTCATTTTTAGTTGGACTGGCCCTTTCCCAGAGTTTAATTCTTTCCAAATTTCCAACATCATTTGACCACTCCAATAGTCGCAACTAATGAAGCGATTTCCTTCGGCGTTGGCTGTATGTGCGCCAAATGGCCCAGCGACATAAGCACAGGCAGGGCCGTTATAATCTTTGATTAAAGGATTAACTTGAAAACATTCAATATTGCTGAGTTCTGCACCTGCATGATAAGCCATTGAATAGCCGTCCCCGGCATTGGTGGGATTTTCGTAAGTGCCGTAGAGATAGCCGGAAGCTGGTAATCCTAATCTGCCACAAGCACCTGTGCATAAGATGACGGCTTTGGCTTGAATGATTATATAATCGCCGTTTCTAACATCAAATCCCACAGCACCAATCGCACGTCCAGCTTTGACTAACACACGGGTTGCCATGACGCGATTTGTGACTTTGACTTTGTGGCGTTTGACTTGCCTGGTGAGAATGGTTTTCAGGTCTTTACCTTCTGGCATGGGTAAGACATATTTACCTACACGATGCACTTGTTTTAAGTCATAGTTGCCTTGGGCATCTTTTTGAAATTTCACACCCCAGCTTTCTAGTTCTTGGATGACTTCATAACCTAATTTGCCTGTTTGATATACGGCTTTTTGGTTGACAATACCATCGTTAGCTAGGGTGATTTCGCGGACGTATTGTTCTGGTGTCGAGTGTCCAGGAATGACGGCGGTGTTTACCCCATCCATCCCCATTGCGATCGCACCACTCCGTCGTATGTTAGCCTTTTCTAAAATCAGTACCTCTGCGTCTGGATTTGCTTGTTTGGCTTTGATACCTGCCATTGTCCCAGCCGTACCGCCACCAATGACAAGTACATCAGTTTTTATTTGTTGAGTGTTGATATTCATAAGCTTTTACAAATGGGGAGTGGGGAGTTACTTCGACTTACTTCGACTTCGCTCAGTACAAGTCGCTCAGTACAAGTCGCTCAGTAACCGAGGGAATGGGGAGGAAATTTCTAGGATTTATTACCGTTCCAAACGATGTCTTTGACTTGGATTTGCTTAGGAACTAGCTTGATTTTGTAAAAAGTATCAGCAATCTCTTGTTGCTGAGTGATGATTTCATCTGTTAGCGGTAAAACGCCATACTTCCGCCGTTTTTCCCCAATCTCTAAGGCTGCTGCGGGAATACCTAATTCTGGTTCTAGAAACTTGGCAACTTCTGCTGGATTATTTGTTGCCCATTCGTCTACTTTGCCGACTTCATCTAAAATGGTTTTCAACAAATCTGGGTGAGACTTAACAAAGTCTTGACGAGCAAGATAGTAACCCCGATTCGGTGCTAAATTTGTGGCATCTGTTAAAATCCTTACTTCTGTATCATGCTCTACTGCTGCTAAATAAGGGTCCCAAATTGCCCAAGCATCAACATTACCGCCTTCAAATGCTGCACGGGCATCTGCTGGTGTGAGATGTGTTGGTTGAATGTCACTATAGTTTAATCCGGCAGCTTCTACAGCTTTGACCACAAGATAGTTAGTATTTGACCCTCTAGCAAAGGCTACTCTTTTCCCCTTGAGGTCAGCAACTGTTTGAATTGGTGAATCTTTACGCACGATAATTGCTTCAGCTTTCGGACTCCAAGGATCATACGCCACATAAAGCAAGGGAGTACCTGCAACTTGAGCAAATATTGGTGGTGATTCACCTGTGTAACCAAAGTCAATACTACCTGCGTTCATAGCTTCTAGCATAGGTGGGCCTGCGGGAAATTCTGCCCATGTGACTCTCGCACCAGTCGCTTCTAAAGTTTGTGCTAAACCACCTCTGTTTTTCAGCGCATTCAGAATAGTTGCCGCTTTTTGATAGCCGATACGAATCACTACACCTTGACTTGTTGCTTGTGTGGCGGCGGAGTTGCTTGTGTTATTGGGAGAACACGCAGATATGACAAGAGTCAAGCTTAATCCGACGGCAAAGAATAAAGCAAATACAGCCGTTCTGGTTAATTCATAATTCTGAAGAAAGCTACTGACAATCTTCATCAATCGTTTAGGTAAATACTTGGTCAACATACTTACATTGCAAACACAGGTAGATTTAATACTACACTAAATCTAGCAATTTACCGTATTTAATAGTAGGATATTTACATAAATAAGCTGTAAATGCAAGCTCCAAAAAAAGTATGTCTACTGGAAAAACACTGAATATAACGCAAAATCTGCACGAATACCTGTTATCCGTCTCTTTAAGTGAACCAGAAGTTCTTTTGCAGTTACGCCAAGAAACCGCTAATCATTCTCGTGCAAATATGCAGGTTGCACCAGAACAAGGACAGTTTTTGGCGCTTTTAGTCAAGTTAATTAATGCAAAGAAAACATTGGAAGTAGGAGTTTTTACTGGTTACAGTTCTTTGAGTGTTGCTTTAGCTCTGCCGCCTGATGGTAAGATTATTGCCTGTGATGTCAGTGAAGAGTTTACATCGGTTGCTCGTCGCTATTGGGAGAAAGCAGGTGTGGCAGATAAAATTGACTTGCTCCTAGCGCCAGGAACAGAAAGTTTACAGTATCTTTTATCACAAGGTCAGGCAGAAACTTTTGATTTTGCTTTTATTGATGCTGATAAGGAAAACTATTACAGTTATTACGAATCAGCGTTAAAGTTAGTACGACCTGGTGGTTTAATTGCTATTGATAATGTGCTGTGGTCTGGAAGGGTGATTCAGCCGGAAGTAGAAGATTCGGCTACTGTAGCTATTCGTGAGTTTAATAGTAAGCTATCTCAAGACGATCGCATAGATTTAAGTTTGATTGCGATCGCAGATGGTCTGACTTTAGCACGCAAGCGTTAATTCGTAATTCGTAATTCGTAATTTGTAATTCGTAATTAAGAGGCGTTGGGTTTGATGCGTTGGAGGAAATCGATGTTTAAATCTAGCTTGGTGCCTAGCCAGAGGGCGTGGGCTGTATGATCTGTGACATCATCGCCTGTGTTTGGGTGGACGAGAATATCTAACCCCTCACGGTTGAGCATTAACCAGGGAACAACTTGTGTAAATTCAGATGGGGAAAAGGCAACTTGATACATGGATTTGGGATGCGGGCCAATAGGGTTGTCATGCCAGCGTCCCAACTGTACTTCAAATCTAGCTCCTAAGCCTTCTCGGATACGGGCAGCAATTTCACGAATGTCAGTATCGTAGTAGACATGAGCATGAAAATTAGTAATTATGCTATTTTCTTTCATTGCTCTATCTAGATTATTTTTTATCACCTTAATAAATATTGTCTCAGAAAAGTGTTCACCTCATTGGCGCATAACCCTACATAAACTGTCTTTCCTGCTTTTCTAATAATTTCTAATCCTTGACCATTGTTGCGAGGATCTGAATCAAGTATAGATACATATATTTCATGTATACGAGTATCTTCAGAAATGGTTAAAGCACACGCAGGTTTACGTCCATAAAAAGAACCAGGTTCAAGAGTTACATACATTTTCAAGAAGTCGAAAGCTTTTCCTTGAATATGGTTGAGCGCATTAGCCTCAGCATGAGGTTTTCCTGGTGGTTGTGTATATCCTTGCGCCACTATTTTTTCATTGTCTACGATTACGCAGCCTACTGGTGGGTTGGGCAAACATTGTGGTAATGCTTTTCTGCTTTGATCTAGAGCAGTCAGCATAAATATTTCATCCATAATTTGAGTAAATTCAGTTTTTCAGCCTCGGAAAATTGCCAGATAATTAATACTTTCACCTTATCTATCTTGCTGAGTTGGTCGAATGAGAATTTCATTCACATTAACGTGGGGTGGCTGAGTTACAGCATAGGCGATCGCCCTGGCAATATCTTCGCTTTCTAAGGCTTTGATTGATTTACGTCGTTCTTCACTAATCTGTTTGGATATGGGGTCGGTAATATGATTGTTGATTTCTGTATCGACTAAACCAGGTTCGATAATGGTAACGCGGATGTTATCTTTTAATACTTCTTGCCGTAAAGATTCGGAAATAGCATTCACACCCCATTTAGTGGCATTGTATATCCCCACACCTGCACGGGCTAAACGACCTGCGACTGATGAAATATTAACGATATGTCCGACACCTTGGGCTTTAAAAATTGGTAAGACTGCATGGGTAGCATAAAGCAATCCGAAGACGTTGACATCAAACATCCGTCGCCAATCTGAGGTGTTACCGCCATCAATATTCCCTGTCAGGGCTATACCTGCGTTATTGACTAAAATATCAACTCGCCCGAACTCTGCGTTGGCTTTATGGATGAGGTTGTTGGCTTGGGTTTCGTCGGTGATATCAGTAACTATAGGTAATGCTTGTCCACCATTTGTAGCAATTTTTTGGGCTAATGCTTCCAGGCGATCGCCTCTTCTAGCTGCAATTACCACCTTTGCCCCTTCTACTGCTAAGGCTATAGCCGTAGCTTCACCAATCCCCGCAGAAGCTCCAGTAATAATAGCTACTTTACCATCTAATTTCTCTGCCATAACTTACTCCTATGCGTCCTTCATTTAATCTACTATAAATCAGTCGAATTACCGTATTTTATAAATAAATTGTGCTGAGGCGTTTCTCAAACTCTTACTCTCTGCACGCCAGTTGCTACAAGTCGGCGGAGCCGCCCAACGCACTGGCTCGACTCTGCGTGAAACTAATTCCTATTTAATAGCAACGCCGAAAATTACTCAAACAGAACCAGCAAAAGTAGCATTTAACGCCTCAGCAATTCGTACAAATACTTGACTAGCTGTGGAATCAGGGTCAGCAAGTGTTAGCGGTTCTCCAACATCCCCACCATTACAGATGAGGGGATCAATAGGAATCTGTCCTAAAAGCGGTGCTTTGAGTTCTTCTACCAACCTTTGACCTCCACCACTGCCAAAAATCGGAATTTTTTCGCCACCACTTCCTAGAAAATAGCTCATATTTTCGATAATACCGACCACAGGAACCCCAACTTGACGAAACATATAAATACTGCGGCGGACATCCGAAACAGCGACATTTTGGGGAGTTGTGACCAAGATTACCCCACAAATAGGGCTTTCTTGCACAATCGTAATTTGAGCATCACCAGTACCAGGAGGAAGGTCAATTAATAAATAATCCAATTCTCCCCACTCTACTTCATGGATAAATTGGATAATAATTTTGTGTAAAACCGGGCCACGCCAAGCTAAAGGATGGTCTGCTTCTGCTAACAGTCCCACAGACATCACTTTAATCCCGTAAGCTTCTAATGGTACAAACCTTTGGCCATTGGGAGTATCGATAACTTTCACCTCAGATTTACCCAGCCCCAGCATTTGCGGGACATTGGGGCCGTAAACATCAGCATCCAACAGACCGACTTTTGCCCCGGCTAATTGCAAAGCAGCTGCTAAATTAACCGCCGTGGTAGATTTACCCACACCACCCTTACCACTGGAAACGGCTAGAGTGGTTCTTACTTGAGGAATGGTACAGAGTTGAATGTAAGTTTTTTTGCTCCAAGTCAGAGATGATAATACAGTTTGAATCTCGGCTTCTAATTGATGTTGATGGGAACCGATATATAAACGCAAATATATATAGTCATCAACTATTCGCAAATTTCGCACCATTCCCAGACTAACGATGTCATTTTTGAGGATGGAATCGTTAATTTTCTTGAGGAGTTGCACAACTTCTTGTTTACGAACCATGGTAAGAGAATCGGGAGAAGCGGATTGTACTTCTTCCTCTGGTTTTTGGAAGGGTGATTGATGTCTGGACATTAGTAAAAATTATTACAGAGAGTGCGATGAATCTGTCATTGTTTAAGCATCCTTTCCTTAAGGTCAACATCTTCTAGCCAATTGAAGACAACAATAATGTTCTTAAACTTTATCGATTTATCGTAGATTAGAAATAGTATTGCATAATGTCTCAAACACTGCAATTACAATCTCAGTAATAACTACTGATACTAATTCGTACTCTTAGCCTCCGGATGCCGCCAGGCTGTACGCAATAGAGCCTCCGGCACACTGCGTGTTAAGCGCAGCCATGCCCACTAGGGCTTTACGCAATTAAAAAACTTAGATGCAGCACAGCTTTCAGGGTTTACATCTGTATCAGATTTATCGGGAAATGGTATGAGTCAAAAAGTAATTTGGAGAACATGACAATGTGGCTGAATGCAATTGATCATATTCAGGTGACATCATCTACTGAAGCTAAAGATTCTATGCTGTTTTTTTATAGTCAAGTTCTAGGACTAAAAGAAATTACTAAACCAGAGGCTCTGCAAGCTAATGAGGGCGCATGGTATGTACTGGGAAATATTCAAATTCATGTCAGCACAGAAAACTCAGTAAATAACGCAACATCAAGACGACATATTTGTTTTCAAGTTAACAACTTACCAGCTTTTGCACAACATCTGCAAAATCATGGAGTAGAAATTATCAATGGTCAGCCCATACCCTTCGTCAACCGCTTTTTTATTCGTGATCCTGGGGGAAATCGTCTAGAAATAGCAGAGTTTACCAAAAACATGGGTTTAAAGCCTCGCCCTTGAAGAGCGACTTTGCTTAATTTAAAAATAATTTGAGTTTTTAGTTTCATATTTTTGGTAAAATACTAATATGAAAACACTGAAGTTTAAGCTATATCAACACAAAAAAAATAGATGCCTCAAGCGTATAATCAATGCTGCCGGGGTAATTTATAATCATTGCATTGCCCTACACAAACGCTACTATCGGATGTGGGGCAAGCATTTAAGTTGTGCAAAACTTCAGTCTCACATTGCCAAGTTGAGAAAGCGTAATTCATTTTGGCAATCAGTAGGTTCTCAAGCAGTGCAAGATATCTGTCAACGCATTGAGAAAGCCTACCAATTATTTTTTAAGCACAATAACAAAGGAGTACGTCCACCAGGATTCAAGAAAGTTAAAAAATATAAATCATTCACCCTAAAACAAGCAGGTTATAAGTTTTTGGGTGGTAATAGAGTAAAAATTGGCAACAAGATTTATCAATTTTGGCAGTCGAGAGAGATCGAGGGAACAGTCAAGACCCTAACTATTAAACGCACACCATTGGGTGAATTGTTTATGGTTGTGGTTGTTGACGAAAGTAGTCAACCGGAAGTTGAAGTGAAGACGGGTAAAATCGCTGGTTTTGACTTTGGTTTGCGAACATTCCTCACCTGCTCTGACGGTACAACAATTGAGTCTCCCCAATTTTTCCAGCAATCTCTTAACGCTATTAAAAAGGCGAGTTCACAGCATTCCAAAAAGTCAAAAGGTTCATCTAACAGAGAACGTGCTAGAAAGAATTTAGTCCGCAAGCATGAGGATATTTCTCATCGTAGACGCGACTGGTTTTGGAAGTTGGCACATGAATTAACTGATAAGTTCGATGTTCTATGTTTTGAGACTTTAAATCTTAGGGGAATGCAACGTCTTTGGGGACGCAAGATATCAGACTTGGCTTTTGGTGAGTTTATACAAATCCTCGCATGGGTTGCTAAAAAGAAGAATAAATTGGTTGTGTTCATCGACCAATGGTATCCCAGCACTAAGACCTGTTCCCACTGTGGCTATGTTTTAGAAAGCCTTGATTTGTTGGTTAGACAATGGCATTGTCCATCCTGTCAATCAATTAATGGCAGGGATGAAAACGCCGCACGTAATATTCAAATGGTTGGGGCATCGACCATTAGGTTAGGTGATGTAAGTCGGGCTTTGCCTGCAATTACTGTTTGAGCCTAGAATCCCCATGCCTTCAGGCTGGGGAGTGTGTCAATAATTCGTACATAGACTCTTGACTTCCCGATAAATTGTGAGAAACTAATATTTAGATAAACTAAATATTGAATTGCGAAAAACTCGTGACTATATTTACGGGAAACACAGACATATCAAAATCACTACCTCATGATTCTCCAGCAGTGATTTTGGCAACTCAAGGACTGACACGTTATTTTGACAAAGCAGTTGCAGTAGATAATTTAAGCATCACTGTAGAAGATGGCGAAATCTTTGGCTTACTCGGCCCCAATGGTGCGGGTAAAAGCACAGTTATCAAGATGTTAACTACCCTGTTACCCGTCAGCGCCGGGAAAGCAACCATAGCAGGCTACGACGTAACACATCAGGCTGCTGATGTGAGAAGATTATTAGGCTATGTACCCCAAGCTTTATCTGCTGATGGGAGTCTGACAGGTTACGAAAATCTGTTAATCTTTGCCAAGCTATATGACATTCCCCGTAGCCGCCGACAAAGGCGTATTCACGATGTTCTCAGTTTCATGGGTTTGCAAGATGCAGCTCACCGCTTAGTACGTAACTATTCTGGTGGTATGATTCGCAAGCTAGAAATTGCCCAATCAATCATGCACCAACCCCGAATTTTATTCCTCGATGAGCCGACTGTGGGATTAGATCCCATTGCCCGTAATCAAGTATGGGAACTCGTACAACAACTGCGGGAAGATTACGGTACAACCATCTTTTTAACTACTCACTTTTTAGAAGAAGCCGACAGTTTATGTAATCGAGTCGTGATTATGCAGCAAGGCCAAGTTGTGACAACAGGCGTACCCAGTGACTTGAAAGCCGCTTTGGATAAACCTAATGCCACCTTGGATGATGTCTTTATTCACCATACAGGCGATCAATTAAAATCAGGAGGAGTCAACTACCGTGACACAGCAAGAACCAGACGTACATCTCAACGGTTGGGTTAGAACAAAACCTCATCGCCGGACTAATAATGTCATCTCTGCATTAAATCAGATATTCACAAAAACTCTTGTAATTGCCGAAATGGAAGTGCGGAAACTTCGGCACGATCCCACTGATTTAATCATTCGCGCAGTACAACCTGCGTTATGGCTATTAATTTTTGGTCAAGTCTTCTCTCGTCTGCGAGCAATTCCTACAGGGGATTTACCTTATTTAGACTTTATGGCGGCTGGTATTCTGGCACAGAGTGTTTTGTTTGTCGCCATTTTTACAGGTGGGATGACACTAATTTGGGAGCGAGATTTAGGTGTTGTACATAAATTTCTGGCTAGTCCGACACCCAGAATATCGATGGTATTGGGTAAGTCTTTGGCTTGTGGGATCAGGTGTTTATCACAGGTATTTATTATTTATGGATTGGCATTTTTGTTAGGTGTACAACTGAATCTGCATCCTTTAGCTTTTTTGCAAGTCTTACTAGTTGTGATGCTGGGTGCTGGTTGTTTCTGCACTTTTTCCTTAATTATTGGTTGTTTGGTGAAAACCAGAGAACGGATGACAGGAATTGGACAATTGTTAACTATGCCGTTATTTTTTGCTAGTAATGCCATCTATCCCATTACCTTAATGCCAAACTGGTTAAAGTTTTTATCTCACATCAATCCTTTGACTTACGAAGTGGACGCATTACGGGGAACAATGTTAGCCAACGGCACTAGTGTTTATGGCTATGGTTGGGACTGTATGATTCTCTTGTTAACATTGATAGGCTTAACCCTAATTTGTGGAAAACTTTATCCACGGGTAGCAATGTAATTAAGAGAACGTTTAGCATTATGAAAAAAAGTAAATCTACGCAACCTAAAACTGCTGAAGAATGTGCCGCTAGAGTTATGGAGACAGTTCCCTTAATGATGCGGTTTATTCGCGCAGATATGCGGGTTCATAGTGCTGCTTCCTTATCAGTACCACAGTTGCGATCGCTGGCATTTCTCAATCGCAATCCAGATGCTTCGTTATCTGATTTAGCAGAACATCTGGGTGTCACCTGTGCGACAGCTTCAGCAACTACAGAAAGATTAGTACAACGCAACTTTGTTCAACGTGTCGATGATCCCCAAGAACGGCGGCGAGTTCTTCTGAATTTAACTGAAGAGGGAAGGCATCATTTAAAGCAATCCCAAGACCAAACTCGCGCTCATATTGCCGAACTTCTGGACAATCTCACACCAGAGCAAATTTCGCACATTGAAGAAGGGTTAGGTCTACTAAAAAATGTCTTCGAGCAAAGAGAAATTAAACCTCCCCAATGATGAATCTGCAAAGCATGATCCTTTTGCAGCGCTGAGGTTTCGAGATTATCGACTATTTACAATTGGGCGTGTAGTTTTGTTTGTTGGGTCACAAATGCAGACTGTGGCCATTGGTTGGGAACTCTACGAGCGCACTAATTCAGCTTTGGCTTTGGGTGGTGTGGGGTTAGCTCAAGTGCTACCTATGATTGCCCTCACCTTAATTGCAGGTCACGTAGCTGATCGCCGCGATCGCAAGCTCACAATGTTACTATCAGTACTGCTACTGGTCTTATGTTCACTGGGTTTGGCAGTACTTTCCTGGACGCAAGGGGCAATATTTTTAATTTACGCCTGCTTAGTATTAACAGGGATTGGTAGGGCATTCTTGAAACCTGCCAGTGATGCTTTGATGTGGCAATTAATACCTGTTCATGTCTTCACTAATGCCGCCACCTGGAATAGTAGTAGCTTTCAATTAGCTTCAGTTATCGGCCCAGCTGTGGGAGGATTTGGGATTGCTTTTTTAGGCGGTGCTACAGGTGTATATGTATTAGCGGCGATCGCAGGTTTGCTGTGTTTTATTTTAACAGTAGCCATCTCAAAACAAAAGACCATTCGTTCCACAGAACCAGTTTCACTTAAAGCCCTGTCAGCCGGGGCTAAGTTTGTCTGGCAGAACCAATTAATTTTAGCAGCCATTACCCTAGATATGTTTGCCGTTTTACTAGGGGGTGCGATCGCCTTACTACCAATTTTCGCTAGGGATATTTTGCAGGTAGGGCCATTAGAATTGGGCTATTTACAAGCAGCCCCCTCCATCGGGGCTTTATTTATGGCTATTTCCCTGGCATATTTACCACCTCTACGTAAAGCCGGGCCAGCCTTACTCTGGTCAGTAATTGGCTTTGGTGTAGTGACAATTATATTTGGATTATCTCGTTGGTTTTGGCTGTCACTATTGATGCTGATACTTAGTGGCGCACTAGATACAATTAGTGTTGTGATTCGTCATACCTTAGTGCAAATTAGAACACCAGATCATTTACGTGGTCGAGTTGCCGCAATTAATAGCGTATTTATTAGTGCTTCTAATGAATTGGGTGGCTTTGAATCAGGTTTGACAGCAGCCCTATTTGGCCCAGTCATCTCTGTAGTTGGCGGTGGCATCGGGACAATTTTAGTAGTAATTGCCATAGCGAGAATCTGGCCGGGAATTGCCAAGCTAGGCTCATTGCAAGAGTATAAATAGCGGCTAATACCAATTTTATATAAAGATGCATAAAAAGATGCATAAAAAGAACCCCTCCCTAACCCTCCCCGCTTGCGGTGAACCAGCGCTGTAGGCGGGTTTCCCACCGTAGGCGACTGATGTAAAGCCCTGCGGGCATGGCTGCGCTTACCGCGTAGCGTGCCGGAGGCATCACCCGAAGGGGGAGGGGTCTTATGATACACCCAAATTAACTTTGATAAGGACGCGGCAATTGGCGTAACTTATGAGCAGCATCTAACTCACTATTGTTCTTTCTGCCATATCCCCAACCCAATATCCGACGATATTCACCCATAATGCCACTTTCAATCAAATCATCCTCATTGACCTGAGTTTCAGTATGAGATTCCGGCGCAACATAAAGCGCATCCACAGGACAATACGCCTCACACATAAAACAAGTTTGACAGTCTTCCTTCCGGGCAATCACAGGTGGTTGATTGGGTACAGAATCAAAGACATTAGTAGGACAAACTTGGACGCCCCCCAGGACAGTCAAGCCAATTCAAAACCGGGGCCGCAGCGATAAGTTCGCGCTATAGCGTATGGCGAAGCGCCGGGACCGGGATCAAGGTGGCGCGCAGGGAGA
>JAKOMP010000195.1 GCA_022241785.1 Cyanocohniella sp. LLY | reverse complement strand
GAAAGAGAGTTTCGGGTCAAGTCATATTGCTATTCTACTTGAGTTTTGTCAGTCAACCAGGGATTGCGAACCTGAAATGCTGGTATCACTTCCACTCGGTCTGGATTGAGTTCAAGAGATTCCTGTGCAACCTCTTGTAAAAAAATGAGGAAATTTGCACATACAGGTAATGGTCGTCTCCTTCGGCATGGTAGCCGCTAGGGATGCCCGCCGGAGTAATACAAAGATTGCCCTGGCGGTAGAGTCCGATATGATGGTGATCGCCCATTCTCTTGTTCAAAGCAACAAAGTGGTGTAAGTTGTTATGCTGTTGCCCCTCACTGGTTTACTTCTAGGGACTGGTAAACGGCTTACATTGAATCGCCTTCACATTTCGCAGATAGTTCAACTGTGGCTCGAAGCTAGTCGGACAGAAGACATAAACATTGTCCTGCGACAGGCTGATGACCAAACGGTAGCTGGGTGGAATCCCTTCAGAACCTTCGATCACTTCGATTCTGGGAATCACTTGTGAACTGACTTGAGCCAGGGATGGAAAATTGAACAGTAGGAGTACGCCGAACAGAATTGTGATTGCGATTGTGGTTGTAGTTGTGATTTTGATTGAAAGAATCTTTCGGTTCATTAGAAATCTCCTGTGGCTTATGGTTGTGTAATGTTCTGTTGTTTCCAGGGAAGCGGCGATCGATAGGGGTTTTCGTGCATATCCAGGACTTCCCAGGTGGTTGGATTGACTCGCCCTGTAACTGGGATTCTGTATCGTCGCTGGAGATCGCGTACCGCAGACGTTGTGACCGCACCAAAGATGCCATCGACGATCGCCCCTCTTGGATTGCCTGACTTCACACCTGCGGCTCCTAAAAAGCCATTGTCTTGAAGGATGCGCTGTAACAATTGCACGTTTCTGCCGCGATCGCCTTGGCGCAAGGTAGGTAAGGTTAAATCAGTGTAGGCAGTGGCGATCAGAATGGGGGAGGTTTGTTGTGGAGGAATGCTGTGTGCGATCTGCGCCTCGCAGCAGCGCTGAGTGCAAAGCACACGCTCCGCGAACGCTATCGCGGGATGAGTGAATGAACCTCCGAGCAATCCTGTTGCGATCGTTAGTACTCCGAAAATGAGTTGAGGTTTCATGATTGTCCTCCTGATGGAGATTGGTTTTATTTCGCATCAATTTGCGTCGGAGTGATTACTCCACTCGCTTTGAGACCTGCAATGAGGTCGGTCACTTGACGTTGAGCCTCTGCACTCAGGGAGTCAAAGTCGTCTAAGAAGAATTGACGTTCTAGCGTTAACTTCCGGGTATTGAGCAACCCTTCGATCTGCCAACCTTCGTCGCATTTCGTTACGACGTATAGCGGTAGCGAATCTCGTGACGGTGAAGTTTCAGTTTGTCCGGGCAGTATTACCCTGACAACTACGTGCATGAGCGCGAGTTGCGAGTTCACGAAGCGGACAAAATTCACCTCACCCTCCAGGCATGTTCCTTTGATAACTGTGTCGAACGCTTGCTGATGAAATGCAGCGATTTCTTTTCGACCCTTGAGATGTGTGCCCTCGAACGTTAGGAAATCGGCAGTTTTGCTGAACGTGCTAATTCTGCAACTTATTTGTGATCGACAGAACTAAGTGCTTCATTGATTAAAGGTGCAATGATAGCGATATTTTTCACCAACTCATGCGAGAGAGAAAATCGCTGTTTTATCGTTGTAACTCACCCACACCTTGCCGTCAGTCGCTTCCCATGCCAGTACTTTCAGGGGTAAATCCAGGGCGAGCGTTGGTTCTGCCACCATGAGGGAAGAGGGAGAGCCTCCCAGAATGGGTTCCCGCCTTCAGGCTGGGGACCAGTCAGGGCAAGGGCTGTGTCTTAACTTAGTGCCATTCGGCTATAGTTTCATGTTCTAGATAGAACTGTTTCAATCAACTCGCTGTATACCCACCATCGATCGCTAAAGGTTGTCCTGTAATATAGCTGGCAGCATCAGAGCAGAGAAATACCACCGCTTGAGCAATTTCTGTTGCCTGACCGATCCGACCGATCGGAACCATAGACCCAAGATCATCGAACGTTAAGCCTATCTGGTCAGCGCTACGAGCCATTAGATCAGTCGCAATGGGACCAGGATTAACAGCATTAATCCGAATGCCCTGTTTGGCATAGTCAAGTGCGGCAGTGCGTGTCAGCCCCATCACCGCGTGTTTGCTGGCAACGTAGGGAGAAATTCCCGGCAGCGCAACAAGACCATTGGTGGACGAATTGTTCACGATCGCGCCTGCGCCCTGGGTGAGCATCTGTTGAATTTCATATTTCATGCACAGAAATACTCCTCGCGCATTGATCGACATGATCTTGTCAAAATCCTCAATCGATTGTTCGTGCAGTGATTTAACAGCAAGATCAATGCCAGCATTGTTAAAGGCACAATCGAGTCTGCCGTAGGTCGCGTTCGCGAAGCGCAAGCTGTACCCAGCTTATCGCTTTCTGCACCAATTCCCGGACATCCGCCTCACTCGATACATCTGATTTCACGAACAAGCATTCCGCCCCAGTCTCGCGAATCAAATCAGCAGTTTCTTCCGCTTCTACACCGCGTATGTCCGAGAAGACCACTTTGGCTCCAGCAGCACCGAATGCAATCGCTGTTGCTCGACCAATTCCCGATGCGCCTCCCGTAACTAACGCCACTTTATCGTGCAGTATCATTCTATTTCTCCTAAAATCAAGTCCGGTTGTTCTCTCTTGAAATAATCATGAAATCGCTTTAGAAAAAAGCTTAGACAAATCTTGCAAGCATTAGACTAAGAGCAAAGGAACCAGTCGCTTCCCCACAGTTAAACACTTTACTTCTTGGCTTGGTCTTTGCCCTGGCAACCGCATTACTGGTGGCAAAATTAAAAGTTCTCAGACTCGTCCTGTTGTCAACCGCGCTGCCAATGCTTTCCGCATGGCAGCACAAACTGCCGGCAAAAGTCATTCTGCTTTGGGTGCGTTTTATCGTCGTTTACGTTCTCGGCTTGGCTCTCCTAAAGCTATTACTGCTACTGCTCATAAGATGGCGCGGATTTTTTACAAACTTTGGACATCTGGAGGAGATTACACCGATCCTGGTATGAATTATTATGAGCAGCGTTATCGTGAGCGAATGGTTAATAATCTCCACAAAAAAGCCCAAGCTTTTGGTTTTGAGCTTATTCCTCAGCCCTCAGAAAATCTGGTTTCTTAGAAGAGGATTAAGTACCAACATTCTTAGTTGAGTTTACAGCTGGCGGTAGGTTCTAAGTTGAAGAAAGTTCCTGAGCGGGGTGTAATTGAACGCAACTGTTGGATAAAAGCCTTAAATCTGGCTTCACTGATGCCAAAGCCAGCTTCTGCACAAGCAGATAAACCGGGAGCATCCCAGTTTTTTGCAAAGAAGGCGAAAATCAGTCAGGATAAGTAAGACGAGTGTATTTACTTACCGATGACCCCAGAACAAAAGCAAGCTCTTCAAGAACATATTCAGGCGATCTCTAAAATATTGTACGAAGATACGTCAAAAGAAAAGCTCACAAATCTTGCAGGAATTGAAGAAGCAGTGCGGAGTCAAATGCAGAAGCATGTCATGCCAGAAGTAGGGGTTTTTTTATCGAAA